>NZ_FPAZ01000044.1 GCF_900116435.1 Pseudoalteromonas lipolytica | reverse complement strand
ACCGCCTTAGCCGATGGTCAGTTTAGCGTTGAAGCCAGTGTCCGCGATGGGGTTGGTAACTTAAGCGAAGAAACCGTGACCGGTGTTATCGACACCCTTGCGCCAACACTAACCTTAACCGGTGTGGGTGAGGGCAGTGATGTCACGCCGGTACTCAGTGGTCGTAGTAATGAAGTGGGCGGCACCGTCACTGTGACAGTCACCGACAGCAATGGGGCAGAGCAAACACTCACCGCCACCGTAAATAGCAGTGGTGATTGGAGCGTTGAAGTACCGACAGCCCTAGCCGAAGGCAGCTACACGGTTGCCGTGACCATCAGTGATGATGCAGGCAACACCAGCAACGTTACCGCCACAGGCAATATCGATACCACCAACCCCGTTGTTACTGTAAATGACAATGGCCTAGGTAATGACAGTACACCGGTTATTTCAGGGACGTCAACCGAGCCTGCTGGCACGGTCGTGAACCTTAGCATCGTTGATAGCAATGGTGATTCACACAGCTTGACCGCGACAGTCTTAGCTGATGGGTCATGGCAAGCCACATCAAGCAGCTTGCCAGATGGTGCGTACACTGTAACTGCCACTATAACTGATGCTGCGGGCAATGTTGGCACAGACACAGGCACCGGCAGCATTGATACCTTACCGCCTAGCTTAGCAATTGATAGCTTGGGAACGGTGAATGATACCACCCCAACCATTAGCGGTACGTCTAACGAGCCTGCGGGCAGTGTGGTGAACTTAAGTGTCTCTGATGGCACCAACACCTACACCTTCACCGCGACAGTATTAGCGGATGGCACTTGGAGCGCCGATGTCCCTAGCCCACTGAATAATGGCACCTTCACGATTGATGCGAGCATTACCGATGCGGCAGGCAACGCCACCACCGCAAGCGACAGTGCGCTGCTTGACACCACGGCCCCAAGTGTCACGATTAATGTGATTGGTGAAACAAATGACACCACACCGACCATCAACGGCACCAGTGATGCAGAGAATGGCAGTGTGGTGACGGTTGTGATTGATGATGGGACAAACCCTGTCGAAACAATTACCACCACCGTCAGTGGGGGCACGTGGAGTGTCACAGCGACAACCGCATTACCAGAAGGTGAGTTTACCGTGACCGCCTCAGTGCTCGAAAATGGCAACACTGGCACCGCCACTCGCACCGGTATTATTGATACCACCATGCCAGCGATTGACATTAACGAACTGGGCATTACAAACGACACCACCCCGACGATTAGCGGCACAGCCAGTGCGCCACAAGGCAGCACAGTCACCGTGGTGATCACCGATGCAAACAACAACAGTCACACCGTGACCACCACCATGCAAAGTGATGGTAGTTGGTCAGTGGCAGCCAGCACGATTCTAGCGGAAGGCGAATACACCGTTACCGCGACAGTCAGCGATCAAGCTGGTAACCCAGCATCAGCAAGTGCCACCGGTGAAGTGGATATCACCGCGCCAGTTGTCAGTATTGATGCGATTGCCGACAGTAACGATGTAACGCCTGTTATTAGTGGCCAAAGCAGTGGTGCGGCAGCAGGCTCTCAAGTCTTGTTAACCGTGACTGACAGTGACGGGGCGACACAAAGCGCCACAGCCATTGTGCAGGCTGATGGCAGTTGGTCAGTCGAGCTGAGCTCAGCACTGGCGGAAGGAAACTACACCGTTGTTGCGACACTGAGTGATGCCGCCGGTAATACAGGCACCGACACCGAAACCGGCACAATTGATGTGACCGCGCCAACCATCACCATTGATGCGCCAGCGCTGACCAATGACAACACGCCAACGGTGACAGGTTCATCAGACTTAGCCAATACTAATTTAGATGTGACCTTTACCGATGCCAATGGCACCAGCCACACAGTGACAGTGACCACCGATGCGTCAGGTAATTGGAGTGTCGATGCAGCGCAAGCACTGGCCGATGGTAACTACAGTGTGACAGCGAGTATCAGCGATTCAGC
>NZ_FPAZ01000006.1 GCF_900116435.1 Pseudoalteromonas lipolytica | reverse complement strand
CAAATAAAACAGTTCGGACGGCGTATGCCATGCTGAAAAAGGGCACGCGTTATGAACCAAGCCTACTAGCAAATTAACATTTAGTCTTCGATAACAGAAATAACTGTATTGACCAAGAACCTGCGTTAAGCGGTTAGACCCACCCTTGATAGCCTGTAAAGTGATTAGTGTGTTAAAACACCGAGTAGGAGAAGAGGCACAAGGGCGCGAATACATCATAGGGCCGAGGTAGCTCCTCATTATGAGCCCGCATATAAGTACGCAGTCTAACAAAATTAACGAAGGGTATTGTGCAATAGGAGGAGTCCATATAAGGCACTTTAGTGCCGAAAGTGTCTGATATGCCCTTCATACAACACCCCTGACATTCACGGCTAAAGCCGTTCCCACGCTTTGTAATCACGATGTTCAATCACGCTTTCCATGTTGTTTAATCATGATGACAAGAATGAAGGGGCTCTAAAATGGGCTACTTCACTTTAGCTAACCAAATTAGCGCGTAGTAGGGGGTACTTTAGTGCCGAAGTATCTCATTATGCCCTTCACACATAACCACTGGCATTCACGGCTAGAACCATTACTACGCTTTATGATCATGATGTATCGATCAAAGGTGATGTTGTGCGACCTCTGCGTCTATCATTAATGAAGGAAACTTCGGCATATTTACATCCTATTTGAGTATGTCGCTCTTTCATTCATCATTTGCACGATGCTCAGCTTGCTTTTGCTCTGCATTAGCTAATTGGATGTATTTGTTTTCAACCAATTGTGAAAGAGGCACAAGCTCAAAACCTTGCTGTTGAAGTTCTGGTAGGGCGTGATGCAAAAACGCGACTGTTTCTGGGTAGGGATGTGCAATAGCGATGGCATAATTAAAATGCGTCGCTTTTAGTTTAAGTTCTTCTAGTTGGTGCTTAAGCTGGCTTTCAGTCACGATATTGTCTAGGAATACATGTCGAGAAACATTGGCAACACCATAAAGATTAGCGACATTTTGTGCTTCACTTTGGCTTGTTGTTCGGCTATCTAAAAAGTATAAACCTCGTTTTTTGAGGAGCTCCATCGTCCACTTCATAGGCTCTGTTAATTGCGTTAACTCAGAGCCCATGTGATTGTTTACGCCTTTGACTTGTGGCAATGATGCGAGTGCGTGCCCCAGTGTGGTTTGCAGCTGTGTTTTGCTCATTGAGTCTGTTAAAGCACCAGGACCTAAAGCTTTTGCTTTGTCTAGCGCCTGCATGGGGATATGCAAGAGAAGTTCTTTGTTGGTTTTGCTCGCTCTCTCGGCAAAAATTTGTGAGTAAGGTGTATGGGGCAAGATTGAAAAGGTCACTTGCCCTGGTAAATTCAAGATATCAAGATCGCGTTGGTGGTTGCCTATGTCATCTATAACGATGGCTATTTGCTTTGCTTGGCAAAATAGTGGTAAGCAACACAGCGTCAGTAGTAAGCCTTTGCGTAAATTCACTTTTTGTAATTATTATATCCATTGTGTGTGCTTACTTACTGCATAATAATTAACTGCTTTGCAGTAAGTTGCTTTTTATCTTGTTTATCAAGGAGTGAGCTAAAAAGCGACAACCCTTGTATATTTTTTATTATAACGTCTTGGTCAATTTCTGAAAGCATTGTTTGATTTATACTCACATCGGGTGCGATCCCTTTACCATCAATAGATTGCCCAGCAGGTGTATAATAACGTGCTGTGGTAAGTTTGAGAGCTGTATTTCCATTTCCTAGTGGAATCAAAGACTGTACTGAGCCTTTACCAAACGAGGTCTCTCCAACCAAGGTCGCTCTTTGGTTATCCCTCAACGCTGCGGCTAATATTTCTGCTGCAGATGCTGAGTTTTCATTAATTAATACGGCGATTGGCGCGCCAGAAAGAATATCACCGCTATGTGCTTTATAGTATTGATTTGCCTCATTGAAGCGTCCTTTTGTAGAAACAATCGTACCACTATCTAAAAACAGATCTGCAACTTCAATTGCACCTTGTAGCGTTCCTCCAGGATTATCTCGTAAATCAATAATTAACCCTGATAACGGAAAACCATTATTAATTTGCATTTTAGCCACGGTTCGTGCGACATCATGCAATGTATGGTTATTGAAAGCATTAATACTCAATAGCGCAACGCCTGTATCAGCAAGGTAGCTTTGCACGCTTTCTAGGTTTATCTGTTGTCGCTTTATTGAAAAGTTGAGTTCGGTTACTTGCTCTCGTTTTACGGAAACATCAACGGCAGCTTGGCCACTTTCACGAATAAGCCTTGCAACTTCTTCTATGCTTTTATTGACAATCGGTTGTTGATTTATAGCGGTTAGCTCATCATTAACTTGCAGACCAGCTTGCTCAGCAGGGGAGTTTTTAATCGTATTAACAATATATACGCGACCATCGGTAACTTTAACCTCGATGCCAAGCCCAGTGTAACGCCCATTGGTACTACTAAATATGGCATCGAGCTCAGTTTCGTCTAAATATTTAGAATAGGGGTCTAAACGCTCAAATAATGCTTCTACTTGTTGATTCGTTGGCTGAGATTCAAAGCTATTTTGAAGTTGAAGATCGTCAACATAGTAAGTATTTATATTAAACAAAATTTCATTGAGTTGCTGGTGATGTAGTGACTTTAAAGATGGTTTAGCAACCCCATTAAATGATTGCATTAATAAGCATAGTAAGGCTAAGAGTAAAATAAGATGTAGCCCAAAGAAACGCTTAGATGGGATGAAATGGATTTTGTCTATGTGATTGATATTTAGCATCAGCTGCTCCTCATAGGGCGCAGCTGATTTAATCAATTAAATACGTCTGCACCATTTTACAGGATTTACTGCGCGTCCTTTGTGGCGTATTTCAAAGTATAGACCAGGATCTGTTTGTCCGCCGCTTTGACCTACTAATGCAATCACTTCACCTTCTCTGACAAGGTCGCCAACATCACGAAGTAGGGTTTGTGCATGCCCATATAAGCTCATAAACCCATCGCCGTGGTCAATAGCAATAACCCAACCAAAGCCATTGAGCCAGTCAGCATAAACGACCTGACCATTTTGTACGCTTTTGACGTTACTCCCTTCCTTCGCGCCAATTAACACGCCTTTCCAATCGATATTTCCATGTTTGCGTTGGCCAAAACTGTGACGGAGTTTTCCTTTGGTCGGCCAGTCGAGTTTTCCTTTACTGCTTTGTAGTCCGAGAAGTTCAACTTTTTCGCTTCGTTCTTTTTCTAACTCTTCGATGGCGGTAACGAGGGTTTTCTCGTTCTCTTTTAAATAATCAATCGAACTTTTTGTTTCTTTAAGCGCTGATTGTAATTTGTTGAGATTGCGTTTTCGTTGTTCTTGAGCGGCAATTAAAGCTTGCTGGCGTTTTTTCTGCTCGTTGTGTAATTCAACTAAACGAAGTTTTGTTTGTTCTAGTTCCGCCTGATTTTCAGCAATTTTTATTTGCAACGCTTTCAGCTCTTCGAGTTGCTCAATGCGTGCTTTGTTTAAATAGTTATAGTAACTGAGCGTACGTTCAATTTTGGCCGTGTCTTGTTGGTTCAGCAGCATTTTTGAGTAATCATGGCTACCTGCCATATACGCACTTTTTAATTGTGCTGCGAGGAGGGTTTGACGTTTTGTTTGCTCTGCTTGAAGTTGCTGAGCTTTGGCCTGTTGTTCGCGCTGTTGTTGTTCGTTTTCTTTGACCGATTGTGCTGCTAGGTTTAATGCCTTAGCATTTTTAGCAATATCGAGTTCGTGAGCACGAAGATCTTTGCGCATATCGGCTATCGACTTGCGTTGACCTTCAAGCTCAGCCTTGGTTTTTTGTAGGGCCGATTGAATATCAGATAAGTCTTTTTTGGTTTGAGCTTCATTAGCAACAACCGAAGTTGCTACTAATGAAGTCAGTATTAAACCAGTTTTGAGTAAGTGGTTAATACGTCTGCTCATCGTTTATTTCAGCGTCATAATTGGAGTGCCAGTCATTTCGCTTGGCTGTTCTAAACCCATTAAGTGCAGCATGGTTGGTGCTACGTCACTGAGTGTTTTTCCATCTTGTGGGGTTGCGTCACGGCCTACATAAATGAATGGCACTGGTTCGCTGGTATGTGCGGTGTGTGCTTGGCCTGTTGCTGGGTTAGCCATTTGCTCAGCATTACCATGATCCGCAGTGATGAGTGCTTCGCCACCGTGCTCTTCAAGTGCGTTTATAACACGGCCAATACAGTGGTCGACTGCTTCACACGCTTTTACAGCGGCTTCAAACACACCTGAGTGACCTACCATATCACCATTAGGGTAGTTACAAATGATTGCGTCGTACTTGCCGCTGGCAATAGCTTCAACGAGCTTATCTGTCAGCATTTCAGAGTTCATCTCAGGTTGTAAATCATAAGTGGCCACTTGCGGAGAAGGAATTAACTCGCGTGTTTCACCCACAAATTCGTCTTCTCTACCACCACTGAAGAAGAATGTGACATGTGCATATTTTTCTGTTTCAGAAATACGTAGTTGTGTTTTGCCTTGCTTTTCTAACCATTCCCCAAACACATTGGTTAGTGGCTCTGGTGCAAAGGCGACAGGGGCTTTAATATCTGCGGCGTATTCTGTCATCATTACAAAGCCGCTCAGTGCTGGAGATTTCTTTTTCTCAAAACCACTAAAATCAGCATCAACAAATGCGCGCGTCATTTCGCGTGCTCTATCGGCCCTGAAGTTAGCGAAAATAACGGTATCGCCATCATTAATTTCAGCTGCCGTTTGTCCCTCAGGTACGAGGGTTGTTGCCGCTACAAATTCATCATTTTCATCACGTTCGTACGCTGCTTCAAGTGCGGTTACGCCGTCTGTGTAAGTGTGCTGCGCGATACCACTTACCATTACATCGTAGGCAAGCTCAACACGGTTCCAGCGATTATCGCGGTCCATTGCATAGTAACGACCAACAAGGCTGGCTAAGCGGCCACAACCTAGTTTTTCAAATAAAGCTTCGATGCGCTCAATAGACGCTTTAGCGCTGCGAGGTGGGGTGTCACGACCGTCTAAGAAACCATGAAAGTAGACGTTTTTTGCGCCACGCTCTGCAGCTAATTCAATGGTCGCTACAATGTGGTCTTCGTGACTGTGTACACCACCTGGGCTTAATAAACCCATAATATGCACTGCTTTTTCTGCCTTAACGGCTTTGTCTATGTTATCAACTAATGCAGGGTTACTCGCGAACTCTCCATCTTCGATTGCTTTTGTGATGCGAGTGAAATCTTGATAAACAATGCGACCTGCGCCTAAGTTTACGTGACCTACTTCAGAGTTACCCATTTGTCCTGCAGGTAGACCTACATCAAGTCCCGAACCTGAAATTAAGGTATGCGGACGTGTTGCCCACAGGTTATCGAGTACGGGTGTATTAGCAGCGAGTATTGCGTTACTTTCTGTGTCTTCACGGTATCCCCAACCGTCTAAGATCATTAATACCAATGGTTTTTTATGCTCTGTCATTATAGCTCCTGAAGATTGGCACTTATATATCACTAGCATACCGTGTTTTAAGGTTTTGATCAGCTATCAATATGTCATATTAAAATATTTCACGCCCTAGCATTTTCGGTTCAAGCACGTATACTTGCGTGGCATATTTTAATAATCCCATGGCTATGCGCTGTGGTACCCAATTTCTTAGTGGAAAACGCATGGATCAATATATTGAATTTATCTCAAATCATCCGGTTTTAAGTATCATCTGGCTGGCATTGGTAGCGATGCTGATCAGCAGTTGGTTTAAAAGTAAATTTTCAGCGATTCGCCAAATTAACCCGCAGCAAGTTACGTTGTTAATTAACCGCGAAGATGGTCAGGTTGTTGATATTCGAGCGCAAAAAGAATTCAACTCAGGTCGTATTGCAGGTGCAACGCACTTAAATCCAGAAAAAGCCAAACAATCTGATTTCTCAAGCCTTGAAAAGTTTAAGAGTAAACCCATTATACTAGTATGTACCACGGGCATGACCGCCTCAGGTATCGCAACGGCTATGCATAAAGCAGGTTTTGAACGTGTTTATGTATTATCTGGTGGTATGGGAGCTTGGCAATCTGCAAGTTTGCCAACAACGACTGGCCGCTAACAACACGTAACAGCCCGATAGAGGAATTATTATGACGAATGTTGTTCTTTACACAAAAGCATACTGTCCATATTGTCAACGCGCTATGGCGTTATTAGATAGTAAAGGTGTAAGTTACACAAACATTGATATTGGTGTGCAGCCTGAGCGTCGTGAAGAAATGATCGATAAAGCTAACGGTGGATATACCGTGCCACAAATCTTTATTAATGATGAGCATATCGGCGGTTGTGACGACATGATGGCAATTGAAGCGCAAGGCCTTTTAGACGCAAAGCTTAACGCTTAATAAATTTAATTATAAAAACGAATACAAGTTAGGAATTACAATGAACGAAGAAAACCAAAACGCAGCAGCAGAACAACAAGCAGGCGCTCAATTCACTATTCAACGCATCTACACGAAAGATGTTTCATTTGAAACGCCAAACTCACCAGCTATCTTTCAAAAAGAGTGGACTCCAGAAGTTAAACTTGATTTAGACACACGTTCTAACAAGTTAGAAGAAGGTGTTTTTGAAGTTATTCTTGCGCTGACAGTGACAGCAACAATTGGTGAAGAAACGGCATTCCTTTGTGAAATTCAGCAAGCCGGTATTTTCACGATTGCGGAAGTAGAAGAAATTCAATTAGCTCATATGCTAGGTGCTTTCTGCCCGAATGTACTTTTCCCATATGCGCGTGAAGCGGTGTCTAACCTTGTTAACCGTGGTACTTTCCCACAGTTAAATTTAGCACCTGTGAATTTTGATGCACTGTTTGCTCAATACATGCAACAGCGTGCAGCGCAAGATCAACAGGTTACTGCAGACGCATAAGTTATGACTACAGCACAGTCAGCTGTTACAGTTTTAGGGGCGGGGTCTTATGGCACCGCCCTTGCTATTTGTTTCGCCAGAAATGGTCACCCCGTTACTTTGTGGGGGCGAAATAGCGATGACGTTGCCACGCTTGCAGCTGAGCGAAAGAACCAACGTTATCTTCCCGATGTCAGCTTTCCTGAAACGCTTCAATTAGAAGCCGATTTAGAAACCGCTGTAAAAGCAAGCCAAATAGTGCTGGTTGTCGTGCCTAGCCATGCTTTTGGAGCAACGCTTCAACAAATTAAGCCTTGGCTGAATGATGATGCAGAAGTGGCGTGGGCAACGAAAGGTTTAGAACCTAATACGGGGCGTTTATTACAAGAAGTGGCGGTGCAAGAGCTTGGGGATGATATTCCTCTTGCTGTGTTGTCTGGTCCGACGTTTGCGAAAGAAATGGCGATGGGCTTACCAACCGCTATTTCGGTCTCTGCCACATCGACAGAGTTTGCCAAACAACTTGCTGAGTTATTGCATTGCGGACGCTCATTTAGGGTGTATAACAATAATGATTTTATTGGTATACAACTGGGTGGAGCCGTAAAAAATGTCATTGCTATCGGCGCGGGGATGTCGGATGGCTTTGGTTTTGGTGCGAATGCTCGTACAGCGCTTATTACCCGAGGCTTAGCTGAGCTTTGCCGTTTAGGTTGTGCACTTGGAGCGCGTTCTGATACCTTTATGGGAATGGCAGGATTAGGTGATTTGATCTTAACCTGTACAGATAACCAATCACGTAACCGTCGATTTGGTTTAGCATTAGGTAAAGGTGAAGGAGTCGAAGCTGCAATTGACTCTATTGGTCAGGTTGTTGAAGGTTATCGAAATACCAAAGAAGTGTATTTACTGGCACAACGAACCGGTATTGAAATGCCCATCACTGAGCAAATTTACAAAGTACTTTATGAAAATAAAGATGTAAAAGAAGCGGCGATGGCTTTACTAGGTCGTGAGCAAAAATCTGAATAGCCACTGCTTGCTGAGTAACTATTTTGAAAGCCTTGTTTGAAACAAGGCTTTTTACTTTACAGATTGTTTATCTACTTCATTTTTATCAATAAAATTGGCTACTTGCTCTGCTTTAAGCGGCTTACAGTAATAATAACCTTGTTGATAATGACACCCCATAATATGGAGCATATACGCTTGCTCTTCGGTTTCAACGCCTTCTGCAACAACATTAATGTCTAGGTATTTAGCCAACCGGACAATGGTGGCGGTGATATTTCTATCTTGCTCATTTTTATCAATATCTTTTACAAATGATTTGTCTATTTTTAATGTGTCGATAGGAAAACGCTTAAGGTAGCTCAGCGAAGAGTGCCCCGTACCAAAGTCATCCAGCGTAATATTGACTCCTAAGGCTTTTATGCGTTTCATTTGCTGCTCTGCAAATTCGGGGTTATTCATCATTGCACTTTCTGTGATTTCTAACTCTAAACAACGAGCAGGTACATTATACTTTGTTAAATAATCAACGAGCATTTCGATTAAGCTATTTTGCTGAAAATGCAACGCAGAGATATTAATGGCAACATTGCCAAAAGGCACATCTTGTTTTTGCCAGTTTGCAAGTTGTTGAAGTAATTGCTTCATTAATAATTGGGTAAGGGGGATGATTGCACCATTCTGCTCTGCAAGCGGAATAAATTCATCTGGGTAAATTAGACTGCCATCATCTTGTGGCCAGCGAACGAGTGCTTCAAAGCCATGTAAGCGATTGTGTTGTACATCGTATTTTGGTTGAAAATACAGTACAAATTCATTGTTGGTGATTGCTTTAAAGAGAGCGCTTTCTTTTGTTAGCTCGGTGGGGTCTAACGTGTGGCGTTCTTTATCAAAAAATTGATAGGTGTTTCGGCCCAATTTTTTGGCGTGATTAAGTGCGCTGTTAGCGCTGCGCATTAAGTTTTCACCGTTGTAAGCATTGTCTGGATAGATGGCAATTCCGCAACACGCTGACAGTGAGGTTTCAATACCATCGAGCATGAATGGAGTCTTATATTGTTGTAGCACTGTATCTGCGGTCTTTTTAGCAAAGAAAATGGTTTTGCCAGCATAGAGGTAAGGCGGCACTAAAATAGCAAATTCATCAGCTCCAAGCCGCGCAATAGTAAAGCCTGAATTAAGTGATGAAGTTAAACGACATGCCACTTCTTTTAATAATACATCGCCTAAAGTATGGCCGAGGGAATCATTTATCTTCTTAAAATTGTCGATGTCGATAAACATAATAAGCAGGCTAGGGTATTCGTCATTACAGGCTTTAATCGCTTTATCGAGCGATTCAATAAAAATGGCTCTATTTGAGAGCCCAGTTACAGAGTCGCGAGTTGTTAGCGTGAGCATGGTACGTTCGTTATTCTTACGAGCGGTGACATCACTAAAAAGCCCTACATAGTTAACAGCTCGTTTAGTAAATCGCGGTGTTGAGACTTTTGTGATTGATAAATCAAGTGCATAAGGCTGACCATCCTTGCGCAAGTTCCAGATTTCACCAGACCAATATCCATCTTGTGCGAGCTCTTGTTGGATTAGTGTTTCGAGTTGTCGATCGCGGCCATCTTGTGTGAGTGCTTTAAATTTTTTACCTATAACATCCCCTCTTTTGTAGCCTGTTATTTCGCTGAAGGCATTGTTGATGTCTAGTATTCTAAATTGTTCATCGCAAACCCATATCGCATCTTTCGATTGTGATAAAAGAGCATCAATTAACATCATTTTTTGATTCTTCTGGTAATAAATAACCGCAATGAACAGTGCAATAATGACAAGTAAAATGAGAAAGAACAGCGGGGTTGGGTTGTGTGGTTGCGCTAAATTAAGGTCAGCTGTTGTTGCAGCGCCCACAGAGTGCTGCAAAAGTAAAATGAGACTGTATACAAGGGTTAAAAAGCGCATTAATAATCATCATTTAGAACAAAAAGCCATCTATTTAGATTAGTTCATAAAAAAAGGCCGTGCTAAATAATTATAAATTATTTATTTAATGCGCATTTTCAATGAGTTATTGACCGTTTACAAAACCAAGCTGACGCCATGATTCATAGACAAAAACGGCGACAGAATTTGATAAATTCATGCTTCTGCTGTCTTTTTGCATCGGAATACGCACACGCTGCTCTTTCGGTAATGACTGAATAAGCTCATCGGGTAGGCCGCGTGTTTCAGGGCCAAATACTAAACAATCGCCAGGTTGATATTGTGCTTGATGATGAAATTGGCTGCCTTTGGTCGTACAGGCATAGACTTTTTTTGGCTTGCACTTAGCAAGGTAATCTTCGAATGATGCATGACGTTGTACGTGGCTAAATTCATGGTAATCAAGCCCTGCACGCTTTACGCGTTTATCATCCCACTCAAATCCTAATGGTTCAATTAGGTGTAAGGCATAGCCTGTATTGGCACATAAGCGAATGATATTACCTGTATTTGGCGGAATCTCTGGTTGGTATAAAACGATATCAAGCATGTTTGTCTCATTGTTAGCATTATGATCTGCGGCAGATTATACACAACTGCAGCGTGAGGATCTTGCAGGATTTAAGTTTGTTTACCGCCGATAGCTGTGCTTTATTTATTCTAAATAGCGCTATGTAACATGGGGTAAAACCCTCTAATATGATGATATACTAAAACCTTGTAATGTCTGAAGGTAAAATGTTGTGCAACATCGCAGTTATGAGTTTTGGGTAAAAACCGCCAGCATAGTCACCATTGCTATGGTGAGTTTAATGATTGCAGCAAAAAGTTGGGCATGGCTTGCTTCAGGCTCTGCATCGATGTTGGGCTCGCTCACCGATTCTTTAATGGATATTACCGCATCTTTAATGAGCTTTTTAGTGTTAGGTTATGCGCTACGCCCTGCTGATGATGACCACCGGTTTGGTCATGGCAAAGCGGAAGCTCTTGCTGGGCTTGCTCAAGCTGCATTTATCGCTGGTTCTGGTTGTTTTTTAGCGTTTCATGGTGTTGAACGTCTTTTTAACCCTGTGATACTTAAGCATTCAGACTTAGGTATTTGGGTGAGTTTATTTGCTATTGTTTGTACTTTGGTGGTGGTGTTTGTGCAAACCAAGGTTATTAATCATACCGAATCAATTGCAATAAAAGCGGATTCAGTTCACTACAAAGGCGACCTTATTTTAAATTTAGCTGTTTTGCTTGCCATCCTATTGGCAAAGTACGGCATGACGTATGCGGATCCTATTTTTGCTATTGGGGTGGCTGTTTACTTATTGTATAACAGTTGGGATATTGCCCGTGATAGTGCCGACCATCTGATGGACAAAGAGCTGCCAGAGGATGAAAAAACAGAAATTTTAACCATCGTTAACAGTCACCAAGATGTCTTTGGGGCCCACGATATCCGCACGCGACAAGGTGGTAAAATTAAGTTTATTCAAATGCACTTGGAACTTGAAGACAGTCTCTCGTTAATTCGTGCCCATCAGGTGGCCGATGAAGTTGAAACAATGATACAAACTCACTTTGCCTGCGAACTGGATATACTGGTGCACTTAGATCCACTTTCGGTGGTTAAAAAGTCTCGTCAGAGTGCCTCAAAAAACTGATATAAGTCACTCAATACTGCCTGCCTGATTTCATCTCGCTCGAAAAATAATTCGTGGCGAGCATCAGGGTAACTTTTTAATTTAGCCTGTGTTTGTTTATGCGCAAGCGCATGTTGCGCCGCATTATCGACAACAGTATCGCGCCCGGCACTGGCGATAAAAAGTGGAATATCTACTTTTCTATCGACCAATGAGGCGATAAATTCAAACGATGCATTGAGCCAGCCATACGTCACACCACCAAGTTGTAAGTCGGGCTCTGCAAGATAAAGCGCTCTAAATTGCTGGTACCTTATCTCACTGCTGGTTAATTCATTAACCGAAAAATCAACGGGCAAGTAGTCTGTTTGACCAAATGCATAACGATGACTTAAGCCTAATTGTGAGGCTATTTTCGCGGCTAGTTTTGCAATTGGTTTTGGTGTGCCTTTGGTATAAATATCAAACATGGGGGCAGATAAAAACGCGCCCGAAAAAGAATGTGTGTAGCGAGACAAGTAATCATAGGCAATTGCACTGCCCATTGAGTGTCCGAGTAATACTCGTTGGCCCTGCCAATGAGCATTGACTACCTGCTCGTTAAAAATGGCAAAGTCATCAGCATAATCAGTGAAACGTGTGACATGGCCTTTATGAGCGTTTTTTAAATGGCGATACGAACGGCCTTGACCTTGGTGATCAACAATAAAAACGGCATAACCATTTTGGTAAAACTCCCACAGTAACTCTTTGTATTTGAATAACGACTCAATTCTGCCACTACTAATAACAATGGCTTTTTTAGCTTGCTCTGGAATGGCAAAGCCATAATACAAGGTACCATGTTCAGTGCTTAAGAAATCTTGTTTTAATTGCTGATTAAAAAATGCATTTATCTGTTTAGCATTTATAGTAAGGTGTGCTTCATCGCTGTAAAACATTTACTCACTCTTTATTGGTAAGCGGATTTTAACGCAGAGTCCGCCATGTTCTTGGTTTTCGAGTGTTAGTGTACCATCATGTGCTGAGATCGCATTCTTTGCAATAGCCAGTCCTAAGCCTGTGCCACCCGAATTTCTATCACGAGCATGCTCTTGACGGAAAAATGGCTCACACAGTCTAGCTAAGTAGGCTTCTTTAACCCCATTTCCATCATCACAAATGGTGATATAGAGCGCATCAGACTCAGCTAAGCTCAAAGAGATATGATGGTGTGCATATTTAATCGCGTTGCGTAGTACATTTTCGAGTGCACTGGCGATTAAACTCTCGTCGCATGGTATATCTGTGTGTAATTGGCCATTAATCGTCAGCTCTTTGTGACATTGTTTGGCCTCAAAGCGAGCATCATTTAATACATGATCAACAATAACTTGAACCGATTGCTTGCTTAAGGATAAAGCTTGGCTTCGGGCTTCAAGCCTTGATAGTTGCAATACATCGGCAATCATTTTATCAAGCTGGTTTGCTTCTTTTTCTATTCGTTCGAGGTATGCTTGCTGACTATCATCAGCTTGCATTTGTGCCAGGCCTGTTGCCATTTTTAAGCGTGTAAGTGGTGAGCGTAGTTCATGAGAAATATCTGCAAGTAAGCGTTTTTGTGCTGTTATAAGCTGCTCAAGCTGGCTCGCCATTGTATTAAAGTCACGTCCTAACACCCCCAGTTCATCTTCGCGAGCCGTTGAGAAAACTGCTCGTGCGGTTAAGTCACCGTGGGAAAGTTTTTTTGCAGTTTCTTTTAAACTATTGATAGGGGCAATTAAGTTTCGGCTAAAGAAAAAGCTCAGCATAAGAGAGGCAATTACGGCAATCAATAACTTGAGCCAAGTAGGCATTAACCACAACCCGACAAAAAAAGGCTTTTTACGTTTTTCGTCAATTTCATATAAGTAAAACTTACCCTCGGGTACGTTAATTTCTACAGGACCATACGCTTGGTATTCATCAGTAAAAATAACTTGTGGGCGCATGTGCTTTGTAAAATTTAACAAGCTCAAATCAATCTCTTTCGAGATGGGTTCACTGAGCATTTCGACGCCATGAACTTCGCCATTTAAATACAGTAACTTATGTTTAGATAAGCGAGGGTGCGATACAATTTCTTGAGTCGGTTTACCATGCTTTGCCACAATACGTTCTATACTTTTCGCGGTGTATTCTAGGTTTTTAAGCATGGGGCCGCGTAACTCATCATTCCCTACATTGCTGGTTAATTGGCTTAAAAAGACTAGCAGAGTAATGGTTGCTATGACTGTAACCCAAAACCATGCAAAGATTTTTAAGAACAAATAATGATGTGGCTTTTTTATCCAACTCGGAAAGGTCATATTATTCACCTTGAATAAGTACGTAACCGCTACCACGCATGGTTTTGATACGCTCGCTATTTATAAACTCAGCAATTTTCTTTCGAATATTACTCACATGCATGTCAATGGAGCGGTCGAAAGGGGCTAGTCGTCTGCCAAGAACTTGCTCACTAATTTGCTCTTTACTGATCACTTCACCGGCATGGCGGACTAGCATGGCCAGTATTTCATACTCAGTTCCCGTTAAACTTAATACATTGCCACTGACAGACGCTTCACGAGTCGCAAAGTTAATGTGAATACTATTGACACTGAGTGAACTTGTTTGCTGGCTCGATAGACTATTAATATGTTCGATACGACGGGTTATTGCTTTAACTCGCGCCAGCAGTTCTCTGTGATTAAATGGCTTTGGTATGTAGTCATCTGCACCAAGCTCTAAACCAAAAATACGGTCAAAGTCTTCCCCTTTGGCTGTGAGCATAATGACAGGCGTGAGTTTATGTTGCCGAAGTTGCTTGAGTACTTCAAAGCCATCCATCGACGGTAGCATGACATCAAGCAAAATTAATTCGTAGTTGTATTTTAAGGCCTGATTTAGGCCTTGTGCGCCATCATGATAACAATCAACTGTAAAGCCTTGTGCTGTTAAATACTCGCTTAACAGCTCGCACAGCCCTGTATCATCGTCGATCATAAGTAGTTTCATTGTGGCACCTATTGCACTGTTTCTTTAAGGCTATTCTACTCAGTAAATTGTGTAAAAGTGAATCTTTACACAACCTTTACACTGGTTTGCGTTCCTTTGCATTGAAGTGAGTATAGTGAATCCATCAGTTAAAAATAACGACAGAACACAACCCAACAAAAGGTAATGACTATGACTATTTCAAATAAGCTTTCTAAATTCGTACTTGTTTGTGGTTTAGCTGCAGCAAGTGTTGGCGCAACATCAGTAATGGCAAAAGGGGATATGCACCGAGGCATGAATCCGCAAGCCGGTTTTTTATTGTCTGAGCGTGGAATTAATAAATTACAATTAACAGAAGCACAGCAAGCCCAACTTAAAGCGATTTTTGCTGAGCAAACAACACAAATGAAGGCTCTTCGTGGTGATAAAGGCAGCATGAAAGACAATAGAATAGCCTACAAAGAGAAAATGGATGCACTCTTAGCGACCCACGCATTTGATGAAAATGCAGCACGTGAACTAATTAAAGCCCGCCAAGAAAAAGGTGAGCAATTTGCGTTAATTAAAATGAAATCAGAGCATGCAATCTGGCAAGTTCTTAACGCAGAACAGCGTGAAAGCTATCAAGAAATTAAAAAACAGCTGCGTAAAAAAGGTCACAAAAAGGGGCTACACAGAGTTGATGGTGAGCGTAATAAGGCTGAAAGAACACATAGCTAATATGTTCCAGTGCATTCGTTAAACTAGAAAGCGCGGCTAATGAAGCCGCGTTTCTTAATACTTATTCTTTGAAAAATGAATCATCATTCTTAGCGAGCATAGCCTCGATATCTTCTATCATATCTTGGTTAAGTTCGTTTGCACTGGTG
Organism: Pseudoalteromonas lipolytica; assembly: GCF_900116435.1. Taxonomy (GTDB): domain Bacteria; phylum Pseudomonadota; class Gammaproteobacteria; order Enterobacterales; family Alteromonadaceae; genus Pseudoalteromonas; species Pseudoalteromonas lipolytica. The sequence continues at coordinate 248,921 of NZ_FPAZ01000006.1, read as the reverse complement.
ATGGGTGAAGAAATCTTGTTATTTTCAAATGACCACTCACCTAGATCGATCAGCTGACAGCGTTTTGAACAAAAAGGGCGATACGGGCTTTGTTCTGACCATTCTACTTTTTCTTTGCAGGTCGGGCAGTTTACAACGGTTGGCATGGTGTGATCTCTATTAAGCAATTTTAGCTGATCTTACTAAAGCTCAGCCTAAGAATCGAGTCGCGAGTTAAAAACTCGTGACCCGATTTATTTCAGCTAGCGAGGTGACACCATCCGCCGCTTTTTTTAATCCCGATAGACGTAAGTTATTAAATCCTGATTTTAAAGAAACCTCAGCAATTTCGAGTGAATTACCTCCACGCATAATAATTTGCGCAATTTCAGGGGTAATTTGCATGACTTCGTAAATACCTACTCGTCCCTTATAGCCATCGGTACAGCTATCACAGCCTTTTGGAGAAAACAGCGTGAGTTTACTCAATGTTGCGGGGTCAAAGCCTTGGCGAATAAGTTCTTCATCGGGCAGTTTTTCTGGGGTTTTACATTTCGGACATAAACGTCTGGCCAGTCGCTGTGCAATGATAAGACTAATTGAACTTGCAACGTTGTATGCCGGAACGCCCATGTTTAACAATCGAGTCAGTGTTTCTGGCGCTGAATTTGTGTGCAGCGTCGATAAGACTAGGTGGCCTGTTTGCGCTGCTTTAATGGAAATTTCAGCTGTTTCTAGATCTCGTATCTCACCGACCATGACGACATCGGGATCTTGACGCAAGAACGCTTTTAACGCGTTGGCGAACGTCATATCTGCTTTTGTGTTAATTTGTACTTGGTTAATGCCTTCAAGGTTGATCTCAACCGGATCTTCCGCAGTACTAATATTGCGCTCAGGTTGGTTCAAAATATTCAAGCCGGTGTAAAGAGATACTGTTTTACCAGAGCCTGTAGGACCTGTCACTAGTATCATCCCTTGCGGCTGTTCGAGCGCATCCATGTAGAGTTTTTTCTGTTCAGGCTCATAACCCAATACATCGATGCCAAGCATAGCACTTGATGAATCAAGAATACGCATTACAATTTTTTCGCCCCACAGCGTTGGCAGGGTACTGACACGAAAGTCGATACTTTTACGTTCAGTAATTTTTAATTTAATGCGACCATCTTGTGGTTTACGTTTTTCGGCGATATCTAAGCGTGACATAACTTTTATGCGCGCAGATAATCGACTTGCTAGGCTATTCGGTGGGCTTGCCATTTCGTGTAAAATGCCATCAATCCGAAAGCGCACTCGATAACGATGCTCGTATGGCTCGAAGTGTAAATCTGATGCCCCTTTTTTGATTGCATCCATCAAAATCTTATTGATGTAGACAATAATAGGCGCATCGTCTTTGTCTTCATCACTACTTGGCATATCGCGTGGTTTATCGGTGTCGAGATCGCCAAGCTCTTTAAATTCGTCATCCGTTAAATGTAAGCTACCGGCCGCATCAAGCAGCTGCTCTATTTTATTTTCTAGCTGGTTGTAATCAACCACTACAACTTCACAAGACAGACCTGTACTAAATTCAAAGTTTTCAAACGCACCGTAATCAGTAGGGTCCGATGCCGCTATATATAGCTTACGGCCTTTCTTTATCAGCGGGAGGATATGATGCTCGCGAATGAGCTTTTCTTTAACTAACTCATCAGAAATAAGTGATACATCGAAGTCTTTGATATCAAAATAGGGAACACGGAACAAGTCAGTGCATTGCTCTGCTAATTCATGCGCGTCTATACCGCAGCTCTTAGAAATGAGCTCAGCTGTGGAGTTATATTCTCGTTGCTTTAATTTGACGGTCTCTGCATCAATGCGACCTAATGTGATAAATTTTCTCAGTAACGGTGAGTTAATATTCATTGCGCACCTTAATTTGATCCTTTCTATGCCAAATCTATCAGAAAAAAGCAGGGTATAACATCAGTCTTGTCGATTTAGGCAAAATTGCAAAATAAATTCACCCTTTAACTCAGGTATTTATAATCTGTATTAATGTTTTTGTATTAGATGGATATGTATTTTTTAGCATATAGTTTCAGCATGAGTTAAATATTTTTGATGCAGCTTTTTCACATCAATCGCAACTTCAGATAGAGCGCGATCATTGTCTAAAATATCATCGGCTTTTAGCTGTTTATCGGCACGAGACATTTGTGATGCAATAATTTTTTTCGCTTGAGCATCAGAGACATTGTCGCGTACGCTGGTCCTAGTAATTTGAGTTGTGACGGGGACATCGATGAGCAACGTATGGTTGCACAATTTTTCTAAACCGTTTTCAAATAATAAGGGCGCAACTAAAATTACATAGTCGCTGGTGGCTTGTTGCAGTTGCTTAAGCATGGATTCCCTTATTAACGGGTGTAGCAGAGCATTGAGCCATGCTTTTTCGGTTTCATTATCAAAAATAATGCCCCTAAGCTTCGCGCGGTCAAGCACTCCCTCGCTGGTGAGAATAGTTTTGCCAAAATGCTCAACAATTTTTTTAAGACCTACACTGCCTGGCTCGACGACTTCTCTTGCGACGATGTCGGCATCAACAACCGTGATCCCTAACTTTTCAAACATCGCACTCACAGCACTTTTGCCAGAGCCAATACCACCCGTTAAGCCTAAAATCCAGTTTGCCATATTTAATGACCTAAATAGCTAAAATAGGTTGTTTGAATTTGCTCACCCCACAATAAGGTTACCCAACCGGCTATCGCAAGGTAGGGGCCAAAGGGAATAGGCGTGGTTTTATCTTTGCCTTGAATAATAATTTGCAGCATACCAATAAGAGCGCCAACGACACTCGAAAGCAGCACGATAGTTAAAATAGCCTGCCAACCAAGTAACGCTCCAAATACGGCGAGTAATTTAAAATCGCCATACCCCATGCCTTCTTTTCCAGTAGCAAGTTTAAAGAGCCAATACACACTCCATAAACTTAAATAGCCAATTGCAGCGCCAATAATCGCATCAGAAGGGGCGATTGTGATGTTCATCACGGCTGCAATCAATGCAAGCCAAACAAGCGGTAAGGTAAGTTGGTCTGGCAAAAGCATATGATCAATATCAATGAACGTAAGCGCAATGAGCACCCATGTGATTACAATATAAAGTAACGCAAGTTCAGATGCGCCAAATACAACTGCAACCGCGAGGCTTAAGCTGGCTGTTAGCATTTCAACAATGGGGTAACGAACAGAGATTGGCGCCTCACAACTTGCACAGCGGCCTTTGAGTATTAACCAGCTGATGACAGGAATGTTCTGCCAAATTTTAATCGGTGCCTTACACTGTGGGCAGGTTGAATTAGGTGTGACTAAATTAAAAGGCGTAGGCTCTTCAGTATGGTTAATTGTTAGCTCATCGGCCAATAACAGACGGCACTCTGATTGCCATTCTCGTTTCATCATCAGTGGTAGCCTGTAAATAACGACATTTAAAAAGCTACCAATACACAGACTCACAAGTCCTACAGTTAACAAATAAAACCACTGTTGAGATTGCATCACGGTGGCTATATCAAGGAAAAAATTTTGCATTAAACTACCTAAAATACAACATTGAACTAAGAATCAAGAGCTTAAAGCTTGATTGCTTAAAATTACATGTTTGGGTTATACAACAGAACCTAACTGGAAAATAGGTAAATACATGGCAATAATTAAACCACCGACCAGCACGCCAAGTACAGCCATGATCAGCGGCTCTAATAAGCTTGAAAGGCCATCGACTGCGTCATCAACCTCTTGCTCGTAAATAGTAGCTACTTTGGCAAGCATGCCATCTAATGAACCTGACTCTTCACCAATTGCGACCATTTGAATTACCATATCAGGAAAAATTTTTGTATTTCGCATTGCCCAGTTCATCAAATTACCTGAGCTTACTTCTGCTTTTATCTCTAAAATAGCGTAACGGTACACTGCATTACCTGAGGCTCCCGCGGCGGAGTCTAGCGCATCAACCAAGGGTACACCTGCAGCAAAGGTTGTTGAAAGGGTTCGTGCATAACGAGCCACCGCTGCTTTATTTAAAATCATGCCAATAACAGGTAACTTTAATATAGCTCTGTCGTTGGCATCTCTGAGCTTTTTGCTTTTAAGCAGGGCTTCTTTATAGGCATAACCAAAAGCAATAACAGCAATCAGCATCATCCACCAATACTCTTGCATAAATTCAGATATACCAATCACCATTAAAGTAAAGGCGGGGAGCTCAGCACCAAAACCGTTAAAAATATCTTGGAATTGGGGTACCACAAAAATAAGTAAGATTGAGGTAACAATTAAGGCCACAACTAATACCGCAATCGGGTAAAACATTGCTTTTTTGATTTTAGACTTTAAAGCTTCGGCTTTTTCTTTATAAAGTGCGACACGGTCGAAAATTTTATCAAGGGCACCCGATTGCTCACCCGATGCAACAAGGTCGCAATACAAATCATCAAAATAACGGGGGTGTTTGCGTAAAGCTTGCGAGAGTGGCACACCTGCTTTTACTTCGTCACCAACTTCTTCCATCAGCCTAGCAACACTTTTATTTTTAGCACCTGAACCTATCATTTCAATAGATTGAATAAGCGGCACACCAGCCATCAGCATGGTCGCTATTTGGCGTGTAATTAAAGCAATGTCTTTAGGGGTAATTTTTTGTACACTTTGAATACCGAATAGCGGCTTAGGTTTACGTTTTACTTTAGACGGGGTAATGCCTTGCTTACGCAATTGTGCTTTTACTAGAGAGATACTCTGTCCACTAAGCTCACCCTCTAGTTTTTTCCCTCTAGTGTTTACACCAACCCACAAAAATGTATCTAGTGATTTATTGTCAGAATCCTTCTTACTACTCATTTTTGTACCATCCATTAATATTTAAATAAGTGACAATATCAGCACTTTTTTTATCTAATAAAACTATCCACTCATCTGAATAATGGCTAGTAAGCGGGTAATAAACTAAATTATCTAAATCTAAGTCATGTAGTTGAGAAAAAAGCTGTATTTTTTCTATATTTTCTTGTGTTAATTCTTTTATATTTTGTGCATTTTTTAATACTTCGCTCTTAATAGGTTGATATTCAATTTGGCGAGCTACTTTAAATGATGGATGATTACCATTTATTGCGTCTTTTATACTCATCAGAAATTCAGGGTTTGATGGTGCTAATTTTTCTGTTCCTATAATTTCAGGGCCACTCATTAAATTATAAGGTGTGAACTTATTTGATTCGCCTAGAAGATCAATTGGCCTAACAACTCTGAACCTGTTGAATTCATATGCTATGTAAACTGGTTTTGCTTCATATAGTGTTTTATAGCCAATGGCTGAAGCTGAAATTTGCAAAATACATAAGAAACTGTACTTTATGATTATTTCTTTATTAGAATCTTTTCTACTTAAAAATAGTAAAGTAGCAATTGTTATAAATAATAAAAGTTCGACAATGATGAATATTTCTAATACGCCTCTTCCACCAGTGAGTTCAATAATTTCCTCTGGGTACCATATATTGTAAAAAATAAGGAAAGGCAAAACCGAGACCAATAAAGTCAAAAGGAGATGATAGTAGGTTAGTTTTTTTGTAAAAGGGTATGGCATAAAAAGTAGCGATAAAGGGTATAGAGACTATACCCTTCGAAAAAATTATTTACATTCTGAAGGAGCAAAACGTGCTTCAAGTGTACCTGCTGCACCACCTGCATACGCAGCAACATTTGCACCTGCTGCAGCACAACGCCAGTTTACAGCATCAGTCGGAGGAGTGAATGCTGCAGCACAACGCCAGTTTACAGCATCAGTCGGAGGAGTGAATGCTGCAGTACCTACAGGAAGAGCTGTACCAATAGGAGCATTTGGTGTGATAATTAAAGTACCACCACCAGCAGCAGCTGTGGTTTCTACCGTAATTACACCTGTAGCTGCAGTAATAGCTACACTAGTAGTGTTAGCTGTCGCTGTTGGTGCATTATAACCTAATGCATAACCTGCAGCATCACCACGAGGATTACCAGAAGCCAATACGTCTTGTACATTAATTTTTGCAGCTGATGCTAGCCCTAAACCTTCAGCCACACGTGCACGTACAGTATAGTCTTGATACGCTGGCAGTGCCACTGCAGCCAAAATACCGATGATTGCTACTACAATCATTAATTCAATTAGGGTGAAACCCTGTTGCTTTTGTTGTGTCATTTTGTTCCTCTCCTAAAGGATATGATGTTTTGTAAGTTTAGCTGTTAGATCAGCATTGTAAAATCGATGCTAAACATACAGGACTATTCTTACAGTTTTACTTAAAACTTCTGTTAAAAATCGTGATTGTTAACAAGTTGATTTTAAACTTTTGTTCATTAAGTGTTTGTTAATTTACTTTAGCATCAATTAATGTATTTGAAAGCAATTTTCCGGCTAGATAACTGGTTTTTCAGAAGTTTCCTACTTTAGTTTGAGACAGATCAAGCTTAAAAATCCATAATTGAACTATTTATACACATGCATCCTTGCTGGAACTTATTGAATTAGTTGTAAACTTACGTAAGTCATTAGGACACAATGATACTAAAGAACTAAAAGCACTGAAAAGTTATTGATTTTTTGTTACCGATTCAGGCTTTTTACGTATTTAATGCTTTTTTTATTTCGTTGTCAACGAATTAGGTAAACATTAAATACGCAAAAATGGGGTGGGGTTACGCGTTAAAGCGCATCGATAGGTCGATTGATTGTAAATTTTTTGTAAGTGCGCCGCTTGAGATAAAATCAACGCCTGCTTGCGAATAAGCTTTTAGTGTTTCAAGGGTCATATTGCCAGACACTTCTAATTTTGCTCGCTTATCAGTAAGGATGACGGCTTGCTGTATTTGTTCCACAGTAAAGTTATCAAGCATGATGATATCAGCACCCGCATGAATGGCTTGCTCAAGCTCATTTAAAGATTCAACTTCGACTTCTACAGGTTTTGATGGATGATTAACTTTTGCTTGTGCCACTGCTTTATCAATGCCACCACATGCTGCAATGTGGTTTTCTTTAATTAAGAATGCATCGAATAAACCAATACGATGGTTCGCGCCGCCGCCGCATTTGACAGCGTATTTCTGCAACGCACGTAAGCCCGGAATCGTTTTACGAGTATCAAGTAACTGCGTGGTTGTTCCTGCAAGTTCTTTAACATAGTGGGCTGTGGTTGTTGCTGTACCCGAAAGCGTTTGCACAAAATTAAGCGCTGTACGCTCTGCGGTTAAAATGGCACGTGCAGAACCAGACGCTGTAAATAAGGTGGCATTTGCAGCGACTTTATCACCATCGTTTACTAATACATCAACTTTTACCGTTGCATCTACTTGCTTGAACACTTCTAAAATAATGTCTTTGCCACAAAATACACAGTCTTCACGAGTAATTACTTTGGCATTCGCTTGCTCGTTTTCAGGGATGAGTTGAGCCGTGATATCACCGTCGTTTGCATTTTGGTAATCCAAATCTTCATCAAGGGCGAGTTTAACCAGTTGGCTAATTAAAGAGTGAGGGACTGACATGTCGAAAGCTCATTGTTTATTAATAAATTGGCTAAATTTTACTATGTTTGACCTTGTATTAGAAGTTAAAGATTTATCGCTAACGTGGATTAAAAGTCCTTTTGAGTGGCTACACAAATGAATGCGGCTAGACCCTGAGTAGCGAACCATTTACACTGTTTAACTTTATTGTCATTGTTAGTTTTTAATATGCATATAAACGAATTAGGCCTGTTAAACAGTGTGTTACAGCGGCCATGCAGGCATTATGATGCGCGTCCTGATAATGAAGTGTCATTACTTGTGATTCACAATATTTCGCTACCCGCAGGGCAGTTTGGCACGCGATATGTGGATGATTTATTCATGGGTTGCATAGACTGTGAGGCACACGAAAGTTTTGTTGACTTAAAGGGGCTTAGAGTATCTGCGCATTGTTTTATTCGTCGTACGGGTGAAGTGATTCAATATGTGCCATTTGAAAAGCGTGCTTGGCATGCAGGTGTGTCTGAGTTTAATGGCCGTCAGCAATGTAATGACTTTAGTGTAGGTATTGAGCTTGAAGGTACTGATACTGAGCCGTATACCCAAGCACAATATAATGCATTACACTTAGTGACAAAGGCACTTATGGATAAATACCCAAAAATAACTCGCTCTCGTATTGTCGGCCACTGCGATATTGCACCCGGTAGAAAAACGGATCCGGGCGAGAGTTTTGATTGGCCATACTTTTTTGATTTAGTGTTTTAATTTAAAGGATATAGGTAACAAGCATGATCTTGATTTCAATTATAGTTGCGCTAGTCATTGAGCGTCTTGGGGCGCGGGCTGATTACTGGCAAATTGGTTTTTATGCCGATCACTACCTAAAGCACTCTAAAAAACACTTATCAGAAAAAGGCTTATTCAATTCGCCCGTTGGTTTTCTGATCTGGTTAATGTTACCAGTGATTGCTATTGCCTTAGTTTATAAGTTATCAGATTTTATAGTATGGCAATTAGCGGTTAACACCTTGGTGTTATTAACGTGTTTTGGCTGTGCTAAGCAACGAGCACTGTATAAGTCTTATCTCAATGCTCTAACGCGAAACGATCAAGAAGCTGCGACATTATTTGCATTACAAATGGGCCAAAAGAAAACAGAAGCTGAGCCCCAAGGGGAAACATTCGGGCAAACACTCGCGTGGCTTAATTTCCGCTTTTATTGTGCTGTTATTTTTTGGTTTGTGATATTGGGTGTACCGGGCGCAATACTCTATGCCTTAGTGCGTACTTACGCTGACAAGGTAAGAGAAAACCATAATATGGTGTATGCAAAACGCTTTAAACTAATTCATACCTTATTATTTTGGTTAGATTGGTTACCTGCGCGCATTGCAAGTTTTGGTTATCTTGTTATTGGCAACTTTAATAAAGGAACCAGTTGCTGGTTGAAATACGTGTTGGACTTTTCAGTAAGCAATCGCAAAGTGGTTACTCAAACAGCTTTGGCTGCAGAGCAAATTGAGCAGCAGTATGTTGGTTGCACTTATGAGGCAACCTGTATGATGAAACTCGTAAAACGTAATGTGTTGTTCTTTTTAGTCATTATTGCCGCACTCACTCTATTTGGTGGGTTGGCGTAGTAAAGTTAGCAAGTTGCAAGGGCTGGCTTTAGCCGGGAACGGCTTTTAAAGTCAGCGAGCTGCAAGAGTAAAGCTTGTAGGAATGATTTCAGTCATGAATCATTCTGTTAATGTACGTCGTTTGAGTTTTGATTTTTCAGCACTGTAATGCTTTCTACTTTGCCTTTCTACAAAGCCACTCAAATCAGCTAACATCAAATAGCTGACTTCTAAGAGCGTGCTTGTTAATCTGGTCTGACCATTTATTTTTTATTGTTTTCTTCTTCCGAAATAGCGACTTTCTTCCATACTGTTTAATCTTTATGCAAAATGGAGTACCGTGTCAGTTGGCGCTGAGCGCAGTGAAATTGACAGAAATACCGGTTTTTGATAACGTATGCTACAAATTTGGTATGACCAATTTACCTTTTGGTTGAGTCTTATGGCTAAAAACCCTGTGTTTAGCGGGCTTGGCCGAAACAACGCGGACGTTGATAAATGTCTTTAAAGATAAAAGCAGCAAAATTATCTGATGTAATTTTACAACAACTTGAGAATATGATTCTTGAGGGGTCGTTAGCGCCAGGCGAAAAATTACCTCCTGAACGTGAGTTAGCGAAACAGTTTGAAGTATCGCGTCCATCACTTCGAGAGGCTATTCAAAAGCTGGAAGCTAAAGGCTTAGTCACGCGTCGTCAAGGGGGTGGCACGTTTGTAAAAAATCAGCTTGAAGAGGGGCTTACTGATCCACTCTTTGATTTGATAAGTAAACATCCTGAATCACAATTTGATTTACTTGAATTTCGTCATGCTCTTGAGGGAATCGCAGCTTATTATGCTGCAATGCGTGGTACGACGAATGATTTTAAAAAAGTAAAACAAAGCTTTGACAATATTGCGCTTGTAAATGATGACATTGTGCAAAAAGCAAAAGCAATTAATGCATTTCATTTCAGCGTAGCTGAAGCGTCTCATAATGTCGTGTTGCTGCACTTAGTGCGTGGTATGCAAGCATTGCTTGAGCAAAATGTATTACAAAATTTAACTGTACTGTTAAAAAAGCCGCAAATCAGCCAGCAGCTCGCAGAGCATAGACGACTGTTAATGGATGCGGTTATTGAAGGAAACCCAGAGCAAGCACGCCTTGCTAGTAATGCTCACTTGGCCTTTATCGAAGAAGCCTTACTTGAGGCTGGCAAAGAGCATTCGCGGATTGAACGTAGTTTAAGACGCACCAAACAACATTAAGCAAGTGATTAGCTAAGTTTAGTTAACTACTTAATTTAAGATTTATTAAAATAATTAGTATTTTAAACATAAGGAAACCTCCATATGTCTGAAGTCAATAAAATTGACGTAGACGCGCTAGAAACACAAGAGTGGTTACAAGCCCTTGAGTCTGTTGTGCGTGAAGAAGGTGTAGAACGTGCTCAATTCTTACTTGAGCAAGTGTTAGAGCAAGCCCGTTTAGACGGTGTTGATATGCCTACTGGCACAACTACTAACTACGTTAATACCATTCCAGTAGATCAAGAACCAGCCTACCCAGGTGATGTGAATGTTGAGCGTCGTATTCGTTCAATCATTCGTTGGAATGCGATTATGATCGTATTACGCGCGTCGAAAAAAGATCTCGACTTAGGCGGCCATATGGCGTCTTACCAGTCTTCAGCGGCTTTTTATGAAGTTTGTTTTAATCACTTCTTTAAAGCGCCAAACGATGTAGACGGCGGTGACTTAGTTTATTATCAAGGTCATATTTCTCCAGGTATCTATGCGCGTGCATTCGTTGAGGGTCGTTTAACAGCTGAGCAGCTTGATAACTTCCGTCAAGAAGTTGATGGTAAAGGTCTTCCTTCGTACCCACACCCGAAATTAATGCCTGAATTCTGGCAGTTCCCTACGGTATCGATGGGTCTGGGTCCAATTGCTTCAATTTACCAAGCGCGTTTCTTAAAGTACTTAGATGGTCGCGGCTTAAAAGACACTAAAAACCAACGCGTATATGCTTTCTTAGGCGATGGTGAGATGGATGAGCCAGAATCACGTGGTGCAATCTCATTCGCTGCACGTGAAAAATTAGATAACCTATGTTACCTAATCAACTGTAACTTACAGCGTTTAGATGGCCCAGTAATGGGTAATGGTAAAATCATTCAAGAGCTTGAAGGCCTATTTAAAGGTGCAGGCTGGAACGTGATTAAAGTTGTATGGGGCAGCGGTTGGGATATCTTACTTGCTAAAGATACAACCGGTAAGTTACTACAGTTAATGAACGAAACTATTGACGGTGACTACCAAACATATAAAGCAAAAGACGGTGCCTACGTGCGTGAGCACTTCTTTGGTCGTTATCCAGAAACAGCAGCACTTGTTGCTGATATGACAGACGAAGAAATCTTCGCACTTAAGCGTGGTGGTCATGAGCCATCAAAGCTTTACGCAGCATTCAAAAAAGCAGAAGAAACGAAAGACCGTCCAACTGTTATCCTAGCGAAAACGGTTAAAGGTTACGGCATGGGTGAAGCGGCTGAAGGTAAAAACATCGCACACCAAGTTAAGAAAATGGACATGACACACGTAGCACACTTACGTTCGCGTCTTGGTTTACAGGATCTTGTGTCAGATGATCAATTAGCTGATCTTCCATACTTAACACTTGAAGAAGGCTCAGAAGAGTACAAATACTTACACGCTCGCCGTGAAGCACTTCAAGGTTACACACCGAAGCGTATTGCTAAATTCTCTGAAAAGTTAGTCTTACCAGAAGTAGAGGCATTTAAACCATTACTTGAAGAGCAAAAGCGCGACATTTCTACAACAATGGGCTTTGTTCGTGCACTTAATGTGTTGCTTAAAGACAAAGGTATTGGCAAAAATATTGTGCCTATCATTGCTGACGAAGCACGTACATTTGGTATGGAAGGTTTATTCCGTCAAATCGGTATTTATAACCCACATGGCCAAAATTACACGCCTCAAGACCGTGACATCGTTTCTTACTACAAAGAAGCTACATCAGGTCAAGTATTACAAGAAGGTATCAATGAGTTAGGTGCAATGTCGTCATGGGTTGCTGCTGCAACATCATACAGCACCAACGATTTACCTATGATCCCATTCTATATCTACTATTCTATGTTTGGTTTCCAACGTGTTGGTGATATGGCATGGATGGCGGGTGACCAACAAGCACGTGGTTTCTTATTAGGAGCCACTGCAGGTCGTACAACGTTAAATGGTGAAGGCCTGCAGCACGAAGATGGTCACAGCCATATTCTTGCTAACACAGTGCCTAACTGTATTTCTTATGACCCAACTTACGCTTACGAAGTTGCAGTTATTATGCAAGACGGTATTCGTCGTATGTACGGTGAAGATCAAGAGAACGTGTTCTATTACCTAACACTGATGAACGAAAACTACCATCAACCAGCAATGCCAGAAGGCGCTGAAGAAGGTATTCGTAAAGGTATCTATAAGCTTGAAACCGTGGCTGGTGATAAAGCGAAAGTACAGTTGCTAAGCTCGGGTACTATCATGATTGAAGTACGTAAAGCTGCCCAAATCTTAAGTGAAGAGTACGGTATTGGTTCAGATGTATTCTCAGTAACTTCATTCAATGAATTAACACGTGATGGTCAAGATGTTGAGCGTTTCAATATGCTTAACCCAGATGCAGAGCAAAAGACTGCTTACATCACTGAAGCATTGTCAGACGCTGTAACAGTTGCTGCAACGGATTACATGAAGAACTACGCAGAGCAAGTTCGTTCATTTGTACCAAGCAGTAACTACAAAGTACTTGGTACAGACGGTTTCGGTCGTTCTGATAGCCGTGAAAATTTACGTCGTCACTTTGAAGTTAATGCAGGTTATGTTGTTGTTGCAACATTATCTGAACTTGCTAAACGTGGTGAAGTTGAGAAGTCTGTGGTTGCAGAAGCAATCAAGAAGTTCGACATCGACACTAACAAAGTTAACCCGCTATACGCATAAGAGGTTCCAATGAGTATTGAAATTAAAGTACCAGATATCGGTGGCGATGACGTTGAAGTAACCGAAATCCTTGTTAGCGTTGGTGATAAGGTTGAGGTTGATCAGTCGTTATTAACGGTTGAAGGCGATAAAGCATCAATGGAAGTTCCTGCTGCACAAGCAGGAACGGTTAAAGAAATTAAAGTAGCCGAAGGTGACACTGTTACGACGGGTTCACTTATTATGATCTTCGAAGGTGAAGAGCAAGCTTCTGCATCTTCTGAAGCAAAAGAAGAATCAAAGCCAGAGCCTGCTAAGCAACCTTCAGGTTCAGCGACGCAAGACGTAACGGTACCAGATATCGGTGACGACGAAGTTGAAGTGACTGACATCATGGTTGCTGTTGGTGATACAGTTGAAGAAGAGCAATCTTTATTAAGCGTTGAAGGTGACAAAGCGTCAATGGAAGTACCTGCACCATTTGCGGGTACCGTTAAAGAGATCAAAATCGCGACAGGCGATAAAGTTAAAACAGGCTCTTTAATCTTTGTTTTCGAAACAGCATCAAGTGACTCTGACGCTCCGACAGCAGAGTCTGCACCTGCTGAAGAAGCGCCCGCTGACACTGCATCAAGCACAAAAGAAGTTAACGTGCCTGATATCGGTGGTGATGAAGTTGAAGTAACCGAAGTTATGGTTGCTGTTGGCGATAGCGTGTCAGAAGATCAATCAATCTTAAACGTTGAAGGTGATAAGGCTTCAATGGAAGTACCAGCACCCTTTGCTGGTACGGTTAAAGAAATCAAAGTTGCTGCAGGCGATAAAGTTTCAACAGGTTCTCTTATCTTTGTATTTGAAGTTGCGGGCAGTGCAAAAGCATCAGCGCCTAAAGCGAAAACAGAGTCGACACCTGCGCCAGCAGCAAAAGCAGAGGCAGCCCCTGCGGCTAAGCCAGCTTCAGCACAAGCTAGCAAAGAAGAGTTTGCCGATAACAACGCGTATGCACATGCATCGCCAGTTGTTCGTCGTTTAGCGCGTGAGTTTGGTATTAACTTAGCAAACGTTAAAGGCACGGGTCGTAAAAATCGTGTTGTTAAAGAAGACGTGCAAAACTACGTTAAAGAACTTGTGAAGCAAGTTGAATCAGGTAATGCAGGCAAAGGCAATACAGGCGGTGGTGAGCTGGGTCTTATTCCATGGCCAAAAGTTGACTTTAGCAAGTTTGGTGAGATTGAAGAGAAGAAATTATCACGTATTCAAAAACTGTCAGGTGCTAACTTACACCGTAACTGGGTGCAAATCCCACACGTTACACAGTTTGATGAAGCTGATATCACCAGTCTTGAAGCATTCCGCAAAGAGCAAAATGCACTGGCTGAGAAGAAAAAACTGGGTGTTAAAATCACGCCACTTGTGTTTGTCATGAAAGCAGCAGCGAAAGCTCTGGCTGAGTTCCCGACATTTAACTCTTCGTTGTCTGAAGACGGTGAAAGTTTAATCTTGAAGAAATACATCAACATTGGTGTTGCAGTCGATACACCTAATGGTTTGGTTGTGCCAGTATTCAAAGATGTTGATAAGAAAGGCATCATTGAGCTTTCTCGCGAGCTAATGGACGTGTCGGCTAAGGCGCGTGATGGCAAACTAACGTCATCTGACATGCAAGGCGGTTGTTTTACAATTTCAAGCCTTGGTGGTATCGGTGGTACCGCATTCACGCCTATCGTAAATGCACCAGAAGTGGCTATTTTAGGTGTCTCTAAATCGGAGATGAAACCTAAATGGAATGGCAAAGAGTTTGAACCTAAGTTAATGGTTCCATTATCAATGTCATACGACCATAGGGTTATTGACGGTGCACTAGCAGCACGCTTTACTGTGACGCTAGCAAGCTATATGAGCGATATTCGCCAATTGGTGATGTAATCGCGTCATAATTTATAAGAATCAAATCCCAGCAAGGTGTTTTTTGCTGGGATTTTTACCATTGGCAATGATACAATCTTTGCCATAGAACAATCTTTGTATAGATATCTGCTCTCACTTTCTGCCTTGCAGAAACATGGCAGTTTAACTTAGGGGCAGTGTTCCCGTTCAAACATTTAAGGTAATAGCATGAGCAACGAATTAAAAACTCAAGTTGTTGTACTAGGCGGTGGTCCTGGTGGTTATTCTGCAGCTTTCCGTGCTGCTGACTTGGGCTTAGAAGTCACATTGGTAGAGTCTCGCAACACATTAGGCGGTGTATGTCTAAACGTGGGTTGTATTCCTTCAAAAGCACTTTTACACGTAGCTAAAGTGATTGATGACGCAGCAGAAATGTCATCTCACGGCGTTACTTTTGGTAAGCCTGAAATTGACCTAGACAAAATCCGTGATTGGAAAGAGTCTGTAATCGGTCAGTTAACTGGCGGCCTAGACGGCATGGCTAAAATGCGTAAAGTGAAAGTGGTTTATGGTTACGGTAAATTCACTGGTAGCAACACCCTGGCTGTTGAAGGTGAAGAAGGTACTACAACAATCACATTCGACAATGCTATTATTGCTGCAGGTTCACAACCAGTAAATCTACCTTTCATCCCTGAAGATGACCGTGTAATTGATTCGACTGGTGCGCTTGAGCTTAAAGACGTTCCTGAGAAACTACTTGTACTAGGTGGTGGTATCATTGGTCTTGAGATGGGTACAGTGTACCGTGCACTGGGTTCTGAAATCGACGTTGTTGAGTTTGCTGATCAATTAGTACCCGCTGCTGATAAAGACGTTATCAAGATTTACCAAAAATACGTTAAGAACAAGTTTAACGTAATGCTATCTACTAAAGTAACTGGCGTTGAAGCAAAAGACGACGGTTTATATGTAACATTTGAAGGTAAAAACGCACCTGCTGAGCCTGTACGTTACGACAAAGTACTTGTTGCTGTTGGCCGTACTCCAAACGGTAAACTACTTGATGCAGATAAAGCGGGCGTTAACGTTGATGAGCGTGGTTTCATTAATGTTGATAAGCAACTTAAAACAAACGTTGATCACATCTTCGCTATCGGTGATATCGTTGGCCAACCAATGCTTGCGCACAAAGCGGTTCATGAAGCACACGTTGCGGCAGAAGTTATCTCTGGTCAGAAGCACTACTTCGATCCTAAGTGTATCCCTTCAATCGCTTACACAGATCCAGAAATTGCATGGGTTGGTGTAACTGAAAAAGAAGCGAAAGAGCAAGGTTTAAGCATCGAAACAGCTGTATTCCCATGGGCTGCGTCTGGTCGTGCAATCGCTTCAGCACGTACTGAAGGTCAAACTAAGCTTATCTTCGATAAAGACTCTGGTCGTGTTATCGGTGGTGCAATGGTGGGTATCAATGCTGGTGAGATGTTAGGCGAAATCGGCTTAGCAGTTGAAATGGGCGCAGACGGTGAAGACCTTGCGTTAACTATTCACGCTCACCCAACGCTAAACGAATCAATCGGTCTAGCTGCTGAAATCTTCGAAGGTTCAATTACTGACCTTCCAAACAAAAAAGCAGTTAAAAAGAAGTAAGTTCTTTTGACTAATCGTTTTAAAAACCCAGCTCCGGCTGGGTTTTTTGTTATTTCTAGGGATTAGGAATTAGAATTTAGAGGTTAGAAATTAGACGTCAGATCACACACATAAAAAAGCTTACTTAAAGTTAATGGTTCATTTTTTCTAACCACTAACCACTAACCACTAACCACTAACCACTAACCACTAACCACTCGCATTGATTTCTATTCCTGCTATTTTTAGCTACAATACGCGCCGTTCAATTTTCTGGTAAACACAGTGGCTACTATCTCAAATAACTCCGTCTTGGTACTTCGTGCTAAACAATTGGGCGAATCTCGCCGAGAATTTAAAGCCCGAGGAGCAAAACTCACACGCTGCGAACGGTGCTTATTAGCAGAACACTACTGCATTTGTGAAGGTGTTCAACAGGCTGAATGTGAAGCCGCTGTATGCCTATTGATGTATCATAACGAGAGTTTTAAACCCTCTAATACAGGGCGCTTAATTGCCGAAATCATTCCCGATAACCACGCATTTAAATGGGATCGAACAAACCCTGATGCCGCGCTTCTAAGTTTATTGGCCGATTCTCAGTATCAGCCGATGGTTATTTTTCCTGCCAGTGATGTTGAGGACGAAAACCGTGTGATTACCGAGGTGATACCTGAACAAGGCAAGCGTCCGCTTTTTATCTTTTTAGATGGCACTTGGCGTGAAGCTAAAAAGATGATCCGTAAAAGTCCCTACTTAGATCACTTCCCCGTGCTGTCTATCACGCCTGAAAAGTTGTCTGATTATCGTTTACGTGTCGCTCCCCATGAACACCAGCTAGGAACGGCTGAAGTCGCTATTATGGTTTTGGCACTTGCCGGTGAAGAAGAAGCAACCAACAGGCTAGAAGAGCACTTTATTAACTTTAGAGATGCCTATTTGCTTGGTAAAAGAAACAAAGGTCGCCCAGAGTAATTCTTGTATCAATTTGATTTATTGAGCGCTCTATTTTGAGGCAATAAAAGTCAGAGGTAAAAAAGCGCGTTGGTAACAAGGTATCAGTTTTGTGATTAGGTTTTATTAAATGAGAAACTTTTTACGTTGTTTACGTCAGCTTTTAATCCTTTAAAATGATTGAGTATTATTGCGGGTAGGTAGTATGCAAAAGAAAAGCGCGAACTATCTCTAGTCGCGCTTGCGGAATCTTCTTAATTTTCTGCATCCTGCAATTGAATCTAATCAACTCCATAAACTTTGCAAATCCATGCCATTACACTGTACTTAGTTGTTCTGTGTAATAAAGACTCTCCGGGTCTATATCCTGTCCATTCCTTTACATCCGTGCTGGTAAATACTTTACCTTTCCATTACGCATCATCGTGATGCTATCCCTTTATTAGCAATTCCCTTGCGTTGTCCTTACGACCTGTCCTTTATTCCATTTTTTGAACTCCTGTATAACAACACCCTGTTGTTATTCCATTTCACATCATCCTGATGCTGTCCATAAGCTGTCATTCCCTTGCGTTACTCTTCCTGAGCCTGTCCTAATATCCTTACTATCCTAATGAACCTTATCCGAGGTTTGATATGAGTAATGCTTCCCTATCCATCTACTCATAAAGCTTCATGCTTAGCTGATAAGTTAATTATAGAGAAATTGCCAAGCGCGAGTAGGTCAAAATCGTGCTTAAAATAGCGGTCATTTTATTGTCATTTTAATTAAATTGTTTATTTTCAGTTTGTTATGGGTTTTTATGTGGTTTTTGCTGTCTGCTTTTACTCAATAGCTGCCATGTAGGTAAGATATCTCTCACAAGTAACTTCCTAAATGGCAGCTAACATGATTGTTTTATGACTATTAACAGGTGCACTTTGCCTTAAGTGTAGGTAAAATATTTTGAGAATTGTTTTTATTTAGGTGTTAAATAATGAAAAAAACAGCGTTAGTCTTATTCACGGCTTTACTAAGCACACCTGCACTTTCAGCGGATGTCGTTAATATATATTCATTCCGACAACCTTTTTTAATTCAACCAATTTTAGATGATTTCACTCAGCAAACGGGCATAAAAACCAATGTTGTTTTTGCTAAAAAGGGCCTGATTGAACGCGTAAAGCGCGAAGGTAAGCATAGCAAGGCTGATCTCGTTTTGACGTCAAATTTTAGTGCGCTTGTACAGTTAGAAGAGCTTGGTTTAACGCAATCAATTAACAGTGATATTGTTAATGCAAATGTCCCCAGTACTTTTCGTGATGAACAAGGGCAGTGGATTGCACTTACTAAACGAGTGCGCAATGTCTACTCAGCAAAAGAGCGAGTTGGCGCGTTACCCACACTGAGTTATGAAGACTTAGCCGATCCAAAATACAAAGGGAAATTATGTACGCGCCCTGGTAAGCACCCTTATAACTTAGGCCTAGTAGCGTCTATGGTGGCGCATCACGGTGAAGTAAAAACAAAAGAATGGCTTGAAGGCGTAAAATCAAATTTAGCTCGTAAACCACAAGGTAACGACCGTGCACAAGTTAAAGCGGTAAAAGAAGGGCTGTGTGATATTGCCTTAGGTAATAGTTATTACTTTGGTAAAATGTTGCAGGATGAGCAGCAAAAGTCATGGGCTGAAGCGGTGCATATTAACTTCCCTAATCAAACAAACCGAGGCTCACATATTAATGTATCGGGGGTGGTGATGACGAAATATGCCAAAAACCCTGAAAATGCCTTGAAACTGATTGAGTATATGACCGACAATAAAGCGCAAAATATGTATGCCTCAGTCAATATGGAGTACCCAGTAAAACAAGGGGTTGCTTTATCTGATATGGTGGCATCATGGGGCAAATTTAAAGAAGATACTTTGTCGCTTGATGAAATTAGCAAATATCGCCCTGTGGCACTTAAGCTAATTGATGAAGTGAAGTTTGATTTATAACGCACAAAGCGTTATTCCAGCTTAAAAATTTGAAAAAGCTGTTTAAGCGGCATTGCTTAAACAGCTTTTGTTTTATATCGCCCTGTTATTAATGAAGGAATAACAGCCTCGTATGCATGTGAAGTTTTCGTTGTCTCGCTGGCAGTTAATAGCTTGGTTTATCGGGTTATTGCTTGTAACACCTCTTGGCTTTTTATTAGTGGAGTCTCTGCAAGGAGGCTCTGATGTGTTTCAGCACTTGTTTGATACTGTGTTGTGGGATTACACCCGCAATACTCTATTCTTGATTGCTGGAGTCGGGCTTTTAAGTTGCCTCATCGCGCTGCCATTAGCGTGGTTGACTGCGTATTGTGAGTTTCCGGGGCGAAAGCAATTTGAGTGGGCGCTCATGCTGCCACTTGCCATGCCGACCTACTTAATTGCTTATGTTTACACGGACTTACTCGATTATGCAGGTCCCGTACAAATTGCGCTACGTGATTGGTTTGGTTGGCAATCGCCGGATGACTATTGGTTTTTCGATATTCGTACCTTAACAGGAGCAATAGTGATGATTGCCCTTGTGTTGTATCCCTACTTGTATTTAATTTTCAAAACAGCACTGAGAGAGCAATCATTTAAACTTGTGCAAGCCAGCCAGTTAATGGGGCTGTCACCTTTGCAAAGCTTCTTACGTGTAAGCTTGCCACTTGGCCGCGGCGCTATTGTGGCGGGTATTACCTTAATTAGCATGGAGGCGATGGCTGACTTTGCAACAGTGAACTATTTTGCTGTGAGTACATTGACGACCGCCGTTTACGATACCTGGTTGGGGTATTACTCTCTCACTGCGGCTGCAAAAATTTCTGGTATTATGCTGCTCATTTTATTCTTAACCCTGATGCTTGAGCGCTACAGCCGAAGAAACCAAGCCGTGTATGAGCGCCAATCAAGTGTTAATAGTGCGACGTTATACAGCTTAAAAGGCAGCGCAGCCTGGGGGGCAACAATAGCCTGTAGCCTTACTTTGGTGCTGGCGTTTTTATTACCCGTGGCAGTGCTTGTGAAGTACGCTATTGTGTATGCGGAAGATGCGTGGAATGGTGCATTTTTTAATTATGCATGGCAAAGCCTCAAGGTTGCTGTCGTCGTGAGTCTGGCGACTATTATACTGAGCTTATGTGTGCTGTTTTATCAACGCATAAGTAAAGACCGTTACCCCCTTATTCCTGGACGTCTAGCGAGTACAGGGTACGCACTACCAGGCACGGTGCTTGCTATCGCCGTTTTACTGCCTTTAACGCAGCTTGATGACTTACTGAATGCATGGTTAGAGCCGCACGGTTTTTCGTTAGGCCTAGTATTAAGTGGTACTCTATTTGCGATGGTTTTTGCTTATATAGTGCGTTTCTATGCAATTGCGCATGGGGCGCTTGAAAGTAGTTTCTTACGTATCAGCCCCTCACTCGATATGGCGAGTCAATCAATGGGCAAAGGGCCTTTTACAACCCTGTATAAAGTTCATTTACCCTTGCTAAAACGCGGTATATTAACCGCAGGATTATTAGTATTTATTGAATGTATGAAAGAGCTACCCGCCGCATTGCTCTTGCGTCCATTTAACTTTGAAACTTTGGCCACGCATGTTTTTCAGTATGTCAGTGATGAACAATTAGAGTTAGCGTCTATTTCGGCCTTGTTTATTGTTTTAGTAGGACTAATTCCTTTGTATTTCGTTAATCGTTCGATGGAGCACAATCACTCATGAGTCATTTGATAATTAAAGACTTAGCCTACCAATATAATGGCACTAAGGTATTGAGTGAGCTTACTCTAAATGTGAAGCAAGACGAAATAGTCTGTTTATTAGGCGCCAGTGGGTGTGGTAAAACCACCACGTTAAAAGCAATTGCAGGTATTTTACAGCCATCGCAAGGATACATGAGTATCGACTCACAGGTGGTCAATGACAATCATCACTTTATTGCGCCAGAAAAACGAAATATCGGCATGATGTTTCAAGATTACGCTTTGTTTCCGCATCTAACAGTAAGCGATAACATTGCCTTTGGTTTGAGCAATATGAGTAAAGCACAAAAACGTGAGCGCGTGAGTGAAATGCTCAGGTTGGTTAAACTAGATGGCTGTGCAAAACGATATCCACATCAACTCTCCGGTGGGCAGCAACAACGTGTCGCAATAGCGAGAGCTTTGGCATATAAACCCAGTTTATTACTACTTGATGAGCCATTTTCGAACATTGATACCCAAGTGCGTTTTGAACTAATTGCTGATATTCGCCGGATTATAAAAGACCAACAAGTTTCCGCTGTTTTTGTGACGCACTCAAAAGAAGAAGCGTTTGCCTTTGCTGATACGCTTGCGGTGATGCACGGTGGAAAAATAGCGCAACAAGGCACTCCCGAGCAGTTATTTAGCCAACCTAACTCAAAGGAGGTTGCAGAGTTTCTTGGTACGGGCATATACTTAACGGCAAAAGTCTTAACGCCAACTGAATATGAAACGACGTATGGTGTCATACATTCGCTAACCGAAAGCAAGCATCAAGGTCAACACGGTGTGGTGTATGTACGACCTCATCATATTAAGTTATGTGAGGCAGAGCACGGCGATGTAAGTAGTCAAGCCATACTCAACAGACGTTTTATCGGTACGCGTTATGTGTATAAGGTACGTATTGCTGGGCAGGAGCTAGAAGTTGCTGCCGAAAATGATCGTGTACTAGCGGTCGAGCAACCAGTAAAAATAAAAATAATGCCACATACGGTCAATTTTTTCGAAGATTAAACAGAACGTTATAATCCTGAATTCCTTGTCTGTATGTTTGATAACGAGTAGCTAAGGATTCATTATGGCGCAAGCGCAATCTGGGATTTGTGCTGAAGCAAACTTACACGGTTTGCACCTGTTTTTTAATGTTTATGATGGTCACGATGAGTCATTACGCAAAAAACTTAAACGCGTAAGCGTCATTCAAGACGAGTTTGCAGACCAATTCTCTGAAGCCATGTTGTCATGTGTGGTTGCGCTTGGTGCGCAGTACTGGCCGCATATACTGCCAGAGTTTATTCCAAGCCAATTACAAAGCTTTCCAAATGTGACGCACAGTGAGCACGTCATGAGTGCGCAGCCATTCGATTTGTTTGTGCAAATTCGCTCTGATCGTGAAGATGTAAATCACCTTTTTGCTCTACAAATCATTAAATTATTTACACCTGATGTTGAGTTGGTGGAACAAGTTCGTAACTTTCGCTTTTTAGATGGCCGTGATTTTAATGGCTTTATTTATGCGGGAGACACTCCGCATGGGCGACAAAAGCGAAGCACCGCACTGATTGATAAGCCGGGTCATTTTGAAGATCAGGGAAGTTATATTCATGTGCAGCGTTTTGTGCATGACCTAAGCGTGTGGCAACATTTGTCGTTATCTGAGCAAGAGCAAATCATGGGGCGTACACGTCTTGATAACACGTTAATAATGCCAGCTGTTGAAACGAGTCATGCAGTACGAAATGAATTAAAAGATGAAAAGGGTCAGCCTCTCATACTCAATCAAAGCATGCCGTTTGGTGACGTTCATAAACAGGGCATTTTAATGGTGTCGTGTGCAGCGCAAGGTGATGCGTTTGAACAGGTACTCAAAAGCCGATTAGGGCAGGGCGAATGTTATGACCATTGGCTCGATTTTACACAAGCCGACATGGGGTCTGCATTTTTCGCCCCGTCAGTAAACTTTTTGAAGCAGCTTTAACGTTAAACTGTATCGAATAATGTTCTAACGCGGTCTAGCGTGACATCGATTTCAGAAATTTTTGCAGGGGCGATAAAAATAGTGTCGTCGCCTGCAATTGTACCCAGTACACCGTCTGCCTTACCTAATGAATCCAGTAATCGGGCAATCAACTGTGCAGCCCCTGGGCTGGTACGAATAATAATCATCATTTCGTTGTGCATGATGTCGATAACAAGCTGACGAAGAGGGCTCTTTGCGGTTGGCACACCCATTTCGGCAGGTAAACAATACACCATCTCTTGTTTTGCATTGCGTGTGCGTACAGCACCAAATTTACTCAACATGCGTGAGACTTTACTTTGGCTAATATTATCAAAGCCTTGGTCTTTTAATGCTTCGACAATCTCACCTTGTGAGCCAAAGTTTTCTTCTTTTAATAACGATTTAAACGCTTTGATCAGTGCTTCTTGTTTGTCTTGTGGTTGCATGTTGTCGTTTCTTTTATTCATCAAATATGAAGTAATTCTACACAATTCTGCATAGTTATGCAGTATTTGTTTGCATTTGTCGTCCAAATACCGTCACGTTACAGCTAAGTTTACAACTATGGTCGAAATTATACGCGAAATAAGCAGGATAAATTTGTTTTTAGTCGCTAATTTCATTATCTTTAGGGCCACAAATATTTCCTACCTCAAATTACGGAGAATTCCAATGAAAGTTGCTGTTTTAGGCGCAGCTGGCGGTATCGGCCAAGCATTGTCTTTATTATTAAAAACAAGTTTACCTGCAGGTTCTGAATTATCGTTATACGATGTTGCCCCTGTTGTTCCTGGTGTAGCGGTTGATCTTTCTCACATCCCAACTGACGTTAAAGTTGAAGGCTTTGGTGCAGACAGCTTGGACGCTGCATTAGTAGGTTGTGATATCGTTCTTATTCCAGCGGGTATGCCACGTAAGCCGGGCATGGACCGTGCGGACCTTTTCAACGTAAACGCAGGTATCATCAAAACATTAGCTGAAGGCATCGTTAAAAACTGCCCTAAAGCGTTAGTAGGTATCATCACTAACCCAGTAAATGGCACTGTGCCAATCGTTGCTGAGGTATTCAAAAAAGCGGGTACTTACGATGCTAACCGTGTATTCGGTATTACGACTCTTGACGTGATCCGTTCTGAAGCGTTTGTAGCTGAGCTTAAAGGCTTAAGCGCAACTGACGTTAAAGTCCCTGTTATTGGTGGTCACTCTGGTACAACAATTCTGCCACTTCTTTCACAAGTTGAAGGCGTTACTTTCACTGATGAAGAAGTTGCAGCACTTACTCCACGTATCCAAAATGCAGGTACTGAAGTTGTTAACGCTAAAGCTGGTGGCGGTTCAGCAACACTTTCAATGGGTGCCGCAGCGGCTCGTTTTTGTATGTCTTTAGTGAAAGGCTTACAAGGTGAAGACGTGGTAGATTACGCATACGTTGCTGTTGAAAATGGTGATGCTGCTTACTTCGCACACCCAGTACGTTTAGGTAAGAACGGTGTTGAAGAAATTCTTTCTTACGGTGAGTTAAGTGCATTCGAAGAGCAAGCTAAGAACGACATGCTAGCGACACTTAACAAAGACATCCAAGAAGGTGTTGATTTCATCAACGGTTAATCTCGATTGATGCTAAGCGCTTCACATGCATGTTGAAGCGCTTAAAACAAAAAAGCCTGCAATTGCAGGCTTTTTTAATGGCTCGAATAAAGTTTCGCTTAGTGATCGCGGGCGACCGCAATCCGCGCTAAGCTTTCTAACGCTTGTTTGTATGGCGTGTCGGGTAAAAAAGCAATGCATGCAATGGCTTTATCAGCTTCTTGCTCTGCTTTTTGCATTGTAAACTCAAGGGCTTTGGTATCAGCGAGCGTCGCTAGAATGCTGTCTAAGTGATCCATACCATTGCCTAGCTCAATGGCTTCACGAACTAGTTTTACTTGCGCTGGTGTGCCTTTTTGTATCGCGTAAATAAGCGGTAAAGTAGGTTTACCTTCAGCTAAGTCATCACCAATATTTTTGCCAAGTTGCTGTGCATCAGCATTGTAATCAAGTACATCATCTACTAGTTGAAAAGCAGTCCCTAAATGCATGCCGTATAGGTTTAATGCGTCGAGGACTTTTTCGTCTTGCTCGGTAATGATAGCGGCAAGACCCGTTGCGGCTTCGAAAAGCTTGGCGGTTTTGCTGTAAATAACCTGCATATAGCTTTGTTCGGTGGTGTTAGGGTCATTACAGTTCATAAGCTGCAACACTTCACCTTCAGCAATGACATTGGTCGCATCAGCTAAAATTTGCATGATCGGCATTTTGCCAAGCCCAACCATAAGCTGGAATGAGCGAGTGTAAATAAAATCACCCACGAGCACACTGGCTGCATTGCCAAACTCTGCGTTTGCGGTAGGTGTACCTCGACGCAAATTAGACTCATCAACCACGTCATCATGCAGCAAAGTTGCTGTGTGAATAAACTCAATGATGGTTGCTAGGGTAATGTGATCTTTACCCTCATAGCCTAAAGCTTTAGCTGCTAAAATAGCCAACATGGGGCGAACACGCTTGCCACCACTGTTAACTATGTATAAACCAAGTTGATTAACCAACGCGACATCTGAGCGCATTTGGGCATGTATAAGTTGATTGACGTCATCCATTTCATTTTCGATTAACGCCTGGATAGCTTTTATATCCATTGATCTCCGAGCCAATTTTTATGGGTATACGAGGCTGATTGTACATCAAAAATTGCGCTTGCTCGATATTTTGTGATGATTCAATAAAAAAACACGTTAAAGTTTCTGTTTTCGGCTCAATTATAGCGACTTAATTTTATCTACTTGTTTAATAAGTGAACATTCTAGACTGATTTATTAGCTATATTTGCCTCGGTCATTTAATTGTCACAAGATCGCAAAAACCGCTTGGCAAGCGGTGTTTTTAGGATAAAATAAGGGAAAATATTGAATTGCCCTTAATGCAGCTATTTTTTATTCATTTTATCTAAAAAGAGGCTTGCTAGTTTTTGCGCATTAGCGTAAACTTCGCGCCCTATTGAAGAATATTTTAGTTGCGTCGATTTGAGGGCGCACAGACGGAGTTAATTATGTACGCGGTTTTCCAAAGTGGTGGTAAACAGCACCGTGTGACTGAAGGTCAAACAATTCGTCTTGAGAAATTAGACGTTGAAACTGGTGCAGCAGTTGAATTTGATTCAGTACTTTTAGTTGCTGATGGTGAGAAAATCGAGATCGGTGTACCGTTCGTAAACGGTGGTAAAGTGACAGCTGAGGTTGTTTCACACGGTCGCGGTGAGAAAGTGAAGATTGTTAAATTTAGACGTCGTAAGCATTCTCGTAAGCAAATGGGCCATCGTCAATGGTTCACTGAAGTTAAAATCACTGGCATTAGCGCTTAATTAGAGGTACTTAGAAATGGCACATAAAAAAGCAGCTGGTAGTACTCGTAACGGTCGCGATTCAGAAAGCAAACGCCTAGGTGTTAAGCGTTTTGGTGGCGAATCAGTTCTAGCGGGTAGCATCATTGTTCGTCAACGTGGTACTAAGTTCCACGCTGGTGCAAACGTAGGTATCGGTAAAGACCACACTATCTTCGCAAAAGCAGATGGTAAAGTTCAATTCGAACAGAAAGGTCCTTTAAACCGTAAATACGTAAATATCGTAGCTGAGTAATCATCTCGATATTTGAAAAACCCCGCCTTTGCGGGGTTTTTTGTTTTAAGGCACTCGATTATATAGCTAAGCATCTTCGGCACTGTACGAAGATGCTTAGCTATATAATTAGGTGTATAATACAGTTATTAACAAGCCAATCTTAAAGTGAGTAATCATGAAGTTTGTAGATGAAGTGGAAATTCGTTGTGACGCGGGTGATGGCGGCAGCGGTGTCGTATCTTTCCGACGTGAAAAATATGTGCCGGATGGCGGTCCTGATGGCGGCGATGGCGGCGATGGTGGCAGTGTCTATCTACAGGCCGATGAAAACTTAAATACCTTAATTGATTATCAGTTTGAGCGTTTTCATAAAGCAGAGCGTGGCACCAATGGTCACGGTCGCAATATGACCGGTAAGAAGGGCAATGATTTAGTCCTTAAAGTACCTGTTGGAACCCGTATTACAGATGTTGATACTGAAGAGTCATTAGGTGATTTAACGATGCATGGCCAGAAACTGGTTGTTGCAAAAGGAGGCTTCCATGGCTTGGGGAATGCACGCTTTAAATCAAGTACGAACCGTGCTCCGCGCCAAAAAACATTAGGTACGCCTGGCGAAGTAAGAAATTTACGTTTAGAACTGATGTTGCTTGCTGATGTTGGCTTACTGGGGTTACCTAATGCGGGCAAATCAACATTTATTCGCAGTGTATCTGCGGCTAAACCTAAAGTTGCTGACTATCCATTTACAACGCTTATTCCTAATTTAGGGGTTGTGCGTCCTGATGCTAATAAGTCATTTGTCATAGCCGATATTCCAGGATTAATCGAAGGTGCCTCTGATGGAGCGGGTCTTGGTATTCGCTTCTTAAAACACTTAGAGCGTTGTCGTGTGCTGTTACATATCATCGATATTATGCCTGTCGATGGCACTAACCCAGTGGACAATGCGTTTGCGATTGTTAATGAGCTTCATCAGTACAGCCCTAAACTTGCTGATAAGCCGCGTTGGTTAGTGTTTAATAAAATAGATTTGCTGCCAGAAGACGAAGCTGAAGCACTTTGCCAACAAATAGCTGAAGAGCTGGGTGAAGAAACCAATGTTTACCGAATTTCTGCCGCAAACAAGCAAAATACCCAAGCACTTTGCCACGATATCATGGCGTTGCTTGATAGTATGCCGAAAGAAAAATTCGCTGAAGAAGAGAAAGAAGAAGTTGAATTTAAATGGGATACATACCATCAAAAAGCAACGTCGAAAGATGACGACGACGATTGGGATGATTGGGACGATGATGACTACGATGTTGAAGTTATCTACCAACGTTAAAGTTTAAAACGGAAAAGGAGCCTCGTGCTCCTTTTTTATTAATAAGAAAAAAGTATTAAAGGTGTAGTGTGAAAATTTCAATGATTGCTGCAATGGCAAATAATCGTATTATTGGTCAAGACAATCAAATGCCTTGGCATTTGCCTGCCGACTTACAGCACTTTAAACAGGTTACTATGGCTAAACCTGTGATTATGGGACGTAAAACCTTTGAGTCTATAGGTCGACCATTACCAGGGCGTCAAAACATAATTATTAGCCGTAATGCTGATTATAAAGCGGAAGGGATTGAGGTTGTAACGTCGCCAGATGCGGCGCTAGCCCTAGTAAAAGAGGCAGATGAAGTGATGATCATCGGTGGAGGAAATATTTATCAGCAGTTTCTTCCTCACGCAGAGCGACTTTATTTAACCTTCATTGATCTTGATGTAGAGGGAGATACGCAGTTCCCAGATTACGAAAGTGTTGCTAACTGGACAGTTGTCGAGCAGGAAGAGAAACTGCCAGATAACAACAATCCACACCCGTATACTTTTGTTACTTTGTATAAAAAACCTTAACAATATTGCGATAAAATGGTTTGATTGGTACAATAATAGTCAAGCTTGGTAAGCTAAAAGTATTACATAAGGGCAAAATATGATGAAGTTACCAAATATGTTATTAGCCGCAGCAGTTGTTACGGCTTCAGTTGCGTACACAGCACCTGTTAAAGCCGACGATCAACAGTTGGCGCTTTCACTTTGTGAGTACATTGCTGCAGATGATAAGAATCGTTTACGTGATAAACTAAAAAGTTCACGCGTAAAGATCCGTAATATCATCGACGCTTTTAAGTGCAATGACAACAACATGCTTCGTCATGCAATTGTGAGTGGTGCAAACGATACGGGTGAGTATATTGTTAAGCGTTTACCATCTTCTTCATTTGAAGACGGTGCAGACATCGCATGGGCTGAAGCCAATGGCTTTGGTGGCTCGCCAGTTGTTGCTGCTATTAAAGAGCGCGCAGGTCTTTAATAGTAAAGCCAAACAGATTTATAAAAACCGCACTCGTTGCGGTTTTTTTATGTCTGTGAATAATACCAATTCAAAATCATACTAATACCTATCTGCAATAATTCTTACTTATTTTGAGTGATTAAACCAGTCGCTAGCTGCGTTAAAAATGTCTGATTTACGACTGCATGGATGCCGGAGGGAGAGTAATACCATTTTGCAAAAATACTTAATCATTTTGAGTGATTAAACCAGTCGCTACCTGCGTTAAAAATTTCTGATTTAGAACAACTAAATAACTAAATTTTTGCCTTGTTATCAACGCGGTTTTATTGCCTCAAAATAGACCACTTAATTAAGCGTAATGGTATAATGCAGGAGCAATTGCCGAGCACAACTCAATAACGAAATTTTTGTCTTGTTATCAACACGGTTTTATTGCCTCAAAATAGACCTCTTAATTAAGCGCAGTGGTATGAATGGGGATCATTGAATGAGCTGAAGGGGGAATAAAAAAACCGTGTTTGCGATGCTAAACACGGTTTTTGTATTTAGGTATAGCGAAGGCTATTTAAACTTTAAAGGCATCCACCGACAGTCGTAACTCTTCAGCTAATTTGGCGACTTCTGAGCTTGAAATGTTCGTCTGGTTAGCCCCTTCAGCTGTTTGTTCAGCAATAGCAACGATTGACTCTAAGCGCTCGCTGATCTCTTGCGAGACTTGTTGTTGTTCGTGCGCAGCTGTCGATATTTCTTCACTTACGTTATGTGCTTGGGCAACGGCTGCGGTGATTGAGTCAAGTGCAGTGTTGGCTTGGTCTGATTGCTCAACACATGATTCAGCTTGTTGCTTACCTTTAGACATTGCGGCAACAGCGGCTTCAGCACCAATTTGCAGTGATTCAATCATTGCTTGGATTTCCTGCGTAGACTCTTGAGTTTTGCTCGCAAGAGAGCGTACTTCGTCTGCTACAACAGCAAAGCCACGGCCTTGTTCACCTGCGCGTGCTGCCTCAATAGCGGCATTAAGTGCAAGAAGGTTTGTTTGCTCTGCAATGCCACGTATCACATCTAAGATACCGCCAATTGATGCACTGTCTTTATGCAGCTTATTAATGACTTGAGACGCGTCATCGACTTCACGAGCAAGCTGTTCAATCGTCGCTTTGTTTTGCGATGAGATACCTTTAACACGCTCGGCTTCTTTATCTGCGTTTTTAATTTCACTCAGCGCTTGTTGAGCACTGCTGCTAACCGCTTGAGAGGTACTGCTCATTTCTGTCGTCGCCGTTGCTGCTTGTTCTACTTGTGCTTGCTGGTTACGAATGGCTTGGCTTGACTCTTCGGTAATCGCCGATGTTTCCTCAGACGCAGCGGCAAGTTGCGTAGAACGAGAAATAATACCTTGGATTAGCGTACGTAAGCTTTCTATTAATGTATTACAGCTACGTGAAAGCTCACCAAATTCATCTTTTGCAGTGTCATCTAAACGTTGCGTCATATCACCACTGGCAACGATATCTAGAATACGGTTTACTTCAGAAAGTGGCTTAGTGATACGGTTTACAGTCATGGCTGCAACAACGATTGCAATGAGCGTTGCAATAATCATAGCGACCCAAGTCCAAAGTGTCGCTGTCGTCACGTTACCACTGACGTCTTGCTGTAAATCAAAGGCAAGCACTGTGGCATGATCAACGAGTTCACGCAGTTGTGTTAATGCTTCTGTTGTCGAGTTTTCGGCATTAGCAAGCTCCGCTTCAGTTTGAGCAATGGCATCAATTAAACGTTTTTTGTTGGCCGACAAGCTATTTGAACCTTTTACATTGTTGGCAAGTGTTTCAAAGTAGCCGTTTAAATCATTGTATAGGCTTGCATTCGACTCAATAACAGCGGGGCGAATTAAGCTTAAGCTGCGCTCAATTTCTTCAAGGTAATATATTTGCTCTTTTTTAATGATTTCTAGCGTATTCAGTGTTTTCACTGTGAGCATATCAGTGCTGTTAGTCACTAATGATTGAAAATGATTTTCTAAGTTATTTGCCGCTTGATAAGCACGTGAGTGATTCTCTTCTAAGCCATCAATATCAATAATATCGAGTACCACAGAGTTTGCATCTTCAGCGCTAAGCTCAATACTTTCAAGTTGAGTACTGAGAGTTTTGTTAAGTTCAAGCTGCGTTTTTTTATCTTTAAACAGGTTATCAACCGATTTAGCAAAACGTTTATAGGTTTGTTCTACTTGTTGACTACTTTGTTTTAGTTTTGGGTCATCACTAACCACGTTTTGTAAATCTTGATAAGAATTATCATAACGTTTTTTCTGTTCATTAAAGCTGCTACGTGTCGCTGCTAGCTCATCTTGTGATGCTGTGTAAAAGCTCGCTTGTGCGGATTTACTCATTAGGATGAATTCGACCTGTAGCTCATAGCTTTTATCGAGAGCAGGGAGTGACAGCTGATTAACTCGCTGTGTAGATTGATCAATATTGGTAATTCTGATCAATGAGTTACCACCAATAAATAGCAAGAGTAGGGTAATGACAATAAAGCCGCCCCAAATACGCTGTCTAACGGTCAAGTTCATATGTAATTCCACTAATAGTACTAATCAGTATTTATCGGCAGGGTTGCTGATAAGTTAAGTATTTAAATTAAATTGGCTTTTATTTAAATTTACTTTAATTGATATAAATCTAACAGATGTTCAGTTATTTTTCAGTTAATTTAGATAAAAGAGTGAGAACTTTCGACAAAACGCTCTTTTTTACTGAGTTCCATGAGAGTCATTTCTCCTCCCCACACACAGCCTGTATCAAGGCCATGTATATTTGCTCGTTGGGTTTTTCCTTCAATTGCCGCCCAGTGACCAAAAACAATCTGCTGCGTTAATTGCGTTATATTCGGGTGTTCAAACCACGGTATTGTTGAGCTATTTGCACTGGTACTGGTTTTGTTTGTGAGGTCTAAATGGGCCTCTTTGTCTACAAAACGCATGCGTGTGAAGTAATTTACAATGTAGCGAAACTTAGCTTCATTACTGAGTGTTGACTGCCATTTAGGCGGATGAGTATCGTACATATGGCTAAAAAAATGTCGAGCATCAGCACCTTGATAGCAATTCTTTGCAAAGCGAGCGCGTTTCAATGCTTTCTTAATCGACCAATTGGGGTTTAAACCGGCATGACTTATGAACATGTCATACTTTTCAAGCCATAGAGCAAGTGGTTGTTGCTGTAAAAATTGAATATAGTCAGTGAGTTTAGAGCTGCTAAAAACAGCACTGAGCTTATCTTTTGGGTTGTGTGGTTTATTTAAATGATAACACGCGATCATGTGCAGGTCATGATTGCCAAGCGTAATGCTGACACTGCCTTGCATTGCATAGAGTCGCTCAAGGCACCCAAGGGAATCTGGGCCTCGAGCAACTATGTCACCAACTAGGTATAGGTGGTCTTTGCTAGGATTAAAATTAACGCGCTTGAGTAGTGCGTCAAATTCACTGTAGCACCCTTGCAAATCCCCTATCGCGTAGTCAGCCATCGATACTTAATGCAGTATGTTAGGGCGTGCTAGACGAAACACGTCAATCGGGGCTTCAAATTCAGTGCCGAATTCGTTACGCATGGTGTAATAACCTTGCATTGTCCCTACAGGGGTGTCGAGCACTGCGCCACTGGTGTATTTATAACTTTCACCAGGGGCAATTGTGGGGGTTTCACCAACGACACCTTCGCCTTGAACTTCGACTTCCTTGCCATTGGCATCGGTAATTAACCAGTAGCGACTTAATAGCTTAGCACTGCACAAACTATGATTTTTAATCGTGATAGAGTAAGCAAAAACGTATTTATCTTGTTCAGGCTCCGATTGACCTTCAACGTAGAAGGTCTCAACAGAGACCTTAATTGGCGAACCTAAATTACTGCTTGTTGTCATAAATCCAATTAGCTATATCAATAAATTGTTGTAAAGACAGACTTTCTGCACGAAGTGTAATATCAATACCAATGCCTGTAAGCTCTTCAGCAGTCAGTAGGTTTGATAAACTGTTGCGCAGTGTTTTACGACGTTGGTTAAACGCTTCTAAGCACACAGTGTTTAAAAGCTTGGTACATTTAGCTGTACGTTGCTCAGGCTTCTTAGGGATCAAACGAATGACCGCTGAATCAACTTTAGGTGCAGGTTTAAAGCACTCTGGGGGCACATCAATCACTGGCATTGCATGGCAGTAATACTGTGTCATGACAGTTAAGCGGCCAAAAGCTTTGCTACCAGGGCTTGCTACCATGCGCTTAACAACCTCTTTTTGAAGCATAAAGTGCATATGCTCAACGTTGTCAGCAAATTCAAATAAATGAAACAGCAGAGGAGTCGAAACATTGTATGGCAAGTTACCAAAAATCTTTAGTTTTTCGTCTTCTTTAATCAGGGTGCTAAAATCAAACTTCATTGCATCACCTTGATGCACTGTTAGTTTTGGCCCTAAAAAAGGATGACTTACTAAACGCTCTGCTAAGTCTTTATCTAGCTCAACAACGGTTAGATGGCCACTTAAGTCTGCAACGGGTTCGGTGATAGCACCAAGACCTGGGCCGATTTCTACTAAATTGTCTTCGGGTTTAGGATCGATAGCCGTCACAATTTTATCGATGATCATGTCATCATTTAAAAAGTTTTGGCCAAAACGCTTTCTGGCGCGGTGTCCTAAATGTACTTTATCAGTCATTAATTTTGTGCTTTTTCATGGGCGAGCTTAATTGCTTCGCGGATCGCTAATTCAAAACTACCCACATCGGCGGTCCCTGTGCCGGCTAAATCAAGCGCCGTACCGTGATCCACTGATGTGCGAATAAATGGCAAGCCAAGGGTGATGTTCACCGAGTTGCCGAAACCTTTGTATTTTAGCACAGGTAATCCCTGATCGTGATACATAGCAAGCACGGCGTCGGCCTGTGACAGGTATTTATCTTGAAATAATGTATCAGCGGGCAGCGGACCAATTAAATTCATACCCTGATTATTTAATAATTCGAGGGTGGGGGCTATCGTATCTATTTCTTCGCGGCCTAGATGACCATCTTCACCAGCATGTGGGTTTAAACCACACACCAAAATACGGGGTTTTTCGATACCAAATTTAGTCTGTAGATCGTGGTTTAAAATCGTTGCCACCTTGCTTAGGCGCTCAACGGTGATAGCACGTGACACATAAGCTAATGGAATATGTGTAGTGACAAGGGCAACACGTAATCCCTCGGTTGCAAGCAGCATCACTACATCTGCTGTATTAGATTGCTGCGCAAAGTACTCGGTATGACCGCTAAACGAAATACCCGCTTTGTTGATAATGCCTTTGTGCACTGGGCCTGTGACTACTGCCGCAAAGGTACCATCCATATTTTTTTCACTGGCGATACGAAGCGTATCTAAGACATATTGACCGTTTGCATCATTTAAGACACCTACTTCAACTTCTTCAGCTAGGTCAACCTGATGCAAATAGACACTGCCTGCCGGTGCAATTGCTGGAGCTTGGTCTTCATCAAGTTTGATCAGGTCGATGTTTAAACCAAGCTGTTTGGCGCGTTGTTTTAATAACGCACCATCAGCAATTACGACAAGTTGGGCATCCCACGCGTGTTGCGCTAACTTAATTAATAAATCAGGGCCTATACCTGCGGGTTCACCTGGGGTGATTGCTACTCTTATTGTCATAATGATTATTCTACAGGGAAGATATCAACATGAGCTTGCTCACGCATTTCTTGCTGCCAGTTGAAGCTTTCTTCTTTAAACTTACGATTAAACAGCAGTTGATGCGCACGGTTACGTTTAGCAAGTTCAGTCTTATCTGCGACGCGTTTATCAAGCAACTGCACAATATGCCAGCCAAATTGCGTTCTGAATGGCTCACTGATCTCGTTTTTATCAAGTGACAACAAGGTGTTTTTGAACTCAGGCACATAGGTGCTTGGGTCTGTCCAATCGTATTCGCCGCCTTTTAGCGCAGAACCTGGATCTTCAGAGTACTCTTTTGCAAGTTCAGCAAAGTCGGCGTTACCTTCACGCAAGTCTTTCGCAAAGCCTTTAAGCATCTCGCGCGCTTTTTCTTCGCTTAAAATGATAGACGGTTTAATAAGGATGTGACGAGAGCGAACTTCTGTGGTTTCAACTACTTGGCGACCACGTACATCTTGTACTTTAATAATGTGGAAACCTGCGCCTGAGCGAAGTGGACCAACGATATCGTCTTTTTTCTGACCTTTTACAGCCTCTGCAAAGAGTGAAGGCATTTCATTAATACCCATCCAGCCTAACTGACCACCTTCAAGCGCTTTTGAGCCACTTGATGATGAAATTGCAATGCGCTTGAACTCTTTACCTTCTTTTAAAAATTCAATGACTTTGTCAGCACGTGTTTTAGCGCTGGCAATTTCATCGGGTGTTGCATCACTTGGAATATCAATCAAGATGTGGCCGATATTGTACTCTTCGGCATTTTTACCTTGTGTTTCCATTATTTTTAAAAGGTTATCAATTTCTTGTGGGCTGATGTAAATACGGCGATCGACGTTAGCACGTGTAACTTGCTGGGTGGTGATCTCTTTACGTATTTCTTCGCGGTAAGCGGGAAAACTTTCACCAGCCGCTTCAATCGTGCGACGCAAATCAGCAATCGTGCCACCTTGCTCGCGCGCCATGTTTTCTAGCGTTTGGTCAAGCTGTGAATCCGAAATCTCAAGGCCCATACGCTCTGCAAGTTGCATCATAAGAGTTTGGCTTACAAGTCGTTCAATCGCTTGAATGCGCAACGTATCATCCGATGGGAGCTCTTGGCCTTGCTCGGCTGCTTGTGCTTTTACGCGATTAATAATTGTGTCGACTTCGCTTTGTAAGATAACACCTTGGTTAACGATGCCGACGACTTTGTCTATTTCGACAGGTTTTGCGAAAACGCTTTGGCATAAGCCAACTGTTAATAATGCTGATGCAAATAATTTTTTTAAATTCATACTTTTTCTAATACTCTTGCTAATAGTACTGCGGTACTAGTTATTAAGAAAATACGGTCTACGATAGCCAAAAATACCTTGTTGTAATAATTTTTGTGCATCATAACGGCTTTTACTACCAAGTCCTTTTAACACGATATTGAAGCCAATACTGGTATCAAAAGTGGCTTGCTCTTGGCCAATCGCTTGATTCAAATCGGTTTCGATTTGACGACGGCCAGTGATTTGAAACGCCCAGCAGCACGATTCATACTGCAGGCCGCTGAAAACCTCAATGCTACGACCACTTTCTAAATCGCGGTGATAGCTGCCAACAAACTGCCAATCATGTGTTAGCGGAATGCTGGTAAATAGACCAACTTGCTCGATTGTATTGCCTGAGACATCATTTGCATAGCGATGGTTCAATTGTACGAGCTGTTTATCGTCACCTTTATAATCTAAAGTGATATTTGACTGGATTATTTCTTTACCATCGGTGTCATATTGAATCCCCCCAGATAAATACCAGCGACGGTGCCAATGTAACATGGTTTGCGCGGCAAACAAGGCATTGTAGTTTGTATCAGACTGAATCCCTTGCGAAGTCGGTTTGGCATCATCGCTTAAATAAAAGATTTGCCCAGCACTGAAATTAAACACTTCTTCATTGTCGCTGCTAAATAAGCGCGTTGTTGCACCTAAAGTAAATTGGTTTGCGGTTGCTATGCGGTCGATGCTCGAAAAGCGACGATCTCTAAACAAACCAAAAAAGTCATCTTGTAACTTGGTGGTATCGTAAAGGCCAATATTCGACTGGTCTTTATTGGGTGTATACAAATACTGAATTTGAGGTTCTAACGTTTGAATGCCTTCTTTGAAGAAAAAAGCGGTTTCACGTTCAAAGTTTAGTTGGCTGTATAAACGTACTTTTGGCAGTGTACGTGTGACTTTTTCTTCAAAGTCAGTGCCTGTTAGATCACCGTGTTGATTATAAGTGGTGTGTAATAGGCTTACTTCAGATAAAAAAGACCACGCATACTCTTGATACCCCAAACTGGCTTTTGGTTCAATGTGAAGGCGGCTTGCTTCATCAATCACTGCATTGTTATTGGTAAAGTAGCTAAGTTCACCGTCGAGTGTTAAATCGACACCATAAAAGTCGTATGGGTTAGTTTGTGAAAAACTAATTTGTGGTAATGCTGCATAAGATTCACGGTGATCAC
Organism: Pseudoalteromonas lipolytica; assembly: GCF_900116435.1. Taxonomy (GTDB): domain Bacteria; phylum Pseudomonadota; class Gammaproteobacteria; order Enterobacterales; family Alteromonadaceae; genus Pseudoalteromonas; species Pseudoalteromonas lipolytica. Next base: position 211,362 of record NZ_FPAZ01000006.1, on the reverse strand, counting down.
CGAGCACTTCAAAGCTTTGAAGTTTGATGTCGGTACGCCACGTATCACCTAAATGCGTTAGTGAGCCTGTACGATATAACTGGGTATCTGTGCGAGTGGCATAACTCGAGTTTAAATCGGTTAAGTAGTTATCATCACTCACATTGGTAATATCAATGTTGCCGCGCCAGTTCTCACCAAAATAACTTTGCTGTTGCCAGTGAAATAAATAGCGCGAGTCAACACTTGGCTCTTCGTCGTCTTTATCAAGGTACTCTACAGCGATTAAACCGTTATTTTGCTCTGTTAAATAACGAAACTCACCAATCATTTGTAAGCCACGCTTAGACATATAGCGTGGCGTAATTGTTGCGTCGTAATTTGGCGCTATATTCCAATAATACGGCGTGATAGTTTCAAGACCGTAGCGACCAGAGCTTGAGAAATTAGGTGTTAATAATCCTGACTTACGGCGGTCATCTAATGGAAAAGTGAAATAAGGGATATACAACACGGGCGTATCGAATACGCGTAATACGGTATTGTGAGTTTCACCCCAGCCATCTTCACTCGATAAATCAATTTCATCTGCTTCAATTGCCCATACCGGTGTTTCGCCCGGACAGGTAGTAAAGCTTGCGTTCATAAGGTTTAGGCCAGACTCATTGACTGTCAGTTTTTCTGCGCCACCATGACCGAGTTGGTCGGTGAGCTTATAGTCAGCGCCAAGTAGGCTTAATTCAGAGTTATTTAAATCTGCGTTGAGCCCAGAGCTATTAATTTGGCTAACTTTATCGCGATAAACGATAGGGCCGGTTGCATTAAGTAGACCACGTTGTTTGTCAATCAGTGCACTTTGTGCGGACAAATTCATCGTTAGGGTGTTAATATCTACATTACCGGTAAATTCTGCGCTTTGGGTACCCAATAGTTCAATATCATCGGATTTGATATCGATCATATTAAGTTCAAGGCCAGGGAGCGGTTGCCAAGCTCTGGTTTGCATTGAAGTGCCACAAAAGTTGTGTGCCAGTTCAGTTTCGGCGAACGATGGTGCGCTAAGTACGCTTAGCATCATTATGCCCCAGGTTTTGCTCATTTAATGACCTTAATGCTCTTTGGTTGGATATAAGCTAGACATAATAAAGGAAAACAATGGCAAATACAGTAATTGACTTAGTGAAAAATAGATATCTTACTAAATGAATCGTTATAAAAGTTTACAGCAGTTTTTAAATCCTCATTTTAAGGAGGATGAATATCAATTAGCAGCCATCACTGGCGATGCGAGTTTTCGTCGGTATTTTCGTATTAATACCGCAGAACAAAGCTTCATTGTGATGGATTCTGATCCTGATAAATTAGATAACACGCCCTATATTGAACTAAACAAAGTGTTCTCTAAACATGGTTTTAAATTACCAAAAATTCTTCAGGCTGATGAAAAGCAAGGCTTCTTTTTACTGAGTGATTTAGGCAATACACATTTAGCTGACTTACTTGGCGATGAAGACCGCACGCTACATTATAAGCATCTCATAAAGCTCAGTGCACAATGGGCGCAAACACCGCCTGCTCAATATATGAAAGTGTTTGATGATGACTTTTTGCAATTTGAATTGAGCATTTTTAGCGAATGGCTTGTCGATGCGTTTATTGATTGTTCGTTGTCGGATGAGCAAACACAGATGTGGCAAGATGCCTGTCAACTGCTGGTCAATAATGCGCTGGCGCAACCTATAGTGACCGTACACCGTGATTTTCATAGTAGAAATATTATGCGTACAGGACAGCAGTGGGCGATTATTGACTACCAAGATGCAGTGCAGGGGCCTGTGTGTTATGACTTAGTGTCGTTACTTCGAGATTGCTACTTTCAACTTCCCGAACATGAACTCGACTATTTACTGCATTTTGCCTATGACGAATTTACCAAGCAGCAGTTAATTCACGGAATTACGTTTGAGGTGTTCAAACGGTGGTTTGATTTAACAGGAATACAGCGTCACTTGAAAGCGGCCGGTATTTTTTGTCGTTTAAAATTACGCGATGGAAAATCTGGCTATTTAAATAATGTGCTGCCAACGCTTCAGTATATTAGTAATGTAAGTAAAGATTACCCAGAGTTAAGTGCACTCAGTGAGTGGATTGAACACACTATCATTGTGCAGACTAAAAAGCGGTTAGACAAAGAGATTAAATGAAAGCAATGATTTTAGCGGCAGGCCGTGGAAAACGCATGATGCCGTTGACTAGTACGCTGCCTAAACCGATGTTAAAAGTGGCAGGTAAACCATTATTAGCACACCACATTATTAACTTACGCCAAGCAGGCATTGTTGATATTGTCATAAACCTTGCATGGCAAGGAGATAAAATAAAGCAGTATTTTGGCAATGGCGAAGCGTTTGGCGTCACCATACAGTACAGCCAAGAGTGCGAAGGTGGGCTTGAAACAGCCGGTGGCATACTTCACGCTTTGCCCTTGCTTGGCGAGCACTTTGTGGTGATTAACGGGGATGTATTTACTGATTACGATATGACGTCACTCACACAACTGCATTTAGAACCCGGCGAAGCGCACCTTGTTTTGGTTGAAAACCCGGCCCACAATCCTGACGGTGATTTTGCGTTACGCCATTTAGGTCCCGATAGTCAAAAGTACACGTTTTCAGGTATCAGCCGTTTTCATGCTGACTTTTTTAAAGGCCTAACACCGGGTGTGCTTGCACTAGGGCCTATCCTGCGTGAGAAGCTGGCAGAGTATCAAGTATCCACTGAGCTGTACCTTGGTCAGTGGGACGACATAGGCACACCAGCCAGACTCGACGAACTAAACCAGCGCTTAGCTGTAAAATAACAACGAGGGTTTATCATTATGTGGGGAAAAGTACTGGGATTCTGTTTTGGCTTTATGTTTGGCCGGTTTGTTGGCGCTTTGCTGGGGTTGTACCTTGGTCACATGTTTGATCGCAGCTTAAAACAAGACTTTGATAAAGCGGGCGGTTTCTCCGGCCTGTTTAAAGGTGATGATATTAATGAACGTCAAGCGCTGTTTTTTTCAAGCTGCTTTGCGGTTATGGGTCATATTGCCAAATCAAATGGTCGAGTCAGTGAAACACACATTAAAGCTGCGAGTGTCTTTATGAATGAAATGGGCTTGTCGGGTGATGAGCGCCGTGAAGCACAAGATGCATTTCGAAGCGGTAAAGAAGCCGATTTTTCACTAAAAGAAACGGTTCATGATTTTAAAGAACGTTTTGCCCGTCGTCATGACTTGCTGCAATTGTTTCTAGAAATTCAAATTCAAATGGCATTCTCTGATGGTCATCTCGCAGAACAAGAAAAACAATTATTGCACGAGGTGAGTAAACAGTTAGGAATTTCGCGCACACAATTTTCATTCTTACTAAAACGTTACCAAGCTGAATTTGCATTTCGTCAGCAGCAACAGCGCTTTTATGAGCAACAAAACCAACAACACAGTACTCATAATGAGCAACATGGTCATCGAGTCCCGCCAAATAATAGCATGAACCGTGCTCAGGCACTTGCGTTACTGGGCTTAAGTAAGGATGCGTCTGCGCGTGATATTAAAGTAGCTTATCGTAAGCTCATGGCACAGCATCACCCTGATAAGCTGGTATCGCAAGGGCTACCTAAGCACATGATGGAAGTCGCGGTGAAGAAAAGCCAAGATATTCAAGCCGCTTATGAATATTTAAAGAAGGCGGCGTAAAAAGCCGTCGACTTCTTTGAGCAACCGCTCGTGTTGCTCAGGTTCTGTGGGGGTTCCGAACAATTCTCGTTGTCGATAATCATATTTAGCGTTGCGCCTAACCCAGCGTTTTCTATCGTTGACGCTTTGAAGTGTGTCTGGGTTACCTTCACTGTAGAAAATATCTAACAGTGGTGGGCTAATGGTCGACAACGTGGCATTGAGATGCTGGTTTCGAATACTGTTTGGAAGGTAGCTTCCTAAACTAATAAAGGCATTCAACTCGTTATTGGGAAAGCTTGCATAGTGCTCAATAAGTAGCCCAGCACTGGCACCCTGCGCCAGTACTATAATGTTGCCACCTTCATCCATCGCGCTGTTATACAAAGCATTGAATCTAGCAATTAACTTTAGTTTGTAATCATCAAGCACTGCTTCACTAATATTTGGTTTACCAGTTACAAAGTGAGGCGCTTGTTGTGTTTGGGCTGGTGGAGCTGAGTCAGCTTGCTGGTTATTTTGCGTTGTTGACTCAGTTTCAGAGTTATCACTGGGCTCAGGCATCGCCATATCGGCAGGGTGCCAGTCAATATCAGGCATTGTCATAGCGAGTGTCGCATAGCCAATATCATTTAATTGCTTACGTAAAAAGTTGATCCCCGCATTATTGGTAGGCACGTCTTGCCAGTCTGGAATAATTAACACGATGCCACGTTGTGTTGGCGCCATAGATTGACGATATAGGCTTATAAACTCATCGTCACCGGCTAGTAAAGTACGGACTTCATCGCTGGGTAAAAAGTGTTGAATATCGTTAGTGACCAAACTTGACCAAGGGGTGGGTTTAATAAAATCAGCCCCATTCACTGTGCTAACTAGCGCAAAACTGGCTGCGAAAAGTAACGTCTGTAAAGGGGATAAAGTCATGCCGATATCACTTAATTAAGGTCTAGGTATGTATCGGCAAGTCGGCGTAAATATTTAGTTTAAAATTCTGGAGCAGCTTCAAACACCATTTTTTCATCACTGGCAGGGTGAGTTAAACTCAGCATTTCTGCATGAAGTTGCAAACGAGGAGCCAGCGCTAATGCTTCTGAGTGGGCATACAGTCTATCCCCTAAAATTGGGTGACCTAAAGACAGCATGTGCACACGTAGTTGGTGAGAGCGCCCTGTAATTGGGGTCAGCTCAACGCGCGTTGCCTGAGCTTCATGCTCAAGTACTTTAAAGTGTGTTAATGAAGGCTTGCCTTTGTCGTGATCAACCATTTGTTTAGGGCGGTTAGGCCAATCACAAATAAGCGGTAAATCGACGGAACCTGTTTGCTGTTCAAGCTTACCAAATACACGCGCAACATAGCGTTTGGCGGTTTTTCTATCTTGAAACTGAATACTTAGATTGCGATGTGCTTCTTTATGCATCGCTAAACAAATAATCCCTGAGGTTGCCATATCTAAGCGATGAACAATTTTAGCGTTAGGAAATACGCGGTTAACGCGTGCAATGAGGCAATCGGCATGTTTTGGGTCCTTACCCGGCACCGTAAGTAAACCACTTGGTTTATTGACGATCAGTAAATCATCATCTTGATAAACAATGCTCAAATAGGGGGTCATTGGGGGATTATAATTGAGTAACACAGCCAGCCTCGATGATATGCAAGGGCGTTATTTTAAAGGAGTATCAATGCTTACACAATGCTAGGAGTGGTTTTGAATTGTTATCCGATATACAGTTGCTTACTTAGCGAATTTGCAAAACAGGAGTCATTGAATGTTTTTTTTGGGCCGTATTCGCAGTAAGCCTTGCACACGATGCGGATTACACGTTAACGACCGCGAGCCTGAGTGTTGGCACTGCAAAGACCTTACTGACTTACAAGCTGTGTATTTAAAAAAAGCTTACACAGAAGATGTTATTAAGAAAAATAAAGGCTTAGCTGCTCTATTTTGCAAATTAGCCGCCGTCGCGTTGGTGATAAGCCTCGCTGCGTTTTTAATATAAAAAACGCGATGTGGGATGACATCGCGTTGCTTATTTAAACGTTTTACGTCACTCGCTCTAGTGCGACACAACAATCAAACGAATCGCATCTAATTTAACTTGGGCTTTTTCAATATAGGTCGTCAGGTCACTGCGTTGTTTATCAAAGAAGCTAAGCTCTTCATCACGAATATTCGGATTAATTTGTTTAAGCGCGGTTAAACGGGCTTGCTCTTCACCTAATGCGGTATGCATTTTTTCTAATGACTCAACACGCAATGCGTCGAGTTTTGTTTGGGCTAACCCCTGAGCGCTGGTGATCATTGGGTGAATGGCACTTTGTAGCGCACTGGCTAACTTACTTGCCGTTTGACGACCAACCGCAGAAAGCTGTTGGTTAAAGGCATCAAAGGCAACATTATCGGCTAAGTTATTGCTGCTTTTATCAAGTAAAACTCGAATAGGAGTCGGCGGTAAGAAACGACCTACCTGTAATGACTTCGGTGCCATGGCTTCTGCAATGAAGATAAGCTCAACAAAAAATGTACCCGCAGGGAGTTTTTTGTTTTTCAGCAGGGCAACCGATGCTGTGCCAAAGTCATCATCGCAAATCATGTCTAAACTGCCTTGCACCATCGGGTGATCCCAGCTGATAAAATGCGCATCTTCTTGCGATAGTGCAGTTGCACGGTCAAAGGTCACGGTAATACCGTCATCTTTTAAGCAAGGGAAAGAGGGATTCAACATATGCTCGGTTGGTTTTAAGATAATGGTATTTTCACCTTTATCTTCTTGGCTTACACCAAAAGTGTCGAACACATTGATCATGTAACTTGGCAATGTAAACTGGTCATCTAGCTCTTCGATATCAGCGACTAAGCTTTCAGCACGGCCTTGACCACTTGAGTGCAGCTCTAATAAACGGTCACGACCACTTTCCATTTGTTTGCGCAGTTTTGCATTTTGGCTAGCAACTTGTTCTAGTAGTGGGTCTAGCTCTTCTTCATCACAATTATGTGTACCAATGAATTCAAGCAGCTCTTCACCGAATTCTTTATACAACATTTGCCCTGTGGTTGATGTTGTTTCAAACGCATCTAGGCCTTCGTTATACCAGCGTAGCAAGACTTCTTGTGCTGTATTTTCAAAGTAAGGCACATGAATGTTTACATCTTGCGTTTGACCAATGCGGTCAAGGCGACCAATACGTTGCTCTAACAAATCAGGGTTCAAAGGTAAATCAAAGAGCACTAAATGATGTGAGAACTGGAAGTTACGGCCTTCTGAACCAATCTCTGAACACAGAAGGATTTGTGCGCTGTCGTATTCATCAGCAAAAAATGCCGCAGCACGGTCACGCTCAACAATCGACATACCTTCATGGAACACAGATGCTTTAATGGCTTCGCGCTCTCGTAAAATTTGTTCAAGGCTAATCGCTGTTTCAGCTTTAGCACAAATTAGCAGGACTTTTTCGTGTTTTAGTGTTTTTAATGTTTCAATTAACCAGTCAACACGTGGGTCGAAGGCGCCCCAACTGGCGTTTTCACCTTCAAATTCTTGAAATATTTTTTCTGGGAATAACGCGCGCAGGGCGCTTAGTTCAGCACTTTGAATGCCGCCTATATTCCCTAAGACCGACATTGCGGTTTTATATTGCTTTGGCATCGCCATTGGGTAAGCGTGGAGTTTACGGCTTGGGTAACCATCAATACCGCTGCGGCTATTTCTGAACAAAATACGGCCGGTACCATGGCGGTCCAGTAGCATTGATAAAATTTCGTTGCGCGCGGTTTCATCACCTTGCTCAGCTTTAGCAAGCACCTCAGTGATATCGGTTTCTTTTAATAAGGCTTTTAATGTCTCGCGAGCCGTGTCATCTAAGCGTTGCTCACTGAGTAGTTGATTAGCAGCTTCTGCGACATCTTTGTAGTTACTTTCTTCTTCAACAAAAGCATCGTAATCATAAAAACGATCAGGGTCGAGTAATTGCAAACGCGCAAAGTGGCTGCGGTGGCCTAATTGATCGGGTGTAGCTGTTAGTAAAATAAGGCCTGGAATATCTTGGCTAAGTTCAGCCATGCGTTGATATTCTGTGCTTGGTTTACCATTTGTAATACTCAAATGGTGCGCTTCATCAACCACGAGTAAATCCCAATCGGCTAATGTTGCTTGTTCAAACCAGCGTTTTTTCTTGCTTAAAAATTCAAGGCTAGTAAGTACTAACTGTTCTGTTTCGAATACATTCGGTGAGTCTGCGAATGCTTCATCACAACGTTCCTCATCAAAAATAGAGAAACGTAAATTAAAGCGACGAAGCATCTCAACGAGCCATTGGTGTTGCAGGTTTTCAGGCACCACAATTAATACGCGGCTAGCTCGGCCACTAATGATTTGTTGATGTAAAATCATCCCCGCTTCAATGGTTTTACCAAGGCCCACTTCATCTGACAATAAAACACGCGGCGCGAAACGTTTACCCACTTCTTGTGCAATATAAAGCTGGTGAGGTATTAGGTTGGCACGTTGACCAATTAAGCCTTTTAAAGGTGATTGCTGACGCTCGAACTGGTGCTGCCAAGTTTGATAGCGAAGGGTGTAACGATCAAAACGGTCTACTTGGCCTGCAAATAAGCGGTCTTGCGGTTTATTAAATTTAATAAAGTGATCTAAAAAGGTCTCTTTTAACTGAACTTTTTCACCGTTATCAACGCGTGTACCGTGGTAGCATAAAAGCTCACCTTGTTCTTCAACTGACTCTACTTCAAGTTCCCACTCTTCAACGCTGCGAATAACATCGCCTGGATTAAATGCGACACGAGTAACAGGTGCTTCTGTTAAAGAATAAACTCTGTTTTCACCACTGGCTGGAAATAAAATGCTGACCTGACGGCCTTCAAGGGCAACTACGGTGCCTAATCCTAAATCTGACTCAGTATCACTGATCCAACGCTGACCTAAGGAAAAATTCATGTATGTCTCGTCTATGAAGAAAAAGGCGGCTATGTTACCTGTAACATCAGGCTACTTCAAGGCAGTAAACTCGCCGCACACAATTAAATTTAGTCAACCTTTTTAAGTCAATATTACAGGTAAATTTTGTATGTATTTTAACCACTTAAATAATTGTAATTTTGGCTGTCATAAAAAGGACTTTTGCTGCAAATAGACTAAACTGAGTATATACCTAACAAATAAATAACCGCTTTAATCGCTGCTTGTTTAGTTAATTGGGTATAGCATAAAAATCATAAAACGTAAGGAAAGTGCTATGGAAAAAGCTTCGAACCTTGATAGTAAAATGTATGTGCTCGATACCAATGTCTTACTCCACGAACCCCTCGCTTATTTATCTTTTCAAGAACACGATGTTGTTGTCCCGATGACCGTATTAGAAGAGCTCGATCATATAAAGGATAGAAAACATGATGTTAGCCGTGATGCTCGTGTTGCAATTCGTGGTTTGGATGAAATACTCAAAGACGCCTCACCAGAGCAAATGTTGCAAGGTGTCGCGTTGCCAAGTAATAAAAAGGCGAAAACAGAGTCTCGCGGTCGTTTAATTATTGTCAATGACCATTTATTTGCCGATAGCATTTCAGGGTTACCAGGCAACGAAAATGATCACCGCATAATTAACTGCGCGGTACATTTACAAAAACAGCACAGTGATAGCAAAGTTGTGCTAGTTACCAAAGACATCAACATGCGCCTTAAAGCGAAAGGAGCAGGGCTGAAGTTTGTTGAAGACTATCGCACAGACCAATTAATTGATGATATTGCGCTATTAACCAGCGGCTACAAAAAAATAGAAGGTGATTTTTGGCAACATGTCGGTGAGTGTGAAACTGAGCAACAAGGACGCGACACTTACCATCATATAGCAAAGAGTACCATAAGTGATGTGTTTTATAACGAGTATATACTTGATAGCAGCGACCATTTTGCGGCACGAGTAAAAAGCTACGACGATAAAACCATTACTTTAAAAGACATTAGTGTCGAACGTCTAATGAACCAAACTGCGTGGGGCGTTAAGCCAAAAAATGTGTACCAAGGCATGGCGCTTGATGCTTTACTAGACCCAACTATTGAACTGGTTATTTTAACCGGCCCTGCAGGCTGTGGTAAAACTCTACTTGCCCTTGCCAGCGCACTTGAAATGATTATTGAAAAAGGCATTTACGATAAAGTTATCGTAACCCGAAATACCCCCGAAATAGCTGAATCAATAGGCTTTTTACCTGGTACCGAAGAAGAGAAAATGGCCCCTTGGCTTGCTGCCATAACCGATACCCTAGAAGTGTTACACAAAGGCGATGAAAACCCGGTATCTAGTCGCAACTACATTATGGAAAAAGCCAACATGCAGTTTAAGTCGGTTAACTTTATGCGAGGAAGAAGTATTCAAAATGCCGTGGTGATTTTACAACCCCGAATTGGGGGTATTTTAAAGTTTTTACCCCCTTGTTTTTATTGGCCTGTAGAAAAAGTAAAAAGAATTTCCAAAAAAATTGATTACCTTAGCTACTCTGAGCAGTCTCTCAACAATAAACCTTTACTCAAAATTTGTAATTTACAAGAAAAGTACAACACAAAGCCTAGCAACGATTCAATCTTTTGGGAGGCTGCGTAATGAAAAGCTCTATTGATAATCGAAATCCTCGTGTACTAGACACATCTGCATTAGTACATGATCCAAAATCTATTTTTAGCTACAAAGATGATATTTACATCTGTCTAACTGTCCTTGAAGAGCTTGATAACCTGAAAGAAAGAACTAATAAATCGGTAAGTGCCGATGCCCGTATGTGCATTAGAATGCTTGAAGACATTATAAATGGACATACAGCCGAGGAAATGGAAATAGGTATTCCTTTACCATCTACCGAAACAGCCCAGAGAGGAAAGCTTTTCATTGGAATTGACACTCAATTGGATCTGGCTAAGGAGTTAAAGCACGGGATAGGAAGTGATGCTGATAACAGAATAATTAATTATGCTTTATATCTTCAAAAAGAACTCAATAAAGACGTAACAATTGTTAGCCGTGATATTAATATGCGATTGAAAGCTCGAACAGTTGGGGTTAGGGCTGAGGACGTTGCCGTAGATAATCAAATATCAGATATTGATCTTTTATACACAGGAGTACAGGCTTTTGAAGGCGATCTTTTTGATCGAATTGAATCAGATAAAGATTTCAAAGTCTCAGGAGAGGTTTATACATTCCCAATAAGCTTGTTCAACGATGAAGTTCAGCCAAACATGTATTGGTACGATGAAGCCGGACACATTGGCCGGATTTCAGAAGTAACAGATACTGAGGTATACACAAAATTATTGCCGCGTAAGCAAGAAAAGATATGGGGCATATTGCCTAAAAACCAGCGTCAGGCGGTAGCTTTAAGCCAATTAACAGACACTTACTATGATTTAAATATCATCCTTGGTCCTGCTGGCTCCGGAAAAACTTTTTTGGCAGTTGCTTCGGCGCTGCATCAAGTATTGGAGTTGAAAAAGTACAAAAAAATCGTTGTGGTGCGCTCCAGAGACTTTATGGACGACGATCCGGGATTCTTACCGGGGGATTTAACTGAAAAATCAATGCCTCTTCTGGCAGGTATTACTGACGCATTAATTTCGATGCACTCGGATGATAATCATGAAGGAAATATTCACGCTACAGTTGAACATGTGATCGAAAGAGCTAATATAGAATTTACCAGTATGGCTTATTTTCGTGGCCGTTCAATAGACGATGCTGTTTTAATAATTGATGAAGCACAAAATATGACCCGTGCTCAAATTAAAGGAATGCTTAGTCGCGGTGGCAAAAATTGTCGGACAATCGTATTGGGCAACCTAGCCCAGATTGACGATAAGTTTGTAACACCTGCTTCTTCTGGTGCAAGTGCGGCTGTTAATGTGTTTCGTCATTATGAAAAAGGATCAGTGCTGATTTTTGATGAAGTAGAGCGTAGTAGCTTGGCTGAATTCACTGAAAAGAATATGTAGGCATCAAACTACCATTCACATTTCCTTATAATATTGCGACAATGGCCACTGCTTTTTGCAGTGGCTTTTCAGAGAAGCCCGTTCCCACGAAAACAGGACGAAATGGATTTACTCTGAACTAAAAGATTAAATATTCACATAAAAACTGAGTGACATAGGTGCGTGGCCTAGCGTTGCCGTTTTTTGGTGTATTGATGTCTTTTAAAAAAGAAGACCTGCTAGTAAATATAAAAAGGCAGGCAAAACGATTATCTAAATTATTAACTATTCCCCTTGGACAAGCCCAAGAAGGGGCAGCTATTTGTCTATATGGCTGTGACAGTTACAGCGATTTACTAGTAAAAATAAAAGCTGAATCCTTTGACAACCCATTGATAGCACTGTCTGCACTCTCACCAAACTCGGAAATATTTTTAGTAAAAATATTAGCTAGCCACCTAGATAGCATTATTGGAAATTTTGAAAAAAAATTTCCCGGCTCCAATATAAATGAAGAGATGGTCGTATCCTTGTTTGGGCTTAGCTTTTCAGAGTTCAAACTCAAAATATCTACCTAAAGTTGTACAAATACGTAAGTTGTCATTTTGTTTTTTGGCGATATTATAATAAGAAGGCTGAACGGACAGCCTACGCCTACACATGTTTTTCGCCTTGAAAAACGTGAACAGTGAAGCGGAGCATCCGTAAAAATTTGGTTATTTGAACAATAAATAAAGCAATGTGTTGGTAGGCCATTGTTTATTAGAAAGTTGTTTGGAGAACTAAATGATCTCACTTTATCAATTAAAGAATAAACTCAATAAACAAGCAAAAGAGTTTGCTGAGTTATTAGAGTTTCCTGATCTTTACGCCCAAGGCCTGTGGGCTAGAGGTGTTTATAACTGCCCTCATTTTTCTGATACCCATAATAGCCTCACTGAAGCATTTGAACAGAAAAAACTGGATTCAATTCTAAAGCACGATTCCCTGAAATACTTAATGATCAATGAATACGATGATCAAGAAATTATTGAATCGCTTCATAAAGAAATTGAGTCAATGGCAAACCGTATTGAAAGCCTGATGCTGGTAGATATCGAAACATTAGAGTTAGTTTCAGTGATATACCAAGTATTAGGGTTGCCAGAAGATGCCAAGTTTATTGTAAACACTGGTGCTGACTTTAGGCTGGAGTGGCGACCATATTTCGATGCTTTTGATGATCCGTTGATAGTTCAATATGCAGATTTAAAAGTTCATGGTTGTTATTTCAGGCTCATAGCTTCAAAGTTTCCGGTTGAAAAGCTTTCCTTGAATGACATTAAAAAATACATGTACATCAATCATGTAAACCATGATAGTGAGTTCGAAGGCTGTATTTCTGAAGGAAATACATTTTCTAAGCATGAGCACTGGCTGGTGTTGACACTTGAATTATTCCGTAGCGGCAAAGTAAATAAGGCTCAGTTCAATCCAACAACCTTCAAAATCGAAGGTATGCGCTATTTGGTATATGGCTTCCCACTGATTCCTTCCTTTGTATCTGATTGGCACAAACCTGATTTATGTCTACAGGTTAAAAATCTAGATGGTGATCAAAAGTTCATTGTTCGTATCGATCAGCAAGCTCTTGTTTTCCATGCACGACGTGTCGATACCAATTTTTTTAACACCATCGATTATGAAAAATATATTTCGTTGTATCAGTCTAGCGTTCTGTCACATTTTGATGCTGACAACAATTTACTAAAAGTTAATGGAGTTAAGTACCTTAGTTTTTTCCGCCCGTTTTGCCTAGAAGATAAGAAGGAAGCAAAAGCATGAGACCAAGAGTAAAACTAACTAACGCAACACTTATCTCAATTAAATCTGACTTAGAAGATAAGGTTGAACAGGTGCTTTACGCTACTTTTGCTGAGGATAGTAAGAACGGTAAAAAAGGTGAGGCTTTGTTTTCCACGAAAGTCATGGAAGTAAACGGTCCTGAATATAGAACTTTTGGTGCTGACTTTTATATCTTAGATGCAGAACCCCAAAAGTTTGATGTAGATGTATTTGAGTTCAATTTAATGCATGAGTGTATGTACTCTCCAAATGAGCTATTAGAGTTGCGAGAAATGCTCCCTGCTGGCTATTAGTAGGGAGTAACAAATGGACAAAACATATTTAAAGGATGCTTACATACTCTCGGTCTATGACTATAAAGACTTTGAAAAATCATTTCTTGGGGAGTTTTTGTCAGGGGTTGTTATTGACGATGAAACATTCAGATTTCGGCCATTTGAGCAAATGGTAACTTCAAAGATTGTTAGCAAATCTGCTGATGAGGATAAGTTAGAAATATACACACATAGTGAGAGTTGTTATGTGATTGATGCTGACCATAAGTTAATTGATATTTCGTTTGTTGAACTGGTTGTTATGAGGGCGGGAGCTTATTCGGTAGATCGAGTTTTAGAAATGAGAGAGCAACTTAAGTCTCAAAATAAAAGCCATTGAATAACGAAGATAAGAAGTCTGATGAGATTATTATTTGTCACTTACCTCTTTGAAAAAGTTGACGTTAGTCAAATATTCATAAATGTTTACATGACATCAATTTACTTATTCGAAAATTTGTATTAGCATAGACATGTATATTTTTATGAGAATTTTATGTCTAAAGCATTTTCAAAAGTCTTAGTGATAACGCTTATGCTGTTTGCCTTTGTAGGGCAAGCATTTGCGTATTCTGCTATGCCTTGCGAAATGTCATCAGGTTCTCATGAATCACACATGAACATGAACATGGATCATGGTGATATGAATAAAAGCAGTAATGGTCAATCAGAAGATTGTTGTGACGTTGAATGTATTTGTCCTGCAAATGCTTGCTCATCTACGACAGTCCTAAATTCCAGTGTTGACTCGACAGATATTCAAATATTGAGTGAATCTGTAGCTGCTATGCAATCTAAACAACCTCATTCAATTTCCACTTCCCTTTATCGTCCACCAATTTTTGCCTAATACAGGATTAGTGCGTCCAAATTTCGCACACATGTAATTAATTTTTCTGTTAGTCAATATAGCGTCGTAGCGCTATAGCTATTTTCCAGCGACGTCTGGGGGCAAAAATGATCAATAAGTATTTAAAAATAGCAGTTGTAATGCTGCTTTCACCTGCGTTTGCAAACGCTAATGAACATAAGCATGCACACAATAACGACGTAACACCTTTGGAGTTAATCGTTTATAAAACCCCAACTTGTGGGTGTTGTAAAAAATGGATAACTCATATTGAAGACAAAGGGATCGTTGCGCATTCCAAAGATTTCCGAAACATCGGCAACATCAAAACTAAGTATGGTATCAAACCTAATTACCGTTCATGCCACACGGCAGTGAGTAGAAATGGGTTTGCCTTTGAAGGTCATGTACCGGCTAAGTTTATTCAGCAGTTCTTGTCAGAAGAGCACCCCAATGCGATTGGATTATCTGTCCCAGCAATGCCTGTTGGCTCTCCGGGTATGGAAGTCGGCGACCGCTTTATGTCATATAACGTATTAATTTTATTTAAAGATGGAACGAGTAAAGTATATGCAGAAGTTAAGGCTTATGAGGAGCAATTCTAATGAGATTAAATGTTTCAAGCCTTACTCTACTTTCAACTTCGCTAATGCTCGGCTTGTCTGTATTCTCAGCTCAAGCTGAGAAAGTAGTGTCACTTGAACAAGCTATCACCTTGGCTCAGCAAAATGATCCTTGGCTTCATGGGAGTCGGTTAAAACAAAGCGCGGTTGAAAATAGAAGTATCGCTTCAGGTACTTTGCCTGACCCCAAAGTATCACTAGGGATAATGAATTTACCAACAGATACTTGGGACTTAGATCAGGAAGGAATGACTCAACTAAAGGTTGGTGTTTCTCAAATGTTTCCTAGAGGTGATAGTTTAAAGATTAAACAAGAGCAATTAAAAATTGAGTCAACGAAATTTCCACTGCTACGAGAGGATCGTAAGGCTAAACTGATAAGCCAAGTATCACAGTTATGGTTAGATGCTTACTTAGCCCAACAAACCATTAAATTGATTGAAGCGGATTGGGCGCTCTTTGAGCAGATGGCGGAAGTTACTAAAGCTAGCTACTCAAATGTTGTTGGTAAAACCAGACAACAAGATGTTATTCGTGCTCAATTGGAAATCGTGCAGTTAGATGACCGATTAACTTCGCAAAAGCAGAAACTAGAAACAACAATCGCTCGCCTTAATGAGTGGCTTCATATCTACGATGCTGCTGGCTTGAATGAATCATTCAACTTTGATACGCAACCATTAGAGTTTAGGGTTTCTAAAAAGTTGCCTACAATTCATTTGAACAATTCAACAGTCCTAAAAGCATCTAATTACTCAAGAAATCTATTGGCTCAGGAGCTTTCGAATCACCCAGCCATACTTGCAATTGATATAAAACGCAAAGCTTCAGAAAAAGCAGTTGAGTTAGCTAAACAGCAATATGAGCCGCAATGGGGTGTTAATGCTAGTTATGCCTATCGTGACAATATGCCCTCTGGTGATAGCCGAGCTGATTTATTTTCTGTTGGAGTAACGTTTGATTTACCCTTGTTCACCGAGAACAGACAAGATAAGCAAGTTGCAGCTTCTATTGCAGATTCAGAGACTATTAAAACCGAGAAACTATTACTGACAAAGCAAATGATCAGTATGGTGGAAAAGGAGCTTAGACAGCTTAAGCGTTTATCTGATAGGCAATCTATCTATCAAGAACAACTCCTTAAACAAACTCATGACCAAGCAGAAGCGTCATTGACAGCTTACACAAATGATGATGGCGATTTTGCCGAAGTTGTTCGAGCAAGAATCGCAGAATTAAATGCCAGAATATCAGCCTTAAGAATTGATGTTGACGCACTTAAAACAGTTGCTCGTATCAACTATTTCTTTGCGCATTCTCAATCTAATTCAAATGCTGAACATAAGTCGATGCAAACTTCACACAAAACTAATCAGCACTTATCCAATCAGCAATTTGGAGAAAAATAATGTCAACGAATACTAAAACAATTATTGCCATCATCATTGGTGCTGCACTAGGTGCTGGAGCATTAAGTTTATATCAAGGTACAGGTTCAAGCGGTAATGGCAATGAAGCTACATCAGGAGAGAAAAAACCGCTGTATTGGGTTGCACCGATGGATTCTAATTACCGTCGTGACAAGCCCGGTAAGTCGCCTATGGGTATGGATTTAATTCCTGTGTATGAAGAAGGATCATCTGGTGATGACTTTGGCCCCGGAGCCGTAAAAATCGCGCCTCATGTAGTGAATAATCTTGGGGTTCGCACTGCTCCTGTTGAGCTTAAAAATATGCATACTGAAATATCAACCGTAGGTTACGTTCAATATGATGAAGATAAGCTAATTCACATCCATCCACGTGTAGATGGTTGGATAGAAAAGCTCTACGTCAAAGCCGCAGGTAATCCTGTTGAGAAAGGGCAGCCTCTATATACACTATATTCTCCTCAGCTAGTTAACGCGCAAGAAGAACTATTAATAGCTATAAAGCGCAATAATAGTTCCTTAATTGCGGCGGCCAAAGATCGGCTTAAAGCGTTACAGCTTTCAGCAGACTTTATTCAAAAGCTAGAAAAGACACGAAAGGTTCAGCAAAACATCACCTTTTACTCCCCTCAGGCAGGTGTTGTTGATGGTTTGAAGATTAGAGAGGGTTTTTATGTAAAGCCGGGAAACACCATATTAAGCATTGGTCAGCTAGATCAAGTTTGGGTTGAAGCAGAAGTGTTTGAACGTGACGCAGCCTTAATTAAAGAGGGACTTCCTGTATCAATGACACTTGACTATTTACCCGGTGAGGACTGGGCTGGTGTCGTTGATTATGTCTATCCAACCTTGAACAGTAAAACACGCACACTCAGAGTGAGGTTGAAGTTTGACAACCCTGACTATCAATTAAAACCAAACATGTTCGCACAAGTCTCTATTCACGCTAATCAAGCTGATAGCACCATACTTGTGCCTAAAGAAGCTGTTATTCGAACAGGTAAACAAGACAGAGTTGTACTTGCGTTAGGGGATGGCCAGTTTAAATCTATTGAAGTGACTATTGGCCGTGTTGATATCGATAGTATCGAAATCTTAGAGGGCCTTAATGAAGATGATGTTGTGGTGACATCAGCTCAATTCTTGATTGATTCTGAATCAAGTAAAAGCTCTGACTTTAAACGAATGACTCACGATGAAGTGCCCAACTCTGTTTGGATGCAAGGAGATGTTAATAGTGTTATGACTGGGCATCGCATGGTTAATATCAGTCACGGCCCCGCTGAAGCTTGGGATTGGCCTGAGATGGTTATGGATTTTACTGTGGCTGAAAAAGTTGATATTGACTCATTAAAGTCTGGTCAATCTTTGCACTTTGAGGTGAGTAAAACCGAAGATGGTGGATATGAAATTACTGGAATTCATATCATGAGTGAGTCTGCTGATATGAGTGAAGAAGTATCTTTTGCAACAGTATCAGGTCTAATCAATGCGATTAATGTTGATACGCGTATTCTAAATATTAGCCGAGGCCCAATAGAGAAATGGGATAGACCTGCTGCGACGATGGATTTTATAGTCGCGGACAATATAGAAATAGTTGATTTCAATGTTGGTGATAACGTCACTTTCACTTTTGAGGTGAGAAATAATTTGGTTATCACTGAAATCTATCTTGAATCAAATGAGCAACTAAAGCATGAACCTAAAAGTGCTGTTGACCATTCAAATCATTAAGTTAGGAGATAAATAATGATTGAATCAATTATTAGGTGGTCGATAGGTAATCGCTTTTTTGTCATCTTAGCTACCTTAATTTTGATTGGTGGTGGGTTATTCTCAATTAAAAATACACCAGTTGATGCATTACCAGATCTTTCTGATGTTCAAGTGATAATTAAAACGAATTATCCCGGTCAGGCACCACAAGTAGTGCAAGATCAAGTTACTTACCCTTTAACAACAGCAATGCTGTCAGTTCCGGGGGCTATTACAGTTCGGGGGTATTCATTTTTTGGAGACTCCTTTGTTTATGTCATCTTTGATGAAGACACCGATTTATATTGGGCAAGGAGCAGAGTACTTGAATATTTAAGTCAAGTAGCCCCTTCGCTACCTGCTACCGCACGCCCACAACTAGGACCTGACGCCACAGGCGTTGGCTGGGTTTATTTATATTCCCTTGTAGACAAAACGGGCAGCTTAGATATTAGCCAATTGCGTAGTATTCAAGATTGGTTCTTAAAATATGAATTGCAAACTGTACCGGGAGTTTCTGAGGTTGCTGCTGTTGGTGGCATGGTTAAACAATATCAAATACAAGTCGATCCCGATAAATTAAGAGCCTACGGTATACCACTTAGTCACATTCAAATGGCACTTAAACGTGGTAACCAAGAAACAGGTGCCTCAGTTGTTGAAATGGCGGAAGCAGAGTACATGGTTACCGCAACTGGCTATATCAAAAGTATTTCCGACATAGAGTTGATCCCTCTTGGTGTTAACGCACAAGGAACCCCGCTTACCATTGGCGATGTGGCGGAAGTCAACCTAGGTCCACAAATGAGACGAGGCATTGCTGAACTAAATGGTGAAGGAGAAGTCGTTGGTGGTGTTGTTGTTATGCGCTTTGGTGAAAACGCACAAAAAACTATTGATGGAGTAAAAGCCAAATTAGAAGAGTTAAAAAAAGGTTTACCCGAAGGAGTTGAAATAGTTACGGTTTATGATCGCTCTGGCTTAATAGGAGAGGCGGTAGAAAACCTATGGAGTAAATTGCTCGAAGAGCTTGCTGTCGTCGCGATTGTATGTGTTGCATTTCTGTTTCATTTGCGATCTTCGATTGTTGCAGTTGTCACTCTACCTATTGGCATCTTAGCTTCATTTATCATCATGCATATGCAAGGTATCAATGCGAATATTATGTCATTAGGTGGTATCGCTATTGCAATTGGTGCGATGACAGATGGCGCAATAGTGATGATTGAAAATATGCATAAGCATATGGAAAAGACACCGCTAACGGATGAAAATCGTTGGCAAATAGTCTCGAAAGCTGCAAGTGAAGTCGGTCCAGCACTATTTTTTAGTTTGCTCATCATTACAGTCTCATTCTTGCCAGTATTTATTTTGGAAGCGCAAGAAGGAAGAATGTTTTCTCCACTTGCTTACACAAAAACATATGCAATGGCCGCATCAGCAGGCTTAGCGATAACATTAGTTCCTGTTTTAATGGGGTATTTTATTCGAGGAAAAATTGTTTCAGAAAAGAAAAACCCTTTAAACAGACTGCTTATTGCTATCTACATGCCTGTTTTAAAGCAAGTTATGAAGTTTCCTAAATCGACAATAGTAGCAGCAATATTAGTGACGATTGTTGGTTTTTGGCCTGTCGATAAAATTGGTAGTGAATTTATTCCTCCTTTAGACGAAGGCGATCTTATGTATATGCCGACTACCTATCCGGGAATTTCCATTGGTAAGGCAAGAGAAATTCTACAGCAGACAGACAAGCTAATTAAAACAGTGCCAGAAGTTGAAACAGTATTTGGTAAAGTAGGAAGAGCTGAAACTGCAACTGATCCCGCGCCTCTAACTATGATTGAGACCTTCATTCAGTTGAAGCCTCAAGAAGAGTGGCGTGAGGGAGTTACAACAGAATCTCTAAAAGCTGAGTTTGATAAGTTGGTTAAGTTTCCGGGCTTGACGAATGCTTGGGTTATGCCAATCAAAACTCGTATTGATATGTTGGCAACAGGTATTAAAACGCCAGTAGGTATTAAAGTAGCAGGAGCTGATTTAAATACGATTCAAGAGATAGGGCAACAAATAGAGCAATTGTTACCAGAGGTGACAGGAACCGCTTCAGTTTATTCTGAACGAGTTGCAGGTGGACGATATATCAAAGTTGATATTTCTCGTGAGAAAGCAAGTCGTTTTGGATTAAACATCGATGACGTACAACAAGTAGTTTCAACTGCTATTGGTGGGATGAATGTCACTCAAACAGTAGAAGGTCAAGAGCGTTATCCTGTCAACTTGCGATACCCACAAGATTATCGTGACTCTCCAGAGCAGTTGTCGCGCTTGCCTGTTGTCACTCCAAATGGACAACGCATCGCACTAGGTGACGTAGCTGAAATAAAAGTAGAAGTAGGCCCTCCGGGGATCAAGAGTGAAAATGCACGTATTAATGGTTGGACGTTCATTGATATAGAGGGCGTTGACGTAGGTACTTATGTTGAAAGTGCAAAAGAGCATTTAGCTAAAAATCTTATATTACCAGCAGGTTATTCGATTACTTGGGCTGGTCAATACGAATATATGGAAAGAGCCAAAGCCAAGCTTACTTACGTTGTTCCATTGACGCTCGCCATTATTGTTATTTTGCTTTATTTGAACTTCAGAGCGTTTAGCGAAGTTGCGATCATCATTGTGACTTTACCGATGGCAATGATCGGTGGGTTATGGTTGATGTATTTAGAAGGGTTCAACTTCT
Source organism: Pseudoalteromonas lipolytica (assembly GCF_900116435.1). Lineage (GTDB taxonomy): Bacteria > Pseudomonadota > Gammaproteobacteria > Enterobacterales > Alteromonadaceae > Pseudoalteromonas > Pseudoalteromonas lipolytica. Next base: position 190,126 of record NZ_FPAZ01000006.1, on the reverse strand, counting down.
CTGTAGCAGTTGGTGTAGGCTTTATTGCTCTGGCTGGAGTAGCTGTTGAGATTGGCGTAATAATGTTGGTATATCTCAATCAGGCGCTCGCTGAACTTAAGGAAAAAGCGAAAGAGCGAGCAGAACTCATCTCAGAAGATGAATATCAAGATGCCTTATTGCACGGTGCTGGATTACGTGTTCGTCCTGTAATGATGACAGTAGCGACAATCATTATCGGCCTAATGCCTATTTTATATGGTACAGGAACAGGCTCTGAGGTAATGAGTCGTATTGCTGCACCAATGGTAGGTGGGATGACAAGTGCAGTCCTGCTAACTCTAATTGTTTTACCCGCGATTTATTCAATCGTTAAAAAGCCCGAAGTAAACGCCTTTAACAAGGAACTTTCTAACTCGGAGCTAAAAAACAATGCTTAGAAAAGCTAGGAAGTACCATAAATGGCTAATGGCATTTGTAGGGATACAATTCCTTTTCTGGTCGATTACTGGTGTGTATATGGTGACTATGGATATTCACTATATACACGGCGAAACCTTGGCTAAGAGTGAGGAAGCCAAAATAGATTTAGCAAGTATGGATTACTCCATTGTAAAGCTAGCTGCGGATTATCCTAAAGCTAGCCAAGTTACACTTACTCAAAGTATGGGCCGTCCTTTGTATTCTTTTATTAATGGAGAAAATGGAAAAGTAGCAATAGATGCTAAAACTGGAGCTGTTCAGGCCCTTGTAGATGAAACCAAGGCTAAAGAAATCGCACAATACCATTATGTGCTGAATCATCAAATCGACAGCATAAGGTTGATTAAGTCAGCGACAAACTTGCCTGCTGAGTTGTCCCCAAGGCATTTACCTGTTTGGAGAGTGACGTTTGAGCAATTCTCCACACCGACATTTTATATAAGTCAACAAACAGGATCACTTGTTGCCAAGCGTCATGATTACTGGCGATTGTTTGATTGGATGTGGCGGTTCCACATTATGGATTACTATGATGGAGAAAACGTATCTAACTGGTTTTTGTTCTTGGTCGCAACTCTAGGTCTAATGGGAGCAATTACTGGCGCAGTATTGACTTATTACCGAGTGCTTTCCCCAAATAAAAAGAGAGTCATTTGATGCGACTATTTAAGTTAAATACAACGATACACAAGTGGCTTTCTTTATTTGTTGGTTTACAACTGCTTATTTGGTTGGGAACGGGCCTTTACTTCAATTTGATGGATCACAGTAAAGCCAGTGGTAATGAACTTAGAGTTCATTCTCATCATGAAGGTAGCATTACAGGCTTTGACCTATTCCCTATTAAAGACATTACTAGTAATGCTCCGCAGGAAGTAAACCTTATATGGGTTTTACATCAGCCTTACTATCATTTTGTGTTCGATAAGGGGCAGCATAGCTATCAAGAACGCCACTCAAAGCTATTTGATGCTGTAACAGGAAAGCCATTTAATTTGTCTGAAGAACAAGTACTAACTTTGGCAAAAAACTCCTACTCAGGACAGGGTAAGTTAACTACTCCAGTGTTATCTCAACCTCCGTTTTCTGATCACGTAAGGCAGCAAAATCCTATGTGGCAAGTTGCCGTTGAGGATGAGAACAATACAACTATTTATTTAGATAGTATTACAGGTCAAGTACTTCGCCATGCCAATGATGATTTCAGATTGAAAGATCTGATGATGAAGCTTCACTTTATGGACTATGGCAATTCTGGAGGATTTAACCATTGGTTGATCATTGCATTTGCTTTTGCAACGCTATTCCTTTCAATTACTGGTGTTACTTGGCTGATACAACAGTATCGAAGTGGTTTACTGAAGCTAGGTTGGGGCACTAACAGGCAAAAAGTGGCAGTGACGTTTTCCAATGAAAATACTATTACTGACATCTCAGCAGTTGGTCGCTCAACTGTATTAGAAGGGCTAGCTAGTTCACATGTATACCTTCCTTCAGGTTGCGGTGGTGGCGGTACTTGTGGCAAATGCGTGTTCTTAAGTTCAACTAAATTACCTATCACACTATCTGAACAGGAACATTTATCTCAGGAGCAACTTAAGGAAGGTTATCGGCTTGGATGTCAGCATAGGTTTTCTGAAATTAGTTCGATTGAAGTTAATACTGATCGCAATATTGAAAATCATGAGCTAGTTGTGGTTGCGACTAATTTCATTACTCCTTTTATCAAGGAAGTGAAATTTAAGCTGAAATCAGGCAAACAGTTGGCATTTAAAGCTGGTGCATATATGCAATTTGATGTGCCAGCAGGGATGAATAGCTTACGTCCAGATGATATGCCAGAGTGCTATGAAAAATACTGGGATAGCTACTATCATGGAAAATTTTCTCATAACGGTGTAACTCGCCACTACTCATTAGTTAACTTTGACGAGGAGTCTGATGAGTTAATGTTTAATATCCGTTGGCAGACCGCAAAGAATGGTTTTAAAGCAGGAATAGGTTCAAGTTATTTAGGTTCACTCCAAGTAGGTGAAACGATAACTGCAAGAGGCCCTTTTTCTGATTTTTATGCCACTTCAAATAAAAAAGTTAGTCGCGTGTTTATAGGTGCGGGTTCAGGACTTGCACCACTGAGGTCTATTATTTTTGAACAGTTGAAAAAGCATAAAGATAAAAGTGGTTTGACTCTTATCTATGGTGCGCGAACTGAAGATGACTTGCTATACCATAATGAATTGAAGTCACTGAGTGAGAAGCATAAAAACTTCTCTTATATTCCTACTCTTTCTAATCCTTCAGAAGAATGGCAAGGGCACTCAGGCTATGTTCAAAAAGTACTTCTGCCGTATATGAACCAAAAATCAGAACTACATTTGGCTGAGTTTTACTTATGCGGTCCAGAAGCAATGATGAGTGAAGTGGAAAAAATAATTATAGATGCTGGGATTCCAAGTAATCAAATTTTCAAAGATAAATTTAGTCGTTAATCCATTAAATAAATAGAGGTATATATGAAAACATTAATTAAACTTTTAACCATAATCAGTGTTGTTTTTAGTAGTGCAGTATTTGCACATGTGCATCTTGAAAAAAGCGTGCCTGCTGATAATGCAATGCTAATGAATACTCCAGAAAAATTGACATTGGGATTTAGCAAAGAGGTACGTGTAGTTAAAGTTACGTTGAAAAATAAAAAAGGTGAAAATATTAAATTTGACTTTAAACCATCAAAAGAAGCTTCCAGAGAGTTTTCATGGGAACTACCTAAATTAGCTCCAACAAACTATATCGTTGATGTGACCTATTTAGGTAAAGATGGACATAAAATGAAAGATAGCTTCGGCTTTATGGTTCATTAGTAAGGCTGTGTGATTGATATGGAAATGTATATCTGGAATACAGTCATTGTACTGTCAAAAATTGTATTTTACGTCGGCTTTGCCTGTATTGCCGGCTATACATTTTTCAGACAAATTTTTGAGCATAATGAATCTCATAGTAATGCTGTAATAGCGAATTTAACGTGGACAAGAACTTATATAGTTATGGCTTTGATCGCTAATATTACTTGGTTCTTTGCCAGTACTGGTGCAATGGCAGAAGAGGGAATTCAGGGGGCGATAGACGCTGATATATTGGCTATTATGTGGGACTCCTCTGTCGGCACTGGAGCTTTGCTTCGAGCGCTTGGGCTAGTTACCGCAATAATCGCTTTAGCTTTAAGGTTCAAATTCGCTGTGAACTCGTACTTAAAACAAAGCGCTTTAATGTTGAGTTTATTAATCCTTGCATACTCATTCACGTTACTGGGTCATATTTCTGAGTTAGGCACAATTGAAAAAGGCTTGCTTATTTTGCATGTGCTCGTTATGGCATGGTGGTTTGGGGCGTTATTGCCACTAAAACAGGCTTGCCATCAGCTAAGTTATGCAGAACTTCATTTGCTGATGGAAAGCTTTGGCAAACAAGCAAGTTTTACATTGAGCCTATTGTTGGTAGCAGGCCTCTGGCTCGTGATTCAATTGGTCGGAAGTCTTGATGCACTAATAAGCTCAAGTTACGGACAAACACTGTTGTTTAAATTGGCTCTTGTAGTGTCTATTTTGGCACTTGCTGCTAAACATAAACTAATACTCGTTCCACAACTTAAAAATAGTCAAGGCAGAGAGGCTTTATCTAAATCTATCTCGATAGAAATGGTAGTAGCTTTTGCCATTTTATCTGTAACGGCTGGGCTTACTAGTGTTGTTGGCCCTGCAAATTAAAACCTAAAAGAGAGAATGAAAATGAAAACAATAAATATATTACTCGTTTTATTAATGACGTTTAGTTTCGCAACAAACGCTCATGGTGATAAGAACAAAGACAAAGGTTTGTTTAAAGGTATAGATACCCCTGCCGCAAAAGTTGTTTTGGCATTTCATCAAGCACTTGAAACTGGCAATCAAAAACAGGCTAGAGCGCAGTTAGCGGATGATGTCACCATTTTCGAGGGAGGCCGCGTTGAAAGGAGCGCTGATGAATATGCTCATCATCATATGTTGTCGGATATGAAGTATTTAGCAGCGATGAAGAGCGACACACTTGAACATCAAGTGACGATACTTGGAAATACCGCTATCTCTGCGTCGCGCAGTCAAACTACAGGTACTCATAAAGGTGTTGAACGCGATTATCAAGGCATGGAAACGATGGTGCTGGAAAAACAAAATGGTGAATGGAAGATTAAGCACATTCATTGGTCACATTAATTTATTGGTCAAACAACGGAGAGTAAAATGAGAAACAACAATCCATTACATCAAGTTTCTACGCCACGTAGACGCTTTGTACAAGGATTAGCTGCTGGCGGTGTATTAGCTGCTTTTCCAAGTGTTCTTCATGCAGCTTCATCTTTGATTGCTGGAACTTCAACAGGTACTGCGCCCGAACTAAGTGGAGAAGTAATAGATTTAGTGATAGATGAGTCACCCGTAAACTTCACAGGTGTTGTAAGAATGGCTACAACAATCAATGGCTCAATACCAGCTCCTACCTTGCGCCTCAGAGAAGGTGATGACGTTACTATCAGGGTAACTAATAAATTATCAGTGCCGAGTTCAATTCATTGGCATGGGATCATTCTTCCGTATCAAATGGATGGCGTACCGGGTATTAGCTTTAAAGGTATAATGCCGGGTGAAACCTTTGTTTATAAATTTAAGCTGCAACAAAGCGGCACATATTGGTATCACTCACACAGTGGCTTTCAAGAAATGACAGGTATGTACGGCGCATTAATTATTGAGCCAAGAGAAAAGGATATTATTAGTGCTGACAATGAGCATGTCATTCAATTGTCTGATTGGACTGATGATGACCCAATGGATTTGTTTCGCAAGTTAAAAGTACAGAGCGATGTATTTAACTTTAATCAACCTACTGTTCCAGAGTTTTTTGATGACATTTCAAATAGCAGCGTTTCAAATGCGCTACAACGCCGGGAAATGTGGAATAAAATGAGAATGAACCCTACAGATCTTGCAGACTTATCAGCATCTGCAATGACTTTTTTAATGAATGGTTGTGCGCCTTTGACAAATTGGCGTGGAATGTTTAAAGCTGGCGAAAAGGTTAGGCTTAGATTTATTAACGGTTCTAGCAATACGTTTTTTGATGTAAGAATACCTGAGCTGAAGTTAACAGTTGTACAAGCTGATGGACAAAATGTTGAACCTGTGACAGTAGATGAATTTAGATTTGGTCCCGGTGAAACTTATGATGTACTTGTCGAGCCAAAAAATGATGCATATACGATTTTTGCACAAAGCATGGATCGCTCAGGTTATGCTAAAGGTACTTTATCAATGGCACCTAACGTTGATGCACCAGTACCTTCTTTAGACCCCGTTGAGTGGTTAACGATGACAGATATGATGGGCAATATGACCCATGATAGTGTGCATTCTACAATGGCTGATACGGCAGGTATGTCGGGCATGAATTCTAATAAAATGGATCATAGTGCAATGGGTCATGGAGCGATGGCAATGGATCATAGTAAACATGGAATGACTAAAAACCCATTAGCTGTTGCTAGCACTAAAGTGCGTCATGCAAAAACAGAGTATGGAGCTTCTGTTGATATGCGTGTTGATATGCCTAGAACAAACCTTGATGATCCCGGTATAGGTTTACGTAAAAATGGACGCCGTGTTTTAACACTTGCAGATTTACATTCTCTTGAGGGAATTACAAACCAGCAAGAGCCAGAGGCTGAAATTGAATTACATTTAACTGGAAACATGGAGCGTTATAGCTGGTCATTTGATGGTTTGGAATTTGGAAAAAGCACGCCAGTTCACATGAAGCATAATCAACGTTTAAGAGTTATTTTACAAAACGATACAATGATGACACATCCAATGCACCTGCATGGTATGTGGAGCGATTTGGAGAATGAAAAAGGTGATGTACAGGTTCGTCGCCATACTATCCCTGTACAACCAGCGCAAAGAATTAGTTTTTTAACAACACCTCATGACGTAGGTCGCTGGGCATGGCATTGCCATTTATTATTCCACATGGATGCAGGTATGTTTAGAGAGGTAGTTGTATCATGAGAAAATTAATACTAACCAATACGTTAAAACTATTATTAATAGGTTTGCCCCTTATAAGTGTATCTGTATCTGCAAAAGATGAGATGACTGAGATGGGTGATTCTAAAATGCAAGCACAAGGTGGAGATGCACCTAAAGATGCTAGAGACCCTCATGCTTATGCCGCAGGTACAACATTGACTGAAGGTCCTTATGCACTCAATAGCGACAAACGACTGACTTTGGCAGATGAGCATTCATTTTACGCGCTACTAGGGGATCGTCTTGAATATAATGAGCAAACAAACGCAGGTGTTTTTGACTTTCAGGCATGGTATGGCACTACTTTTGATAGATTAGTCATCAAAACTGAGGGAGATTTTAGCGAAGGTAATTTAGAGGAGAACCAAACAGATTTTCTATGGGGCCACGCAATATCTGCTTATTGGGATACACAAGTCGGTATTCGACTTGATTACAATAACGAAGGTGAAAACCGCAAATGGCTAGCTTTTGGTTTACAAGGTCTAGCCCCCTACTGGTTTGAAATTGATATGACTGCGTATTTAGGAGAGCAAGGTAATAGTGCATTTTCGATCGAAGCTGAGTATGAGCTATTACTTACTCAAAAGTTAATTGTTCAACCACGAGCAGAGTTGACGCTTTACGGTAAGGATGACGTCCAAAATAACCTTGGTAGTGGCTTATCTAGCAGTGCTATTGGTTTTCGGGTTCGTTATGAGTTTACCCGCCAGTTTGCTCCCTATGTTGGCGTTGAGTGGACAAATAAATTTGGTAATACAGCCGACTTTGCGAAGTTAAATGGGCAAAGTACGCGTGATACTGCTTTTGTTGCAGGTATCAAGTTCTGGCTCTGATGTGAAGAAATACTATATTGACTTGATGAGAGCTACCGCAACTATATTGATGGTAGCTTTCGTTTTTTGGGATTTAAACCATTTTAGTTATGTTAGAAAAGGCCTAGCTAATAGTTTTTTTGGAAAGAACTAAGAGCAGTAATAGTAAGCTACTTCTTGTTTTCAGTCGGTGCCAGTCTGGTGTATACCTATCAAGGTGGAATATCAGCTAAGAAGTAAAGTTGGCGAATGTTTAAGGTTAAAGAGTCAAGCCAAAAAACATCGCCATTGAAAGACGTACAATAGGCCATTTTATCACTTTTGATGAACGGGAATTGGGTGTGCTCGGGATAGAACCGATTGTTGCAAAGTACTGTGCTTAAAGCTGAACAATTGGAAAAATGATCCCTTACTCAATACCTAGTTATGAGCGTAGGGTTTTTATTTTTTTAATGGTGCTCATGCTTGGCTTCAATCTCATGAGTCTAAATTAGACACCCCTTTTATACTTGTTAAGTTTAAGCTGTTTAAAAAAGTAAAAAGTTTAGGTTTTAGTTCAAAGGTTGATCAAGATCATAAAATTATTTTTATAAAGTGGCTAATATTGTAGGAGCTAAAGAAGGAATGATAATGTTTGGACTTTTCAGGTGGTTTAAAATAGTGATAATAACTGTGTTGCTTACGCAGCATAGTTTTGCTACAGCTAAGCCAATGAATTGTGAAGAACATCAAAATGGATCTTCCGACACGCATATTATGCAACGAAGCAAAAATATTCACCATCAATCAATGAATGACAATAGTCACTATCACACTGTAAACTCGCAAGACTCTAAACACCGTCATGGTGATGAAGTCTGTGAAAAATGCAAAGCTAGTGATTGTGTTTGTTGTGAGGGGGGATTTTGTTCAAGCTTTCATTTAAATGCCTATCTTGTGCAAGCGCAAGAGGAAGGTATTTGCAATATTTACTCTGAGCTATTTCTACAGCGTACACCTCTACCAAAATCTGGTATCCATCTCTTACTTTATCGTCCACCAATTATTGGCTAATCACGGGATCAGTGCGTCTTTTTTTCGCCACTCCCATCAAAAATAGAATGACTTATTCATTGATTTAAATAATCAATTGTTTTGAACGATTAGTACGATATTTTGAAGGCACTATGAAAATTCTCAAACTATTGCCATTTACAGTACTTAATGCTGTCGATTTTGGCCGAGATTTCTCTTTTACCAAAAAATTAGTTTTTAGCTTATTCACTAGAATTAGTACTTGACCTGTGTCTTAGACACAGGTCTAAGCTGAAGATGAGAGTACAAACTTAGCTAAAAACTGAGGAGTGAATATGAAAGTTGCGGAGCTGGCAAAAAGCCTTGGAACGACTGCTGATACGGTGCGCTATTACACCAGATTAGGATTGTTAAAACCTGCTAAGTCAGTGAACGGCTACAAGTCATACTCGAATAAAGAAGTATCGAGACTTAAATTCATTTTAAGTGCCAGAAACCTTGGTTTTTCCGTTGCAGATATCAAGGAAATTATTAATGAATCTGAAGATGGTAAAAGTGCGTGCCCATTAGTCAGAAGCCTGATCAAAGAGCGGCTTGAAGAAACAGAAAAGCAGTTTCAAGCAATGTTGGCACTTCGAGGAAAAATGTCTTCTGCGCTTTCTCAGTGGGAAGAAATGGAAGACAAGGCACCGACTGCAAACATGGTTTGTCATCTCATCGAAAACTTTGAGCAAATTAAAAAAGCATAGGAGGAAAAAGGGTGGCTACTAACACAAATATAAAAACTGAATCAGGCTGTTGCTGTCAGGCAAAAGCTCAATCCTCTTCGTGTAAAACTAAGGAGAATACGTTGGAGAAAGTATCACATAACCAACAGCTTATCATTGAAGGCGCTGGGTGTGCTAGCTGTGTAGGCAAAATTGAAGGGGCGTTGAAGGCAACTCTTGGAGTCGTCAGTGCGGAAATGAATTTTGCTGATAGGACAGTAACAGTTTATGGGACAGCTAAAACAGAAGAATTGATCAAAGCTGTTGAGTCAGTGGGGTATAACGCGAAGCCAATTGATGATAGCTCAGCAACAGATGCGCTTGATGAGAAAGAGGCGGCGGATTGGGCATATTACAAAAAGCTAATGCGCGATACGTTTATTGCCCTTTCACTCGGCGTTCCTTTGATGATCTACAGCATTGTGGTTGGAGAAATGACGGTTGAAACAAACCTTGAACGCATGTCTTGGCTAGTTGTAGGCATTTTAACTTTTGGCGTTATGTATTTTTCAGGTAAGCATTTCTATGTAGGAGCATGGAAAAGCTTTAAAAACCACTCCGCTAATATGGACACTCTAATAGCTTTAGGAACAGGTACAGCTTGGGTGTATTCGATGGTTGTCGTGTTTGCACCTGACGCCGTTCCATTGATGGCACGACATGTCTATTTTGAAGCTACCGCCATGATCATTGGCTTAATTGATTTAGGTCTAGCATTAGAAATAAAAGCCAGAGGTAAAACCTCTGAGGCCATTAAACGTCTTATCGGCTTGCAGGCCAAAACGGCAACTGTAGTTCGTGATAATAAAGAGGTTCAGATAGGTATCGAACAGGTTTTGCTTCATGATGTTGTGAAAGTAAAGCCGGGTGAAAAAATTCCCGTGGATGGCGTTGTATTGGAAGGACACACCTCTATTGATGAGTCCATGCTGACAGGCGAACCTATGCCTGTTGAAAAAGCCGAAGAAGATGAGGTTGTCGCTGGTACTTTGAACAAATCAGGCATGATTTTATTTAGAGCGACACGCGTTGGTAAAGACACGGCGCTTGCACAGATCATCAATATGGTGAAACGAGCGCAAAATTCAAAACCGCCGATTGGCCGCTTGGCCGATGTTATTTCCGCCTATTTCGTTCCTGTAGTCATGATCATCTCGGTGTTAAGTGCGTTAGCATGGCTTAACTTTGGCCCTGAGCCAGCAATTGCTTTTGCTATCGTATCAGCAACTACTGTGCTTATTATTGCCTGCCCGTGTGCTTTAGGCTTGGCAACACCCATGTCTGTCATGGTCGGAGTAGGAAAAGCAGCAGAAGCCGGAGTACTTATTCGCAACGGTGAGGCACTGCAAACCGCCTCTAAAATCACTGCCATGATTTTAGATAAAACGGGCACTATTACTGAAGGGGCACCTAAGGTAACCGATATTGTTTTAGCAAAAGCTACTGACGAAAAAGACGTACTACAGCTTGCAGCAAGTTTAGAAAGCGGCTCAGAGCACCCTTTAGCGCAAGCGATTGTTGAAAGTGCTTTAGATAAGGATATTGAGTTACTAAAAATTGAATCGTTTAATGCTATTACGGGTTTTGGTGTAGAAGCAAACTGTAACAATAAAGTCCTGCTTTTTGGTAACGATAAACTAATGAAGTTAAAAGGCATAGACCTCACAGGCTTTGTTGGAAAAGCCCAGTCTTTAGCCAAAGAAGCCAAAACACCTATGTACTTTGCTGTAGATGGTGAACTTGCCGCAATCATTGCTGTCGCAGATCCCATTAAGTCAGACTCAATCTCTGCTATCAAACGGCTTCAGGCTAATGGTATACGCGTCATCATGTTAACAGGTGATAACAAGGAAACCGCTGCCGCTGTTGCCAAAAAAGCAGGTATTAGCGAATTTCTTGCTGAGGTGCTGCCAGAAGATAAAGCCAACAAGGTGAAAGAGCTACAAGGCAGTGGCGAAATTGTTGGTATGACAGGAGATGGCATCAACGATGCTCCTGCGCTAGCGTTAGCCGATGTTGGATTCGCCATAGGCACAGGGACTGATGTAGCTATCGAAAGTGCTGACATTACCCTAATGCGTGGTTCACTTCATGGCCTTGCCGATGCCATAGCGGTAAGCAAAGCTACTTTACGAAATATCAAACAAAACTTGTTTGGCGCGTTTGTCTATAACGTAGCCGGGATTCCTTTTGCTGCGGGGGTTCTATATCCCTTCTTTGGCATTCTGCTTAGCCCTGTAATTGCAGGTGCTGCAATGGCGTTTTCGTCATTGACTGTGGTGTCAAATGCAAATCGACTTCGCTTTTTTAAAGCAAAAGAGCATTAAGGAGAAGAGCGATGATGTTAATTAACTTATTAGGCTTAATGTTAATCGCGCTGATTGTTTGGTGGTTTTGGCTATATAAACCCAATAAAACAATCGTTCAAGGTAATGAAGTACTCATTGAAGTGAGGGATGGCGTGTATTCCCCATCCTCAATTCAGGTGTCTGCTAGCCAACCTGTTACCTTGAAGTTTATACGCAAAGATCAATCCCCCTGCGCTGAAACAATGCTTATTCCTTCATTGGATATAAGCGAACAGCTTAAGTTAAATGAAATTACTCAAATTACCTTATTAAACTTGTCACCGGGAGAGCATGAGTTTCACTGTCAGATGCAAATGTATCGCGGTGTCTTAAAAGTCGTTTAGGAGGGCAATATGAAAAATCAACACCCTAATTTTTGGTCAACACCTACAGGCTGGGCTGCACTGGCACTTATTGCCGCAGTGACCTACTTCTTAGTGCTTGAGCATGGTCAACATACGCTGCAATTTCTTCCCTACTTGATTTTATTGCTATGCCCCTTGATGCACGTATTTATGCATGGCAGTCATGGTAAACATGGTCACGATCATTCACATGCGCCTGATGAAAAAAAGGAAGAGAGCTTTCAAGAACTCACGGATAAAAATGCAGCCTATCGCGATGGCTACATACAAGGCTTAGAAAAGGCACGTAAGGAATCACATAAAAAGGAGAGCAGTGATGAATGAAACATATGATTATGGCTTATGGTCAATGGTGATACTGAACTCAGCAATTTTTATCTTTTTTGCCTTTAGTTTTGTCAAACCAAAAACATCAACTGATTGGAGAAGTCTAAGCGCGTTCTCTGCCTTTATTGTTGCCCTATTTACTGAAATGTATGGCTTTCCTTTAACTATCTATTTTCTGTCGGGGTGGCTGACGGAGACCTATCCAGAAGTAAATTTCTTTGCGCATGAAAATGGGCATTTATTACATACTTTCTTTGGATTTCAAGGTGATGCCCATTGGGACCCATTTCATATAGTGAGTATGGTGTTTATTGTTGCAGGTTTCTTTATGTTGTCTTCAGCATGGAATGTATTGCATCACGCGCAAAAACATCATCAATTGGCTACAACTGGATGGTATGCAAGATGTCGCCACCCACAGTATGTAGCTTTCATTCTAATCATGTTCGGCTTTTTATTGCAGTGGCCGACAATCCCAACACTTGCGATGTTTCCGATCTTAGTCGTTGTTTACGTCAAGCTAGCGAAACGCGAAGAAGCACAGGCGATTGCTGAATTTGGTTCGGAGTACCACAGGTATATGGAATCGACACCAAGTTGGATCCCAAGTTTTAATAAAAGTGTAGAAGGTAAAAATCATGAAAACGTTAATTAAATCAATTTTATTTATTGGTTCACTACTGATAACCACTAGCTTATTTGCCCAAAACAATGAGCATAAACATGAAGGTGCGAACAAAGCTGGTATGCATCAAGGCATGACAATACCACATGAGAACATGGGAGAAATGCATAAAAAGATGATGGAAATGAAAAAGGAAGTCCATGCCATTAAAACTGAAAAAGATCCTGACAAGCAACAGCAGATGATGGTTGAACATCACCGTTCAATGATGAAGATGATGCAATCCATGCACAAAAACATGGAAGAAATGCCAATGCATCAACAAATCAAGATGACTGAACATCATTTAGAAATGATGGAGAACATGATGCCGCAGATGAACCGGAAAATGGAAGAAATGAAAGATAGCAATCAACAGCATTCACACAAACATTAGGAGAAAAATTATGAGCGATTTAGATCATAGAGTTGGCGTTAGAGAGCAAAATTTAGTTGTTCGAAATCTAAAGCTTAGCCATGTCACAGAAGAAAGCTGTGACGAGTTAGTAAAAGAAATAGATCAGCTTTTTGGTATAGATGAAGTTAGTTACAACATCAAAGAAGGTGAAATACACCTTGCCTATGATGCCGCAAACGTAAGCCTTGATGGGATTGAGGAGGTAATCCGTAAGTATGGCGCAGATGTTCATGATGATTGGTGGACACATACTAAAGAAAGTTACTATAAATTTGTTGATCAGAACATCAAAGATAACTCTGTTCATAAGCCTTGGAGTTGTCATCAAGCACCTTCGGGGGCTGGCCGGAAAAACAAATGAATTCATAAAAAAGTGTATAGATAATTAGTTAGTCAAATGAGGTAACAGTGATGAAAACACCCTATATAAAAGCTCTTTTATTGCTTACATTCGGTTTATATTTAGTGGGTTGTTCCAATACCACTTTTTATCATAAATACATGATGAGAGGTCAGGTAGTAGAAAGTTCTGATAATCGAACTCTAATCTGTATTGGTGCTAAGCATGGCGCAGAGGTTGGGCAAAAATACAGTGTTATTAGATTCCATGAAAGAATAGTATTGAGTGAAGGTGAAGATCCCTACACTATCGAAAAGGTAGGAACGGTACAAATTACTAAAATTGTGAATGATCATTTCGCAACTGTAAAGCTAGTGTCTGGTGACATTGCAGCGAAAGATATGGTGGAACTTGAAAACTAATAAAGTGGTGGCGAAAGCCACCACAAGAGCATAACAATAAAACTTAATGAAAAAGCTTTAGTGTTATTTTGTACAACCTTTGAGATTGTTTGCTCAGTTCTGGTTATCTTGATGCCAGTACGACAGAAAAAAATGTTACATATGGATTAGAAAGGTGTGGGCTGGCATCCTAGGTCTAATCTTAACAGTTAAGGGGCCGCCGAATAGAGCTATACCTTTACATCAGCAGCATAATCAATGCTCCCGCGATCATAAATAAGTTTTCAGATAGCGATACAAATCCAAGTGGCACACTGCTATCGCCGCCTACACAGGCACACTTTAACTGGCGTTTGTCAATGTAAACGGCTTTGAAAACTGAAATTGCTCCAACTGTGCCGATAAACAATGAAAATGGTGCCACTGCGAGAGGCTGTAGTTGGGCAACCATACCAATACCTGCATATGCTTCAATGAAGGGATAAATATAACCATATCTTATCCATCTCATCGCTAGTAAATCATAAGTAATAAACGAATTTGTGAAACTGTATAGGTCTTTCAGTTTTTGCACCGCTAAGAGCGTCATTGAAAAAGCTATAAATAGCATCAGTGTTCTGATGGAGATAAATGAGCCGGAAGCAAAATGTTGAGATGCGACAGCAAGAAGTGCAGCTATCGAGAAAATGGCTACAACTGGCGTGTAGGTTGTGCCAGTTTGACCTGCTTCATCTTTACCAAAATACTCTCTTAAGTCATCGTATCCTCCGACACGCTTTCCTTCAATAAAGGTTTGTGGCGTAGTTTTGACATCATGCTTATCTTTGAAGTCATCAGCTTGTTGTCTTGACGTGAGCTTATGATCTTCTACATCATACCCTTGCCTCTCCAGCAAATCTTTCGACCTTAAACCATAGGGGCAGATATGTTCGTCAGTGACCATTCTGTACAGGGTAGCTGTCTTAGTCATCTTAGCCTCCTTTGTTCAGTGTGCCTTCAAACTTTGGGAGCGGTCGTTGCTCAGCCTGAGCTTGTGAGCTGACCTTTCCATTTTCAGAAATATCCTTAATCAGCCATTCCATTTCTTTTATTTCTTTTCGTTGGGCTTTAATAATACCATTTGCCAATTCACGCACGCGTACATCCTCCAAAGTTGAATGCTCACTAGTAAGAATAGCAATGGAGTGATGAGGAATCATCGCTTTCATGTAGGCAGTGTCAGAAATTGTGCTTTGAGAGCGAACAAGATAAAGACATATGGCGAACAGTATTGTCGCCAATAGAAAAATAGCCATGTTGAGCTTCTTGTTACTGTACATGCCAAGCATAAAGGCCAGCATGATCATTGCCATACCTGCTCCCATATACAACGACATATAGATACGCGTTTCACTAAACCATATATGTGATACTGCGTAAGTGTTGAGATACATCATGACAAACATAGCAATGGTTGAGGTGATGATCATTGCAGCAAATCTTGAGTATTTCATAAGTAATCCTTACATTGATAGTGTAAATATTTCCCACTGTTAGCCTATTATTCTCTACATGTGGTCATGTTCTCGAAAAATTGCAAGTAATGAGCCAGTATCAATAAGAGTATTTGTAATACGATTGACTCAATTTCAGCGCAATTATTGTGAATCAGTACTAATCTACACATTTCGGTGTAAGAGTTTATGGGCAAAAAATCTTCTTTGAAGGAGATCAAATCAGCTTATATTTAGAGTTTGAGTTTTGAACTTGTGATAGACACAGGCGGAATTGGCTTTAGTTAACAATCTAATGTGGGAACTCAAAGTACTACAAGCTGAGCTTCAACAAATGTAAGCTCGTGTACAAGTGAAGACACAGTTAAAGCATGTGGAAGAATTAATCTTGATAGTTAGAGTTGTCATTTATTTCACTTTTTAAATGAACGAATATTGATCTTTTATCTCGTTCATGTTCGAAAGCTAAAAGTTTCCTACACATGAAAGTGGTTTTGCAAGAGTATCTACTAGAGAACAAGATTTGAATGCTCAACTGTTCAGTTGGGCTATTATGGTTGTAAAAAAATATTATAAGGCAATGTGTCTGGTACTTCGGTTAGAAATGAAAAAAGTTAAAGAAGCTAATCGATTTCATCAGGTAGGGTGATGAGGTAATAGTTACTCGCCTTGATCGGCTAGGCCGATCATTAAAGTCTATTCTTGAGGACATTGAAAGTACTCACAAACGGGGCGATTGTTCAAAGATTATTAATGGTTCTGTCAGTACAAAAAATGATAATCCGTTTACCAGTTTCATTCATAATCTGCGCAATTAGCAATAATGACGTGCGTTCATAACGGTCATAAAGAGCAATCCCCCTGCGCTGAAATAATGCTTATTCCTTCATTGGATATAAGCGAACAGCTTAAGTTAAATGAAATTACTCAAATTACCTTATTAAACTTGTCACAGGGAGAGCATGAGTTTCATTGTCAGATACAAATGTATCGCGGCGTCTTAAAAGTAATTTAGTTTTAAATAGGTCTTTTTACACACCTGAACGAGCAAAAGTAACTTAACAAAAGGCTTCTCGAAAACATTACGAGAAGCCTCTAAATTAAAGTTAAGATTTGTATTTACTGTAAACAATTCTATATAGAACAGGCAAAACAACTAAAGTAAGTAAAGTAGAGGAAATAATCCCTCCAATTACCACCGTTGCTAATGGCCTCTGAACTTCAGCCCCAGTTCCGACGTTTAATGCCATAGGAATGAAACCTAAGCTAGCAACCAAAGCGGTCATTAATACAGGGCGAAGCCTGATAGTTGCACCTTCGATAATTGAGTTTATTAGCTCTCCTGTTTCAAGTAATCGCTGTTTAATGAATGACAGCATCACCAGTCCATTTAATACAGCTATCCCTGAAAGAGCGATAAATCCAACAGCAGCAGAAATTGAAAGAGGCATGTCTCTTAACCACAAAGCCAATACGCCGCCTGTAAGTGCTAAAGGCACACCACTAAATATGATCAGGGCATCTTTTATTGAACTAAATGCTATGACAAGCAGTGTCAAAATTACAAACAATGTGGCAGGTACTACGATGGATAATCTTTGCGTTGCACTCTCAAGTTGCTCAAATGTTCCGCCGTACTCAAGCCAATAACCAGCAGGCAATTCAACATTTTGTTGAATTTTTTGCTGTGCCTCTTGTACGAATGAGCCTAGATCTCGGTTTCTAACATTTGCTGTAATTACAATTCGTCGCTTACCATTTTCTCGGCTTATTTGACTTGGAACTGTCGTATAATTTAACTCTGCAACTTCGCTTACAGGTACAAACTCACCACTTTCTGTCGCGATTGGCAAATTACCTAGCTGATCAAGGTTGGCTCTCAACAGCTCAGGATATCTAACTACAATTTCAAATCGACGATCACCTTCGAATATTAACCCTGCGCCTTCACCTGACACGACTGTTTTTAACCAAGACTGTAAGTCGCTTGCATCCAACCCGTATAGCGCTAATGCTTCAGGCTTGGGGTTAACGGTAAAGATAGGCACGTCATCAACTTGTTCGAGCCGCGCATCAGCAACACCTGAAATTGTATTGAGTGTAGCCAAAACTTCTTGTGCAGAAATGACAAGTTGGGATAGATCATCACCGTAGAGCTTAATCCCTAAATCAGCTCTTACTCCGCTAATTAATTCGTTAAATCGCATCTGAATTGGTTGAGTAAACTCATAATTATTGCCGGGAATAGAGCTGAGATCTTTTTCCAGCCTTTCAACAAAATCCTCTTTCGTTAAATTAGGGTCGGGCCATTGCTCTCTCGGCTTTAATATCAGAAAAGTATCAGTCACATTTGGCGGCATCGCGTCTGTCGCAACTTCTGCTGTGCCCGTTTTTGAAAACACCGTAACAACTTCATCATATTTCATAATTTGTTGTTCAAGTACCTTCTGCATTTCTACAGCTTGGTCAATACCCGTGCCCGGAATACGCATCGCGTGCAGTGCAATGTCACCTTCATTAAGTTGAGGAACAAATTCAGATCCTAATTTACTACCAAGTAATATGCTAAATGTCACAAGTAAAGCAGCGCCGCAAACAACTAGCCAACGTAGTTTTAAAGCCCACTTCAAAACAGGACTATAAACTGACTTAGCGCCGACAATTACTGGACTTTCTTTTTCGCTGATTTTGCCTTTCAAGAATAAAGCAACCGCAGCGGGGACTAGCGTGAAGGTAAATACCATTGCAGACAATAGAGCGATTATCACCGTTGCGGCCATCGGATGAAACATTTTGCCCTCGACACCCGATAAGGTAAACAAAGGTAAATAGACAATCGTTATGATCAATACGCCAAAAACACTAGGTCGTATAACCTCATTGGTAGCAGAATAAACAATGTCTAGGCGTTCTTTCAGGGAAATGACAGAACTATTTCGTTTTTGGCTTTCTGCTAACCGCCTAATGCAGTTCTCAACGATTATTACCGCGCCATCGACAATCAATCCAAAATCTAAGGCTCCCAGACTCATTAAATTCGCAGAGACTTTGCTTTGAACCATGCCCGTGATTGTTGCCAACATTGCCAAAGGAATTACTGCGGCGGTAATCAAAGCGGCGCGTATGTTACCCAGTAATAGGAACAATACGAAGATAACCAGTAATGCACCTTCAATAAGATTTTTCTGTACGGTGCTAATTGCTTTATCAACCAGAGTTGTCCTGTCATATAAGGGAACTATGGACACGCCTTGAGGTAAACTGTTTTGGATTTCACTAAGCTTGTCACCAACAGCCAATGCCACCGAGCGTGAATTTTCTCCTACCAGCATCATTGCGGTGCCAATCACACTTTCCTTGCCTTCCAGTGATGCAGCTCCTGTCCTTAGCTCTTTTCCTATCGCAACTTCGGCGACATCTTTAACTTTTACAAGTGTGCCGTCGTCGCTTTTTATAATGACGTTTTGGATGTCTTGAATAGATTGCAACTGAGCTTGTGAACGAACAAGAATTTGCTGTCCGCTTCTTTCGATGAATCCAGCCCCTTGATTTGCATTATTTCGCATTATTGCATTTGATAGTGCTTCACTGGTAATACCGAAGTGCAACATCCTTAACGGATCGGGATTGATATGGTATTGCTTTTTATAGCCACCAATTGCATTGATTTCCGTAATCCCTTTAACCAATGCAAGTTGTGGTTTCACTACCCAGTCATGGATCTCCCTTAACGCCATCGCATCATAGGGTAAGCCATTATTCTGCTTTGCACTTTCGTCGGCAGTTATACTGTACATGTATATTTCACCGAGGCCCGTAGCAATTGGTCCCATTTCTGGTTCAATGCCAAACGGTAGTTGCTCCTTAATTGCGCTAAGTCGCTCATTGATTAGGTTTCTGGCAAAATACAAATCTGTGCCTTCTTCAAACACAACAGTCACTTGCGACAGGCCATATCGAGAAAGTGAACGGGTATAATCCAGCTTAGGTAAACCCGCCAAGCCCGTTTCGACGATAAACGTAATCCGTTGCTCTGTTTCCAAAGGTGAATAACCTTGAGCCTGCGTGTTTATTTGTACCTGTACATTGGTTATATCTGGCACAGCGTCAATAGGTAGCTTCTGATAGTTCCATATTCCTAAAGCGATGATAAACAAGGCCATAAGCAACATAGTACCACGTCTACGGATAGATAATTCTAGTATCCAAGCGATCATATTTTCACCTCGATAATACTGAAGCCAATATGTAGAGGACAAAAAGGTCGGAGATTAGTGTTCATGTCCAGCCTCCGATTTTTTTAGATCAGCAACTAGCAGATAACTGTTCTTTACAACCACACTTTCGCCGACGTTCAAACCGTCGATGATAGCAATATTGATAGCGTCTGAAGCGCCAGTTTTTACGGCGCTAGGGTGGTATTCATTGCCTTCTTTAATAAAAACAACATCTTTGCCTTCAAACTCTTGAATGGCTCCTTTTGGCACAACAACTGGAGCAGAGTGTTGACTGGTCGTAACCGCACCTTTAATTACAGTGCCAAGCGGCCACTTGTTGGTTTTGTTATCCAATTTTACAAATGCCAATGAGTATGGCTTGTCGTTTAGTGATGGTGTTAAATAGCTAATTTGCGCACTTTGATTAAATTCAGTGCTATGAATTAGCACCTGCTGGTTAGCGTTAACCTTACTTAGCTGAGTAGGAAACACTGATAGTTGTGCCCAAACCACGTCAAAATTGGCTATTGTCAGCAAGTTTTCACCATTTGTAAGCTCGCCAATATTGGCTTGCCTAGCGACTATACGCCCAGACATTGGTGCTTTTATCGAATATTGATTTAAGCTCTCATTGGATTCAATCACTACCAACGTTTCACCTTTTTTGACCTCTTCGCCGAGATTGACTTTTACTTCCTTAATAACACCATCGAATCTAGCGTTAACGTGCGCAAGTGAGGCAGGATCGGCAACGATTTTTCCATATACAACTTCTTCGTTATGAATAACACCGCTAGTTGCTGCTACTGTTTCAATGCTGTTTTGTTTAGCCATCTCAACAGACATAGAGACTATTTCATCTTTGTGTTCTTCACTGGCTGAGGTCGTGATGGAGGTGAAACCAATTACAGCAACAAGCATTAATTTGAAAAGGCTGATTGGTGAATTTAATATATTTTTCTTTTTCATGATTAATTCTCAATAAAGCTTGAAAGTTGGCTTTCTGTATTGCCGGAAGAAATTAATGGAATGCCTGATAAGGACTCAATGGAGGCGCTTTGTTTGTGAACCTCACTTGCGGCAAAAATAAGCGCATATTGCATCTCAATAAGCTCTTTTTGAACTGAAACTAGCTCTAAATAACTAAAGCGCCCGTCCGAATAGGCTTTTTGCACTAATGACAAAGCACTTTCTTGAGGCGGAATAATACTGGTTTGTAAGGTTTCAACCGTAAGGCGAGCCTCTTCCTGAGCCGCATAAAATGTCGCTAATTGGCTGTAAATTGCTCGCTCACTGGCTTTCCGTTGCTGCTCAACTTCATCGAGTTTTGCTTTTTGAGATTGATAGCTGCCTCTATTTCTATCACTCGTAAACAGAGGGACGCTAATTCCTGCAACCAACGCAGTCTCATTGCTACCTTCAAGTCTTTTCACACCTGCGCTCCACGTTATATTAGCGTGGCTTTGTGCGTTGATTGATTGTAATTGAGCTTGCTGAATTCTCGATTGCTCTGCATAAGCTAATATATGAGGACTTTGAGAAAGTTGAGCCATGATGTATTCGAGTGATATTGTTTTGGGAAGTGCAAATAAATCGCCTGATACACGAGAGAATTGCGGTGATTGTTCTCCCCACATAATAGCTAACTTACGAACACTGGCCTCTAACTGCTTGGAAATGGTTAGCGTCTTTAGTCGAGCTGTTGCTAAAGCTGCATCAGCTCGTTTTTGCTCTGATGACGGTGCCGAACCAACACGAACTTTTTTGGAGACAGTTTGATAGGTTTCTCGTGCTAGCTTTTCTGCATTTTCATTGACGAGCATGATTTGCTGTAACGTCAAAACATCGATATAGCGAGCTGCTACTTCACCCAAAATATCGAGTGTTTGTATTCTTTTTTCAACAGCTATTGCTTGCTGTTGGGCATTAACATAAAGCTTTCTGCTATTTACCTTATCTCCCAATTCCACCACGGAAGATATTGATAAGGTAAGTTCAGCGTCGCTGAATCCAGATACATCACCTGTACCTGCAAAGTTTTCCAATTCAGCGCTGACGTTATATTCAGGTTTTAACCCTGCGGTAGCTAACTCGCCGTCTAAACGCTTTTGTTTGTATTTAAAAGCTGTTAGCTGTGGGTTGTTTGCAAGTGTTCGTTGTATTGCCTCTGACAATGAAACTGAATCAACAGTTAAGTCATTTGCAAATACATTATTAGTTGTCACTAAAAACGACAACAGAAGCAACCGTTTTACTTTCTTCCAAGCAAGTACGGGGGCCTTAAAATAAGACATATTCATATTTTGTCCTGTTTATTTTATGAAACGAGCGTTGGCTTCACCGCCTAACGCGCCAATTAAATAAAAGGACTAACTTTTGGGAGGTCGAAGTAATCTGGAAGGGGGAGCTTCAATGACTACTTTTAAATAATCAAATACCTGACTTGATTTGAAATCAATGTCTCTACTGATGTAAACATGCGTAGCAAACTGTACATGCGAGCCATTGCAGTGTCCGCAATGATGACAATCAGCGGGGTTGTGTTGGTCATTATCTGCTGATGATTGTATTAATTTTTCAGAAGAAATGTGGTCATCTAAAGCATGAACATGCTCGGTTTTTATATGCTCGGAATCAACAATATGAACATCAGCAACTTTTGCCACAGCAGAAAATGACTGAAGTAATATCAGCACTATCATGATGTATGCAGGGAATTGTTTAATATTCATTTCGTTTCAACTATCTCTTAGTTATGCCAATGTTAACACTATCGTTTAGCTTGCGTCACGACATTGCTCGTCTATGAACTCTATTTCAATTGTTGTATGAGCAAAATCAAACTCTTTAAGCTCCTGTCGCAACTCTAGCTTGTACGATTTCAGCTCTTCGTTAGATATTTCAGTGTTTAAAACAATATGGGCGGTTAAAACGTTGTGTTCACCATCAAGTGACCAGATGTGTAAGTGATGTACTTCACCCACAATGGCTTTAGAAACTATTTTCGATTTAATATTTTCAATAAGATCAATATCTGGTGTCGCTTGCAAGAAGAGCATAAGTGTCGTTTTCAGTGTTCTTACAACATTAAATAAAATAAAAAGGGTAAACCCAATTGATAAAATAGGATCGAGTATGGGCCATTCAACAAACATCAATACGATTGATACAATAAATATAGCTATCCAACCTAAAACGTCTTCAAGCAAGTGCCAGTTTAAAACTCGTTCATTTAAGGTCTTTCCATGACTTAGCTTATAGGCAGCGTAACCGTTTACCACCATGCCAAAAATAGCTAATAAAAGCATTCCTTCGACTTGAGGCATTTCGGGGTTAGCTAATCTTGGTATGGCCTCAATTAGTATAAAAACAGAACCAACAGTTAATACCAAACCGTTAATCAATGCGCCAAGCAATGAAAAGCGCTTGTAACCATATGAAAACTGGCTAGAGGCAGGCTTGTTACTGAGCTTATTTAATCCCCATGCGGTGCCTATGGAGATGCTATCTCCTAAATCATGGATAGCATCTGCCATGATTGCCGTACTATTGGTTAACCAACCTCCGATAAATTCGATGATGGTAAACGTGAGGTTTAGAAAAAAAGCCCAGCCAATGCGTCTCGAAGCGTCCTCATCATTGTGAGGGTGATCATGACCGTGAGAGTGGTTATGCATGTTGAGCCTCGGCGGTTACATTTTTTCTTCTAAGCCTTTGTACATTCCAATTAATGATATGACGGATAAAGTTTTGGTACGCCCAACGTTTAATACCCGTTAGATTGGTTCCCTGCTCAGCATAGAATTCATCGGGTGAGTCATAAAAGCCAAAGTCGTCGTGTATGCCTTCTTTTTGAATATAAGTATCTTTACCAACCCAGTTCGTCTCTGGGTTACTTATGCAGGTAGTAGCTATTCCATAACCACAAAAATTATCTTTAGCTTGACTGAATTTGGATTGAATTGAACTTAGGTAAGCTTCGTCGAGAATGAAGCCTTCTAAATTGATCCACTTACCTTCATAGAGCACTTCTACCCAGCTATGGATAATGGATTTTGGGGCAAGCCAAAATACATAAGAAGGAATAGCGCCTTTCTGAAGCTGTTGGTCAATCGTGAAACCATGAAATCGGCACTGAATACCAAGCGCTCGGAATAGAGCCATTAACAAGTTTCCCTTGGTATTGCACTGTCCATAGCCATCCGCTAAAACTTCACTCGCAGATATATCATCGCTGCGGTTGTAACCAAACTGAATCTCATCTTTAACAAAGGTGTAAGCAGCTCCTATTGTGTTGTATTCATCCATTGTATTCCAATTCCGATCTGCTATTAGAGATTGGATGCTGTGATCATCTAAGTCTAATATTTGTGTTTTCTCTAAATAATTAGCACTCATTATCCATCTCCTTTAAGAACATGATTTTGATTTACTTCCACTACAGCTATTGTTTTCGCTTGTTAACTCTGCGTTGCTCAGCTCTTTCTTCGCATCAGTAATAATCAGGTAAGCCCCTCTTAAAATTAGGGTTGCAATCACACTACCAATCACAATGTCAGGCCAGCGAGAATCAAGTAGCATCACTAAAACACCAGCAGCAATGACCCCCAAGTTTGCGATCACATCGTTGGCTGAAAATATCCAGCTTGCACGCATATGGACTTCACCATTGCTTTGCATTCTGATTAAAACTAAACAAATGACGTTTGCTATTAATGCTACAAAACCAAAGCCGATCATGAACCAAGAGTGAGGCTCACCTTCTCCGAGTCTTCTTACTATGTCAAAGATTACCAGTATTCCGAGTGTCAGCTGAAAGTAACCGCTGATAAGGGCTGCATTGGCTTTATGCTTTAAAGATCGGCTCACGGCATATAGAGCAATACCATAGACAATTGCGTCAGCCAGCATATCCATTGAATCTGCTATCAAAGCCGTTGAGTTTGCATATAGGCCCACAGTAATCTCAACGCAGAACATAACCGCATTAATACCTAGCAACCAATACAGCACATGTTTTTGTTTCGCATCTTTTAGTTCGACTTCGCAACCACAACCACTCATTGCACGGCCTTAGTTATTTGCTTGATAACTTAACTATAAAGTCTATAGTGACTATAGAGTCAAGATTTAGGACTAAAGTTTTATGAAGATAGGTGAACTTTCAAAAACGACAGGGTGTTCGATACAAACAATTCGGTATTACGAGAAAGAAGGGTTGCTTTCAACTCCTGAACGTACTGAAGGGAATTACAGGTTATACGGTGAACGGGCTTTAAAAGAATTAGAGTTTATAAAGCATTGCCGAAGTTTGGATATCCCTCTAACAGATGTTAAACGCCTTATGGAACTGAAAAATAAGCCAGAAGAAAGCTGTGCAAGTGTTAATAAGCTCATTGCTCAACAATTGGCCTTAGTTAACAATCGAATGAGAGAACTCAAAGCACTAAAAGCTGAGCTTCAACAAATGGCAAGTTTGTGTACAACTGAAAACACCATTGAAGCGTGTGGAATAATTAAGTCACTTGATAGTTAGAATTGTCATTCATTTTCTATCCTTGTTGTGTACGAATAACTATATTTTATTACGTTCATGTACGAAATTTATTTAATGTACTTTCGTTCACTTGATTGTTAAGATGTACGAAAGTTACAGGTTTCGTACATATGAAAGTTGGTTTTGCAAGAGTCTCAACTAAAGAGCAAGATTTAAATATTCAACTGTCCAAGTTGGACGCTCATGGCTGTGAAAAAATATTTCAAGGAAAACAGTCAGGTGCTTCCATTAGAAATGAAGAAAAGCTAAAGGAACTCATCGATTTTATCAGGGAGGGTGATGAGGTAATTGTTACTCGCCTTGATCGGCTAGGCCGATCATTAAAGTCTATTCTTGAGGCTATTGAAAGTATCCACAAAAAGGGGGCTTGTTTAAATATTATCGACGGCTCTCTCAATACTAAAAATGATAATCCGTTTGCCACCGCCATGATCAACCTATGTGGAGTATTCGCTCAACTTGAGCGGGATCTTATAAAAGCCAGAACCGCAGAAGGTCGCGAAGAAGCGAAGGCTAAAGGCAAACATATGGGTAGGTTGCCTGCTTTATCAGACAAACAAGCGAAAGAATTATATAAAGATAAATTAAATGGTGAATCGATCTCTGCATTAGCGAAGAAATATTCTGTTAGCCGCCCGACGGTTCATCGAACTATTGAAAGAATGGAACAAAAAAATAATAAACAAAAGGAGATGTTATGTGGTCTGATAAAGAGTCAAAAATTGACTTCTTAAACTTTAATGAAACGGCTGAGTCGATTAAAGATCTTATCACTGAAAAGGAATTAATGCCTATTAGTATAGGTGTCTTTGGTGATTGGGGCGCTGGAAAATCCACGATTCTTGAACTTACCAAAGCATCTTTGGAAACTGATGAACAAGAATATATCCAAGTGCATTTCGATGCATGGACTTTCCAAGGATACGATGACGCTAAAGCAGCGCTATTAGAAACAATTGCATCTACTTTAGTAAAAAAAGCAGCAGACGATAAAAATCTAAGTGCAAAAGCAATAGAGTTTGCTGGACGAATAGATAAGATCAGACTGATGGGACTGCTAATGAATGGTGGTGCAGCATTAGCTGGTATACCGACTATGGGTGGTATACAGAAGATCATGGGACTATTCAGTGGTGGTGACGATGGTGAACTTGATGTTGATGATGTAAAAGGTGCTGTCGATGGCGCTAAGGATGTTGCGAAGAAAAACAAAGGTTTGATCAAAGATAAGAAATCATTCTCACCTCCTAAAGAAATTAAAGAATTCCGAAAAGCATATTCTGATCTGTTAAAGGAGTTTGATAAGCCACTTATTGTCTATGTCGATAATTTAGATCGCTGCTCTCCATTTAATGCCATTTCAACACTTGAGGCGATCAGATTATTTCTATTTTTACCAAATACCGCATTTGTCATTGCCGCCGATGAAGACATGATCCGTTTGGCAGTACCTGAATATCACAAAGGTGCATCTCAACGACATCAAACTGATTATTTAGACAAGCTTATTCAAATTCCTGTGCATGTACCAAGGCCCGGTGTTCTTGAGATAAGGGCATATTTAATGATGCTCACCGCTCAAGACCACGGAGTGACAGATGCTCAGTTAGAAGCGATAAGATGTGCCCTTGAAGAATCATTAAGGCTTTCTTGGAAACAACCACAAATTACCGTTGATGAGCTTCTTCAGGATCACGATATCGAAAAGCATTCAGGACTCAGAAGCAAATTTGTAGTTGCTGAACAGTTAGCTCCACTATTAGCTGAATCCACAAACATTAACGGTAACCCTCGCATAGTTAAGCGATTACTCAATCAAGTTAAGATGAGAAAGAAAACGGCTCACCGTCGAGGAATGCAGCTTGACGAGAAAACTATCACTAAGCTGGTAATTTTTGAGAGGTGCTTAGGCACTCAGGCTACTAACAAGCTTTATGAATTAATTGATAAGGAAAACGGATATCCAAAAGTTTTAGCGGATCTCGAAAATTCAGAAGTTGAATTTGATGAAATAAAGTTACCTGAAGAGTGGAAACTCGACCTAGCTTTTATTGATAAATGGTCAAAATTACCTCCAATGTTTACTGAGATGGATTTGACCCCAGCGGCATACCTTAGCCGAGAAAGCATTCCAATGGGTGCTGTTAATGCGGTAATGTCGGGAGCTGCTCAAAAACTTGTAGAAGAATTAATGAAGCAAAAGGTAAGGGTCAGTGGCGTTAACTCTACTGCGATTACCACAACTCCGAAGGAAGAGTACATGTCAGTCATGGATGGTTTGATTGAAAACTTTAAGTTGATTGGTGATTGGACCGAAAAACCAACAGGCATCTATGGAGCCGTGTTACTTGCCAAGCAGGATGATAAATGTTGCTTAAGTCTTCTTACATTCTTAAAAAGCTTGCCTCGTCAAAGGTGGCTCAATCCAATCTTAAAAGAACTAGAGGGAATTAAGTAATATGGGTACGTCCGCATCGTCTACAGGACCGAATAACAAGAGTCCGCTAATTCCATCTTGGGCAGAGCAAGGAGATCCCGTCACAATAGAGCCTGCATCAGGTACTGATGGGGATGATCAAACTGGTTCTGATAACAATCAATCTGATGATCAGAATGACCATACCAACGATATTGACAATGACAAGGTTCAACAAGAAATCGGTGGTTCGCCAACAGCAACGCCACCTCCAAATAGGTTTGCCAGCGCCAGAAGAGCATTTGGTAAATATGCACAAACAGGTGGCTCAACCTCAGATCTAAGGCGTTCATTAAAAAGTTACTCTAGAAAAGGCTCTGGCGGAGGTAAAAGCACAAGCCGGAGACTAGCAAGCGGTATAACGGCTGGTTCTGGATTGCTTGGTGTCATGCGTGGCGACACCGTAACGGTTAATAATCAAAGCTTATCATTAGGTGATCTAACTGGGTTATCGACTGACCAAGCAATTGACAAAATTGCTAGTCATTTGGCACCTGATAATGCCGATTCGGATGCTGTAAGAGTTGCGTTGGATTACGCACTAGAAGAAGCACTCCCCGATACAGAAGAATTTGACCCAAACAGTTTTACTGACGAAGTTATTCAAGAAGCCATAGGCTGTTATTTAACAGATCTTATTTTTCAGGATGTGGTTGAAGGCATGGGCAGAGCTTGGTTTCATGTTGAGCCTGCAAGTAAGCATCATCAAATGGAAGTAGAATTAAGGGAATTAATAAAAGTGATCACACAAGAGCAGTTAGACAAAGTAACTAATGGCAACCCTAGTACTATTAGCAAGGAAAATATTACTAAAATTCAAGCTGATGCAATTGCAATGACAGTGGATGAATGGGAGAGTTTTGATGACTAATTTTTATTTTAACCATGACCCAGCTAACTTGCCTGATTTTTCTGAAGACTGTCATCCTGTCCAAATGTTTCACACGCATCAAAATGACATCACTAAGCACAGCTTGGTGTCAAAACAACTACTACAAACAGTTCGTGATTTAGGATTGCATGTAGATGCTGATGCAATAGATCTGATAACAATTGCAACCGCCGTTACCGCCGCTGATACATTTGAATTGAGGGATAATGCAGAAAATGCATGGGCTAGAAAAATGCATTTACATGTTCCTGTTACCGATGAGGATATGTGGAATACTGTTGAGCCTGAACTAAGTTCTTTGCTCAACTTTCTAACGGGCGATCAATGGCAGTTTACTTTTGAAAAAACAACTATGCCGATGCCGACTCCTAAAACAAGTGAGCAAGCGAAAGCAAAAGCAAAATCATTAATTGGACTCAACTCAGTCTGCCTTTTTTCAGGAGGTCTTGACAGCGCAGTTGGTGCAATTGACATTTTAAACGGAGAGTCAGCCTTAAAACCGCTTTTGGTTAGTCACGCTTATCGTGGTGATGGCGCAAAACAGGAAGATATTAAGCATTTATTATCCCCGCCATTCGGCGAATTGTCCTATTCAATGTCTCCTCATATTATCAAGCATTTAGAAGGTAAAACTGACATTAGCATGAGGGGAAGAAGCTTCAACTTCCTAGCTATGGCGGTACTTGGTATATCAGCCTTAAGAAATGCTAATTGCGATAGCAGTATTGAAACTATTGTCGTCCCTGAGAATGGCTATATTTCTATAAATCCACCGCTTACCAGAAGACGGATTGGTAGCCATAGTACTAGAACTACTCATCCTAATTTTCTAAGCAGGCTTGAATCTTTGCTTAGAGACACTGGGTTTCATGTCAAATTTGTAAACCCCTATCAATTCAAAACTAAAGGTGAAATGTTAGCGGAATGTGTTGATCAAGACGCAATTAGAAAAGCAGTTCCTCTGAGTGTTTCTTGTAGTCATTGGCACAGAGAGCATAAACAGTGTGGGCATTGTGTACCTTGCCTTATTCGAAGAGCGTCAGTTTTTCATGCTGGTTTTACACAAGATGCGCCATACAAGACAAAGCGGTTGAGAGGTCTTATTAAAGAAAAAGATACTCGCGATGATCTCCAAGCGGTTCAAACTGCCATTATCCGGTTGAAACAGACTGACAATTATCGTTCTTGGCTTCGAAAGTCAGGACCAATACCACAAGATAAAGATATACGAGAAAAACTAGAATCAACTATTAAGCGAGGATTAGCAGAGGTTGAATTATTTCTCCAAGCGGATAAATCATCATGATGGATCTTCATTGCCATGTTGATTTATATCCAGATCATAAAGAGGTATTGAACGACATAAAAAGCAGTAATTATTACGTGCTATCAGTAACTACGGTGCCTTCAGCTTTTGAAGGTACTGTTCAGTTAACAAGTGGCATAAAACACTGTAAAACGGCTTTGGGGCTTCACCCTCAACTTGCTCATTTAAGGAAAAATGAACTACCTCTATTCGATAAGCTAGTTGATAGAACTAGATATATTGGAGAAATTGGGCTGGATGGCTCAAAAGGTTATGCTGATTACTTTGATGATCAATTAGAGGTTTTCACGCATATTTTGAAAAAATGTGAAGACTTTGATAACAAAATACTAACTATCCATAGTCTTAATGCGACAGGTGAAGTACTTGAACAACTTAAGTTATACCCCAATGCTGGTACTTCTATTCTTCATTGGTTTTTAGGTACTAAGAAGCAAGTTCTAGAAGCCGTCGAGCTAGGCTGTTTCTTTTCTATTGGGCCAGCCATGCTTACTTCAGCCAGAGCTAAAAAAGTAATATCGTGGATACCTCAAGATAGGATTTTACTCGAAACTGATGGCCCTTTCGCCAAAGTGGCGGGGAATATTCTGTTTCCTTCAAGTGTTGGCACTGTTACTGAATATCTGGCTGAAATTTGGTGTAAAAATAAGGCTTCGATAATTGAGCAACTGTCAGCAAACCTTAGGTGTTTAACATCAGTCAAGTAACTAATTATACGTCACGTAATCTTATAACAATTTTATTCAGGTTTAATCGATTTGTTTGAAGTATTTGTATTAGCTATAGCACTCAGTATGGACGTGTTTGCAGTATCCATAGGCTTAGGTTCTAAAAAAGTAGCAAATGCTGAAAAACTCTTTATTAAAGCCGTTGCTTATTTTGGATTTTTCCAAGGCTTTATACCTCTTTTAGGCTATTACAGCGGTAAAGGATGATCATCTTGGATTGAAGATTATGCACCTTGGATAGCTTTTATTTTGCTATTATTTATCGGTGGCAAAAATGATTTATGAGTCCCAATCTGAAGGAATTGAAGAAGATATTGCTAATGTTACTCATCGTGTGCTATTTGTTCTTGCTATTGCCGCCAGTATTGATGCAATGGCGGCAGGTTATGCAATCACATTGCTTGAGGTAGACATAGCCGTAGCTTGCTTGATAATAGGCGTCACGACGTTTGCCTTTAGCTAGATTGGTGTGAATATCGGCGAAAGAAGTGGCGTATGGCTGGAGTCTAAAGCTGAACTATTTGGTGGTTTAGTGTTAATCGCAATCGCATTTAAGATATTACTTGGTTGGCACAGAACCACCGAATACTAGGCTACTTACCTGAGCAACATGCATTGCCTTCTTGAATAGGAGGACACTTAACTGTTCCATAAGAGCAGTAAACGCAACAATCACCTTTGAACGGTTTAAGTAGTGCTTTACAGCTTTCGCATTCGTAATACCATTGGCAAGCGTTTGTAGGCATGGTTTCAACTTTGCTAAATCCACATTCAGGGCAAGTTATCTTAGATTTTAATTCTATACCTTGCATACTGGTTCCTTAATGGGCTTAACAATATCTAAAATAGACATTACGACCATCCAAATGATCCCAAAGTAAAATAAGTAAGTGCTCCAGTCGTATTGCCATAAAGGATAAAGGGTCAGCAATACTGCAATTGGGCCAATGACACTTAAAATGCCTCTTAATGACTCTCGATGTTGATACCAATTATAGAAATTAACTAACAACGCTAGTGAAGCAAATAATGGCAATAAGGTGTTCACCGCTATCCCTTCAAAATGTGAAAGAAAACCTAACCCAAGCGCAGATGCCAATGAGCCGAGCGCAGGAAAACATGCTGTGCAACTAAGGGCGGCTAGCCAAACGCCACCAGAACCTACTTTATCTAGAATTTTATTGATCATAACTATCTACCTCAATTTTTAAGGTAGTATAAACTCCGTACATAAGTACGGGGTCAATAGCTATTTAAGTGAATTTATTACCGGGCAGGATTGAGGGTCTTGATTGGCCTTGCAAGAATCTGTCATATCTTGAATTACTTTCTCTAACCGCTGTAAATCAGCAATTTTATTACGGATGAGATTAAGTTTTTGCAATCCCATCGATTCTATATCAGCGCAACTGCTACTTAGTGACATCAGTGATTCAATTTCTTTCAGCGTAAACCCTAATGCTTTAGCTTTCAGAATAAATTTGAGTTGATTAGCGTGTGTCTCGTCATACTTTCGATAACCTGATTCGGGTTTTGGAGGCTGCTCTATTAAACCTTGGCGCTCATAAAAGCGGATCGTTTCAACATTGATATCTAAATCTTTTGCCAGTTTTCCAATGGTTCTCATAAACATACTCTTTAGAAGCAGAGACATCATTATACAATTAATGCGGATTGCCTAAACTCAATTTTATTGCATGAACGGGGTCGCTAAGCGTCCGCTTTGTAGAATTAAGTTCACATATCCAGATCACTCTGACCGTCTCTTGTTCGCTCTTGCTGCCTGTCAGGTGAAGTCTAAACCTAATCAACAAAACTGTAAGATGAGATATGAGCTACTACATCTAATCTATTGTTTCGTTGAAACTAATTCAATAATTTCACCAGTAGACGTATCCACTCTTATTTCTGTATGTTGCCCTGAGTGCTGAAGTTGATTTTTTAAATCAGCATTAATCAGTTTGAGCTTATCTATTTCAGCGTACATTTCTTGTAATCGCACCAGTAGCTTTTCAAAATCCTTATCGATTTCCTTAGGGTCAATCTCGTTTTTTTGCTTTTCTTTAGCAAGCTTGCTTTTTAGTTCGGCTACCTTTGTTCTGAGTTGTTTTATTAAATTATCTTTATTTTTTTCTTCCCAAGTTAATTGAGCTTTTTCAATATTTTCTCGTAACTTTACCCATTTTTCTTCTTCTTTAGATAGATTTGCAATATTTCTTTTAGCTCTCGTTGCTACTGCATTTTTGGTTATCTTGCTGCCATCAGATTTCATCTCTTCAAAAGCACGTTTTATATCATCGTATGCGCTACTCATGCTTGTTCTCCTTGGTTTGTATGCGCTTTGCCTTCATCTAATACATAGTCAGCTGCTGCTATATTATTTTTCCAGTGAATAGCAAATAGCTCGTAATCTTCTTGCTCTTCTTTGGTTAATGCCGCATATGCCTCTAGTTTCTGCGTTGCTTCTTTTTTTATTATTTGCCAATTGACCTTGTGGCGTTTGGTAATGATTTTACTACCACAATACACACAGCCACTAGGGATTCCTGCTCCTTTTATCTTGCAAGCTTCTCCCGCAGTGCAGTACCCCGTAGGTAAGCCACGTATGTTTTTAATATTTTTGACGAGAAATTTTTTCAGTTCTTCAATTGAACTGAAATGGATCTGCTTAATCACAGTCGAATCTTTACTTTGACTATCAGTAATACCTATTATCAGATCTTTAGATGTTTTATTAATTTGCTCACCAGCACCACCTTTAAGTGATTGTGACTCGGCTTCATCTATTAACTCTTCTGCAACACGGTCAATTAAAATCTCATTAAACTCTTCAGTAGTTTTAATTAAAGTTGTTGAGGCCAAAAATGCTCTTCGAGTATAAACAAACGTCATTAGGCTAGTTAAATGTTTAAATTGATATCTAATATCATCAAGCTCACCTAATTTATTGGCAATGACAAAGTAGGCCAACGTATGTCGAAACATGTGAGCGGTTAATCTAAACGTATCGCCTTCTTCGTATGGGACACCTCTATTCTCTCCTCTAACTTCTTTGTAGTTAGATTCAAGGCGTTCAAGCTCTGCTATATCATCATCGTCTAGAGTTAAGTCAAAAAGCTCAATGTTTTCACTGTTTTTAACCTCAAATTTTGTGAATCGCCCAGTATCGCTAAAACTAACACTACAGCTACTATGTGAAACCCCGAAAAGACGGTTTCTTTCTAACCCTTCTTTCAAATTGTGTGCTTGACTACTTGTTATATTGGCTCTGCATGAAGAAAGTACAGCTTTTGCCCTTTCTTGCATACCGATCACATATTTTTCGTAAATA
The DNA here is from genome assembly GCF_900116435.1 of Pseudoalteromonas lipolytica. Lineage (GTDB taxonomy): Bacteria > Pseudomonadota > Gammaproteobacteria > Enterobacterales > Alteromonadaceae > Pseudoalteromonas > Pseudoalteromonas lipolytica. Next base: position 156,059 of record NZ_FPAZ01000006.1, on the reverse strand, counting down.
CCAACACACTCATGTACTTCAGCGTTTGAAAACCATTCCATCTCAACCTTACTGTTGTCGGTTTTGGTCATAATTGCCGTAATGTAATAAATATCATCTTTGTAATTGGCACAGCCAACCTTGCATGTAAGTACTTCGTTATATCTCATACCTGTATAGGCCAAGATATTAATGTATGTGGCTAATTTTAAATCTTCTAATTCTTCGGATAATTGAATGAATTCCTCTTCATTGGGTAAGTTTCTTACATGTTTTGCTATTAGCTCACCTGTATTCATTTTGGGCGGTGGTTCAATGGAGCCTTCATGTAAACTATCTATTAAGCGTGCATTTAATTCTAGCCATCGTTCTATCTTATCCTTAGAGTTTTCAACTATTTTTTCTGCAAACTTCAGAATTTTTTTCATTACTTTAGTAGGAATGACAGGGTGCGAATAAGTGACTGGTCTCGGATGGTGTAACTCGTTTAGTTGGTTAAGCACATCAATAAAAACACTACACACCTTAGGGCCAAAAAGACGAAAGCTTCGTTGCACGTCAAATAGTTTAGTAAATGAGTGTGATTGTCTGTAAATAGCTATTTTCCCGACTTCATATAAATAGTCTTTTATGAGATTCCTAATAACTAAGTCAGATTTGAACTCCAACTCATGAAATGAGTGATAACCTCTTTGTCTTAAGAAGGCTGCAATTAAATTTAGATACGTTACATCATTTTGAAGTGTAGAGATTTTTAGAGGTTTACCGCCTACAACATCACCATGTGTGAGTTTAATTAGTGAATAAATTCGAATTTGATATGCTAATTCATCAACACCTTTAAAATTCACATTTCTTTGCGTTTCTTCATAGCTTATCCAAGTGTCATCGCCAAAGTGAATAGTGCCATGTTTAGCAATATTCAATGCTCTGTTTTCCCACAAAGCAATCGAATTAAAAGCGCTAGTATCATCAACTTTAAAATCTTCTAACACCTGAACCAAAGGTTTTATAGTGATTTGACCTGTATGTGTTTTTACAACAGCGATATCAAGTAGTTTTGTTTTAGTTATCTCTTTGGTCATAGCAAACCTGTGTTTTTCCAATGAGGATGAATACCCTCTGTTCTCAATAATTCTTTTCCATCAATCACAGCTTGAGCATTAAGCTTGGCAATATCAGTTAATATTTCGTTAACTCTATTTTTCAACTGCTCTATGTTTTCCAGTTGCTCTGTTACAGAGTCAAATGTTGCGGCTGAGTTTTCCATATCAGCAACAACAAAATCCCGGTATGACAAAAGTTTCCAAACATGCAATGCGTCAGCAACACAGCGATAGAACGGACACCACAAGCATGCGTTAAAGTCGGCACATGCATGCTCGTTTGTATCTCGCTGGTCTAATAATTTCCTGTTTTGAGATTCGAATGCCACTACTGCGGATTTATCTTTTGAGTTAATGCATGTGCCATTCGGGACTTTTTTACCGTCTTCTGGTGGAGTCTGCAAAATGATTACTTTGTCGGTAACATCGCGAACAAAATAGTCTGCCATTGTTTTTGTCGCTCTGTTGATTGTCATTGCAACATCTTTGTTATCTTGCATTAAATAATGACGCAAGAACGTTTCATAAGAGTGCTTGCCAGCTTTTTGATACCACTTAAATTCTTTGGCAACTTTTCGGTAAATGTAGTTAAGCCCTGATTTTCTGATCTTTTGCGAATTAAATACGATATCACACCCAAGCTCAGTCAATATCCTATCTATAGAGGTCTTGAAACGTGATGCTGTTAATAATTGAATCTTTACTTCTCCAATACTATTTACTTTGGGAAAAACAAAAATTCTTTTTGATAGGTTCTCAATAGAAGGGCGGTAAATAGACGTAAGTCTAGTCGCAGCCTTAATATCAAATATTACTGGTTCGACAACGTCGCCGTATAAGACGCCTTCTTTTTCTAGATCTTCGGCTTTAATTTCAAATTTATGCCATTGAGTTTGATAATTAGCTCGGCGTTTAAATAAACGAAGAGCAGGAGTTTTACTTGAATGTAATGGCGTGTTAAAGAAAAATAAGTCGTCAGTATCAAGCTCTAGCGTAGGAGTTGAATTCCAACCAGTTTTCAATATGACTTTTGCTGCATAAAGTGTAACTTTGTCTTTAATTGTGAGTAAGGTCTCAGAAAGCCCTTTTTCTATGTAATATGCTAATTCTACTACTTCTCTATATGAGTAGAGTTTATCTTGATTCTGAGATAGTTGCTCTTGATGTTGTGCAGTTAATTCGGTGTTGACCGGAAAGCTTTTAATAGTATCTAGACCATAAAACGATAGTAATTTGTCGATAGCGCTCTGATATTGATTACCAACAAAAACCGACAAATCGCCTTGTTTTGATTTTAGTTGAATTGCCTCTCTTATAGCCTTTAGTATCTCACAGTTATTTTCAACAAAAGCATGAACCCCATGACTGGCAATAAGCTTCATTTGTTCATCTGTTAATGATGATGCATTTTCTTTCAATGCTCTAGCCATACTACCTATGTAACCTTTGAGAGTGACGATACCTATGCTCTCGCCATCAATTCGCTTTGTAAAAACTTTATGGTATTCGACTAGGTTTTGATAAAATTTATAGGCATTGTCATATACCCACTCATGCTTCTGCCATTCGGTAGTGTCACTTTCTTTAAGGTAATAGCCCAATGAGTAGGGTAATAAACTTTCCTTTGCGATTTTTTCACCCGTAACAAAGTGGTAAAGGTCCAATGCAGCGTTTAGTAGCAGTAAAAACTGCTGGTTATTTTGAGTTTCTTCTTGGTAATGCTTATAAAGGTATTTAAATCCCTGAAGGCCATTTTCTGCAAACCCTTGAATTCCACGCTCACTAAGCAGCTTAATTATTGGTGATGCTACGCTACCAGCACTATTCAACCACCTTGGAAATGATAAAGTTGAGGATCTAACTCTTGTTGTATTAGCTTCCGAAGCGCTTGCTATCTGATTTTTCAAAAAAGCATCAACTTCATTGCCAAATTTGGATGATATGCTTTGTGCATACCCTATTACTTCGGCTTCAGTTTTAAATTGATTGACTCTAGCTTTACCCCACACATCGGGTAGTATAAATTTTAAAAAAGTACGGAAGTTGTGATTGCATATAAATGATGAAACGAATTCCCTATCCTGTAATGTTGCCAATAATGGCAGTTTGACGCGTTCAGTATTCTTAAAAGTATCATGTAGACAAAGATTTATAATAGCTGTCGCAGTTTTGAGGATATTGTCCCTAATAGAAGAATCTTTGAGGCTTAATTCTGGAAGGACGAGATAGTCCAGATATTTATTTAGTAATTTACGAATCTCTTTTACTTGATGGAATTCAAGTTCGAATAATTTAGTTATGTCGATTGAAGTAGCCCCATTTACTAGCCTAAAAGGAGCGTTGATAGCGTTATCATAAAAATGAAACTTAGCTAAGTTTTCTAAGGCTTCTTCTATACGAGTAGCATAACTAGGTAGCTTGACATCATTTATTTCATTAATGCAAAAGTATTCCAGTTCTTGCCAAATTTCAAAGTCTGATAGAGCATTTAATCCCGAAGTTTGAATTGATGTCGCAGTATCTGTACTAACCTTATTAAGGGCTAGAGGAAGAGTATGTTGTAAACTGACACAAGCATTCCGCAAGCGACTCATTGAAATAGCAGTGTCGTCATCTGCGCTAATATTGTTTTCTTTGTCATATGCCCTGTTAAATAAAACGTCTAACTGTTTGGCTAGAACAATTGAATGAGGTTTAAATCTAGCAGGAATACGATTGGACTTCCGCGTTTTAACTTGCTGCTGCATCTTCAGCCTCACGCATCAGTAATTCGTCAACATCACCGTAGATATCTTTCACCCACTCTGACATTGCTCCGTATGCATCCACTGCTACACTTTTGGCAAAGTCGATGTAACGTTTGGTTGTTTTAAAACTTTCGTGACTCATCAAGGTCATTAGTGTCTGTCTGATGGAACTCTCCGATTCACCTTTGTCAATTAGGTATTTAGCGACATAAGTAGCAAAGGTAGCGCGTAAGTCATGGAATGTGCGTAATAGTATTTCTAATCCCTGCTTCCTTTGTTCTTTTCTAACTATGGAAATAGTATTCCCCGGTGTATCTTCGCTTATCCGCGATCCTGAACTATTCATAAACAAAGGAAGCGGATGTTCACTATTGTCCATACCATGATTAGTCTCATGTTTGGTACGTCGCTTCATATTTTGAATTGTCAAAGTGTGATTGTACAAAAGCTTCATTAGAACTCGCGCTATTGTTAATCTCACTGGCTTATGTCCTTTTCGTACAATGTTCAATTTTGGAATACGTTTCTCGTTTTCTTTTTCATCAGGATCAAAAAGGTCTTTCTGGTCGATGGCTGAAATCTCAAAAGAACGAAGTCCACCTAGCAAAGCACATTGCAAATAAAGCTTATAAGTCTCTTTTTGAGCCGTATCCGTCTCCAGCAACTGTTTAAGTTCTTTTGGAGAATATGGTTGTAGATCTTTTTCGGGTGAGTCTTCCTTTTGTTTCAATGTATTTGGAATGCTCAAATTACTAACCCACTTCCATAAGCCTCCAGAACGTGTGTTGCTAGTAGGTAATTGAAACAATGAACTTACACTTGATTTAGCTTTCGATTTAATACGTACCTGTTTGTATTCAAGTGAGAAGGGGAGGCTATCTATAGCCCCGCGCTTATGGCTCCATATATAGAATGCTTTAACAGCTCTAATTCGTTCTTGAGCGCTGTTAAAGCTTATGCGTTTAGACTTATCTTTGGTTTCGACTCTTTCACATAAATGTTTGTGATATCTCCACACAGGTAACCTAGAAATATCATCATCTACAGATTGTTTTGAAAGTGGTGCAGCTATTACTTCAAAATAGGATGCATCATCTTTATCCAACCAATCTAAGAAAGCTTTTAAGTGCTTAGCTATACTGCAAACAGACTTAACATCTAATGGCTTTCCCGGTTGGCTGGCATGATAAGCGTCACTAAAAGCCTCATTGTCTATTTGATTCTTTTTGAGACTGAAATGACCTTCAAAGCGGTGCATTAAAAATAAGTTCATTTCTTGGCATTCGGTGAAGCGAGTCGGGTGATATAGCACTGGAAAATTAGGTTCTATTTTATCGTGCCTATATGAGTGAGTTCTGATGCCTTTTTCAGTCTTAATAGGTTGCCCTGATTTATCGAGATGAAAAGACATTCCTTTTCCAAAGTTGACTGATGTTTTAATTATTTTAGTTTTTGTTGTATTTCGAAGTATCATTTTCGTTCACCTTTGATTCTTAGCTAGAGTATGTGTGTAAAAGCTTTTTTGTTCAAGTTTATTAAGGGTATGATAGTATTATATCAATTCGGGGGTGATATTAGATGAAAGTCAAAATTTAACCGCCTCTCAATTGAAGACCATAATCACCCGCTGCGGTGAGGGCACGAAGTTAATTTGCTCAGGAAACTTAGCGCAAATCGATAGTAACTATTTAACCCCTGTTACCTCAGGTTTAACCTATATTGTTGAACGATTTAAAAATTTTGAAGGAAGTGCAACCGTTAACTTGAATGGTGTTGTTCGTAGTCGCTTGGCAAGCTTCGCTGAAGAAAATTTATAACTTGCCAGTGAATCTTTGCCTCGTTAATCTAGGTGTTACCGAGGCAAGGTACTTAAAATCGAGTGAATTTTTTACCACTAAAGCATTATTATCGTTCTCTGGCCGTGGCGCTTATTGTGCCATTGCTGGTGGCGTTTATTCTGTGTTTACACTTATATAATCTAAAGCTAGAACGCTCACAAGAAAGCCGACAAAGTAGTTTTAATAATATCTCTGCTCAGCTTGGTCATGCAATGCATGCGGCTGATGGATTGATTGATACGATGTTTAAGTTGTATGAGCAACCACTATCATATGACTTCGACCCCAACTGGGCCCGCAATGTAAATCAGTTTGATCACTACTATTATCAACCCATAAAGGGAGGAGTGGGTGAAATTGTGGGGCAAGGTAAATTTGCATCCACTGCCTTTGCTCTTACTCAGTGGCGTCAAGTGCTTGCATTAGGGCCCTCGTTCAACACAACGCTGGCATTGATTCAATCGTTGCAAGGTGTTGCCTATGTTAACGAACAGGGTTTTGTTTATATAAAGCGCCGTTCAACAGCTGAAAGTGAATTGCTGACGAGTGTGTTGGATAATAAATTTAGACCGTCGCGTTTAAATGATAAAGCGCTGGCCTCAAGTGCTGTTATTACTGTTAATGGCCACGCGTACTTTGCAATAGGAAAAAGACGAGCGTTACAAAGCGACGACTACATCATTTTAATTTATGACTTAGAGGCAATCTCTAAGTGGTTAATGAAAATTGCCCCGAGTAACGGCGAATATATTTTCATTAATCAAGATAACCAAGTAATAGCCAGCTCAAGTAAAATATTAAAAACAGCGATTAATGCCGATGATTATTGGCCCGAAAGTGAGATAAACAAAAACACAAAAAGTCACAGTCACTTAGTGCAACCATCGTCTGATTTACCAATTTATACCCGTTACTTTGAATCTCAAAAAGCACTCAGTGGGCCTGTCCGCTACGACATGTTTATAGAATTTGTGTTCTTAAGTGTTTTTTTAGTCATGATGTTCAGCGCGGTATTTTGGTTGAGTCAGCGCATATTTGTAAAGCCAATGACTCACTTGATGAATTACCTAGAAAAACATGATGAAGGCCAACATACACTGGTAAATTATCGTATTCCTGCTGATTGGCAACCTTGGTTTAGCCGAGTTAAGCGGGTTTTTACCCGTAATGAAGAGCTTGTTCAATCATTGCAAGAGGCGAACAAAGCGCTTGATTCACAAGTGCAAGTTAAATCAAAACAATTGCGCCGCAGTATTGATGCCAAAGAACGTCATTTAGCCTTACTGAACACCATGCTTAATAATGTGCCAGATCTTATTTATTTTAAAAATATTGATGGTTCATTTTTAGGCTGTAACAAGGCGTATGAGAGTTATATCGGTTTACCGCAAGAAAAACTCGTTGGCCAGCAGTTATGTGATATCAGTGACGATAACGGCGAGCTAAGTGAACTTGAGCGACAAGTATTACAAGACCGCCAAGTGTATCAAAAACGTTTAGTAACCAATGATAAAACCTATCATTTGAGTATTGCGCCTTTTTATAACGAGCATCAACAATTATTGGGAACTATGGCGATAGGCCGTGATATTACTGAGCAGCACGCGGCATTAAACGCATTACAAAGCTCTGAAGCCAAATTACGCAGTGCAATGGAGTACGCTGCTAATGGGGTTATATTACTGTCTCTTGATTACCGCGTACTGCAAATGAATAAAGCGGCGCGTAAAATATTTTCACTAGAACGCAGTGATACCTTGAGCAGCCAATATAGGTTGGATGATTTGTTTGGCGAGCAATCACTAGACACGTTAAAAGGTACCTTACTTGAATTGCTCAGCGAAAAGAAAAAAGTGTATCACTTTAGTTTGCCCCAGCAAGAACAAAAATGTTGGCTACAAATTAGTGTTTCATTGGTATGGAATGGTGAAAAAAATCCAGATTACTTTGTTGTCCATGTCCAAGATATCACTGACTTAATACAAGCTAAAAATGACGCCGAGCGTGCCACATTAGCTAAAAGCCGCTTTATTGCCAATTTAAGTCATGAGATACGCACCCCACTTAATGCCGTACTGGGGCTAATAGATGTGATTGCGTTGCAAGGCTTGTCGTTGGAGCAGCGCACACATGCTGAGCAAGCGAAGTCAGCAGCCAACAGCTTATTGTCTTTATTAAACCGTATGCTCGATTTTGCCCGAGCCGAAAGTTCGCAAGTTAAATTAACTAAAGCCCCCTTTAGCCTGTCTGATTTAATTAATTATTGCGAAGGAATCGTCGCGCCACTGTGTAAAACGAAGGGGTTGGAATTCAGCGTTGAGTGCGATGAAAAGATCAATTCTAACCTAAGGGGCGATCAAATCTGTTTACAACAGGTGTTAGGTAATTTACTGACTAATGCCGCTAAATTCACAGAGCAAGGAAGCGTTAAATTAAGTTTAAACTTAGTCGAACAAACCTCTGAACAACAACTAATTTGCTTTGCTGTAAAAGACACCGGTATTGGGATTAGCGATGCGGATCAAAGTCGCTTATTTGATGCCTTTACACAAGGTGATGAGTCACTAACGCGTTCACATCAAGGCGTTGGGCTTGGGCTTGGGCTTGCAATTGTAAAGTACGAAGTGGCGTTAATGGGTGGCGAAATAAAACTAGCAAGTCAACGAGGCAAAGGCAGTGAATTTAGTTTCTGCTTACAGCTAGATAAAACCAGCGAACCGGCGAAAAAGGCGGTTGTATCCCTCCCTTCTAGTGCCGATTTATCGGGTCTATTAGTGTTAGCCGTAGATGACAACCCACTTAATCTAAGCATTATTAAAAGTATTTTAGAGCAAGCCGATATCACCGTTGTGTGTGCAGACAGTGGTGAAAAGGGCATTGAGCTTGCTAATTGTCTCAGACCCGACCTGATCTTCATGGATATTCAGATGCCCCAGATGGATGGCTGCCAAGCTACGCGTATAATTCGCCAGTCATTCACGAAAGAGCAAATGCCGATTTATGCATTAACAGCGCACAGCGAAGCGGCTGACATAGAGCAATCCGTTGCGGCGGGCATGAATAAACACCTCACTAAACCCATTGTTGCCAGTACACTGTTTTTGGCGATGAGTGAGCTTGAAGTACAGAAACAGGCTTTTTTTGACCGTACGTTTGTTCTCACTCAGTTTTCAAATAATACAGAATTAGTATTAACTATGCTGTCAAAGTTTGCGACCATGGCAGCACAACAGCTATTACAAATTTCAACATTAAAGACCACCGATGAGTTGATCAGAGTTGTCCATAATGTGAAAGGGTCGGCCGGTAATCTAGGCTTTAAACGTTTGTCAGCCTGCGCTCAGCAATGTGAGGCTAAGCTTAAAGCACAAGGCGAACTCCCTGAGTTATTAAACGATGAGTTGCAGTGGCAGATTAAACAAGTCATTGCATTTATCATCGAACAAGGATCTACAGATGCTAAAAAGAGCCAAGGTACTGATTGTTGATGACGATCCGTTGAACCGTTTGGTATTAGAAAAAACATTACAGCAAGATTATGATGTTTTTTGTGTTGAAAGTGGTGAAAAGGCACTGACGTTTTTAAAAACACAGTCCGTTGATTTATTGATTCTGGATATTGTTATGCCCGGTATTGATGGGTATGAGGTACTGAGCAAAATAAAAGAAAATACCGTCACAAATATGCTGCCTGTTATTTTTATTTCTGCTAACTCGAGTCATGACGACGAAGCAAAAGGCCTCGAGCTGGGGGCGATGGATTATATAACTAAACCCTTTAGTGCTGCGATTGTTCGTGCGCGTGTGCGTAATCAGTTATTAATCAAACAAAAAAATGACTTGCTCGAAATGCTAGCGTCAATCGATGGCCTGACTGAAATTCCTAATAGACGTTATCTAGATGAAAATCTTGCCCGAGAATGGCGTCGCTGTCGTCGCGATCAAACCCCTTTGTCTGTATTACTCATGGATGTGGATCATTTTAAACGGTTTAATGATTGCTATGGCCATCGAGCGGGTGATGATTGCTTAAAACGAATTGCTCATGCGCTTGTTGGGGCCTGCGAGCGAGGCAGTGACTTTGTGGCGCGCTATGGGGGGGAAGAGTTTGCGGCTGTTTTGCCTAATACAACGGCAACACAAGCAGTCGCATTTGCTAATAAATTACGACATGCAGTGAGTAATTTAGGTATTCCCCATACCGCTTCGTTAAATTCGGATCATGTGACAATTAGTATCGGCATTGCGACCACAGAAACAGGCCAAGTATACGCTGAACAAACGCTGCTTGAAGAAGCTGACTTAGGGTTATATCAGGCTAAAGATGGCGGACGTGACCAAGTTGTGTCGAGATTAGTGAATGTGAGTGGGTAAAGAGTAGGCAAGGCCTACTCTGCCATTTTCGGCTAATTAGCCATTGCTCAGTGATTTATAAATGGTATCACCAACGCCAATTAGCTTATCGTTTTTAAATACCAGTGGTGTGCACTCATCTTTTGTCATTTTACCATCAGAGTGAATGCTATGAGTGGCATAAAACAATACTTGGTAAACATCGTCACCTTGTTTTAGTAATTCAGTGAAGTTAGGGGTGTGAAGTTTATTAAGTACCACTTGGTAGTTAGTATCAAGTGCAAGAGTCGAAATGATTTCGCGGTTATTTTTGTGCTGTTTTTGCCAGCTCGTCGATGAATCACCTGCCCAATGTGTTTCAGCTTCACCATCGGATACTGCAATGACACAGCCAGTTAAAAATGGTGCAGTAAGCGCTGCAATTAAAAGTGCTTTTTTCATTATTTTTTTCCCTAGAATTTAATGTTTACGTTGCTCTTAATTAGCAATCAGCTTGCCACATTTTAAAAAGTAAATTAAATCAAGTGATTAGCTTTTAATTGGTCAATTGGCTAGGAGCTTTTTTGCAAACCAGTTCGCTCAATTGACCAAAAAATTGCAATTTAGACCAACCTATTGCGCTCATTTCCTTGGTTAAATGCTTTGATATTTAACGCGATTTCTTTCACTAAGCGAATAATAGACTCTTTACTTGCCCAGGCAATGTGCGGCGTAAGTAATAAATTGTCGCCAGTGTATCGGGCAAGTGGGTTATCTGCCTCGGCGGGTTCTTTACTGAGTACATCAACACCCGCGCCAGCAATCACATTATTAGCAAGCGCAGATGCTAAATCAGCCTCATTAATAATCCCTCCACGGGCAGTATTAATAAGGATGGCAGAGGGTTTCATCATGTTCAGCTCATGAGCCGCAATTTGATCGCGAGTTTCTTCTGTTAACGGGCAGTGAACACTGATTATATCAGCCGTTTTTAATGCTTGCTCAAAACTAACGCGACCTTCACGCGGTGTATGTCCTTTACGTTCACTGATAATTACATGGGCACCAAATGCGGTTGCAACTTCAGCAACCGCTTTGCCCAACGAGCCGTAGCCAATAATTGCTAAGGTTTTCCCCGCTATTTCATTAAAGCTGTAATCTAAGCGACAAAACATCGGACTCTGCTGCCATAAACCTTGCTGGCAATCACGAATGTACTTGTGTGTGTTACCAAGCAGATTGGTGATCAATGTAAACGTGTGTTGAACCACTGAAGGTGTTGAATATCCGGCCACATTGGTCACGGCGATGTTATGGGCTTTTGCTGCTGGTAAATCAATATTATTGGTGCCTGTTGCAGCAACGCAAATTAATTTTAATTGAGGTAACTGCGCCATTGCTTGTTGATTTATAACTACTTTATTCGTTACTACTACATCAGCGTCTTGGCAGCGTTCAATTAATTCGTGCTGATTAGTTAGGTTATAGCAAGTGAGTGAACCTAATTGTGCCAGCTCATCTAACGAAGTGTCTGCTAATGTGGCGGCATCAAGGACGACGATATTCATATACTTTCCTTATTAATTTTTGCTTGACCTTAGGGTGTACTCCAAGGTTTATAGTGAGCATAATAAATAAACGCTTCACAATGGAGACAGTGATGAAAATAGGTGAGTTTGCCCGTCAATTAGGCGTCTCAACAGATACGTTAAGGTACTACGAAAAACATGGTTTGTTAACGCCAAGTTCGCGTTCTGAGGTGGGATATCGGTTTTACTCTGATGCAGATTACAAGCAAATGTCGTTCATTTTGCGGGCAAAAAACGTTGGTTTTAGTCTGTCTGAAATAAAAGAGTTATTGCAAATTAAGTTTCATAAAAATCAGCATTCATGCCATGAGGTTAAAGCAATGACATTACAAAAACGTGATTTAGTGGCCGCACGCATTGCTGAACTCACGCGTTTTTATGACTCTCTTTCATTATTAGCAGATAAATGTTGTGGTGGTGAAGAGCCCGCTGAGAACTGCTCGATACTGACGACACTGGAGGATATTGATGGACTTACTCAATAATTTTTGGCAGTTATTCTTATTATCTGCCCCATGGCTAATGTTAGGTTTATTGATTGCTGGTTTATTAAATGTGTATTTACCGGCCAATTTTCTCAATCGTCACTTAGGAAAAGAGGGGCTTTGGACAACCATTAAGGCTGCTTTTATTGGTGCGCCTATGCCATTGTGTTCGTGTGGTGTTATTCCAGCAGCAATAGGGCTTAGAAGAGCGGGAGCATCGAAAAGTGCGACGACGGCATTTTTAGTTTCAACACCCGAAACAGGCGTTGATTCAGTGTCAGTCTCGTATGTTTTATTGGGACCATTTATGGCCATTATACGCCCAATCGCAGCGGTGTGCAGCGCGATAGCTGCGGGTGTCTTGGTTGGGAAAGACCATGAAATTCATTCACAGCATAAGCATCAAGCCGCCACTGCAGATGATAATAGTGCAGGCTGTTGCAGCAGTAATACCGCAGCTGAAGTTAAAAAAGAGCCGAGCTGTTGCAGCAGCAATACTTCGGCTGAAGTTAAAAAAGAGTCGAGCGGCTTTAGCACTGAAGATTCTGCATCGATAAAAGCAGACCGTTGCTGTAAAAGCGAAAAGCCCAGTCTTTCGATAGAGAGCCGTGTTGCTAAATTTAAACGCGCTATTCGTTTTAGCTGCAATAAACTGTTAGAAGACACTATGGTGTGGCTGGTGATTGGTCTCTTTTTCGCGGCGCTAGTGCAAACGTATGTTCCTGAGTCTTATTTAAGTCAATGGGGAAGCGGTATTTTTGCGATGCTGGTGGTGATACTGATTAGTATACCAATGTACATTTGTGCGACTGCCTCGACCCCGATAGCAGCAGGGTTACTGTTAAGTGGCGTATCCCCTGGTGCGGTCTTGGTGTTTATGCTTGCAGGTCCTGCGACGAATATTGCCACCTTGGGAGTGGTGGGAAAGGAGTTAGGTAAACGCGCGGTGTTTGCTTATTTAACTGGGGTAATCGGAATGGCTTTACTGTTTGGCTTTTTAACGGATTATTTAGTGGATGAATTTGGCTTTGTAGTGGCTCCCATGATGGGCACTGAACATGAGGTTCTACCGCATTGGTTAAGCCTTGCTTCGGGTATCATTTTGGCTATTTTAATGCTGAGATTAGTGTTCAAAATGGCATTAAAAAAGTTCGTTGATACTGGTAGGAGCATTGCCTAATTAATTGTTGTAAAAATAAAAATTTTATCAGTATAAGGAAATATTTAGGTTAACTATCGCGTCTCGGTTCGCATTTAAAATTGCCTGAGTTATAATCCGCCAACTATTTAAACGGTACGCCATGCGTGCCGTTTTTTAACTTAAGCAGTTTTTATGAGTGAATGTGTGGATAAATACGCCGATATTAGACCTTACAATGATGACGAAGTCGCTGATTCAGTCGCCCGATTAATTGCTGATAATGCCTTTGTGGATGTTATCGCCAAGTATAATCTGCCGCGCTTTTTATCTTATTTTCCATTTATAACTCGCCCATTAGTGCGCCAGCAATTAAGAAAAAAGTGGGGAAATACGCAATCTGTTGAGCAAGTTCAACAAGAGGTGGCCAGCTATTTAAATAAACTGATCACCCGTACCACATCTGAAGTGACATTTTCGGGTCTTGATAAACTGGATCCCAAACAAGCGTATTTGTTCATTTCAAATCACCGCGATATTGTCTTGGATCCTGCGTTAGTTAACTGGGGTTTGTTTAAACACAACATGCCGACAGTGCGCATCGCCATTGGTGATAATTTGCTGCAAATTCCGTATATCACTGAGTTAATGCGCTTAAATAAAAGCTTTATAGTGAAACGTTCAGCAAAAGCACCCAAAGAAATGCTCAAAGCGTTATCACAACTCTCAGCCTATATTTATGATTCATTGTCAGAGGGTCATTCAATTTGGATTGCACAAAAAGAAGGGCGTGCAAAAGATGGTTTTGATCAAACGGATCCTGCACTGCTTAAAATGTTGCAGCTACAAGGTCGTAAACAGAAAAAAGAATTTGCTGATTACGTTCGCGAATTAAAAATAGTGCCAGTCTCTATCTCGTATCAATATGAACCATGTGCGATTGCGAAAGCGAAAGAGCTTTATCATAAACAGCATCACGGCCAATATGTAAAGCAACAAGGTGAAGACATTGCCAGCATTGTTGAGGGCTTTAGCACAGCAAAAGGGCATGTACATTTAGCGTTTGGTGAGCCCATTGAATCTGGCTGCGAGTCACCAGAAGAGCTTGCAAAAACGATTGACCAGCAAATTGTTGATTCGTTTTTCTTACACCCAGGTAACTATATTGCGGGGGGGTGTAAGCAGGCCGTGATTGATAAAAAAGATGCTGAAGCGTTTAATGCGCGTTTAGCTAAAGTACCTGAAGAGTTAAAGCCACTGGTTTTAGCAATGTACGCGAAACCTTTTCATCGCAAAGCAGAACTTTCTACGAGCGAATCAGATTAAATAATCTAAAGTTGATAGAATGCGTTCGCATTTAAATTAATGTGCTAATTACTTTTTTAAGCAATGTTTTGATTCGTTAAATGAGCCACTTTTTGAAGTGGCTTTTTTTATGATTAATTTTCGGGCTATACTTCTAAGATGATTAATTAACTGGCAATTGTGATGCAACAAATTGAAATATTTGAGATCCCAAGCCCTTGCAAAGGGATTTGTCAGGTTAATAATCGGGGCTATTGTAAAGGCTGTTATCGCAGTCGCGATGAACGGTTTTACTGGAATCAGCTGAGTAATGCTGAAAAACGCAAAGTAATCAGCTTATGTCAGCAGCGTTATAAGCGTTATTTACAGAAAAAACAGTTGGCAGAAAATAACCAACCGACACCTGAGCAAGGCGGATTTGATTTTTAAAACTCGGTGAGATTGTATTTCGTTTTTAGCGTGCGCACCGTGCCATCGGCTTCAAGCTTTTTAAGAATATTTGTCAGTTGCGGAATAAGTGCTGCGTGGCGTTTATGCACAAAGTGAAAGCTTTGCATCGACATTAAAATCTCTTTATTAAAAGCCGCTTGGTTAAAGTCAGGGTGTTTTGTAGAGAGTAAAAAGTCTAATAAAATGGTGCCTTCAACGCGTTTTTGAGTCAATAAATTCAATTGAGCCGTGACGTTTCTTACCTTTATCACATCACCTTTAATGGGATTTTCTTCTATGTAGCTCTGTGCAGCGGGATAACTTGACTGAATAGCGAGTGACTTAATATCACGATAATTGCATTGCTTGCAGTTTTTTAATAACACAAGGTTAAATTCGAACAGGGGAAAGTCGACCTTTAATAAATTTGGATAATCGCGGGTAACAAAATCAATACGCCCTAACTGTCCATCAAGCACACCTTGGTTTGCAGCTGCTAACGAACCTTGATGATTAAAATCAATAACGTGAAGCTCATAACCTATCTCTTTATAAGCGGTGCTCAATAAGTCAACCACATAACGTGCTTGCGGTGTGTCGGCTGGGCGATTAAAAATTAAAATATGAGAATTTGCGCTGCTAGGAAAGCAAAAAAACAGCAGAATAATGGTCAAACTAGGTATCAGAAATTTTGGCAACGTGCGTTCCTTGCGAGCATGTATTCGGCGTTAATTTACTGTTATGTGTTTCCAAAATCAAGGTTTAAAATAGGCGATTAATTTGAAGCAACTTTGTTATACTTCATAAATCAATACACTGTTGCTGAGAAAGTATGAGCTTTAATTTATGTAAATTGCCTCGAGAGCAAAAATATCAAATTCAATTAGACTACGAAGCCTCTTTTTGGGCCTACCAGATTAAGCGTGGAAAAAATACCCGCGAAGGGGTGTATACAGCAATTAATAATCGTCCTATGTCAGAGCAAGCCTTTTTAAAACAACAGTTTGAGCATTATTTATCCTTAATGAGTTAATCATGACGGAGCTGAAATTTTGTTTACTTGACGCAATCAAAACCCCGTTGGTAAATAAGTTTTACGATAAACACAATGCGCGGGGGCGTGCCACTAAAGCTGATCAAGTGTGGGTGGCGTACCATGGTTTGAATATCGTTGCGGCATGTCGGGTTCAAAATAAAGCGGGCTTTTTATTTTTATCAACTCTGTATGTTGATGCTGCATGGCGAGGTAAAAAAGTAGCCTCACAGTTACTCACCACGCTTATTGCTGAACAAAAAGGGACAGTTTTTACCTTTGCCTATGAAAATCTGATTGATTTCTATCTAGTAAATGGGTTTAACTATACATTAACATTACCCAATTCTTTGCAATCGTTGTTTGAGGTATATGCGCATCGCAATATCGTCGCGATGCACTTTACGTGTGACACCGCGCCAAGTTAGTAATTTGGAACGTCAATGACTAAGTTCTTTTCTTTATCAGCTCTACTCATTATTGTGATTTGTGGTTTGTTTAGTCATTCCAGTTTTGCGCAAGTGAAACGCTTGTCAACCAGCGAAGGGTTGTCGCAAAGTTATGTCAATACGATGCTTATCGATAACAGTGGCTATTTATGGTTATCCACTGAGGGCGGTTTAAATCGTTATGATGGCTATGAGGTTGTGCATATCAAAGGCCCTAATGGAGAGCTTGAAGACGCCATCATTGACCGCATTTATCAAGACCCCCAAGGTTATATTTGGATAGCATCTTTGCAAGCAGGGCTATTCCGTTATGATCCGAGTACTGACAGCTACCAACAATTTATTGCAAAGCCCACCACCGAAGAGCAAATTTTTATAGAATCTGTGTTTAGTATGGTTGCGGTTGATGACAAAACGCTCTGGCTAGGCCGAGGCTGGGATTTTGCAAAACTCGACTTAGAAACGCAGCAAGTCACGTCTATTTTTGAAATACCCGATCGTGTAAAAAGCAGCGTTATTCGTGAGTTGTATCCTTATCAAGGTTACATATTTATGGGCACGAGTAATGGGGCATTTGTTTATGAAATCGCATCGGGCCAGGTAAGAAAGCTTGAACATCTAAGCCAAGCGCCAACACACATGTATCAAAACTATGTGAAGTCGTTTGCCGTAATAGATGAGCATACTTTGTTGGTCGGGGCTGTTCGGGGTTTATACGAAGTCGATATTAGCAACTTACCAGAGATGTTTAACACGCCTGAGGTTCAGTTTAAAAATAAGACCCTAATTAGCGACTTAAATATTTGGGAAATTATTCCACAAAATTCAACGATTACCTTGGGAACCGATAAAGGCTTATTTAACTTTACCCGGGCAACCGGCGACTTGGTTAAAAGTACACGCTTAAAAGACAACGGTTACACCCTTGCTGATACAAGTATCATTGATATCGTAAAAGATCGCTCCGGAGGCATGTGGTTAGCCACCAAGAACGATGGCGCTTTTTATCTCTCGTATGATAATTATAACTTTGTAAATGTGGTGGCCAATTCGATTAAGGGTGACGGCTTATCGCATCATTCAATTTGGGGTATTGCAGAGTTTCAGGGCAGGCTGTGGCTTGCGACCCACAATGGTCTAACGGCCGTTGACTTAGACACGTATGAAAGCGAAGTCTTTTTAAAAGACTACCAAATAGATTTAATCACGACCGAATTCACTGTTTACCAAATAATGCCTTATAAAGCGCAACTTTGGTTGCACACGAATCGGGGAATTTTTAGCTTTAATCCAAAGACGGGTGAAGTAACTCCCGTTAAAACGGCAGACCCTAAGCAGCAAGAACTCATTAACGATTGGGTGCATGGGGTTCTATTAATGCCGTCGGGCGATTTGTATTACGTTCACCCCGATTTCGGTATGTTTGTTTACAATATTGATAGCCAAGAGGTGACACGTTTAGGCGGTAAATTTGATGAATTTGAGCCTTTCTTAGCCTATGGGTTCTTGCCGGCCTTATCAAGCAAGCCCGATGCACCGTTATTTTATAATGCGGGGATCTTATATCAGGTTGATCCTCACAGTTATGAACTGACCACCATTTATACGGTGCCTGAGCAGCATGAAAATGTTGCTGTGAATGTGATGTCTTACATTATTGATAACAATAATGTCTTGTGGTTATCGTTATCGAATTTTGGCTTGATTGGTCTAGATGCCACAACGTACGAGCATATCTACACCATTGATCTTGAAAAAAATAAGCTAGGCACTTTATTGTACGATATGGTGCTTGATGAAGCCGGAATGATTTGGATGAGTAGTCATAAAGGGCTGTGGCGACTCAACCCCGATAATATGCACTTTCAACAGTTTACTGGTTCAGAGGGGCTTTTTTCTACCGAGTTTAATAGTGGCGCATTTACCAAATTAAAGTCTGGGCAAATTGTTTATGGCACCCTTAAAGGCTTTACCTATTTTTACCCGATGGATAACCACTATCAGCAAGCTTTGATTGATCACGTTAATATCACCAACTTGGATTTAATGTCTCGTGACTTACCTGCTGAGCTTAAACAGCCAATAGACAGTGTGGTACTTGAGCATGATGACATCGGTCTCGAGGTTGCTTTCTCAGCCATGGCGTTCAATTACCAAGAGCGTGTTATTTATGAGTATCAACTTGGCGATGGGCAAAAAACCTACACGCGAAATAATAACCGTGTTCTTTTTCCAAAATTAAGTGCAGGCAAGTACCACCTTAAAGTGTGGGCAAAAGACCCCTTAACGGGAGATTTAACCCCGCCGGCAACATTAAACATCGAAGTAAAATACCCACCATGGCGTGCGCCACATTTTATTTTGCTTTACCTTATATTAGCGGCGCTACTTGTAGCTGCTTGGCTCTTTAGACGTAATCGTATGCAGCAAATTTTGCTTGCCGCACACAAAGAAAGTAAAGAAAGTGAGGCGCGACTAAAACTTGCATTAGAGGGAAGTCATTCTGGTGTTTGGGATTGGTCGTCGCAAAGCCCGATTATTTATCAGCCTAGGCTGAAAAATGAACTGGGCTATGACAGTGACAGTGTTAATCTAGATGACTATTTGGCAAAGATTCACCCACATGATAAACAAACCTTTCGCTTAGAGTGGCTGGAGTTTTTATCTACTCAAAAAGGCTATTTTAACTGCACGTATCGTTTACGACACGCCGATGGTCAATGGCGTTGGTATAAAGATTTCGGCAAGGTGGTTGAATGGCAAGACAACACGCCTGAGAAAGTGGCTGGCACCTACACGAATATGACCCGAGAACTGGTATTTGAAGAAAACGCCCGTTTATTTGGTGCGGCGTTTGAACAAACCCGAGACTGGGTGTTTATTATGGATAAAAACTTGCGTATTCGTGCTACCAATCAGTCGTTCCAAAGTGCCTTTGGCTTTCCTGCTGATCCGCGTTCGAGTCGTTCTTTAACTCTCGGGTTGTCTATTCCGGCACGTATTCACTATTTACGAGTAATGCAAAAACTGCAATCAGGTGAACACTTTTCAGCAGAAGATGTTGTTGAAGTTGCCAACGGCGAAAAGCGTCAAGTGCTCATTAAAATAAGTGCTGTTGCAGGGAGTAATCGTCAACTCGACAGTTATGTGATTATTGTCACTGATATCAGCGCGCAAAAGCTGGCTGAGAATGAACTGCACTTATTAGCCAATTACGACACGCTCACCGGATTGCCGAACAAAACATTATTCAGTGACCGTGTAAGCCATGCTATCGAGCAAGCTGATTACCATCAAACGAAAGCAGCCTTGTTAAATGTAAATATTAAGCGATTTAAATACTTTAATGATTCATTGGGTCACGAAGAGTCTGATGAGCTTATCAAGCGAGTTGCAAAGCGATTGAAACAAGTGCTGCGCCCGCAAGATAGTTTGGCAAGGTTTGAAGGTGATGAGTTTGTGATCCTCGCTGAAGATCTCAAACAGGTCGATGAGCTATTATCGCTGTGCGCGAAAGTTATGGACTGTGTTGAAAGCCATATTGAGCTTAATCAACAAGCGGTAAAAGTGAACTTAAGTGTTGGGGTTGCTGTGTATCCCGACGACGCCCTCGATACAAAAGCGCTGTTAAAAGCGGCGAATGTTGCCCTCTACCATGCTAAGCGGTCTGTGGAGGGACGTTATCAGTTCTATAAGCAAGAGATGAATTTACAAGTGCAGCGGACTCTGCATTTAGAGTCACAATTGAGCAAAGCGTATCAAGAACATGAATTTTGTAATTACTACCAACCCATTGTTAGTTCAAAAACACGTCAAGTTGTAGGGTTAGAGGTGTTATTACGCTGGCCTAGTAATGACGATTATCAGCCTGAAGACTTTGCCAATGCTGCTGAAAGCTCAGGGCTTATCACCAAAATTATGCTGCAAACTTTATCGCGTGCATTAATCGAGTTACGACAATGGCGCGTGTCACACCCCGATTTATATATCTCTATTAACTTATCGGCATTTGATTTTGAAAGTACCCATTTAGTCGAAAATATTCATCAAGCTTTAACACTCAGCCATGTACCTGCCAGTGCTGTTGTATTCGAAATTACTGAATCAGTGATGATGCGAGATTCAGAGAAAGCCCAATTAAGCATGAATAAATTAAAAGCATTAGGCTGTAAAATTTATATGGATGACTTTGGCACGGGCTACGCTTCTCTAACGTATTTAAAACGGTTCCCGGTTGATGTTTTAAAAATAGATAAAAGCTTTGTGCACGATATCGGGATTGATAAAGATGACGAAGCTATTATTAATTCAACACTCACATTGGCGAAAAGCCTAGGCAAGGAGTGTGTTGCTGAAGGGGTTGAAAATACCACCCAGCTTCGCTTCTTACACGCTCGTGGTTGTGAATACTTACAAGGTTATTTGTTTAGTAAAGCTGTTCCGGGGGATGAAGTAAGCCCCTTGTTAAATGCGCAGTGGCATGCAGAATTTGATGACTAAACCAGATAAAGCCGCGGGCTTTATCTGTTTTACTGTTAATCTTGGCGCTTACCGCAGTGACGGCAATAAAGATTACTGTGGCGATTTTTAAGTTCGTTATGAATCGCCTTGTTTGCTTCTTGCTTACTTAAACCGAGCTTGTAACGCAGATTCTCAAGGTGTTCTTCTTGAATCGCTGATAAATGACCATCTTCCATTGCTTCATGCACCGCATCAGTAAACAACAAACGGCGCTTACGAAGTTGCTCAGAAAAGCTGGATGCTAATAAACCGGTAGGAATTGCCACCATTCCCATACTGACTAAGGTAATGGCACCCCCAAATAATCGTCCTAGCGGAGTAACAGGCACCACATCCCCATAACCTACAGTCGTCAGAGTGACCATGGCCCACCACATAGCCGATGGAATAGAGCCAAACTTGTCGGGTTGCACATCGTGCTCAATTAAATAAATTCCGCATGATGCAATGATCAGCACAACCGCCATAATGAAAAAAGCGGCAAGCAAAGAGCTACTTTCATCGCGAAATGACTGTAACAACAGCTGCATAGCTCGAGAATAGCGGGTGAGTTTAAAGATACGCATTAAACGTAGTACCCGCAAAAAGCGCAAATCAACACTGACGAAAACCATTAGCAAGGTCGGTAAAATGGCAATAAGGTCGATGAGTGCTAAGGGAGAAAAAAAGTATTTAATACGAATTTTTGAGTTGGTTAGCGGGCTCTCTTTATGGGCACTTTTATCGACACATGACCAAAGGCGCAAAATGTATTCGAGCGTAAAAATACCGACAGAAATAAGCTCGAGCATTAAAAATTCATGCTTATACTGTTTAGCGAGGTGACTTACAGACTCTAAAACAATGGCCACCACATTGATCATGATAAGTGACATTAAGAACACATCGAGTGCTCGTCCTAGGCGTCGGTACTTGCCGTTTCCTTCAAAAACACGGGCGGTATAAGTTCTTAAGCGATGCAACGTTCTAATCCGTTTTTAAGTTAAATTTAACAGCATATTGATGCTGCCTTCTTCAAAGTCGCGGGTAATTTTAAAGCCCAGTTTACGCGCAAGTTCGATCATGCCGGTGTTTTCGGGTAATGTTATTCCGGCAATGCGTTTAACCCCTTGGCTTTTGCAATGTTCAATAGCGGCATTCATGAGTATAGTGCCAAGCCCTAAACCTTGACAGTCAGAGCGTACCACAATTGCAAATTCGGCTTCTTGTTTATCAGGATCCATTAATACGCGAGACACGCCTAGCGTGCATGCAGAGCCATTTTGCTCTTGGCTAACAATGAACGCCATTTCACGGTCGTAATCAATTTGTGTCATTTTTGCCAGTTGGTCGTGATTAAACTGTGGCAGTTCGCCAAAAAAGCGTTTGTAGCGATCTTCTTTTGTTAACGATTGATCAAACTCAAGGTGCGCCTGTTCATCTTCGGGTTTTATTGGTCTAAGTTGAGCTTGAGTATTGTTTTTTAAAGTTACTTCTTTGACCAACTCAATGGGATAAGGGCGTATACACAAGCGCTTGCGGTTTGCTTTTGCTTTGTAGCGGCTTAAGCTTATTGTGGCATCAAGAACTAAAAATTGCCCGTTGCTAGCAAGGATAGGGTTGAGCTCTACGCTGGTAATATCAGGCTGGTCTATTACCAATTGTGAGATACGAGTGAGTAGGGCACATAAACGGTATTTATCGACTTTTTCCGGTAATACGCGGTCTTTTAACACGCCTTTGTCGTGGGCTGCTGCAATTAAATATTTCGCAAGATTCATATTAAGAGGAGGAAGCGCGACCGCCGCTTGCCCAAACTCAAGGCCTGTGCCTGCCTCGCCAAGTAAAATAACAGGGCCAAAGTTTGGTTCTGTTTTAATGGCAATACGCAGTTCATTTGCGCCGGCACGGGGGGCCATTTTTTGCAGTGAAAATCCTTCTATATGCGCATCAGGATAGGTGTTTTTAATCCTAAGCAGCATCGCAAAGGCGGTTTGCTCTACTTCTTGTGCATCGTTTAAGTTAAGTACCACACCGCCTACTTCTGATTTAGACGGAATACTGGGGCTAATTAGTTTTAACGCCACTGGAAAACCAAGCTCAATGGCTTGTTCTTTCGCCTCTGTAGGCGTGTAAGCAACTTCGGTTTGAATACAGTCAATACCATAGTGGGTTAAAATTTGGCTTGCCTGATGTGTTGATAAGTAGCTTTGCTCATCGAGCAGAAACTCATTGACCAACGCCTTGGCAGCTTCTTTATTTATTTTCGCATCATCTGTATTTGATTCGGGTGTCTGTGTTAAATGTTTTTGATTTCGACGATAACTTACTAAGTGCATAAATGCCCCCACCGCGCCCTCAGGAGTGCGGTACGTGGGAATCGCATTATTGGCACACACTCGACGCGCAGCGTAAGCAGCATCTTCTCCCATAAAATTGGTCATCACATAAGGGCGCGCCATTTTGGGAATTTTTTGCAGTGTTTCAACAATAATTTCAGCGTAATCTTCGCTAGGGGCAAGGGCCGAAGGAGTATGAATAATCAAAAGATTTTTAACTTCTTTTGCTTGCAGCAATATCTCTAGAGCTTGTTGATAACGTTTTGGTGCTGAATCGCCAAAAATATCCACTGGGTTTGAGGTCATCTCTGATTGTGGAATAACTTTATTAAGCGCTGCGCGTGTTTCATCGCTAAGCTCTGCTAACTTACCTGAACTTTGTAATAAGGTATCAACGGCCATCACACCAGGCCCACCGCCATTGGTGAGAATAGTGAGTTGCTCAACTTTTAGAAGTTTTGGGTGCATTGCCAGCGTTTGTGTGGCTGCAAATAGCTCCCGCAAATCGTTAACGCGAAGCATCCCCGCACGTTGAAAGAGTGCATCATACACAGCATCTGAACTTTGTGTTCCACCGGTGTGGATTTCGGCGGCCAGTGCCCCTGCGCTAGTTTTACCTGTTTTTATGGCTATAACAGGTTTGCTGAATGCTGCTGCACGGGCTGCTGAAATAAAATTGCGAATATCTTCAATGTTATCAATATATAAAAGAATGGCTTTGGTTTTAGCATCACGGCCTAAAAAGTCGAGCAGCTCATCAAAGTCAATATCCAGACAGTCACCAACAGAGACAAAATACGAAAAGCCAATTTCTTTGTTTTTAGCCCAATCAAGTATGGTTGAACACACCGCGGCTGATTGCGAAACAAAAGCGAGCTTACCTGGGCTTGCAATTGTGTGCGAAAAGCTTGCATTTAAGCCAATATGCGGAATTAATAAGCCAAGGCAATTAGGCCCAAGTAAAGATACATTTGCCGTTAAAGCGGCTTCTTTTAGAGCCAGCTTTTGCTCAGGGTTAAGCCCCGCAGCAATCACCACCGCGTGTTTACAGCCTATTTCACCCAGCTCATTAATAATATTTATTAAGGTATTTTTGTTAGTACAAATAACAGCAAGGTCTGGTATTTTTGGTAACTCGGCAATACTTGGGTAGGCAAGTACACCATGCACCGCCGTGTGATTTAGACTCACGGGCATGATTGGACCTTTAAAGCCTCCTTGCAAAAGGTTACGCATTACCACAAAACCGGCTCGGTTAGGGGAATTAGAGGCGCCAATAACAGCGACTGACGTTGGATTAAAGAATTGGCTAATGCGTTTAACGCTCATGCTGTGTCCTTTGCTTGCGCATTGTTGTAAACATTTCAGGGTCTGTTAAGTTTATATACATAAGATAACCCTTTTATACATATAAGATAACCTGTTTACTGTGACTTTTCGAGTCGAAAACAGTGACCTATATCAAGGAGAAAGGCATGAGTAAAGCACAGCCATTTAATATTGTTATTGCTGCTGTGGCATTGGCAATAGGTTTACTGGGACTTGGCTTTATATTGAAAAGTGCGGCACTTGATGTCAAAGCAATGGAGCGCACCGTCAATGTTAAAGGGCTTGCTGAAATGGAAGTGGCTGCAGACACCGTAATTTGGCCATTACAATTTTCAGATGCCGATAATAACCTAGAGAAGCTTGTTGCACGCATTGAGAATAAAAATGATGCGGTGGTGGCATTTTTAAAATTACACGGCTTTAATGACGAAGAAATTAGCAATGGCAGCCAATCAATTATTGATAAACAAGCCCGAGAGTATGGGGGAGAAAATCAGCAATTTCGCTACATTGCTCGCTCAAATGTGATTGTATATTCTAGCGATATTGAAAAAGTTCAGCATGCTTTGGGTCAAGTTAGTCAATTAGCCAAGCAGGGCATTGCCGTGGTACAAGATAATTACGAAACACGCATTCAATATTTGTTTAATGGTTTAAACGAAATTAAACCAAAAATGGTCCAAGAAGCGACCGAGAAAGCACGTGAAGTCGCCATGAAATTTGCCAAAGACTCACAGTCTAAATTGGGCAAAATAAAAACGGCGCATCAAGGCCAGTTTTCGATTAATGATAGAGATTCAAACACACCACAACTTAAAAAAGTACGCGTGGTGACCAGTGTTGAATATTATTTATCTGACTAAGCCAAATACAACAGCAAGAGGCAGTCGCATGTGAGTGCACACAATCACCATGCGACTCAGAGCACCTAATATAAACCCACCACTAAATGCGATGGCAACTCCCAGCAAACCCCACTGATCTTTTAAAATGAATGCCATTAAAATTGTCACGCTGGTCGCCGCTAATAATACGTATAAATTAATCAGCGGATTGCCTTTTAATTTTATAAGACTGCTTGCGAGTATGCGTGCAGGCAGAAAAAGTTGCCCGAGTAACATGAGCATAAGCACCCAAAAACCTTGTTGTAATTGTGTTTCGCCATACAGGCTCAGCAGTGGCTTTGCTAATAGTGCTAGGATAATGATTGCGCCAAAATTAAATCGCCACAGTACACTCATTAATTCACTAACGGCTTTTGAATTATCGTTTTCGGCCATTAATATCGGTTTTAAATACTGGTTGGCGGCATTGCCTAAAATAGTCAGCAAGCCTGCAATCACAACCGCAGGAAAAAACACACTTACGCCCTGCGCGCCAAACCAATGATGAACAAGAAGTACATCGAGCTTGGCAACCAGCACTGTGCCAGCACCGCTTGCTAACATGATTAAGGAATCTTTACACCACTGTTTCGTTTGATAGCGTGCGATACGTGGTTCAATTATGCCTTTGATGAGCCAGTATTGATAACACACTACGCAGAGCATACTGCAAAACAACAACACACAAATACTGACTAGTGATAATTCGCCATAGCTAAAATAAAGCAAAAGACATAAAAGTGCGCTGAGCAGTTCAAAAATGCATTGCTGGGTGATAAGGCCGATTTTAGGTTTATTTAAAGCCACTAAAAAAGCAGACTGACTTTGCATAATGGCACCAATCGGGACTAGTAGCAGTAAATAAATAACGTGTTCTTTGGCACTTTGATGCGGTGAAATTGCTTGAAAGCTAATAACGATAGAGGCCACAAAAAGCACCCCAAAAATAGCCGACGCTGCTAAATAAACATGCCTTAAACCACGTAATAAGTCATGTTGTTGGTGTGTGTATAGCGGGTAGCTAATGCGCATTAATGATGAGGAAAAACCCATACTGGCTGGCAGTAGAAGAATTTCACACAGCGCTAATAAAGCAGCAAAAGTACCAAATTCATCAGTGGTAAGTAACCGTGCCAAGCACAAGGTAAGAATGATACGGCTGCCATGGTTAAGGGCCGTAAAACTACTTAAAGACAAAAAGCCTTTGACGACATCTTTGTTCATATTACGACTGTTTAAGTGCCGTGATTAATTGACTCGTAGATACTTGTAAATAGGCTGCACACAGCAAAACTTTACAGTCGGCATTTGTTGGCAAATGCGACGCGTAAAACGCTTTTAGTTGAGAGATTAATGCATTTACGGCGGAAGGACTGTGGCGTTGGTCAACTTCCATCATGGCCAGCAGAGCTGAAAACTCATGCTTTGCCAGCATTTGGGTATTTTTATTACACGCGATAAAGCAGCCAATTGGCGTTAACTGATCATGGTTTAGGGTTGTTAGAGCATCAGCTAAACTTTCGTTACTTTCAAAGAGCATGAGTGAGCGTAGGTAGTTAAATGGTAGCGCGTCTGCTCTACATTGACTAAAAAGGTGATGTAACAGGGTATTGCCTTGCTGATCGGTGATACTAAACGCGTTTTGAAATTTCAGACCGGGCGTGAAAAAGCTAAGCTTATCAATATCATCTATAAAGCTCACCGCTTCGCGAGGCAAAGGGCTTGCCTCAAGTAAGTGCGCTGCAACATTTTGTAAAAACAGGTATTTTACTTCACTACTGCACGCTAGTTGATAGAGGTGTTGTAATTGCACTGCCTGCAAAACCCCCGATAAACGTTGGTAATCGCTAAGCAGTTCTTTTAATTGATGATGCTGAAGTCGGCTGTTCAATTGATCAATAGCGCTTTGCATGAAAATACTCGTTTTTTATTATTTATACATTTATAGCTCAACGACTTGTTTAAATAAATAAAAAAGGCCGCTGAGCGGCCTTTTTAAAGTCTATTTAGTTTAAGCAGCTTGTTTTTTTGCAACCCACTGGTCAACAAATTTCTCAAGTACATTTAATGGTACTGCACCATTTTTAAGTACAACATCGTGGAACTCACGAATATCGAATTTATCACCCAGCTGTTCTTTTGCAGCTTCACGCAGCTCTAATATCTTTAACATACCCACTTTGTAAGCGGTTGCTTGAGACGGCATTACAATGTGACGCTCAACCATTTTAACGCCATCAGACGTTGCGTTTGGTGTGTTATTAACGTAATAGTCAATACCCTGTTGGCGTGTCCATTTCATCGCATGGATACCGGTATCAACAACTAAGCGACACGCACGCCATAATTCCATTGCAAGGCGACCGAAGTCTGAATATGGGTCTTCATATAAGCCCATTTCTTTTGGTACTAGCTCAGAGTATAAGCCCCAGCCTTCAACATACGCAGTGTAACCACCAAACTTACGGAACTTAGGCACGCCTTCAAGTTCTTGTGCGATGGCGATTTGCATGTGGTGGCCCGGAATACCTTCGTGATAAGCAAGTGCTTCCATTTGGTAAGTTGGCATTGCTTCCATATCGTAAAGGTTTGCGTAGTAAATACCTGGGCGAGAGCCGTCTGGCGCAGGTTGTTGATAGAACGCTTTACCTGCTGCTTTTTCGCGGAATGCTTCAACAGCTTTTACTTTTAAATCGGCTTTTGGTTTAACAATGAAAAGCTCATCTAAGCGAGATTTCATGTTATCAATGAGGGCTGTCGCTTCATCAAGGTAGCGCTGTTTACCTTCCGCTGTATTTGGGTAGTAGAACTGCTTATCAGTTTTCATGAATTGCATGAATGCTTTTAAGTCACCGTCAAAGCCTACTTTTTCTTTAATCGCGCGCATTTCGTCGTGAATACGTGCAACCTCAGCTAAACCAATTGAGTGGATTTCTTTTGCCGTTAAGTCGGTTGTTGTTGTGCGTGCAAGGGCATTGTTGTAGAACGTTTCACCGTCTGGGAATTTCCACGCACCATCACGCTCGTCAGCGCGTTTTTCTAACTGCGCTAAATAGTTAATTAGCTTCGTGTAAGAAGGCTTAACAGCCGCTTTTAGTGCTTTTTCTGCATCGTTGATAAGCGCTGATTTTTCGCTTTCACTAATCTCTAATGCGGCAACTTTACGTTTAAAGTCAGCTAAAAGAGTTGAGTCTTCACCTGTATCAAATGGTGCACCATGTAGAATGTTCTTGCTTGAATCAATGACATGTGGGAATACAAATTTAGGTGCGATGATACCTTTATCAGCACGCACGTCGAGGTCTTTGATTAGCTGATCAATAACCATCGTTACGCCGTTTAAGCGAGAGATATACGCTTTCGCATCTGAGACATCAGCAATTTGATGTTGGTTAATTAAAAATGCAGGGATCATCGAATGAACACCAAACATTTGATTTACAGGGTAGTTGTAATGACGCCATTTAAAATCTGCAATTTCATTTTCAAGTGCTTGTTTTTTTAGGTCGTAGCTTACTTTTGTCGCGTCATCTAATAGTTCGCGGTTAATTGCTTTTAAAGCGACAAGATCAGCTTTGGTTTGCTCAAAGTCTGCAAGAACGCGTTCTTCGCTACCATCATCCCATTTATCGTAATCTTTTTTGATACCCATGTATGTTTGATAAACAGGGCTTTTCATTACATCACGGTTAAACGTGTCTTCAAAAAACGCATTCGCTTTATCGATTTCACTTTGTACAGGTTGGGTTTGTACAGTGGGCGCTGGGGTTGGTTGTTCTTGCATTTGTTGGCAACCGCCAAGTAATGCAACACTTACCGCTGCTGCGATGAAGGTCAGTTTACGCATTATCGTTCCTTTCTTGTTAGAAATTTAATTATTAATAGAATTCTTAAACGAACAATTCTAGCAGGTCATTTAAAAAGCGCTGGCCTTTTGCACTGACTTGCCAATTGTTTTTATTATCTGTTAGTAAGCCTTTTTTAATTGCTTCGTTCAAGGCTTGTTCTTGGCTTTGCAGTGACAAATTTGTAAGCAAAGATAAATCACCTTTTGGGCAAGGCTCAACTAAACGAAAACGATTCATAAAAAATTCAAACGCTAAATCATCGTCAGCAACCTGCCATTGTTCGTACAAATAAGGCTTTGCGAGATCCATATAACCACGCGGATGTTTAACTTTTACTGTACGCGTGATGATCTTCGTATTTGCGTCAGTCACCTTACCATGGGCCCCACAGCCAATACCGAGATAATCGCCAAATCGCCAATAATTTAAGTTATGTTGACATTGGTAGCCGGGTTTCGCATAGCCAGAAATCTCGTATTGCTGATAACCTGCATCTGCAAGGAGTGCTTGTCCCTGTTCTTGAATATCCCACAATATATCGTCGTGCGGTAACGTGGGGGGTTTTGATGCAAACTGAGTATTAGGTTCAATTGTTAATTGATACCACGAAATATGCGGGGGATTTAATGCGATGATTTTTTCAAGGTCACTAAGTGCATCTTCAAGAGATTGCCCTGGTAAACCATGCATTAAATCTAAATTAAAACTGTTGAGCCCAGCTTGGTGTGCTTGTTTTGCTGCATAGCTTGCTTCATCCGCGCCATGTATACGACCGAGGGCTTTCAGCTTGTCGTTCTGCATGCTTTGCACACCAATCGAAATTCGGTTTATGCCAGCCGCGACATACTCTTTAAAGCGGCCTGTTTCTACAGTGCCTGGGTTGGCCTCTAAAGTGATTTCGCAGTTTTCACTCAGGCCAATTAATCTATCGACCTCGCCAAGTAAGCGGGTGTATGCCTCACCTGTGAGTAAACTTGGCGTGCCGCCACCTATAAAAATACTGTGGATTTTACGCCCTTGTACTAAATGTAAATCCGCTTTTAAGTCATCAATTAGGTGTTGAACATACTCTTTCTCGGGGATCGTACCTTTTTGACCATGGCTGTTAAAGTCGCAGTACGGACACTTTTGCACGCACCACGGTACGTGCACATATAAACTTAACGGGGGTAAACTCACAGGCCGCCTTTTTGCTGCAATTGCGCAAGTAGTTGCTTAAGTGCTTGGCCGCGGTGGCTCAGGGCATTTTTTTGCTCTTTTGTCAGCTGTGCGCTGGTGCATTGTTCTGAAGGCACATAAAAGATGGGGTCATAACCAAAACCGCCTTGGCCATCTTGGCTGTGCGTGATTTCACCTTCCCAGCTCGCACTGCAAATAAGCGGTGTCGGGTCATCAGCATGGCGCATTAAAACCAGAACACACCAAAAACGAGCGCTACGTACAGGGTTATCAGCCAGCTCGCTTAAAAGTTTATCAATGTTGTCTTGGTCACTGGCATTTTCGCCAGCAAAACGTGCAGAATAAACACCTGGTGCGCCATGTAAGCCATCGACTTCGAGGCCAGAATCATCTGCAATTGCAGGCAGCCCAGTAATCTTTGCTGCATGACGCGCTTTTATTATCGCGTTTTCAACAAATGTAGTGCCTGTTTCTGGCACGTCAGGAACCTGAAAATCGCTTTGTGGAACCACATTAATGTTAAGCGGGCTAAGCATGCTCGCCAGCTCTTTTACTTTGCCAGGGTTACCCGTGGCTAAAACTAAAGTGTTGTTCATAGGGGCATTAATCTACGTAAAATTTTTGCTGAAATGTCAGTGTTTGTACTTTGCCGTTTTTATTAATCTCGATATTAAAACGGTAAATTTCTTCATTGCTGTAGTCGATTTGTGCAAGGTAATAAATCGCATCGCCTTCAACAACTTCTTTAAATTCAAGTTGTTTACTATTGCCGAGTAGGTTACGTGCCGTGCCTGTTAGTGTGGCAGTTTGCGCCGTTTTATCGCTGTTTTTTAGCACCGAAATATTAATAATTCCTTTGCTTGGGCTGCGCACTAAATCGTAGTTTTTGGCAATGTCGGGTTGTATAAAGGTTGAAGGAAAAGCGATGTAATGTACTTCAAATGGACCAAGTATTTTATATTGTGCGCCGGCTTGTTGTTCAGCCTTCGCTGCTGTTGTGAATAAACTGAGGGCAAGTAAGGTAAAAAGAATAATCTGTTTCATGGTATTTCTCACTTAATAAAAGAGGCCTTACGGCCTCTAAATTAGATACTCAATGTTTAGCCAATCAAATCAATTAATAAAAATTGTAAGAACTGCAAGGCAATGATCAGTACTAAAATTGACAAGTCTAAACCACCCAGTGGTGGAATAACTTTACGAATAGGGCGTAACATAGGTTCAGTTAGCTGGTGGAAAACCGCTTCAATAGGGTTGTAGCCTTGGCTTACCCAGCTTAATAAAGCACGAATAATTAACACCCAAAATAGTAAGTTTAACCCTTCTTTTATGACCGTGATTAACGCAGTCACAAAGACAGGCGCGGCAGCCCAACCACCATAAAACAGTAAAAAGACGGCACTAAGCTTTGCCACTGCGACTAAATACGCAAGGACTAACGACGCGATGTCAAAGCCACCCAACCCTGGAATGATTTTACGTAATGGGTTTACTGCAAACGATGTGGCTTTTACCACAAACTGGCTAATTGGATTATAAAAGTCAGCTTTTGCCGCTTGTAACCAAAAGCGTAAAAGGACCACCATTAAAAAGAGATCAAAAATAATCTCAACGAGGAATTGCATGGCTTGCATAGTTTTACCTTCAACAAAGTAAGCTTAAAGTTCTTTTTCCATTTCTTCTGCGCGGGCAATACAGGCATCCATTGCATCGGCAACGGTACCAACAAGGCCTTGTGCTTTCAGGTGCTCAACGGCTGCGTGAGTTGTACCGCCTTTTGATGTGACGTTTGCACGCAGCTGTGAAATACTAATGTCTTGCTGAGAAAGCGCCATTTCAGCTGCACCTAGCGCCGTTTGTTGTACTAAGCGGCGTGCATCTTCATCACTAAAGCCAAGTGCTTTTGCCTTTTCTTCGATGGCTTCCATAAATAAGAAAAAGTAAGCGGGCGAAGAGCCGGTAACGGCGATGATATCGTTTATTTGCGACTCTTGCTCGACCCATACAACAATACCTGTACATTCAAATACTTGCTGTACAAACTCATGCTCTTCTGTGGTTTCGTCAGCGCCAAATAGACCCGACACGCCACGACCAAGTAATGACGGTGTATTTGGCATACAACGAACCATTTTTACCTTTTGGCCCAGCATTTCACGTAAACGATTTACGGTTAAACCTGCCGCGACAGAGATAAATAGCTTGTCGCTAAAATCAACGCCTGAATCTTGGAATGATTGGCATAAATCGCCCATCATTTGTGGTTTAACAGACAATACAATCACATCTGCATCACGAAGTGCCGCGTTGTTATCCGCGGTGGTTTGCACCCCGAAATCAGCAGCAACCTTAGCTAATTTCTCTTGGTTGCGATTGGTTGCAATGATGTTTTTTGCTGCAAAACCGTTCTTTACCATGCCGCCAATAATGGCGTAGCTCATGTTACCCGTGCCTATAAATGCGATTTTTTTATCTGACATATGTCTGTTATCACCTTTTAATTTCGTTGGCCAAATATATCCGTGCCAATGCGTACCATGGTTGAACCAGCTGCAATTGCTGCTTCAACATCGTTACTCATACCCATCGACAAGGTGTCTACTTGGGGATATTGGGCCTTTAGTTTATCAAAGCAAGCGCTTAATTGCTCAAAATATTGTAATTGTTGCTGTGCATCGTCGGTTTTGGCTGGGATAGCCATCACGCCACGCAAACATAAATTATCGCAGCCACTAATAAATTCTGCCAGTGACATTAGCTCATCAGGGTGGCAGCCTGACTTAGCCTCTTCTAAACTGATATTAACTTGGATTAATACGTTCAGTGGTGTTTTGTCTTTTGGTCTTTGCTCGTTAAGACGTTTGGCTATTTTTGTACGGTCGACACTTTGTACCCAGTCAAAATGTGTGGCCACTTGGGCGCTTTTATTGGACTGAATGGGGCCAATAAAGTGCCAAACTATGTCTGTTAAGTGGGCAAGTTCAGTGACTTTTGTCACGGCTTCTTGCACGTAAGACTCACCAAATTGGCGTTGGCCGTGCTGGTAGGCAGCCACAATATCTTCGACTGGTTTAGTCTTTGAAACTGCTAACAAGCTAATAGCGTGTTCATCGCGTTGATTATTTTTTGCAGCTAGGGCAATTCTTGCGTAGGCGGATTTGAGTCGTTCTGCTATTGTAACCATATAATTATCAGTTGGTTGTGGAGTCATAAATGGATATTACCGAATTATTGGCCTTTAGTGTGCAACACAAAGCCTCGGATTTACACTTATCATCGGGTGTGTCACCTATGATACGCGTTGATGGCGATGTGCGTCGTATTAATATTCCAGCATTAGAACAAAAAGATGTAAATAGTCTGGTTTACGATATTATGAACGATAATCAGCGTAAGGACTATGAACAAAACCTAGAAGTGGATTTTTCATTTGAAGTCCCTAATCTTGCGCGTTTTCGTGTTAATGCTTTTAATTCAAACCGTGGTCCTGCGGCGGTATTCCGTACTATCCCCAGCGAAGTATTAACGCTTGATGATTTAGGTGCGCCAGATATTTTTAAAACCATTTCCGATAACCCGCGTGGTTTAGTGTTGGTTACTGGGCCCACGGGTTCGGGTAAATCAACTACCTTAGCGGCAATGGTTGATTACATTAATCAAACTAAGCATCATCATATTCTCACGATTGAAGATCCTATCGAATTTGTTCACGATAACAAACTGAGTCTGATTAACCAACGTGAAGTGCACCGTGATACTCACAGTTTCTCGAATGCGCTGCGCAGTGCGTTGCGTGAAGACCCAGATGTTATCTTGGTTGGTGAGCTACGTGACTTAGAAACTATCCGTCTTGCTATGACCGCGGCCGAAACGGGTCACTTGGTTTTTGGCACCTTGCATACGACCTCGGCACCAAAAACAATCGACCGTATTATTGACGTTTTCCCAGGTGAAGAAAAAGACATGGTGCGCTCAATGTTGTCTGAATCATTACGGGCTGTTATCTCGCAAACACTGCTTAAAAAAGTAGGGGGTGGGCGAGTGGCTGCACATGAAATCATGATTGGTGTGCCTGCAATACGAAACCTGATCCGTGAAGATAAAATTGCACAGATGTACTCATCGATTCAAACGGGGGCATCTCATGGCATGCAAACCATGGATCAATGTTTAGCAAATCTAGTGAACTATGGGATTGTTACAAACGCGGATGCGCGTGCGAAGGCGCAAGATAAAACCCAATTTGGTGGCTAACGGAGAAAGTTGACATGTCTTTACCTTTAAATCATTACTTAAAAGTGATGATTACTAAAAACGGCTCTGACTTATTTGTTTCAAGTGAGCTGCCAGTAAGTGCGAAAATTAATGGTGAACTCATCCCGTTAAGTGACGAGAAACTTTCTGATGAAAGCGCACTTGCTATGGTTGAGTCAGCGATGAACGAGAAGCAGCGCAAAGAGTTTCACGACACCAAAGAGTGTAACTTTGCGATTGCTAACGATGAAGGCCGTTTCCGTGTTTCGGCATTTTGGCAGCGCGATCGGGCTGGCATGGTTATTCGTCGAATCGTGACCACCATCCCTGATGTTACTGATTTAGGCTTACCCTCTATTCTTACCGATGTGATCATGGCGAAACGGGGTTTAGTTCTGTTTGTAGGTGGCACGGGAACGGGTAAGTCAACCTCGCTTGCGGCACTGCTTGGTTATCGTAATCGAAACCAGCGCGGGCACATTTTAACTATTGAAGACCCGATTGAATTTGTCCATGAACATCGTAAAAGTATCATTACTCAACGTGAAGTGGGCCTTGATACCGAGAGTTTCGAATCGGCGTTGAAAAGCTCACTGCGTCAGGCGCCTGATGTCATTTTGATTGGTGAGATTCGCTCGCAAGAAACCATGGAGTACGCATTAAGCTTTGCTGAAACAGGGCATTTATGTGTGGCAACACTGCATGCTAATAATGCTAACCAAGCCATTGACCGTATCATGCACTTAGTGCCAAAAGAAAAGCACGATAAGCTTAAGTATGACTTAGCACTTAACTTACGTGCCATCGTCGCGCAGCAATTAGTGCCGACCTCTGATGGGGAAGGGCGCGTTGCTGCCATTGAAATTTTACTTAATTCTCCTATGGTTGCGGAGCTTATTAAGCGCGGCGATATTGGCTCAATAAAAGAGACCATGGCAAAATCGAAAGAAATGGGAATGCAGACCTTCGACCAAGCTTTGTTCGAACTTTACAAGCAACATCGCATCAATTATGCCGATGCCTTGCATCATGCTGATTCACCAAACGACTTACGCTTGATGATTAAGCTGCAAAATAATGAACAAAAGGGCGCTGGATTCTTACAGGGCGTCACCATTGATGGCCTTGATGGTAAGAGTGAGGACTGATGTTGTTGCGAATAAATTTAATCGCTGTGTTATTGCTGTTGAGTTGTGCGCTGCCCGCGCACAGTATTGATGCAAATGAAGTGGTTATATTTATTCGCGATGATGTGTTTGATGATTACAGCCGGTTTTTAAAAGGGCGAGAGCCTATTGAAGTAAAAGACTTTAGCGGCGCGTATATTCGTCGTGATGTGGTTGATATGATCATTGCCCAGCAAGCTTTGATATTGGGGGGATTTACCAAGCCTTTTCGATATCACAAAGGCAATATCAATTACCGAAACACCAAACTGTTAGAAAATGGTAAGTTGCTTATTAGTTTTGACAGTGTGTGGTCACTCGATGCAAATAAGTTGACACGGGATGTGTATGTGTCAGCCCCGGTGATCCGCGAAGGGGAGTATTTTGCGGGGGTATATACTTCGCCTCGTAATGAAAAAGTATTTAAGATAAACCAGCTGTCTGACTTTTCTCAGTTAACGGCGGTTTCTACACCACGCTGGCAAACCGATTGGCAGACACTGTCTGCGTTACCGCTAAAAGAATTACTGCGCGAAGATGAGTGGCTGAGCCAAGTCCGAATGGTATCAATGCAATGGGTTGATTTTGTGATGATGCCCTTAATGCCAAGTTTAAATAATCGCTATATTCTGGAAGATATTAACCTTGTCGCGGTGCCTGATGTGCTACTGCAGCTAAATGATAGTCGTCATTTTATTATTTCGAAGAAACACCCCGATGGCAATGCAGCGTATACGGCTTTGCAAAAAGGCTTGCAGCAATTACGCGAGGCGGGTGCAATAGAAAAAGCCTACCGCGAGGCAGGCTTTATTCCTGATTTAACACACTATACGGTTATTAATAAACAACCTTAGTCGCCATAAAACTGTTCAAAGAAACTTTCAAGAATAATCACCGCAGACATATTATCCACGTTACCCTTACCTAGATTTCTGTAACCGCCTTGTTCAAATAAGCGCGCTTTGGCATCTGCCGTGGTGAGCCTTTCATCCTGGGTTTCAACCGGAATCGCAAAGTGATTGTGTAGTCGGTTCGCAAACTTTTTGGCTTTGAATGTGACATCTTGCGTGGTGCCATCCATATTGAGTGGCAAGCCAACAACCATCAAATCAGGTTGCCACTCATCGACCTGTTTTTTAATAAGTTGCCAGTCTGGGATACCGTCTTTTGCTTTCACTGCTTGTAAGCTAGAGGCTGTCCCTGTTAACTCTTGACCTATGGCGATACCAATGCTTTTGGTACCAAAGTCAAAGCCCATTACAGTGCGTTCACCGATGGGCTTAAAAGTGCGTTTTGTCATAGTTGCCGTTTAATTAGTGCGTTTAGGTTAAGCGTGACCGGCTTCAGAGCTTAGTTGACTGACATCAAAACCCAGCATAGAAACCGCTTTTTCCCAGCGTTTTTCTACGGGGGTATTAAAAATAATCTCAGGGTCAGCTTTAATGATTAGCCACGCATTTTCAAGTAGTTCTTGTTCAAGTTGTCCTTGATCCCACCCGGCATAACCTAAGGTGATAATAAACTGCTCGGGTGCTTGCGCTGTGGTGAGAGTTGCGAGCACATCTTTTGAGGTGGTGATCATAATATCACTACTGAGCTTTTGACTCGCCGTGTAGCCCGGCTTAGGCGAGTGCAGTACAAAGCCGCGATCCGTTTTCACGGGGCCGCCGGCGAACACTGCGCGGCCTGCGGCTTGTTGCGTCTTGTCGTTATCAATCTCGATTTTATCGAGTAACTCACCCACCGTGATATTGATAGGCTGGTTAATCACCAAGCCCATCGCACCATCTTGATTATGCTCACAAATATAAGTAACAGCACGCTTGAAAAAAGGGTCTTGCATGCTTGGCATCGCGATTAAGAAATGGTTCTCTAATGACTGCATAGGTCGCCCCTTTTGTTAGGTTTAATTAAGTATGGCTCAGTTTTCTCTCAATGGCATCAAATAAGTGACCAGTAATTGAAATGTCGTAAGCGGCTTCAATTTCTTTGACACAGGTTGGTGCCGTCACATTGATTTCTGTTAGGCGGTCGCCAATAATATCTAAACCAACAAAAATAAGCCCTTTCGCTTTTAGTGTCGGTGCGACAGCTTCAGCAATTTTACGGTCTGAATCACTAATAGGACGTGCTTCGCCACGCCCGCCAGCCGCAAGATTGCCGCGCGTTTCGCCATTTTGAGGAATGCGAGCAAGGCAGTATGGTATGACTTCACCATCAACGACTAATACGCGTTTATCGCCTTGTTTTATTTCTGGAATATAGTTTTGTGCCATGGCAAAACGGCTACCATGTTCAGTCAACGTTTCGCAAATAACACCAATATTCGCGTCGTCTTCTTTAACGCGGAAAATTGACGCTCCCCCCATACCGTCCAATGGCTTTAAGATAATGTCTTTATGCTCAGCTAAAAATGCACGAATATCGGCTTGGCTTCGTGTTACGAGCGTATCTGGAGTGTGCTCACTAAACCAAGCGGTGAACAGTTTTTCATTGGCATCACGTAAACTCTGTGGTTTGTTGATAACCAACGTGCCTGCTTGTTCTGCACGCTCTAAAATATAAGTTGCGTAAATATATTCGGTATCGAAAGGAGGATCTTTACGCATTAAAATTACGTCTAAATCAGCAAGGGCAATGGAGGCTTTTTCTTCAAGATCATACCAATGATTTACATCATCAAATACACGGGCTTTTGCTGCTGTGGCATAGCCTTGACCTTGGCGCAGTGACAGGTCGTCCATTTCCATGTAGTAAAGTTCGTAACCGCGTTTTTGTGCTTCCATCATCATTGCGAAGCCAGTGTCTTTTTTAATATTAAAGCCACTAATAGGATCAGAGATTATGCCTAACTTAATTGCCATGTTTTTGCCTTTCAATGGTATTGCCATATTGTGGTTAGTGATCTTGATATATGGGTGTTTTTACGATTTTCAATTCGCTAAATCACCAAACTGTAATTGCAATGCACTCAGTACCGTTAATGCCGCGGTTTCGGTGCGCAGTACACGTGGGCCTAAACGAATATCAACGAACGCTTGTTGTTTCGCAATCTCAAGCTCTTCATCGGTAAATCCTCCTTCAGGGCCCACTAAGAACCGCACGCCTGACGAAGGAACTTGAATGGTCTTAATGCTGTGCTCTGCACGTGGGTGCAAGGTTAACTTTATGGCATCGCTGCTTTGTTCTAACCACTCTTTGATATCAATTGGAGGGTGCACCACAGGGACAAAATTTCGTCCAGACTGCTCAGCAGCTGCGATGGCTATTTTTTGCCATTGTTGGTGTTTTTTAGCTAAACGTTCACCGCTGAGTTTGACACCGCATCGTTGACTAAAAATAGGGGTGATTTCAGTGATCCCCAGCTCCACTGATTTTTGAATAGTAAAGTCCATTTTGTCACCTCGTGAAACCCCCTGACCTAGGTGGATTTTAAGTGGAGACTCTACGTCATGATCAATAAACTCGAGTGGTTGTACAACGACGTTCTTTTTACTTACTTCAATGATTTCACTGAGGTATTCGCCACCTTCACCATTAAATATTGACACCTGCTCACCGACTTTCATACGAAGTACGCGACCAATATGGCCAGCAGCATCTTCATCAAGGGTGACGGGGTTATCTAATGTGATAACAGAAGGTTGATAAATATGAGGAACTCGCATGGGCTGTCACTTATAAAATAATTTAGCGATATGGTAAGTAAGCAGCGGCTTAGGCGCAATTATTTATTTAAATCTTCGCTTAAAGTGAGGATTTCAGCGCGTGTTTCGGCAATATCTGTTTGGCAAGATAGGTGGTTAATATGTGCGGGATCAGGGCAGGGAATGAAATCAAAGCCTTGCTCGTCTTGGTTTACTAAAAAGCGTACTTTATGCAGTGAGTTATAAATAAATTTTTGCGCGTCGTCTGCTAATTGGTAATCGGTTTGATTAATTAAAACACCTTGAATGTTATGGTGTTCATGTAAATAGCTGGCAAGCTCAGAGACACTTATTTCATTACTAAAATCACAGTAGCAATAATCTTTAATGAGTTGTTCAAACATCAGTTTGACCATATGACGGCTATTCGCACCTGCTACCACAAGGGTAGACCCTTGTGCGTTGGCAAAGTAATGTTGCGTAAATGCGCGACTAAAGTCACTGTCTACATCAACAAGTAAGTAATTGTTTACTTTAAATGGCATGGTGCCTCACGATGTACGTACTTCCGTATCAAATTGAAAACATACTAATTAGTAAATAGCCTATCGCGCCGAAAACGGCAAACTCTATGCATGCAATACCTATGTTATCTTGGTGATCCACTTCTAATGATGTATCTATATTGGGTAGTGAAATATATTTAATTATGTAGCTTAGCACATATAACAATACCCACATCGCACCACAGTGAGACACTAAAGTAAATAAGTTTTCAACCATCTTACCACTAATAAATGAAGCACTGGCAAGACCAGCGTAACCCGCCAATGCAAGGCCAATAGACTTACCCGCATAGCGAATACCAATAGAGGTGTTTTCTAAATTAAAGTTACTTTGTAATGAGGCACCTTGATTTGCTTTAGCAAAGCGGTATTCACGAATTTTACTGTCCAGCGCAAACATCCCTTGTAATACAAAGAAACTGACCGTTGCGATTAATAAACTACTGTATCCTTGAGTATGGCACCAGTTGTAAAGTCCTAAACTGATAATACAGTTTGCGATTAACATACCGGAGTCAACAAGCGCGGCACACACATTTTGCTTGAGAATGGCGGCCTCTTCGTTAAAGCGATGTAGAATCCATTTGCGATGAATTAAGTGGCCGACTTTAATAAAGGCAAATAATAACGCGATTAAAATAACCACCTTGAGTGGGTTAGACTGGGCTGCACTTAGACTAATTTCATCAAAAATGTACGCGATAGTCGCGATCACTACTAAGATTTCACTGGCAAAGCTGATCCCCATTGCAAAGTTATCATGCTGGGCTAGTTCTTCCTTAAGCGCTTGTTTTGCTTTGATTTGCGTTAGGATGCGTAGGAGCACGATGGTGATGCAAATTACAGCGAAACTAATGGCAATCGCAAGTAAACTAGTGTTAGATAGTGATAAATATTGCATGCAGATCCCTGCTAAAAAGATTCTTTGATAATCATTCTAGTACGGTTACAGGTAAGTTAAAAGAGAGTATTTAATGAGTAATTTACACCCGCTTCCAGAAGCGCTTCAGCAGCTAGGTCAGACACGATTTGCTGATTTGTATCCAGGCCAAGATGTTGAACCAAGTATTGTTAACTTATTGTCTTTAAGTGACTTTGCCTGGAGCTGCTTACAATCGCAACCAACATTAAAAGCGTGGTTGTTAGATACCGATGAACTTGCTAATCGCACCACAGAACCGCCCCTCAATAGCAATGAACTCTCAACCCTTGATGATGCCGCGGCAATGGCAAAACTGCGTGTATACCGAGAAAAATATTGGCTAAAAGTCGCCTATTTAGACTTATGTTGCCAAAACCCGATTGATGACAGCATTGCTTATATCTCCGAGCTTTCAGATCAACTTATCGACAGTGCCAATCAGTGGGCATTTGCACAAGTAGCAAACGTGAGTGGCACACCGCTGAACAGTGCTGGAGAGGCCATTCCTATGATGGTACTTGGCATGGGGAAATTAGGGGGCAAAGAGCTTAATTATTCGTCTGATATTGATTTGATTTTTTCATACCCGCGAGATGTCGCAACCCAAGGTGGACGTCGCTCTGTCGAAGCACAGGTCTTTTACACAAAGGTTGCCCAAAAGCTTATTATGGCGCTAAATCAAACCACCGTTAATGGCCAAGTTTTTCGTGTTGATATGCGTCTGCGCCCATTTGGCGAAAGTGGCCCTCTGGTCATGAGCTTTCAAGCACTTGAAGATTATTACCAAGAACAAGGGCGTGAATGGGAGCGTTACGCCATGCTTAAAGGGCGTTTAATTGGCGCTGAAAATGGTTACTGGAAAGAGTTTTATGAGCTACTAAGGCCCTTCGTATACCGACGTTATATCGATTTTTCGGTGATTGAATCTTTACGAAAAATGAAACAAATGATCGCACAAGAAGTACGCCGAAAACGTTTAACTAATAACATAAAACTTGGCGCAGGCGGAATTCGTGAGGTGGAATTTGTGGTGCAAGCACTGCAAATGGTTCGCGGCGGGCGCGAAGCTAACTTGCAAACTCAGTCGCTCTTATTAGCTTTGCAAGAGCTTGTTAATAATCAAGTGATTGAGAAAAAAGAAGCTGATTTACTTAAGCATAATTACTTAGCGCTTCGTCGTATTGAACAGTACTTACAAATTTTCGCAGACAAACAAACACAAACATTGCCAGATGACGCGCAAAATCAGCAGCGTTTATGCTACTTACTTAAGCAGCCCGATTTTGATAGCTGTCTTGTGGCTATTAATAAAATAATGGCCGACGTGCATGGTGAGTTTGAGCAGGTGATAGGCTTTGAAAGTGACAGTGCAGACCCATGTGAAAGTGAATTTATCAGTGCATGGGAAATGACCGACGTCAGTTTAATGTGCGAGCCTAATCTAGATTGGCAGACTGCGCTTGATGATTTTAAAGCACGCTTAACAAAAGCCAAAATAGGCACCCGTGGTCGTGATATTCTCGATAAACTCATGCCACTATTGCTTAAGCAACTTACGGTAACGAAAGCGAGTAGCGATGCCTTTACCATGATTTGCCAAGTGCTGAATAAAATTATCTCGCGAACGGCTTACCTAGAGCTTTTATATGAAAACCCAGGTGCACTTAATCAATTGGTTGCACTGTGTTGTCATAGTAAATGGATTGGCGAACATATTTCTCGTTATCCAATTTTGCTTGATGAATTAATTGATCCCCAGGTGCTTTACAAACCAACGCCGTTATCTGCTTACAAAGATGAAATTAGGCAGTATTTTCTACGCATCGAGCATGGCGATCTTGAGTTACAAATGGAAGCTTTACGCCAGTTTAAGCAAACTCATCAATTGCGGATTGCCGCGGCCGATGCCACAGGTGTTCTTGATGTCATGAAAGTAAGCGATCACTTAACTGCGCTTGCAGAAGCGATTGTAGAGCAAGCGGTTAATATTGCATGGCATGCTTGTGTTGAGCGTTTTGGCCGACCAACAAATACCTCGGAGCAAGAAAAAGGATTTGCAGTTATTGCTTATGGAAAAACGGGGGGATTTGAAGTGGGCTACGACTCTGACCTCGATTTAGTGTTTGTTCACAACCACGATGGCAGTAGCTACACCGATGGCGATAAGTCGATTGATTCGCGTCAATTTTATTTAAAACTCGCTCAGCGATTGATGCACTTATTTAATACTCGTACAGCATCAGGCATTTTGTATGAACTGGATACGCGTCTGCGGCCTGAAGGGGCGTCGGGGTTACTCGCAATTAATCTTGAAAGCTACTACCACTACCAGCAAACGCAGGCCTGGACATGGGAGCATCAAGCCCTTGTACGCTCGCGTATGATCTACGGTC
Source organism: Pseudoalteromonas lipolytica (assembly GCF_900116435.1). GTDB lineage: Bacteria > Pseudomonadota > Gammaproteobacteria > Enterobacterales > Alteromonadaceae > Pseudoalteromonas > Pseudoalteromonas lipolytica. The sequence goes on along the minus strand of NZ_FPAZ01000006.1, from coordinate 112,602 downwards.
AGGCATCGTTGAGTGAACGTTTTGCAGAAATTCGTCAAGATGTATTGTGCCAAGCGCGTGAAGCAGACAAATTACAAAAAGACGTGGTTGAAATGCGCGAAAAAATGCGTGCCCATCTTGCCAAGGGGACCGAAGAGTTATTTGATTTAAAGCAAGACCAAGGCGGTATAACCGATATTGAATTTATCACTCAATATGTTGTGCTCAAAAATGCGCATCAGCACCGTGCGCTGACATGTTGGTCTGATAATGTGCGCATTTTGGCTGATGCCGCTCGTTTTGGGTGTATTTCAGAACACATGCAGCGCGATTTAGTCGCTGCATACATTGAGTATCGCTCGCGTTATCATATGATGAGTTTAAATCAGCAAGGCCGTTGTGCCCCTCGTGCTGAGCTAACTCAGCACATAGCACTTGTAAAGCAGGTGTGGCAGCAAGTATTAGCTTTTTAAACGACGGCAGTTTTCACGTACATAAGCAGAGGGCAGTTCAGTGATCACCGCTGCTCTTTGCTTAAAGCAGAAAAATGTATACACCTCGCTTTCAAAGTCGTCGTTAATTGCCCTGCCTACTTGGTACAGGGCAGAGACAAAATTACTATCAACACGAAAGTGATCTTTAACAACGTAATCTTTGCTTAAATACCAATACAACACAATGTCTTCGTTACGTGCGTAATCGGACAACACATCCTTGAGGGTTGTGCCGTTTTCAAAGCGACGCGGTTGCACATCACCCGTCCAGTTAGGTGAAGAGGGCTCAACGACTTTTTCTCGTTCAAACAACGCCATATCAAGGCTTGTTTCAGGTGCGGGCAACTTGAGCACGTATTTATCACGCTCGTTGTCTTTACTGTTCACTTGATTTCTAAGGGCAGCGTAAAAACGGGATAGTCCCTGTGCTGCAGCATTCTGAGTATCCTTGATATCAAGAACTGGCCCGCTGCCAAATAAAAAATAAATCGCAGCAGCAATTAAAATTACAGCTAATGATAAATGCTTAACCCAAAACCACATTTCTAATTCTCTTGTTGTTTACTCGTTTAATAAAACCATACAAATTAAAAATTGTCACTCTACTTATAATAAGAAGGGGCATTCTCGTCAGGGCGTGTTTTAAAACGGCGGTGTAACCACATGTATTGTTCGGGCGCTAAGTCGATTGCCTGTTCCATACGTTGGTTAACACGCGTCACATCTGTCAGGTTATCGCCAGATGGAAAATTTTCAAGAGCCGGCAGTACCGTTAAATGATAACGCCCTTGCTCATCTCTGCGACTAGTCAAGCTCACCGTTTCACAATATTTACTGCTTGAAAAAAGTAATGTTCCCGTGGTGGTTGCTGCATCTTGAACGGCATAAAAGGGCGCAAACTCACAACGGTTACGGCCATAATCTTGATCAGGTAAGTAATAGCATACTTTTTTGTTTTTAAGCGCTTGTAGTAAGCCTTTTACATCGCGTTTGCCAATTAGGTATTCGTTAGAACGCAACCGCCCGTTGGTGGTGAAGTATTCCATCAATGGATTATTGTGTGGGCGATAAAAGCCTATGCCTTGGTGCTTTATTCCCATGATTCGGCTGGCCATTTCTAAATGCAAAAAATGTGGAACCAGTAACAAAACTCCTTTACCCGATTGCTGCGCTTTTTCAAAGTGTTCAAGTCCTGTTACTGAACCAAACACTTTTTTAATTCGCCACTCTGGCCACCACCAAGCCATGCTTGTTTCCATCATGGCTATGCCGGTGTTTTCCATGTTTTTTAGTACCAACTCACGTTGCTCGTGTTCAGGCATATTAGGAAAACATAACCGAATATTTACTTCTGCAATATGGCGGCGGCGCTTCATAAAGCGATGCACTAAACGGCCGATGAGTTTGCCGAGAAATAATTGGAATTTATGTGGTAACCAAGAAATTAAATACAGAAAAAATACGCCAACCCAAGTAAGCCAATAACGAGGGCCTAAAAAAGACGCTTTAAAGGGAGATGAACTAACCACAAAAATTATCTCTAAAAATAAAAAAGCTAGTTTAACTGTAAGTGTTTAAAAATACAAAAAGCCAGCAATAGCTGGCTTATAGAATCGTCAAGAATGATAAGAAATACTTAGATTTCTTTTAATCCTTGATTAATCGCGACGAGGTCTTCACCTGTTAAAGTACCCGCAGCTTGCTTCAAGCGTAATGTAGAAACAACATAACGGTAACGTACGTTGGCAAGGTTACTTTTCGCGTTATAAAGATTTTGTGTGCTGATCAGTACGTCAACAATGGTACGTGTACCGACTTCAAAACCTGCTTCAGTCGCTTTTAATGCACTTTCGGCTGACACAACCGCTTGTTGAAGTGCTTTGTATGTAGCGATATCTGAAACCACTTGGTTATAAGACGTAATAACAGAACGTGTAACTGCACGTAAACTTGCTTCTAAATCTTCGCTTGCTGCAACGTAGAATGCACGCGCTTGATCTGTCGCAGCTACAGTTGCTCCACCAGAGTAAATTGGTACACTGAAATTAACGCCCACTCTGGCCGTATCTGTGCGTGGCTCATGTGAGTTTTTATTTAAATCTTCTAGGCCGTCACTGTACGATGCGTTGAGTGTCAGCTTAGGGTAGTGTCCTGCTTTTGCTAAGTCGATTTGATCTTTTGCAATATCGACAGTCACTTTTGACACTTGCAGATTTAAGTTTTTCTCTTCAGCGATTTTTATGTAATCAGTTGACTGTTTACTAGGTGCAACCGTTGAAAAAGTGTCCGTGTTCAACATGTCTAATTTAGCATGATATTTACCCGTGATTTCACGAAGTTGCTCACGCGCTGTTTCGACACTGTTCTTAGCAACAATTTCTTTTGCGACTGAGTTATCAAACTGAGCTTGAGCTTCATGAACGTCAGTTATCGCGGTTAAACCCACTGCATACCGCTCTTTTGTTTGTTGAAGTTGGCGCTCAATGGCACGTTTCTCAGCTTGCACAAACTCTAAGTTATCAATCGCGCTCAATACATTGAAATAGCCTTCTGCCACACGCACGATAAGATCTTGTTTTGCAAAGTCGTATTGTGCAGATGCTTGTAAAGCCTGTTTATCAGCAATACCTAGGGTATTCCAAGCACCTAAATCAAATAATGTTTGGCTTAAGCTGATGCCACGGCTGAATACATCTGTATCGCGACTAAACTCAGCATAACCTGTCGCATCAGTGCCTTCGTATAATGTTGAATCTGTTGATTCATAGCCAAGGCTAAGACCAATTTGCGGTAATAGTGCACTTAACGCGCGATCGCTCTCATAAGCTTGCGCATCTGCTTGGGCTTTTGCTTTAAGTACGGTAGGATCGTTTGCTGTTGCAATCTCGTAAACTTGAAGTAGGTCTTCAGCGTAACTTGCTGTTGCAGTCAATGCGCTTGAAAAACCGATAAGCGCAGCGAGTAGTGTTTTTTTCATTGTTCGTTCAGTCCTTAGACAATTTTCGTACTGTCACCATGGTACTCTTTTTTAATGAATAACCAAAAAAAAAATACGTAAATCTGCATGTCCAAGTGTAACAGAATATAATTGGCCGTATTTTTTACGCATAATGTATAGGAAATAGAGAATGAAAATAACCGCAATCTCACAATTTAGCCATGACGACATAGAGTTAAAGCCTATTGAACGTGTTTATGATGGTTTTTTTAAGATCAATTTATATTGCTTTCGTCATGCACTGTTTGCCGGTGGACAGTCTGTCGAAGTAAAGCGTGAAATATTAGAACGAGGCCATGCGGTTGCCGTACTTCCTTATGATCCGGTGACTGATCAGGTGCTGTTAATTGAGCAAATACGCATTGGGGCATTGGCCTCAAAACACTCTCCTTGGTTACTTGAATGCATAGCGGGTATGGCTGATGGCAGTACTGACTATGAAGAAGTCGCCAAACGCGAAGCGTTTGAAGAGGCGGGGATTGAGCTTGATAAACTTGAATTCATGATGTCGTATCTTTCAAGTCCGGGTGGAACAACAGAGCGTTTGTTCTTGTATTTAGCCTATACTGACCTATCTCAATACCAAGGTGGTATTTTTGGTCTTGATAACGAAGATGAAGACATCAAAACACATATAATGTCATATGATGAAGCCATGCTGCGATTGGAGCAAGGTGAAATAGACAATGCTGCAACGGTTATTTCGCTACAATGGTTAGCACTGAACAGGCAACGTATAGTGTCTGATTTGCAAAACGACTAACGAGTAGGGGGCATTTTGACGTACGTCACGGCTGAACAACGTTACATTCAGAGCTTACCTAAGTACTTAACTTTGTGTGAGCACAATTATGTGCGTGCATTAAAGTTACTTCCTCAAGAGCGTCAAGTTGACCAAGAACGTAAAGTTCAGTTGGGAAGTAGTACTTTTGTGGTCAAAATTGACAATACAGCAAAGTACACCATGGATATCTCGATTAGTCAGGAAGCGGGACACGTACATTCGGTTAAACCGCTGTATTTAACCGTTCGTATGTACCATGATGCGAAAGTCGCCGAAATAATTCATCATGATTTTCATCAGCGCATTAAACCTTCGTATGCTTATCCTAATCCAAATATGCATCAAAAAGACGAGAAATATCAGCTGAATGCTTTTTTATATGACTGGTTAGTGGCTTGTGTTGAAAATGGTCGCGCAGTATTAAATTGGGATGTTAACAATGGCTTGGTTTAGCGACGCTTACCATTTTGAAAAATCGCAGTTAACGGTTGCCCATGTTACAGATTGTCACTTATTTAAAGATCAAAGTGGCGAGTACTTTGGGGTTAATACCGCAGAGTATTTTGCACGTTGTTTAGCCGCAATTGCAGAGCATCAAGTCGACTGCGTTGTATTTGGTGGTGACTTAACGCAAGATCATAGCCGCGATTCATACCAGTTATTCGCTAAACTAATTGCGGATTCACCGCTGTTGTGTCCCGTATTTTGGTTGCCGGGTAATCACGATGAGTTACAGGAATACCATGCGATTGCGGGTCCTCACATTTTAAGCCATAAGCGAATTACTTTTCAGGGTGGGCAATTATTGTTGGCTAACTCGAAAGGCGCAACACCTGCGGGATGGGTAAAACAGGCGCATTTAGAGGAGCTTAGTAAGGGAGTGGATGACACACCTAGTGTGGTGTTTTGTCATCATAACCCATTACCTATAAACGGTTATCTCGATAAACACCTCCTTGAAAATGGCCCGCAATTGTTAAATGCGTTGGTGAACACTCATCACTGCATCGCGTTGTTTCATGGTCACGTTCATCATGATTATAAGTATGCATTTCGCGGCTTGAATATATACGCAACACCCGCAAGCTCCATCCAGTTTACCAAGCAAACTACACAGTGGCAGCAAGAGGATTTAGGGCCTGCTTTTCGTTTAATTACCCTAAACTTTGATGATACGCATAGCGTGCAGTTAACAACGGATGTAGTATGGCTAAACGGGTAATTTATATTCATGGCTTTAACAGCTCTGAAAAGTCTTATAAAGCGGTGCGTTTTGGTGAGCATATGGCGCAATTTGATGTTGACTATCAAGTGCCTCGTTTAACCCATGAGCCATTGCATGCCATGCTACAGCTAGAGCAGCTCATCACGGCAGATACCGTGTTGTTAGGCAGTTCGCTTGGTGGGTTTTATGCGACGTATTTGTCGCAGCGTTATGGCCTCCCTGCTGTTGTCATTAATCCCGCGGTTCGTCCTTTTGAGCTGCTTGATAATCTCTTGGGACCAAACTATAACCCGTATCAAAATGTTCATTATGAGCTTGATAAGCGGCATATGGATGCATTGCGCAGCTTGTATTTAGCGCAAATAAAAACGCCGTCATTACTCTATTTGTTACAGCAAACAGGCGACGAAGTACTGCCTTATCAAGAGGCGGTTAAATATTATTCTCAATGTAAGCAACGCGTTGAATTTGGAGGCGATCATAGTTTTATCGGCTTCGAACAAACCTTTGCAAGTATTGTAGATTTTCTTAAAATCACGTAAAACATAGCTAAGCGCATAAAAGATATAAAAACTATGAGTCAGCAAAATTATAACGCCGAAGCAATTGAAGTCTTAAACGGGTTAGAACCTGTTAAACGCCGCCCTGGTATGTATACCGACACGGTGCGTCCTAATCACTTAGGCCAAGAGGTTATCGATAACAGTGTCGATGAAGCAATGGCAGGCCATGCAACAAAAATAGATGTCATTCTTCATGAAGATAACTCATTAGAAGTCATTGATGATGGCCGAGGGATGCCAATCGATATTCACCCTGAAGAAGGAATTCCCGGGGTAGAGCTTATTTTTACCAAGCTACATGCAGGTGGTAAGTTCTCAAATAAGAACTATCAATTCTCAGGTGGTTTGCACGGCGTAGGTATTTCGGTTGTGAATGCGCTATCTACTCGTGTTGAAGTGACTGTTCGCCGCGATGCGCAGCAATTTAGAATGGCCTTTGAACACGGCGATAAAGTCGAAGACTTAAACGTTATTGGCACGGTTGGTAAGCGTAATACCGGGACAACGGTTCGTTTTTGGCCTGATGCCAGCTATTTTGACTCAGCGAACTTTTCGATCACCAAACTTAATCACTTATTAAAAGCCAAAGCCGTATTATGCCCAGGTTTGCGCATCAAATTTACCAATAAGCAAACTAAAGAAACACTCGAGTGGTACTACGAAACAGGCCTAAAAGACTATTTAAATGAGGCTGTAAAAGGCTTTGATGTCTTGCCTAAAGAGCCGTTTATAGGTGAGTTTGCCAGCTCAACAGAAGGCGCTGATTGGGCAGTTGTGTGGTTACCTGATGGTGGTGAATCGATTGCCGAGAGCTATGTAAATTTAATTCCAACCGCACAGGGCGGAACCCATGTAAACGGCTTGCGCCAAGGGCTTTTAGAGGCGATGCGTGAGTTTTGTGAGTTTAGAAACTTACTGCCACGTGGTGTAAAACTGACCCCAGATGATATTTGGGAGCGTTGTAGTTATGTGCTGTCAGTTAAAATGCAAGACCCGCAATTTGCAGGTCAAACAAAAGAAAAGCTGTCTTCGCGTTCATGTGCTGCATTTGTGTCTGGTGTGGTGAAAGACTCATTTAGTTTATGGTTAAACGAGCACACCGAAACTGCCGAGTTACTTGCCGATTTATGTATTTCTAATGCGCAACGTCGTTTACGTGCAGCCAAAAAAGTAGTGCGTAAACGCATTACCTCAGGCCCTGCATTACCTGGTAAGTTAACAGATTGCAGCGCGCAAGATAATGACCGCACTGAACTGTTTTTAGTTGAGGGTGACTCGGCGGGTGGTTCGGCTAAACAAGCACGTGATCGCGAGTTCCAAGCGATTATGCCGCTGCGAGGTAAAATCTTAAATACGTGGGAAGTAGAGTCTGGGCAAATTTTGGCATCGCAAGAAGTTCACGATATTTCGGTAGCACTCGGCATTGACCCTGATTCGAGTGACCTATCTGGTCTGCGCTACAATAAAATCTGTATCTTAGCGGATGCTGACTCGGATGGATTACACATTGCCACCTTGTTGTGTGCATTGTTTGTGCGTCACTTTCCTGCGCTTATCAAAAAAGGCCATGTGTACGTGGCAATGCCCCCTTTATTTCGAATCGACATTGGTAAGGATGTGTATTACGCCCTTGATGAAGACGAAAAAAATGGCATTTTAGCCCGGATAGAAGCAGAGAAAAAACGCGGTAAAGTTAATGTACAACGCTTCAAAGGTCTTGGTGAGATGAATCCGCTGCAATTACGCGAAACCACCATGGATCCTAATACACGTCGCTTAGTGCAGCTAACACTTGATGAGGAAGAGCAAACCATGGAAATGATGGACATGTTGCTTGCTAAAAAGCGTTCTTCAGACCGTCGTCAGTGGCTAGAAGATCACGGTAATCGTGCACAAGTTTAAATATAGAGCTGCAACTTAGTTGCTGAAAATGAATTAAAAGGCAAGAAAAATGAAAAAAATACTGACTTCATTATTATCACTGAGCTTGTTGTCAGCGCCAGTGATGGCAAAAGATATTTTAGATAAACTAACGGTTGCTGATGGCTTCAACGTTAGTTTATTTGCAGATGATGTTGAGAATGCGCGTCAAATTGCCGTTTCTAAAAAAGGCATTGTGTATGTCGGCTCGCGAAAAGCGGGCAATGTTTATGCGCTTATCGATCATAACAGTGATGGTGTAGCAGATAAGAAAATTGTGATTGCCAAAGGGCTCGAAATGCCGTCGGGTTTAGCAATAAAAGACGGCGATTTATACGTTGCTGAAGTGTCACGTATTATTCGTTTTAAAGAAATTGATAAACATTTAAAAGCACCCAAATTTGAGGTGGTTTACGATAAGTTCCCAACCGATCGTCACCATGGCTGGAAGTTTATTAGCTTTGCGCCAACGGGGGAGTTAATTGTTCCTGTTGGTGTACCGTGTAATATTTGTGCAGAAGATGACAAGTACGGCCGTATTTTCTCTTTGGATGTTGATACCAAAGAAATTAAAACGATTGCCAAAGGTGTACGTAATTCAGTGGGCTTTGATTATCACCCAACTACCCATGCTTTTTGGTTCAGTGACAATGGCCGTGACATGATGGGCGATGACATGCCTCCATGCGAGATTAACCGAGTAGGTGAAGGAGAAGAAGGCGCTCATTACGGTTTCCCTTATGTGCATGCAGGGGCTATTTTAGACCCTGAATTTGGCAAAGGTAAGCGTATTGCTGATTACAAATCACCTGCACTGGCGCTGGGGGCGCATGTTGCACCATTAGGTATTCATTTCTACAACGGTAAGCAATTTCCGGCCAACTACAAAGAACAGTTATTTGTTGCTGAGCATGGTTCGTGGAATCGTTCGAAAAAGTCGGGTTATAGAGTCATGCTAGCCAATGTTGAACAAGGCCGTATTACAAAGTACACCCCATTCATTACTGGCTTTATGCAAAATGAAGAAACATTTGGTCGCCCAGTTGCATTTGCAGAACTTGCAGATGGCAGCTTATTGATCTCAGACGATTACGCTAATGCGATTTACCGCGTTAGCGCTAAGAAAAAATAGGTAAGCGTTAATGAGTGATACAGATACCTTGCTGATGCAGGGCATAGAACAACAAACAATGGGGCGCTTTACTGAAGACGCCTATTTAAATTATTCGATGTACGTCATTATGGACCGCGCCTTACCGCATGTAGGCGATGGTCTAAAACCTGTACAGCGCCGTATTATTTATGCGATGAGTGAGCTGGGCTTATCGGCACAAGCAAAATATAAAAAATCAGCGCGTACCGTGGGTGATGTTTTAGGTAAATACCATCCACATGGTGACAGCGCATGTTACGAAGCCATGGTCTTAATGGCGCAGCCGTTTTCTTACCGTTATCCGCTGGTGGATGGGCAAGGTAACTGGGGGGCAGCGGATGATCCTAAGTCATTTGCTGCAATGCGTTATACCGAAGCACGATTATCAAAGTTCTCAGAAGTTTTACTTAAAGAGCTTGGGCAGGGAACTGTTGATTGGACGGCTAACTTTGATGGCACATTAGATGAGCCGATGGTGCTGCCTGCTCGTTTACCGCATATTTTACTTAATGGTGTGACGGGTATTGCGGTGGGGATGGCAACCGATATTCCACCACACAATGTGCGAGAAGTGGCGAGTGCATGTTGTTTATTACTCGATAAACCAAAAACTGAAATCGAAGAACTGCTGGAATTAGTGCATGCGCCTGATTACCCAACAGAAGCTGAGATCATCACACCAAAAGACGATATTCGTAAAATTTATCAAACTGGTCGTGGTTCAATTAAAATGCGTGCAATCTACACCGAAGAACATGGTGATATTGTTATTACGGCGCTACCGCATCAATGTTCAGGTGCTAAGGTACTTGAACAAATAGCTGCGCAAATGAATGCGAAAAAGCTGCCAATGGTGGCAGATTTACGTGATGAATCTGATCACGAAAACCCAACGCGTATCGTTATTGTACCGCGCTCAAATCGCATTAAAGCAGAGCCATTAATGGCTCACTTATTTGCGACAACCGATTTAGAAAAGAACTACCGCGTAAACTTAAATATGCTGGGTTTAGATGGACGCCCACAAGTAAAAGATTTACTCAGCATTTTAACTGAATGGTTGACGTTCCGCCGTGAAACAGTACGTCGTCGTTTACAGTACCGTTTAGATAAAGTACTTGCGCGCTTACATATTTTAGAAGGTTTATTAACTGCTTTCTTAAATATTGATGAAGTGATTGAAATCATCCGTACTGAAGATAAGCCAAAGCCAGTGCTGATGGAGCGTTTCGCAATAACAGACACGCAAGCCGAAGCGATTTTAGAATTAAAACTACGTCACTTAGCGAAACTTGAAGAGTTTAAAATTAAAGGCGAGCAGGATGAGCTTGCCAAAGAGCGTGATAAATTAGAGCAAACGCTAGGGTCAGATCGTCGTATGTCGACGTTAATGAAGAAAGAAATTCAAGAAGCTGCTGAAATGTACGGAGACGATCGTCGTTCGCCTGTTGTTGAGCGTGTTGAAGCAAAAGCGTTGAGTGAGAAAGATCTTATTCCATCAGAATCAGTCACTGTTGTGCTGTCTGAAAAAGGCTGGGCACGTGTCGGTAAAGGCCATGATTTAGATGTGGAAGGACTCAGCTATAAATCGGGCGATAACTACAAAGCATCGGCGCGAGGTAAGAGCAACCAGCCTGCGGTGTTCCTTGACTCAAGTGGTCGGGCATTTGCCACGGATGCGCACAGCTTACCGTCAGCGCGAAGCCAAGGTGAGCCAATGACAGGGCGCTTTAATTTAAGCTCTGGGGCTAACTTTGAACATGTGGTGATGGCAGAAGACAATCAAGTATTATTGATGGCTTCAGATGCAGGTTATGGCTTTATTAGCGACTTTAAAGATCTTGTTAGTAAGAATAAGAATGGTAAAGCGCTGGTTAGCGTGCCTAAAGGCGGAGAGCTACTTGCTCCTATCCGTGTGAGTGATGTTGCGACAGATTACTGTATGGCGATTTCAAATGAAGGCCGTATGCTGTTATTCCCATTACGTGATTTACCTAAGCTAAGCAAAGGCAAGGGAAACAAGATTATTTCTATTCCTAGTGCAAAAGTACAAGCCCGTGAAGAGTTTGTAAAAGTACTTGCGGTGGTGCCAGAGGGCAGCAGTGTGACACTTCATGCAGGCAAGCGTAAATTAACCTTAAAACCAAGTGATCTTGAGCATTATCATGGTGAGCGCGGTCGACGAGGTAATAAGCTACCACGCGGGTTACAGCGTGTAGATGAAGCGGTGGTAGAAATAACACACACCGATGAACCAGACGAATCCTCAACAGATTTGAGTGAATAAATTAAGAAGGCCTGCTAAGCAGGCCTTTTTTATTGCAACGAAAAGAGATTAATATCTTAGCGCACACATGTACGCCAAAAGCTATGGTAATGACATATTTCACGTTATAATGCGCGCTGATTTACTCGAGGAGAATCCGTTTGTTAGCTGTTTTTCGTATTATTATCATGGCGTTATTTATTGTTTTAAGCTGTGTGTTTGGTTTGCTTTTATGCATTTTTAAACCATTTCACAATAATAATGTGCACATTGTTTCAGGTTGGTTTAGTAAAATGGCGGTGTTGCTAGGCGTCAAGCTTGAGCTGACTTATCACCCTGACGCTAAAAATGTGGGTCCAGCAGTGTATGTAGCAAATCATCAAAACAACTACGACATATTCACCTTACCCGCGATGGTGCCAGAAAATTGTGTCAGCCTTGGTAAGAAAAGCTTAAAGTGGATTCCGTTTTTTGGTCAGCTATACTGGCTTTCAGGTAATATTTTAATTGACCGTGCAAACCGCTCAAAAGCAGCGGGTACCATTTCTAAATCAGCCGAAAAAATAAAGCAAAAAGGTCTGTCTGTGTGGATGTTCCCAGAGGGAACTCGGAGTTATGGTCGCGGTTTACTGCCTTTTAAAACGGGGGCATTTCATACCGCAATGAGTGCCGATGTCCCCATTGTGCCTGTTTGTATGAGTACCACGCATAAAACTATTAAGCTAAACCGCTTAGACAATGGTACAATTTACCTTGAAATGTTAGCGCCGATTTATCTTGATAAAGACGTAACTGCACGTGAGCATGCGTCGCATGTTCATAATATTATGGCTGCTAAAATAACTGAATTAGATGCTCAAGTGAGAAATAAATAATGGAAAATTGGCGCGAAATTAGTGAAGACATTGTTACTTCACTCCTTGAAGATGGCTCAGATCCTGAAGTACTGTATGAAGTTGAACATCACTTCGTAAGTGAAAACTTCGAAAAATTAGAGCAAGCTGCGCTAGCCGCATTTAAACTTGGCTACGATGTTGAAGAACCTGCAGAACTTGAGCTAGAAGATGGCCAAAAAGTATGGAGCTTTGACGTCGTTGTTGAAGCTGAGCTTGACGTTGAAGTCATAATGGAAGATGTTGATAAATTAGAAGCTCTTGCACAGCAATGTGACGTTGAGTATGACGGTTGGGGCACATACTTTCAGGAATAAAATGTAGCAGCGGGTTTACCCCGCGTTACTGTCTGAATTATGGCGCGATATACAATCGCGCTTATAATTTCCTAACCTCTAACCTCTAACCTCTAAAATTAACTCATACCTATTTCGTATTCGAGACTTGATCTATAGACATTTTTTTCGGTTGGGCGATAATGAAAACTCGATTTTTTATGCACTAACCTTTTTATGTTAATCACCTTACCGATTGCCGAACTTGTACCAGGGATGTTTGTTGACAGTGTCAGTAAGCAACAAGAACACATAAACAGTATTAAAATAAAAACGCGTGGTTTAGTGCGTGATAAAACCATTATTAAGCGTTTAATTTCTGAGGGCGTTGAAGAACTCCTTATCGATTTTGCTCAGAGTGATGTTGCGCTTCCTAAAAAATACCAACCAGTTGCAGAACCAAGCAAACCAATTGTAGAGCAAACTGACGCCCTTAATACTAAGTCGCACGCTGTAACGGTTGAGCAGGAGTTTCTTAAGGCGAGTGTTCACTACGAACAGTACAGCCGTAAATTACAAGCACTTTACTCAGACATCACCGCGGGTCTGAAAATGAATATGAGTTTATTAGATGATATTGCGGTTGATATTGTCGGCTCTGTGTTTCGAAATCACAATGCGCTGACGATATTAACGCGTCTTAAAGACAAGCATATCTATAATTGGCGTCATATGATTAATACCGCAATTTTAGTTAGTGTGTTTGCTAAGTATCTAGGCTACAAAGAAAAAACGATAAAAGAGCTTGCTATGGGGGCGCTTTTGCATGATATAGGGCAAGCAAAAATGCCGCAAGGAGTGCTATCAAAGCCCAGTGCATTGAATGACACAGAAATGCAGGTTGTTAGAAAACATGTCGCACAAAGCTTAGGTGTGATTAAAGGTGAAAAGGGAATTAGCCCTTTAATGCTTGATATGGTCGTTAATCATCATGAACGCTTAGATGGCAGTGGCTACCCGCGTGGCATTGGCGCTGAAAAGCTGAGTCGGCCAGCGCGAATGATGGCCATAGTCGATGTGTATGATGCAATGACAGCAGACCGCCCTCATCAATTAGGCGAAGAGCCTATCTCGGCATTACGTTACTTGTTGGCTAATAAGCACCTGTTTGACTCAGAACTTGTACAGCGGTTTATTAAGTGCTTGGGAGTACATCCAGTTGGCACAATTGTTAAGCTTAACAATGAACGTCTTGCGTTAGTGATGGAAGGGAATCACGAGAACCCTATAAAGCCTAAAGTAAAAATATTTTATAATGCTAAACACAAGCACCATATTACCGCTAAAGATGTTAATTTAAGCGAAAACCATGAATTAAAGATTGTTGCTAGTATCAAACCGCTTGATTACCAGCTTAATTTGGCTCGTTTGTTAAAAGAGCATTTGCTTGTTTAGCTTTAGTGCAGCGCTTTTTGGCATTACGTTTAGCTGAAATAAATGCACCACTAAAACAACTTACCATTAATACCAACCACAATAATGTGCCTTTTTCGACATGCAAAGCAACACAACACAACAATAACGACAGAACCGCGCTGCACATCGCACCTAACCAATACTGATTAACGGGGTTATCGCACTCACCGGCTTTGGTGCAAGCACAGTAGTTTGCTTTACAGAAGTAGTAAACACTGACTCCACATAAGAGCAATGCAGTAAAAATAAAAGCGATTTCCATAACCATGCCTGATCCATTAACACACTGTTTTTAGTCTAAAGCGATGCTAAAAAGATGTCAATGCAAATGATAATTGATATCAATTACTATTTGTTACCAGAGATCTGATGAGTTTTAATAAGTTGTTATCTTGTTGTTAAAATGTGGGTTTTTTACCTATTTCTAACGAAAAATTACAGTTTTTTGATCTTAATTAAGGTAATGTTCGAAAGTTTGTAATTATTAGAATAAAACATCTAATACCAACATGTAGCGCTAACTTTAAAAGCTAACTAGCTGGTTGCACTATAAATTGGTATCGCTAACGCATTAGATTGCAAGAGGACACAGATTTATGAAGTTCACTAAAACATTAATTGCAGCATCACTTGCTGTTGTTTCTGCTGACAGCTTTGCTGCAGCTTTCCAATTAGCAGAGCAAAATGTATCGGGTTTAGGCCGTGCATACGCAGGTGAAGCAGCCGTTGCTGATGATGCTTCAGTTGTAGCTCGTAACCCTGCACTTATGTCTTTATTCAAAGACAAGCAAATTTCAGTGGCAGGCATTGCTGTTATTCCAGACGTAAGCTTAAAAGGCCAGAGCGCTGCATATGGTTTAGATGCAAACTCAATTGATGATGATAGCATCGCTCCATCTGCATTTATTCCTGCGGGTTACTTCACCATGCCATTAAATGACAAAGTGTCGTTAGGTTTTGGTGCTTTTTCTAACTTTGGTCTTTCAACTGAGTTTAATGACGACTATGCGGCAGGCTCGATTGCGGGTGAAACTGAAATCGTAACTGTTAACATGAATGCCAGTGCATCGTACAAAATCAACGAGCAGTTCAGCGTAGGTCTTGGCTTAAACTATGTTTACGCTGATGCAAAAGTAGTTCGTAATGCCGGTGCTAACCCATTTGGTATCCCTGCGAATACGCAAATTGCTCACCTTGAAGGTGACGATTACGGTTTTGGTTGGAACGTGGGTGCAATGTACCAACTTGATGAAAATAACCGCTTTGGCTTTAGCTACCGCAGCGAAACAGATATCGATTTTGAAGGTGAGTACTCAAACCAATTACCTGCAGCTGTGGGTGGTTTAGCGGGCATGACTGTACCTGGCGAGCTAAAATTAACATTACCAGCGATTGCTGAGTTCTCTGGTTCACACCAATTAGACAAAAAGCTAGGCGTACACTACAGCATTTTATGGACTGGTTGGGATAGCTTCCAGAAATTAGAAGCGTATACACCAAGCCGTGAAACGCCTGTTTTCTCTAAAGAAGAGAATTTCTCTGATTCAATGCGTTACTCAATTGGTACTGACTATCAGTACAGCGATGCGTTATTACTTCGTGCAGGTATTGCCTACGATGAATCGCCAGCTGATCAATCACACCTTTCAATCTCTATTCCTGATACAGACCGTTTCTGGTTCTCGTTCGGTGGTAATTACGCATTTAGCGAAAACTCAAATATCGACTTAGGTGTGAGTATTCTTCGTGGTAAAACACAAAACTTCACTGAAAAAGATAGTTTAGCAGCGTCACTTGGCCAAAATGTTTCATGGGAATATGAATCAAAAGGTCATGCTGTACTATTAGGTGCTCAGTATAACTACACATTTTAATATTTAAGGCGATTTTTATACTGTGTAAAAATCGCTGATACTTATTAGAAATTAAAAAAGCCGCATCATGAAATACCATGATGCGGCTTTTTTGTAAGCGCGAATTAATCGCGCTTAGTGTATGGCGTTATAGGCTTTCTATTTTCGCCTTTTGCGCTAATAGTTTGTCTTTTGCATCTGTAAACTCAGCAAGCTTAGCGTGCTCTTTAGCAAGAACTGCTTCAGGTGCGTTGTTCACAAACTTTTCGTTGGCAAGTTTATTTTGTACTTGCGCTAAGCCTTTTTCAGCTTTTTCTAGCTGCTTAGCAATACGACCAAGCTCAGCTTCAACATCAATTAAGCCAGCCATTGGGATCATGATTTCCAAGTTGCCAACATACGATGTTGCACACGCTGGCGCATCGTCTTTATTTTCAAGCAGCGTGAACGCTTCAAGCTTAGCAAGTGATGCTAAGAATGCTTCGTTATCAGCTAAACGGCGCGTGTCTTCATCTGATGCATTAGCCAGTAAAACCGACAATGGTTTACTTGGGCTAATATCCATTTCACCACGGATATTACGGATAGCTAGAATGAACTGTTTAACCCACTCTAGGTCGTCCATTGCTTGGCTGTCGACGTTTGCAGCTGTGTAAACAGGGAAAGCTTGCACCATAATACTGGTGTTTGCAGTTTCAATACCCGCCAGCGGTGCAACACGTTGCCAGATTGTTTCTGTGATATAAGGCATCATTGGGTGCATTAAGCGCAGTAAGCTTTCTAATACCGTGATAAGAGTATGACGCGTACCACGTTGTTGTGCTTCGTTGCCTTTGAATAATACCGGCTTAGTGAGCTCTAAGTACCAATCACAGAACTGGTTCCATGTGAACTCGTAGATAGTGTTTGCAGCAAGGTCAAAACGGTAGTTTTCTAGGTGCTCTGTGTAGGTTTTAACCGTGGCTTCAAATTGACCTAAAATCCAACGGTCAGCCAGTGAATACTGCTTTTCAGCCTCAGTATTAAAACCACAATCTTGCTCTTCCGTATTCATTAATACGTAACGGCTCGCATTCCATAGTTTATTACAGAAGTTACGATAACCTTCAAGGCGGTTCATATCCCAGTTTATGTCACGGCCTGTTGAAGCCATTGCCGCTAATGTGAAACGTAGGGCATCTGTACCGTGTGCTTCAATACCATTTTCGAATGTTTTACGGGTATTCTTTTCAATCTTCTTCGCAAGCTGTGGCTGCATCATGTTGCCAGTGCGCTTTTCAACGAGACTTTCAAGGTCGATACCGTCAATCATATCGATTGGGTCAAGTACGTTACCTTTTGATTTAGACATTTTGTCGCCGTTTTCATCACGGATAAGACCGGTGACATAAACAGTTTTAAATGGAACTTGTGGCTTGCCGTCTTCATCTTTGATGAAGTGCATGGTCATCATGATCATACGCGCAACCCAGAAGAAGATAATGTCGAAACCGGTTACCAATACATCTGAAGGGTGGAAGGTTTTTAAATCATCTGTGTTTGCAGGCCAACCCTGTGTTGAGAAGGTCCACAGTGCTGATGAAAACCATGTATCAAGTACGTCTTCGTCTTGTTTAAGCGCCACGTTATCAGCAATGTTATTGTCGCGGCGAACTTCTGCTTCGTCACGGCCAACATACACGTTACCTTCGTTGTCGTACCAAGCTGGAATACGATGACCCCACCAAAGTTGACGTGAAATACACCAGTCTTGTACGTCGTTCATCCACGAGAAGTACATGTTCTCATATTGTTGTGGTACAAATTTAATGTCACCGTTTTTAACGGCTTCTTTGGCTGGTTCTGCAAGCGGTGCTACACGCACGTACCATTGGTCTGTTAGTAGAGGCTCAATTACCACACCAGAGCGGTCACCGTAAGGAACCGTTAGGCTGTGGTCTTCAATTTTTTCTAATAAACCCAGTTCTTCAAATTCGCTCACAATTGCCTTGCGCGCATCAAAACGGTCAAGACCGTGCAAGCGTTCAGGAATAGGTGCATCAAGCGCCAGCTCTTTACCGTCGAAAGTATAGCTTTCGCCTTGGCTTAATACTGCCGCATCTTTGTTGAAGATGTTGATCATAGGCAGTTGATGACGTTTGCCTACTTCGTTATCGTTAAAGTCGTGCGCTGGCGTGATTTTCACACACCCCGTGCCTTTTTCCATGTCGGCATGTTCATCGGCAACAATAGGAATACGACGATTGACGATAGGCAATAAAATTTCTTTGCCGATCAGGTCTTGGTAACGCTCATCATCAGGGTTAACAGCCACGCCAGTATCACCTAACATGGTTTCTGGACGCGTTGTTGCTACGATGATGTAGTCTTTACCGTCTTGTGTTTTTACGCCATCAGCGAGTGGATAGCGAAGGTTCCACATATGGCCTTGCTTGTCTTTATTTTCAACTTCAAGATCAGAGATGGCTGTGTGTAACTTAGGATCCCAGTTTACTAGACGCTTACCACGGTAGATTAAATCGTCTTTATGAAGACGTACGAACACTTCTTTTACGGCTTCAGATAGACCTTCGTCCATAGTGAAACGTTCACGGTCCCAATCGACTGACGCACCTAAGCGACGTAATTGTTTGGTAATTGTGCCGCCAGAGTGATTTTTCCACTCCCAAATTTTGTCGATAAATGCATCACGACCTAAGTCATGGCGTGTTTTACCTTCTTCGGCAGCAAGCTTACGCTCAACCAGCATTTGTGTTGCGATACCTGCGTGGTCGGTACCTACTTGCCATAATGTGTTGTTGCCTTGCATACGCTTTAAACGTGTTAGCGTATCCATGATAGTGTCTTGGAATGCGTGGCCCATGTGTAAGCTACCCGTGACGTTTGGTGGCGGGATCATGATTGAGTATGCGTCACCTTGGCCAGATGGTTTAAAGTAGCCTTTTTCTTCCCAGTCTTGATATAAAGACTGTTCAATATCTTGCGGATTGTAGGTTTTATCCATTACACAGAACCTTAAATAAATGCTTAAATGTCAATTTCTTGCGTTGCAATATGGGCGCCCAGTTGGCGAAGCTTTTTAAACCGCTCACGGGCAGCTTGTTTAGCGGTTGGCTCAACGGGAACAAAGTCAAAAACTTGCTGAAAACGGCGAATAAAATCCGGCAGGTGTTCAGCTAAGTTGATTAATATCTTTCTGTTGCCGACAGGTGGCGTCATACCAATTTCTACTGGAGCGCCGCCTTTAGGGCCTTCACCTTGTAGGTTGTGTGGTATGAAACTATCTGGTTCAAATGACCAAATGATGTCGTCGATTGTGTGGGCCGTGTCGATGTTATCGGCGTAAATAAATACGCGATGACCAAGACGATACTGATCCGCAGCGATTTTAGCGGCAAGATCAAAACACGCTTTATCAGCTTGCTGGCTGTTATCATCTTGTTTTAGAACGTAAAATTGTGCGTTCATGCTCATTGTGACGGGCGTCCCCACAGATACACAGATCAAAGCAGAGATTTTGACATAGAACGCGTATTGCTTCAATTAATAAGGCGCCATTTGGCGCCTTATTTAGCGTTACTTACTCTGTAAATAACGTGCTTAGTCGTGGCTTGCTTCGCTAATGCCAGCACGGTTTAGTAAATACTGTGTCAACATTGGCACCGGACGACCCGTTGCACCTTTGTTTTTACCACCACTGCGCCATGCTGTACCAGCGATATCTAAATGCGCCCAATTGTATTTTTTGGTGAATTTAGACAAGAAACACGCAGCAGTAATTGTCCCAGCTGCACGGCCACCTAAGTTGGTGAAATCAGCAAATGGGCTTTCAAGTTGTTCTTGATAATCATCCCACAGTGGCAACTGCCATGCGCGGTCGCCACTTTGCTCAGATGCTTTAAGTAAGTCATGGGCAAGCGGGTTATGATTTGAAAGTAACCCCGTTGCATGCGAACCAAGCGCAATAATACAGGCACCCGTTAAGGTGGCTACATCGACCACGGTATCGGGTTCAAAGCGCTCAACATAGGTGAGTGCATCACACAGCACTAAACGGCCTTCTGCATCCGTATTTAATACTTCAACAGTTTGACCTGACATTGTCGTTAAAATATCACCCGGACGATAAGCATTTGAACCAGGCATGTTTTCACAACCAGCAAGCACACCAACCACATTAATAGGTAACTGCATTTGAGCCAATGCGCGCATTGTGCCAATAACCCCAGCTGCACCGCCCATGTCGTATTTCATTTCATCCATGGCTTCGCCTGGTTTGATTGAAATACCGCCAGAGTCAAAGGTTAAACCTTTACCAACGAGTACGATAGGGGCTTGGTCTTTGTCGGCACCTTGGTATTTAATCACCGACATCACAGACTCGTTCGCACTACCACGGCCGACAGCAAGGTATGAATTCATGCCAAGCTCAGCCATTTTTTCTTCACCAATAATTTCAACCGTGACATTGTCAAAGTTGTCGGCAAGCTCTTGTGCTTGCTCACCTAAATACGCTGGGTTACAGATATTAGGTGGCATATTGGCAACGTCTTTACATAATTTACTACCGGCTGCGATAGCTAAACCATGCTCAATTGCACTTTCGCCAATCGTGAGTTCACGGCGTGTCGGTACATTGAAGACAATTTTGCGTAATGGTCGACGAGGATCGCTTTTTTTACTTTTAAGCTGATTAAATGTGTATAAACAATCTTGTGTCGTTTCAACGGCTTGACGTACTTTCCAATAAGTATCACGGCTTTTAACGTGCTGCTCTGTTAAAAAGCATACCGCTTCCATAGAGCCTGTCTCGTTCAGCGTGTTAATGGTTTTAGAGATGATTTGTTTATATTGTTTGTCGTCCAACTCTCGCTCTTTACCACAGCCTACAAGTAAAACGCGTTCGCTCAGTACATTGGGTACATGATGCAACAACAATACTTGACCAGGCTTACCTTCAAGGTCGCCACGGCGCAGTAAATTTGAAATATAACCATCGCTGATTTTATCTAGCTGTTCACCAATGGGCGATAAACGACGTGGCTCATAAACGCCAACTACAATACATGCGCTACGTTGTTTTTCTGGACTACCACTTTTTACGCTAAATTCCATTGTCACTCCTGATTTTGAGTCGTATAACCTTAGTAAATAAGGGTAAGAAATTCATTTTCGAGTCCTTTCTTACATTTTTTAGTTTATTAACACTAATATTAGCTCATAAACTATGACTCTATTTACGTGTTTTTGAACTTTATCTTATTGTGAATATCAATATCACATAATAGATGCCATCTGTACTATAAATGCAAGATTATATGTTCTTGCTAGGTATGATATTTAATTGTGATGGCATATAATAAAGTGAGTAAAATAACTAGTTTACTCAAAATTTCTTACTATTCCAGTGAAACACGATGTTTAACAGGGGCGAGCATTGCTAATTTTCCGTTATTTGACCACTGAAGTCTTAAAGTCGCAGGTCGCCGTATTTTTAACTTTAATGACCATTTTTGTGTCGCAAAAGTTTGTGGTGATTTTAGGTGATGCCTCAGATGGAGGACTTCCTGCAAAGCTTGTGCTTTCGATGATCGCGTTAAAACTACCGCAGCTTGCGTCGCTTATTCTCCCTTTGAGTATCTTTTTAGGCATTATTTTGGCCTATAGTCGTATTTATGCCGATAGCGAAATGACGGTGTTTAGAGCCTGTGGCGTCAGTGAATGGTATGTTGTGCGCGTCACGCTTATTTCAAGTACAGCGATGGCCATTCTTGCGGGTGCCTTAACACTGTACATTGCACCTTGGGCGAGTGAGCAAGAGTATCAATTAAAAGAACAAGCAAAAGCCGATGCTGGTTTGTCTGCGCTTCGAGCGGGTCGTTTTCAGCAAACAGGCAACGAAAAAGCCGTTGTCTTTATTCATAATATTGAAAACGGTGGTAAAGAACTTCACAAAGTTTTTGTTGCCCAGTTACCTGACCGTGAGAAAGGTGATTTGGCACGGTTAGTCTACGCAGAGCGTGGTGTCGTGATTGAACAAGATAACGGTGAGCAACAACTTATTTTGAATGATGGTAAGCGTTATGAAACAGACGGTGAATCTGCGGCGCTTAACCTGACAGAGTTTGATGGTTATAGCGTACAAATCCAAGACCAAGAAATTGAACATCAACGCCGTAAATTAGAAGCCGTACCAACGTTTGATTTATTTAAAATGAAAAGTGTAGAAGCGGTTGCTCAGTGGCAGTGGCGTATTGCAATACCGCTTTCGATTCCACTGCTTACTTTACTGGCCGTTCCGCTTAGTGTGGTTAACCCACGACAAGGTAAATTTGCTAAATTAGTGCCTGCAATCAGCTTGTATTTAGGGTATTTCATCCTTCTTAATGCCGCTAAATTTGCTGTTGAAGATGGTAAAATACCACCTTCAATTGGGCTGTGGTGGATTCATTTATCTGCCTTGTTTATTGGTGGTTTATTGATTATTAAAGGCCGCCCGCTCGGCGCATGGTTAAAAGCAGTGGTGACTAAGCGGGAGTTAAGCGCATGATGAAAACACTCGACTGGTATTTAGGCCGCAGCATTATTCAAACTACAGGATTTGCATTAATGGTGCTGGTTGGTATCAGTACCCTTATTAAATTTATTGAACAGTTAAAATCGGTAGGGCGTGGCAGTTATGATATTGCGACAGCACTGATTTACACTGTGTACAGCATGCCGGGAGACTTGGTTATTTTCTTTCCGATGGCAGCGCTCATTGGTGGCTTAACGGGACTCGGTGCTTTAGCATCAAACAGTGAGTTGGTGGTGATGCAGGCCGCGGGCATGTCGCGTTTACAGATTATTGCCTCGGTAATGAAAACTGCCATGTTTATGGCTATCTGTATGATGGCGCTTGGTGAGTGGGGAGCGCCCGAAGCACAGCTTAAAGCGAAAGAAATACGCAACCACGCTATTAACGGGGGTGATGTCTTTAATGCCAAACAAGGTGTATGGGCAAAAGATGGCAGCAACTTTATAAATATAGAAGATGTTGATCAGCAAGGCGTATTGCGTGGTGTACATATGTATCATTTTGATAAGTCATTGCAATTAACTCAAATAACGAAAGCAAAAGAAGCCATAAACCGAAAAGATGGTTGGCTGTTGCGTGGCGTTAATAAAGTTAAAATCACGCCAGAACAGATTAGCACTGAACAGCAAACTGAAGAGTTTTACGATTCACAGTTAACAGCAGAAAAATTAGGGGTTGTATCGGTAAAACCAGAAGCGTTATCGTTTACTGGGCTTTGGTCATATTTGAGTTACCTAAAACAAAATGAACAAGATACCAGCACCTATGAGTTAGCACTGTGGCGCAAAGTAATGCAGCCTGTGTCTATCGCGGTGATGTTATTAGTGGCGTTGTCGTTTATATTTGGCCCACTGCGAACCGTTACAATGGGCGCTCGAATCATTATGGGGGTTATAACCGGCATTACCTTCCACTTAACCAATGAAATATTTGGCCCTGTGGTGATGGTATATCAAATTCCAGCGGTTGTCGGTGCGGTGTTGCCAAGCATTCTATTTATTGGTTTTGCGACCTACTTGCTAAATAAGCGTGTGTAGTAAACGTACTTAATTACAAAAAAAGCGTGACCATTTAGTCACGCTTTTTTGTATCTACTGTATCGCTTTACCAATCAGTGATTACACCAATAAGCTTAATTAAGCGAACTGCGCCTAATCCAATGAGCGATAAATGCGTTTATTTTCTTCTTTTGTGAGCGTAATTACTTCTGTTTTAGCTATGTAATCTTGCAGTGCACGTTTGTTTTTAAAATCAATCAGCACCACTAAATTACCCAAACCTAATAAAGCACATATTGCTCTTAGCGCACCTTGTTGCCAGCTAATCAGCTTACCATCGAGGGTTTGTACTTTTAAGCGCCATGCGCGCATGCCTATGGTTTGCCCGCTTTTAGCCCAAAAGTAACTAAAAAATGCCACGCTCACTAACACCAGTAATCCACTACGGATGCCATAAAGCAAAGGGGAGTTTTGAATATACGCTGAGACATCCTCAGCATTGCCAATACTCAACACATCAAGTGAAATAAGTCCCTGAACAGCCAGTAGGTATAGCACAGTTGTGAGCATTGCAAAGGCAATCACAACCAAGGTGTCGTAAATTAACGAGGCAAAACGGCGCCAAAAACCGGCACGAGGAAACTCAGCTGACATAAACACTCTCATCCTATTAAATTGCGCTGTAGTTTAGCAAAGTCCTTAGCAAACAAGAAATACTTAGCGAGGGTTTCGCTTGTCGACAAACAGGTCTGACCTGCTATAGTTGAAAAAATAATAAAAAAGAGAGCCCTTCTATGTCTGTTTCTTCGAGTGAAACCCACGTGGTATTTAATCAACCCAAACCGCTTGAAAACTATAACGCGTACGAGGCTGACGACGTGTTGCAGTATTGGCAAAATTGTTTTGCGGGACAATGGGGAACAGCGCATCTTTCTGCTTTTGGGCAACAGGTGGGAGGGGAACTGTTACAAGCTGGGTTCTTGGCAAATAAGCATTTGCCTGAACTTAATACACATAACCGCTTTGGTGAGCGTATTGACCATGTTGATTACCATCCAAGTTATCATCAGCTTATGCAGCATGCCATAGCGCAAGGACACTGTGCCTTACCTTGGCAGCAAAAAAAGCAAGGCAGTCATGTTGTACGCGCGGTGATGGCTGTACTACATAATCATGCTGACCCAGGGTCAGGTTGCCCGCTAACGATGACCTTTGCGAGTGTGCCCGCTATTGCCAGTCAAGCCAATATCGCTGAAGTTTGGCTGCCAAAAATACTGGCCAATCATTATGATGGCGACAACAAGCCGTGGTTTGAAAAACAAGGTGTTACGATTGGTATGGCCATGACCGAAAAGCAAGGAGGCACCGATGTACGAGCAAATACCACCAAAGCAACACCACTAAATGAAGGCGGTGCAGGGCAGCTTTACGTGCTTGAAGGACACAAATGGTTTTGTTCAGCCCCCATGAGCGATGCTTTTTTAGTGCTCGCCTATGCCCCTAATTCACAATTGTCGTGCTTTTTAGTGCCGCGCTGGCTTGAAAGTGGTGAAAAAAATGCCGTCTATATTCAGCGTTTAAAAAATAAATTAGGAAATCAGTCAAATGCCAGTTCTGAAATCGAGTTTAGATCAGCGCATGGCTGGATGTTGGGCGAACCAGGCAGTGGTATTAAGACGATTATTCAAATGGTCGCACTCACACGGTATGACTGTATGCTCGGCTCAAGTTCATTGATGATGCAAGCAGTAAAAGAAGCGGTATGGCACACATCAGAGCGCGCTGTTTTTGGAAAAAAACTGCATCAACAGCCATTAATGCTGAATGTCTTAGCTGATTTAGCATTGGAAGCAGAGGCCGCGTTGGCAATCTCGATGCGGATTGCCCACGCACTTGATAAACAAGACGATGATAGCGAAGCTGCACTCGTTCGCAGTGCGACTGCGATTGGAAAGTACTGGATTTGCAAGCGTGCAGTTCAGCACACCTTCGAGGCGATGGAATGCATTGGTGGAGTAGGTTATGTGCAAGACAATATTGCCAGTCGCCTTTATAAAGAAGCCCCTGTTAATTCAATTTGGGAAGGGTCAGGTAACGTGCAATGCTTAGATTTAATGCGCGTGTTTAACCGCGAGCCAGAATCGTTAACGGCGCTTATGAAGGAGCTTGAAAAAGCACGTGCACTAAACAGTGATTACGCCGATAAGCTTGATGAATTGCAGGCATTACTAACCGATACGTCACATTTAGAAATACAGGCTCGGCGGATCATTGAGCGCTTAGCACAGCTTTGGCAAGCCGCAACGCTCTTGCAGTTTGGTGAACCCATTATCGCACACGCATTTGTAACAAGCCGTTTGAAAGGTCCTCACTTTTCGCAGTATGGTTGTTTAAGCCATGAAATAGACTGTCAGGCCATTGTTTCTCGAATGATGCCAAAGCACACTGGTTAACAACTTGTTTAATAATTGTGCGGTTGATTCATCAGGCCGCATAAAACGCTTGCTGCCTCACCCATTCTTTGTATAATGCTTGGCATAGAGACAAAAGCAGTTAAAAAGCTTATTGCTCTAAAGTGGTTTTTCTTTATCTTCTCGTGTTTAGAAGGTTAAAGAAAAATGAAGCCAGTGTGATGGAATTGGTAGACATGACGGATTCAAAATCCGTTGCCTTCGGGCGTGGCGGTTCAAGTCCGCCCACTGGTACCACTTTTTAACCTCAGCACCTTTTGCTGGGGTTTTTTTATGCCTGAAATAAATCAGTTATGTGTCTTATGTTGTGTGTTCGCGTTTTTGAGTAACACACGGGGCGTGGCAATTAGGCAAGTAAAGTCTGCGCATCGTGTCTTTTTGCCTGCGTACCTTTTAACCACTGTATCTTTTAGCCATCGTATCTTTTAACCACCGCAACTTTAAACATTCGTGCCTTTTGCAAGAGGGGGCATAAAGACAGCTTTCAGTATAATGCCATGGCTAACCTTTCATTCATTTTCTTCTGGCATGCTCTGATTGCCCCTATAAAATCCTTTTTGTTCTATTATTAATCACAGGTGTTCAAACAATGTTGAGTAATTAAATAACCCCTGATTTTGTGTGTCTACTTGATTGAAAATTAATCATAATGGACTAGAGTAGCATGGTATTTATAGGCTTCATGTAATACAATTTGAAACCTTAACTTTAAGTTAAGTCAAACACTTAGTGCATATAAGATAAGGCGGGAAGCGTGGGTACATTCGACCTAAAACGTATTGTTGAAAGTATATCTAATCTTAAAAGTGAAAACTTTTATAATGCTATATGCCTCTCTTTGTCAGAAGTGGTGGGTGCGTCACACGTTTTTTTAGCTCATGTTGATGAAGACACCATGCAGGCAACAACGCTAACGTTGGTGGCCAATGACGAAATCGTTGAAAACATTAGTTATGATATTCGCTGCACGCCTTGCAACGATGTAAGTTGCGGCGGTATCTCGAGCTATAGCTCAGGCGTACAGCAATTATTTCCAGACGATAAATTACTCGTTGATATGGGTATTGAAGCGTATGTCGGGGTGCCCTTGCAGAGTATGTCTGGTAAAACAGATACCATTCTCGTTGCACTTTTTCAGCATGCAATCAGTGATGCCATGCAAATTGAGTCTTTCTTTTCCTTATTTACAGGCCTTATTCAACGAGAGATTGAAAAAGATCGCTTTATTGCCAAGTTAGATTTTGCCAATCAATTGATAGAACAAAGTCACGAAGCTATTTTTATCTGCAATGAAAATGTCGAGATCATATACGCAAATACTGCATTTACGAATATGACTGGCTATTCGTTCGACGAGATTATAGGAAAAAATCCTAAAATATTGAGTTCGAATAAGCATGCATCGCATTTTTATCGTGCCATGTGGCATCACATTGATACCGAAGGTAAATGGTCTGGTGAGATCATGAATAAGAACAAGCAAGGGGACTTATACACCCAGTTTTTATCAATTACTAAAATGGTTAACAATGGTGAGGTGTGTTACGTCGCCTTCATTCTCGATATCACAGAGAAAAAAGAAGCTGAGCGGAAAATTTATTTTCATGCAAATCATGACCAACTGACGGGCCTCACAAATCGCTTTTATTTTAAAGAACGTATTTGTGATTTAATTTCGGCACCGTCGCATCAAAATGATGTTAATACGCACTTGGCAGTGATTTATTTTGATGTTGATCGATTTCAAGATATTAACACCGTATATGGCTTAACCTTCGGGGATAAACTGCTATGTGAAATAGCAAATCGGCTGGCATATACCTTTAAAGAGTGTGCATTTTCACGCATCGATGGTGACAGCTTTGCAATATTACAGACCTATCAGGATAGCCATGAGCTTGAACTTGTCTGTAAACAAATTAATGCTTTATTAATTGAGCCTTTTTCTATTGGCGGTATTCGTCAGCATGTAACAGTGACACTGGGTATCAGTCATTATGAATATAATAATGTACTGACATCGCAGGTTAAAATTGAAAAAATAGCCCGTCGTCTTATTAGGCAAGCTGAGCTGGCTAGCTTAAACGCAAAACAAACAGCGGATCCATATTTACACTTTTGTACTGAAATGGACGACAAGGTTAAAAAACACAATTTACTGGTAGAGCAACTGACACAGGCTGTTAAGAACAACGAGATAGAGGTTTATTTTCAACCAATTATTGATATTGAAAATAACACAGTTGCTAAATTCGAGAGCTTAGTCAGGTGGCAAAACCAAGGGCAGTGGGTGTCGCCTGTAGAGTTTATACCATTAGCGGAAGAGTCGCGTGTCATAATTCCACTCGGTGAATTGGTGTTAATAAAAACGTGTCAGCAAATTAAGGCACTTGAAGCACAAGGGTATGATCAACTGGTATTTAATGTTAACCGTTCATTATTTGAGTTTGCAGAGTACAACCCTGAACGCAATGTGTGGATTGACATCATAAAGAGTCAAGGTGTTAAGCCTTCGCAAATATCGTTTGAATTAACTGAAAGTGTACTTGCCCCCGAAAATACCAATCACCTCGACGTGCTTACTCAACTTAAAGCAGCAGGGTGTTTAATTTCGTTAGACGACTTTGGTACTGGTTACTCATCGTTAAGTTACCTGCGTCGTTTTCCGGTTGATGTGCTCAAGCTCGACAAGTCGTTTATTGATGAAATACATGTTGATTTAGCTGACGAAGCCTTAGTTAGATCAATCATTCAAATGAGTCGTGTACTGGGTATTAAAGTGGTTGCTGAAGGGGTTGAAGAATACGCTCAACTTGAAGTGTTAACGGATGCTGGTTGTGACTATATTCAAGGTTATTACTTTTCAAAACCTTTGCCACCCAGTCAGATACTTCCTTTTTTAGAGCAATTTGCTAGAGACCGCTGAGTATTCGCGGTATGATTTTGGTATACACAAACGAGCAAACGTAACTATGCCAAAATTAACCGCTAAGCAAAATATTCAGGCGATTGTCAGTGCTATTAAAACAGAAGAACAAGCACTGAGAGCGAAATACCCTGTTCTTAATCAACAAAATAGTATTGCTTTGGTTATTTTGTTGTTGTCACTATTGTCATTAATTGGTGTCGCGTCACTTTATTATATGAGCCTCATTCCCGCGTGGTTGTGTATTATTTTAGCGGCTGTGATTACGTCTATTTCTCACGAACTTGAACATGACCTTATTCATAAGCAATATTTTAGTAAACGTCCTTGGCTTCATAATTTTATGATGCTGGTTGTGTGGTTAATGCGACCAAATACGGTGAACCCGTGGTATCGACGTAAAATTCATTTGCACCATCATAAGGTCTCAGGAACCAATCAAGACTTAGAAGAACGTTTGGTCGGTAATGGCATAAAAAACCCGCTTGTTAGGGCTGTGGTGATTGTTGATGGTTTGTTGGGATTAGTAATCAGCAGTAAGCGCTTTAATAAAGAAATTAAAGGCTTTAAGTTTTTGACCGTATTTAACGCGGGGTTTCCAATTGCGACCGCCTATTTCGTTATTTTATATGGGGTAATCGCGTACTACTTACTGCAGTTATTTATGCCGTTAGAATCTATGTTACCTAGTTGGGGGGTAGATGTGCTGGCGGTTGCTGAGTTTTTGATGGTGGTGTTAATAATACCAAATATTATTCGTTCATCATCGCTCAATTTTATTACTTCATCGATGCATTACTACGGTGGTGTAAACAATGTGATTGAGCAAACTCACGTGATTAATAGTCGCTGGTTTATACCTTTTCAATTATTTTGTTTTGACTTTGGTCGTACCCATACTATTCATCATTTTGTGCCAAATCAGCCGTTTTATATTCGCCAACTTATTAGTCAAAAAATACTGCCTATTATGGCGCAGCACGGGGTAAGATTTAATGACTTACGCAGTATCAAGCGTGCGAATCTATACGAAACTAAACAAGAGGGAGTTTAATATGCAAATCACGGGTCGTTGTCACTGTGGTGAGGTAACTTACCAAGCACAAGTTGATGAAAATAAAGTATTTAACTGTCATTGTACCGACTGTCAAATAATTTCAGGGGCACCATTTCGTACCGTTGTTATGTCAATGCCCGATGCTGTTACATTCACGGGTGCTATACCAAAAGAATATATAAAAATCGCTGAAAGCGGTAATCAAAGAGCGCAGGGGTTTTGTGCTAATTGTGGTACTGCTTTGTACGCGACCTCAGTCGGCGAAGGCGAGCGCATTTATGGCTTACGTTTAGGGGCTGTTGAGCAAGCCGCTGAGCTTATTCCAAACACACATATTTGGTATCGTTCTCATAAACCATGGCTTGATAACTTAGCGGATATGAGCACATTTGAAATCA
This sequence comes from Pseudoalteromonas lipolytica, assembly GCF_900116435.1. Classification (GTDB taxonomy): domain Bacteria; phylum Pseudomonadota; class Gammaproteobacteria; order Enterobacterales; family Alteromonadaceae; genus Pseudoalteromonas; species Pseudoalteromonas lipolytica. The sequence goes on along the minus strand of NZ_FPAZ01000006.1, from coordinate 82,296 downwards.
CGGCAGCCAGTCAATAAGGGGCTGTACTATTTATTGTTGATAGTTACGTCATTGTTGATAGTTACGTTTCGGCCACTCAAGTAACCAAATAGCGCGCATAATAGGCTTGATACAATACATAGCCAGAGCGCGCCAGCCCAATTATTAAAAAAGCTATGTAATGTACCGGCCAAGATTGGCCCTGTTGCGGCCAGTAAATAGCCGATACATTGCGCCATACCTGATAAAGCAGCAGCTTGCTGCGCATTATGAGTACGTAAACTCACAAACGATAAACCTAAAATAAAACAAGCACCTGAGCAAAACCCTAAGGTGACAGACCAAATCATAGCGAAGCTTGGGGCGTACAATAATCCAAATGAACATAGCGCACCTAATAAGGCCAAGCTAAAAGTGAGTATTCGCTGATCATTTAGTTTTGCTAATAAGGGAATAAGCACGATACCGGGTAATGCTGAGGCAACTTGAAACGCACCTTGCAAGGCTCCAGCGTGTTCAGCTGTATGACCAAACTCAATCAAAATACTCGGCAGCCAACCAAGCATAATGTAAGTAAAAAATGAGTTAAAACCGAGTAATAGTGTTATTTGCCACGCTAATGGTGAATGCCAAACTTTCGCCTGAGTGGTGTGTGATACCTGTGCTTTGCTAGGCATCGTATGCTGTTTTAACTGAGGAAGCCAAACAACAATGGCCAGTAACACCAGTAATGAATAACTGGCTAAAGCCACTTGCCAGCCTATTTCTTTGTATTCTGCAAGGGGAGTGATCAGTGCTGAATAACTCCCGCCAAATATGCCCATTGCAAGTACGTAGCTTGACGTCATTACCGCCACTTTATGCGAAAAATCACGCTTAATAAGACTTGGCAATAATACATTACCAATCGCAATACCAACGCCAATCACGGCGGTGCCAATAAATAAAACACTTGCAGAATCAATCAGGCGAGACAAAACACCCACGCCAATCAGGAGCAGAGCGATAAACAACGACAGTTCCAGACCATATTTTTTAGCCAAGCTTGCTGCCATGGGGGAGGCAATGGCAAAGGCTATCAGGGGTAAAGTGGTCAACATACCGGCTTGCGATGCTGTGAGCTTAAATTGCTCAATAATCTGTTCAAGTACTGGCGCAATGCCTGTGATGGGCGCGCGTAAGCTGGCTGCAATAAGAAAAATGCCAAGCACTAATAAAAGGGTGCGAATTGCGTTTTGAGAAGATGGCACGCTGTTTAGACACTTAAGTAAGAGATAAAACTATCATACCTAAATACTAAACAGCGTGGGTGAACTATGAGATAGCTCACCAAATAATGCGGTCACTTAAAACTGATAACGTGCTGATAACATTGCGTTGCGGGGTCTTCCTGGAAAATAGCGATCGCCGTTAAAGCTCGTGTAGTCTGCTCGTTCAGCATAGTGCTCATCGGTTAAGTTGTTCACGCGCAGAGTGACAGCAAACGTAGGGGTAAGCTGCCAAGCTGCTGTTAAATTAACCAGCGTGTGGCCTTCGTAACGATGAAGATTTTCAGGGTCGGTAAAATAGCCGCTGGTGTTGTAGAGCTCAAGCGCTACCCGAGTCATATCATTAGCCTGCCAAAGTAATTGTAAGTTAGCGATATTACGCGGGGCGGTATCGACCTCATTGCCATTGATATTAACCTCACCTAATAGTTGGTCATAGCTGTAGGTATGCTTAGCGTGCGTTGCAGCTAATTGCATTGAGATAGTGGGCGTAATGGCGTAGGCGAGTTCAAGCTCAATGCCGCGATGCTGGGTTTGCCCGTCATTGACATAGAAAAAGTCACTGTCGCGGAAAATCGTATTTTCTTTATTCATAGCATAAGCACTTATCACGTAATGAAGTTGTGCTTGCTGACCTTTGAAGCCAAATTCCAGATTTTTTGCAATTTCTGATTTTAACTCAGCAACGCTTTGTTCACGCTGAAGCTGATAAAGCTCAGCCGCTTGCGGCGCTCGAAAGCCTTCAGACGCATTGGCATAAATAAAGTGATTATTGGTAAATTGGTAGCTTATGCCAAGTTTAGGTGAGAAATTAGCAAAGCTATTAATACCGCTTTCTGGGCGAGAATAGCGACAGCCACCCATTCCGCACGGGGTGCCATCTTCTTTCGTGCGCCCTGCGAGCATATGGTTCGTGTAATCATAACGCATGTGTTCGTATCGGCCCCCTACAGTGACTAATAGTTCATCATATTGCCAGTCTAGGTTTATAAATGGTGCCAGTAAGCGACTCGTAACCTGATAATCATAATGTTTACCCTGAGGGACTGTTGCGACCAAAAAAGCAGACCCCTCTGTTGGCTTATCTTGGTATTGTAAAAAATCGGCATCGGTAAGCTCACCATCAAAGCCCACGGTAAGCGTACTTGCGTTTGCAAATTGGTGCTGCCACATTGATTGTATACCTACGCCTTGTTGCGCGTTTTCTTCCAAAGGTGTGCCGGGTAAAAAGTGTTTAAAAAAGGTCATGCTTTGGTCGCGCAGGTAAGGGGTTAGCGTGAAACTATTGTTGTCGTCTTTTGTCCAATTTAACTTGGACCACACACGCATTGATTGTGCTTTTCTAAAGGCATCGGGGTTTGGATTTGACTGTGCAATGTCTTCATCTTTGTAGCTTTCAAAGCCTTCAATATAGCCTGCGGTTTGTTGATCTAAATGCGTATAAGTAAGGCCGCTATTGAGCGTGAAATTGTCAGCATCATAACGATGACGCATGGTCACTTTTTCTTGGTCAACCCCTTCATCATCACGGTAGCCTGTGTCGCGAGTGATACTCACATTAATACCAAGGCCTTGTTTGCCAAAGTCGTGACCTTGCCCCAATTTATAGCGGCTATAGCCAAAAGAACCGTAGTCTAAACCAAGTGTGGTGTGATCATAGGTTGTATCGGGCGTAATAACGTTAATAACCCCATGGACTGCATTGGAACCATAAAGAGCTGAGCCTGGGCCTTTTAATACCTCAATGCGCTCAGCCATTTCTGTGTGCGCTTCAAATAATTCGTTGATATTACAAAAACCAGCGGCACGTAGGGGAATACCATCTTCTGCTGTGAGTATCCCACTGCAGGCCCCAGCGCCCGATAGCACTGGCGAGCGAAGAGCGGGTAAGTACTCTTGTCCATTACCATGTTGTAAGTTTGCACCTGCAACCTGTTTAAGGGCTTGTTGAATATGCGTGGGCGCAATGAGTGATAATTGTTGTTTAGAAATACTGCTTACAACCACAGGAAGTGGATCAGCAAGCACTTCAGTACGAGAGGCGGTGGTAGTGATATGCTCAAGTTCATTTGTTGCGGCAAATGTATGGCAGCTAATTGAAAGAGAGCCAATAAGCGCTGAGATTAATGACAACTTCATGAAAACCCTTTGATTAAACAACGACAACGAGAATCAAAGGGTAACTGCTTTTAACGGTGTGTAAAAGCTTTCGCGATTATTGAATTGCTTTTCGTCGCAGACACACAGCCCCCAAAAGTAAAGCGATAAGCCAAAATAGGCTACTGCCACTGTGCCCCTTTTTATGGCTGACATTGGCAATTTTCTCGTCTTTAACGCGAATTTTAAATTGACCTAATTCGCTATCTAGATTTCCTATCATGTCGTCAACAGCAGCATTAAAACTTGCTAGCGATTGCTGTTTCGCGACCTCATCGATACCAATTGCTGTACTTCGTTTCTCTGCTTTATGGATACCTGGCGCACGGAACAACATTTTTCGGCTTTTAATATCAAATACCGCGGTATCGACGAATGTTTGCACCGTGTTTTCATTACCCGGAATGACATAGAGACCAACAATGGTGAGGTATAAGAAGGCTGCATTATTTTCTAAACTTTGTGACACTTGGTCATACGACACCAGCGCCATAATGTCCACATCGTATAAACGTGATACCTGCTCTAAAGTAGTAAACCCCTCGCCTCCCTTTAAGTAGGTACTTGGGATGACTTCGATACGGTCAATATAGTCATACTGCATAAATTGTTTTTTTACTTTGTTGAGTAGTGCTATTTCGTCACTATGATGGAGGCCGTTGTTGTATTTGTTAGGAATAAAGGCAATACCCACTGTGGCGGGTAAGTTTAGAGTGGGCACACTGATTTGTTCGGCTGCTCGTTGTTGTTGATCTGGGTATAAATAGTCAACCAATGAGCTAGATTGAGTTTGTTGATTACCGTGTTGACTCAACATGGTACTGCAGCCAGTTAGCGTAAATATCACAATGATCAAACACCACTTTAATGAATTCATAAACGATCCTTTTTTATAACGTGTTCGAAAACAATGGGTGTAATTTTGGTTTTTTAATCACAGTCATTGTTCCTAATTGAAGCTTTCATTCAGACAAAGAAAGTCATGAAAAGTGCCAAAGAAGTTTAAAGAAATGTAAAGATTGTTTTTATAACGTATTGTTATTTATGATCTTGTTATTTTTAATTGTAACCCTTCATCTATGATTCAGGCTTGCTTGATAGGCTTTTCAACAAGAGCAAATGCAGAGGGTCTCTATTATGAATAAAATAATTACTATCTCGTTAGCCGTGCTAGGTTTGAGTTTGGTGCCTATAGAAGCGAGTGCTAAACATGATCGTGACCATGACAGATACGAGTACAAACACGAACGTAAAAAGCACCATAAACATAAAAAGCATCATAAGCATCATCGCCATGACCGTGATTGTCATCACGATAGGTATGACCGCTATAGCTACCGTGATTTACCACCCGGTTTATACAAAAAAGTAGGTTATGGCGGTGGCTTACCGCCAGGTTGGTACAAACGCTATCATCATGGTGATATTCTCGACAGAGATATTTATCGCCACGGCCGAGTAATAAAGCGTCGCGATAGAAATGGCATTATTGCCATTGAAATTGATGATCGCTTAATACACTTAGTACATGACACACGAGAAATTTTATCCATCGTGTCGCGTCATCGTTAATCCTGTTTAAAGCCGCTTTGCGGCTTTTTTATACTCTTTCATTCCCAGTTCAGAAATAGTTGCTACGCTTAGTAGAATACATAAAAAGGAAAGTTCGTATGAAAATATTTTTAACAGTGGCTGTTTTAGGGCTTAGTATTGTTGCGACAGGCGCTTTAGCAAAGGACAAAGATAAGGACAAAGACAAAGGAAAAAGCTTACCGCCTGGTCTAGAGAAAAAACTTGAAAATGGTGGAGATCTTCCGCCTGGTTGGCAAAAGAAATACCGAAAAGGTGACATACTTGACCGCGATATTTATCGTCGAGGTAAGGTGATTAAATCGCGTAATAACGACGGGTTAATTTCAATTCAGGTTGATGGCACCATTGTTCGTTTGGTAGAGGATACCCGCGAAATAGTCTCGATTCTGAGCCGATAAATTGTGCCAATGAGTTATATGAGCCATGCATTGAGTGTACTGTCTGTACTTTTGCTTATTGTCTCACTATTGCCATTTTCGTACTCCCAGCATTATTTAATTCGAAGTTGTGATTTTGTGCGGCTGCAAGTAGCGTATCTTGCAGGAGCATGTTTGCTGGGAGCAAGCGTGTTATTTTACCTCTCCAACAGCTATTATTTACTCGGTTGTATTGTTATAAGCTTTGTGGTTTTGCTACTGCAAGCGAACTGGATTTACCCCTACACATGGTTCGCTAAGAAAGAAGTTGTCTCAAGTAGTAAAGATGATGCTCACAGTATTCGCATAATGTCTGCGAATGTGCTGATGTCGAATACGCACTACGGCAAACTTATTAAACTGGTAAAAAACCACCAACCAGATTTACTCATCACGCTTGAATCTAATGAAACGTGGCAACAGCAGCTCAGTTGTCTAGAAGCAGATTACCCATATCGTATCTATTGCCCTAAAGATAATCGTTACGGTATGCATTTATACAGTAAGTTTGAAATTAAACACCAACAGGTATGTGAATTAATCGAAGCGGATATTCCTTCGATTCATATCGTATTTGAAGATGCCAATAATACAGAAGTTGAGGCGCACTTTATTCACCCAGCTCCTCCAAGTCCCACCGAAAAAGACACCTCGCGTCCTCGTGATACCGAGCTTATTATTCTGGCCAAAGCCCTTAAAAATAGAACGCGCCCTTGCATCGTTGCAGGCGATCTGAATGATGTTGCTTGGTCACGGAGCACGCGTTTGTTTATGCGAGTTTCTAAGTTGTTAGACCCGCGTAAAGGACGCGGCTTTTTTAATACATTTCATGCGGGTTACTTTTTTATGCGTTGGCCGCTTGATCATTTATTCCACAGTGATGAATTCAGTGTAAAACGAATTGAACGCCTTGCTAAGTATGGCTCTGATCATTTTGCACTATTAACCGAATTGACTTATGACCCCGCTGCTTCAAATCAAAAACAACATGAGGATATTGATAAAGATAAAGCGATTAAAGAGTTAAAAATGCCTATGACATCTAAGCAGCAAGTTCCGACCTTTGATGAATGAGAAAGGGCTCAATGAGCCCTTTCAGTGAGTATTATTGGTTGATCATAATGGTTTTAATATTTACAAATTCGCGTAAGCCAAAACCACCATGCTCTCGGCCATAGCCGCTGTCTTTCACTCCACCAAACGGCAAGTTTGGCTGAGCGAGTCCATAGCCATTTATATTTACCATTCCTGTATCAAAATGCAGCCTAGCCAGTTCAACAGCCTGTTTCTCGTTGCTAGAAAAAATACCTCCTCCTAATCCATAACGCGAGTCGTTGGCTATACGCATCGCGTCGTCATTATCTTTGGCGCGGATCAGAGAGGCCACGGGGCCAAATAGCTCATCATCGTAGGCTGGCATTCCTGGTTTTACATTTTCAAGTAAGGTCGCTGGGTAGTAAAAACCAGTGCCTGTTGGCATGCTGCCACCGACAATCGCCTTCGCTCCAGCATCAATAGAGTCACTTACTTGTTGGTGAAGCTGTGCGCGTAAATCTTCACGTGCCATTGGCCCAAGCCCTGTGTTTTCATCATTAGGGTCACCCAGTTTTACTTGCTCAAACTGTTCTTTAATACGTGCTTTAAAGTCATTATATACTGCGTCAACCACCACAAAGCGTTTCGCCGCGACACATGTTTGGCCATTATTGATAAGACGACCTTGGGTACATGCCTCAATGGCGGTATTAAGGTCGGCATCATCAAGGACAACGTAAGCATCATTACTGCCAAGCTCAAGCACGGTTTTCTTGACATGCTTACCGGCACGCTCTGCCACTTTTTTACCCGTGCTGTCACTGCCAGTAAATGTGACCCCGCGAATAGCGGTATGCTCAATTAATTCGCTGGCTGTTTTACCGTCGATTAATAAGTTTTTAAAGCAATGGGTTGGAAAACCAGCTTCATTAAATAACTGCTCAATTTTTTCAGCCATTCCAAATACGTTACCGGCGTGTTTTAGCACGGTCATGTTACCAGCCATAACATTAGCACAGGCATAACGAATAACCTGATAAAGAGGGAAGTTCCAAGGTTGAATACCTAAGATAACACCGATAGGTTGGTAGCTAATGATGGCGCGGCCACCTTGCATATCGCGTTTTTCTTCGGCGAGGACCTCAGGGCCTTGGTCGGCTGTGTAGCGACATATAGCAGCACAAAGTTCCGTTTCTTGTAAGCCTTGTTGATAAAGCTTGCCCATTTCGTCAGTCATTAACTGTGCTAATTCATGTTTATTATCGTCAATCAATTTTGCAAGTTGATTAAGGTATTTAGCTCGCTCTAATAAAGATGTCTCGCGCCATGATAAAAAGGTTTTATGGCATTTATCTATTTCAGCCTTAGCTTCTTGTAAAGACAAGAGAGTGTAGGTATTTAAAGTTTGCTCGTTTGTTGGATTGATTGTAGTTACTGTATCAGTCATCATTATCTCCTTACAAAATGTACATGACCTTGTGCAAAGCTAACACCAGCTTTTCAAATGTTTTTTAGATTTTTGTTTTTATTGGCTTTTATTTGTTTTTATCTGGTTTCTGTGTGTGTGGAAATATGTAAAAACTGCAAGAGGCTGCAAAACTTACAAGGATAGGCTATGAGTAATACATTGTTTAATACAGAGCTTGCGATTATCCAAGCGCCCATGGCAGGGGTGCAAAATGCACAACTGGCGGTTGCGGTGTGTGAAGCGGGAGGTTTGGGGTCGTTACCTTGTGCCATGCTCTCGAAAGAGCAACTGATTAACGAGTTGGACTATTTAACACACCATACTAATAAGCCATATAATTTAAACTTCTTTTGTCATCAAGTCAGCCCGTACAGCGAAGCTGAGCAACAGCAGTGGCATGAACTATTAAGCCCATATTTTGCTGAGTTTGAAATAGATGCATCGCAATTCAGTCGCAAAGCCTCACGACAGCCCGTTGATCAGCAGGTAATTGATACAATTGCGACTTATAAACCTCCCGTGGTTAGTTTTCATTTTGGCTTACCTAATCAAGAAATTATCGCGCAAATCAAAGCATGGGGTGGCAAGGTTTTGTCATCAGCAACGACTTTAGACGAAGCTCGTTGGTTAAAAGAGCGTGGTGTTGATGCAATCATTGCACAGGGCAAAGAAGCGGGTGGACACCGAGGATGCTTTTTATCGATGGATTTATCGTCACAGCCCAGCACAGAACAGCTCGTTCATGATTGTTTATGTTTGGATATACCGATAATTGCGGCTGGGGGCATTAGTACGCCAGAACAGGTAAAAATGTTTAAAGAGCTCAACGTGGCGGCAGTACAAGTTGGCAGTGCCTACTTGTTATGTGAAGAAGCAACGACAAGCGCATTACACCGTGAAGCATTAAAAACGACAGCGGCAAATAATACTGAGCTCACCACTCTTTTCTCGGGTCGTCCTGCGCGCGGGATACGAAACAGAATTATGCAAGAGCTTGGCGCAATGCCAACGCAAGCGCCTGCTTTTCCTTATGCCTCGATAGCCTTAACAGCACTGCGCTTAAAAGCAGAAGCACAAGGAAGCAGTGGTTTTTCACCGCTGTGGTGTGGTGAGCGTTTCAAAGCCAGAGAAGGCATTAACGCCAAACAAATAACCGCGCTATTAATGCAAGGATGGCAATCTTGACGGATACTCAGTTACTGCCCTTGGGTGATAGTTACCATCACCTTGCTAATGAGTTTCGTAATAAGCTTGCGGGCATAATTGCACTCAAGCGATACGCTAAAGAGCATGTGCTGCTACAGCAAGGTGAGCAACAACAAGCGGGGTATTTAATTGTATCTGGAGTACTTGGCGCATTACATGTATCAGAGCAGGGCGCTCAAAAGTGCAAAGAGTTTTACTTTCAGGATGAGTTTGCACTGCTTTATGGCAACTGGCTAACCGAAACTAATGCGTTTTACCAACTTAAAGTAATGCGGGACGCTGAGCTTATCAAGGTGCCACTGACTTTATTTGATAACCCAGATTGGCAAGCAATGAAGCATAAATTAATCACTCAACAGCTATTATTTAAAGAGGCAAAAGAAGCCTTTTTATTACTGAATACGCCAGAGCAAAGGTATAAATATTTGCTGGATAACAAACCGCATTGGCTCGCACAATTGAGTTTAAATGAGGTCGCAATGTATTTAGGTATTTCAGCTATTTCATTATCGCGAATTAGAGGGCGCCTTAACTTAAGTTAATGTGCGCGATTTTAAGGAACATTACACTGCTGATTTTTCAGGAGTTGGTATGTTTATTTTATCGCAATGCTTGGTCGCTATTGCCACATTACTCGATTTAGCGTCATTTCAATTTAAGCAAAGGCAGTTTATTTTAGCCTGTTTGTTTAGTTCTGTGTTGCTCACTTCTGTGCACTTTTTGCTACTTGATAATTTAAGTGCCGCAAGCTTAATGCTCATAGCCGCAGTGCGCTACGTATATTGTATTTTTGCCCGTAAAACCAAGATGATGGTTGTTTTCATGTTGCTGAGTATGACTGCTGTAAGCCTGACTTGGTATAACTGGGTGAGTGTTATAGCCCTCGCCGCAACCTTAATTCAGACTTATGCTTCGTTCCAAAGTAAAGACTTATCATTACGGCTGATGATGGTGGTAGGTACGCTATGTTGGATAACACATAACGCGCTCTTGTTTTCGCCAGTCGCAGTGGTGATGGAAACGGTATTTTTATTGAGTAATTTAGTCGGAATATGGCGCTATTATGCGCCGCCTAAAGCTGTATGAGTATCAGTAAGGTATTAGCACGGCATTATAGGCATACCGTGCTTTTCCATCGAAAAAACCTCAAAGCGTGTTAGCAATCCGCTTGAGTAAGTAGGTTTCTCGTTGAATAGATAAACCTTGTTTTTCGCTCATAGCCAAGGTGGTCTCGTTATGAGCGATGGCGTCATAAATATTAATCCACTTTGGTTGCATGCCATTTTGTACTTCGTAGTGCTCCATTTTGGGCGCGGCTAGCTCACCGTTGATCTCGCAAAAGTAGCAGTAAGATTTAATATGCACACAATCAAAATCATCTTTATACCACGGCCTAATTTCTTCGTATAAGCCTAGTGGGTGCGTTATGTTTATCTGTTGTGCACCGGTTTCTTCTGAAAGCTCTCTGTACAGGCCTTGTTCAATACTTTCACCGTTATCGACCCCACCACCCGGTAGACTATAGTCATCATAGCGTGCGGTGTATAAAAGCAGTATGTGTTCACCTTTTAGCACTATTGCACGCGCGGTGTTGCGAATAAATACCGAACCATAATCATTACTTAGGCTTGGATGAATAACTTTTCTTAATAATTTCATTTAATTACAACGTAGCAACTTCGCTAAAGTACAGCTTAGCTTAATATTTGGTGAGTTATGATAACGTGTTATGAATATTTAATTCATTATAATTACCCCAAATTGAAACTTAATGCGATAATATAGTTGTAATTAATAATAACTTAGCTACCTAACGCTCGTTGTTTTATTTTCGGAAAAACTGTGCGTAGAATGGTAAAAAAAGGCTTAGGGAAAGAATATGTTAAATGTGCTTTTAGTTGATGATGACAGTGAGTTTAGTGATGTCGTGTGTCACATTGTAGAATTCCTCGGGCATAATATAAATACAGCTGCAAACCTTGCAGAAGCAGAGCAATGGTTCGAAAACAATACATTCGACCACGTCTTTTTAGATTTTATGTTACCAGATGGCAGTGGTCTGCACCTACTTGAACACCTTAAAAAAATTGGTCAATCCCCGCGAGTGACTCTCATTTCTGGCCACCCTTCGGTGAAGGGGAAATTAGCAGAAATGTGTGAGGCGAATGTAGGGCACTTAGTTAAACCCCTTCAGCGCGAAGACATCGAAAGGGTTCTCAACCCTAAAAAAGCAAATACAAAGAAAAAGTCTGCACCGAGTATTAAACGTCATTTTGGCACGCTCATTGGTGAATCTGATGTTATGCATAAGCTTTACACCATGATTGAACGTGTCGCAGCAACCTCTGCCAATGTCATGCTCATGGGGGAAAGTGGTGCCGGTAAAGAAGTCGTCGCACAAGCGATTCACAATGCGACAGCCTGCGATGGCCCACTTGTTGCCACAAACTGCGGTGCATTTTCTAAAGAGTTGATTGGCAGCGAATTATTTGGCCACGAAAAAGGCGCTTTCACAGGGGCTGTTGCACGCAAAGAAGGGGTGTTTGAGCAAGCTGCTGGTGGTACGTTATTTTTAGACGAAGTCACCGAAATGCCCATTGATATGCAACCAAATTTATTGCGTGTCCTCGAAAATAAACGAGTGACCCGTGTCGGGGGGACAAAAGAGCAAGCGGTGAACTGCCGTGTGATTTCAGCAACCAACAGGACGTTGGATGACCTTGCGCAGAACAACGTGATCCGTGAAGATATCTATTTTCGCTTAGCTGTTTTTCCGATTGATATTCCTGCGCTACGTGAGCGCAAAGAAGATATCCCGCTACTTGCGAACGCATTTTTAGAGCAACTAAACGAAGAAAATGGCACAGACTTTAAATGGCAAGCAAGTCAGCTAAAAGAACTTGAAAGTCATGATTGGCCCGGTAATGTGCGAGAGCTTCGCCATGCTATTCACCGTGCTTTTATAATGAGCGACCCTAAAGGCAGTGCTATTACTTTACCTGAATCGCTCGAATCACCATTTTCTCGCGTCAATAAAGAAACACAGACCAGCCAGGTTATGGCCGGACAAACCATAGAAGAAGTCGAAAAAGAGCTGATCCACGCAACCTTGGATAAAGTACAAGGTAATAAAACCATCGCAGCACAAATGCTGGGGATCAGTACTAAAACACTCTATAACCGTTTAAATGCTTATGGCGGCATCGGAGAATACAAATAAAAAAAGGATAAAAAATGAATAATCACGAGTCTTTACGTCAGTTGGTACACGATGCTCGCGCACCACTTAACCGTATTTCAATGAATGCAGAGTTAGTTAAGCTCGTATTAGAAAACGATATGCCTAAAGAAAAAGCATTGGCCGCGCTTGATAAGATTATCGCCAATTGCCAGCAATGTAGTGAGCAACTTCAGCAAATTAGTGATACGCATACCAGCGATTAACGAATAAGCCATTGGGAAGAAAATGCATAAACAAAAGGGAAAAATCACATTAAATTGGGCAGGCTTTATAGCGATTGTTCTGTGTATTGTGATAGCCAATGCCATTTTGGCAGTAAATACGATTCGCTCACTGACAGAGACACAAAATAGTCTTGATAACACCAATTCGCTAAATACTGCCATTGAACGATTACATTTATCGGTGGTGCAAGCTGAGTCGGGTCAACGAGGTTATTTACTGACAGACCGTGAAGATTATTTGCTGCCATACAATGATGCGATTGCGTCTATGCAAGCGCAAATTATGCTGGTTAAAAGTTTACATTCAGAGATACCCGGTCAGGCTGAGCGTATTGCGCGGTTTATTTTTTTAGTGAATGACAAAATCGCAATAATGAGCCAAATTACGGATCTTGCTTTGGCCGATAAAAACGTGAAAGCTCGGCGTTTGCTTTTAACAGATAAAGGGCGCGAACTTTACAAAGACATTCGCGCTGCTGTTGATGAAATTCATATGCGCGAACTTAATTTTAAAGTCGAACAGTTTGCTAAATTATCGCAAATCAAAAACGACGCAAAACTGACTTTTGTGATCACTGCGGTGACCAGTACGCTATTGATCATTGGCATGTTTATTTTGACGCGGATCAACTCACTTAATGCAGCAAAATACCGTGCAGATTTAGAAGTGCAAAATGAAACATTGGCCGCTAAAGTGTCAGAACGTACCCAAGAGTTAACCATTTATTCAGACGAATTAAGTCGCTCGAACCGAGAGCTAGAAGAGTTTGCGTTTGTCGCCAGCCATGATTTACAAGAGCCTCTGAGGAAAATTCAGGCGTTTAGTGATCGGCTCGAAAGTATGTTCAAAGACGATTTGGGTGAAAAAGGCCTCGATTATATTAATCGTATGAAAAATGCGGCGCAGCGCATGTCTAATTTGATTAATGACTTATTAGAGTTTTCGCGAGTTACAACCCGTGGCAAAGACTTTATTGATACAGACCTTAACGAGGTCGTTCATGAAGTGTTAGATGACCTTGAGATTGCCATTAAAGAGTCAGAGGCAACGGTAAACTTAGATACGTTACCGCATATTCAAGCTGATCCGAGTCAGATGCTGCAACTGTTTTTAAATATTCTTTCTAATGCCGTTAAATTTAGACGTGAAAATGTGCCACCTATCATTACCATTTCCTATCAACGGACTGAAGAGTTTAGCCCTGCACACAACAGCGATGTTGCGTGGGAAATTATTACTATTTCAGATAACGGTATTGGCTTCTCTGAAGAGTACTTAGAAAAAATATTTGTTCCATTTCAGCGCCTTCATGGTCGTTCGCAATACAAAGGCACTGGAATTGGCTTGTCTGTATGCCGACGAATCGTAGAACGCCACGGTGGTGAAATTACAGCAACCAGTCAAGTGGGTGAGGGTGCAAGCTTCACTATTAAACTACCTGTGGAAACATCACTTTTCACATTGCAAGGAGAGGCTTAGATGCCACTTAATAAAGTAAAACCCATAACCATTTTAATGGCAGATGACGATGAAGACGATCGTTTATTAACCCAAGACGCTTTAGCTGAAAGTCGCGTACTCAATGAGCTGTTTTTTGTTGAAGATGGTGTTGAGCTACTTGAATACCTTGAACGAAAAGGCAAGTTCAGTGAGAAGGAAAACTCGCCGCGTCCAGGGCTCATATTGCTTGATTTAAATATGCCTCGCATGGATGGACGTGAAGCGTTACAAGCGATTAAGTCTAACCCTAATTTAAAAGGGATTCCGGTTGTTATTCTTACTACATCAAAGCAAGAGGAAGATATGATCAAAGGCTACGACTTAGGTGCAGCCTCTTATATCACCAAACCGGTTACTTTTGATGGATTAGTCGAGCTCATGAAAACCTTAGGAAAATACTGGGTCGAGTTTGTTGAACTACCGCCATCAAATAATGATTAAAGGATAAGCAATGTTAGATAAGGTAACCCGATTACTGTTAGTAGAAGACGATGAAGATGATTATATTCTGACCTGTGATTACTTAGAGCAACTGGGTTCCCATACATTTGATGTTGAATGGTTAAGCTGCCCTGAGCAGGCGATTGGTGTACTGAGTGAGAACAAACATGATATTTGTTTGTTAGATTATCGCTTAGGGGCATCGGACGGATTAGAAGTGCTAAAACGGGCTGTTGCGAATGGTTTTCGCGGCCCGATAATTATGCTTACGGGGCAGTCTGACGAAATGCTTGATTCCGCAGCGCTCGATGCGGGAGCTGTTGACTACTTAGTCAAAAGCGAAATGAGCTCAGGGCGTTTTGCGCGCGCGATACGTTACGCACTAGCGCGACGAGAAGTCGAAGATGAGCGTGTTGAGCGTTTAAAAGCCGAAGCTGAAAACCGCTCGAAAGACCGTTTTTTAGCGCACTTGAGTCATGAGTTACGCACCCCTTTGTCGTCAATTCTTGGCTACACTGAGCTATTAATGCAAAGTGAAAAAAACCAGCATGCGCAGAATGAGCTCGGGGTGATTTACAGAAACGGTAAGCATCTTTTGAGTTTGTTAAACGATGTACTTGATTTGTCTAAAATTGCTGCAGATAAACTTGAGTTGAACTGCAGTGATGTAAACCTTGATAGCTTGATGGCTGATGTGTACACGCTGATGCGGGTATCTGCGATTGATAAGGGGTTATCATTGCGATTTGAATCGCAGCAAGCCCTGCCTTTGATCATTAATTCAGACGCCACGCGCTTACGACAGATTTTAATTAATATTATTAATAACGCGATTAAGTTTACGAACCACGGTGAAATTGTCGTGCGCGCATGGACTGCGTGGGTTAATGAGCGCGAAATGCTGTTTTTTAGTATTAAAGATACAGGGCTGGGTATTGCACCAGAAAAGCAAGCTATTATCTTTAAACCGTTTGAACAAATTGCCGATGTTGAATCACGCGATGTGGGCGGAGCAGGCCTAGGCCTTGCTATTTGTTCTGAGCTGTTAACGCGTATGCAGGGGTCAATCAGTTTGGAGTCAACTCAGGGAGTCGGGTCTGAGTTCACCTTGTCGATTTACCCTGGCAATATTCGCGATGTTGAACGCCAACGACTTCGCTTTGATTCGAATCCAGATTACCAACAAAAGTTAACGACCTTGACCACCCATGGCCGTGTGTTAGTTGTAGATGATTTAAAAGATTTGCGTATTTTAGTGGGCCATATGATCGCCAGCACAGGGGCTGATGTTGAATACGCTGAAAACGGCAAACAAGCGATTGAAAAAGTGGCCGCTGCTGAAAAAAATGGTAAGACGTTTGATATTGTTTTTATCGATTTGCACATGCCTGTTATGGGCGGCAAAGAAGCAACCATAGAGCTCAGAAAAATGGGTTACCAAGGTCCTATTATTGCGTTAACAGCCGCCACAATGAAAGGCGTTAAAAGCGAACTTACCGCGCTTGGCTTTAATGACATGATAGCGAAACCCCTTGATTCAGGTCTACTTTACCATGTGCTTAACCATTATATTTGCCAAGGAAAAACCGACCCCGTCGTGGCACGTGATGATTGCCCCGCCATAACACAACAAAGTACGCGCTACTTGCTGGTGGAAGATGATAGTGATGCCGCGCAAATTACGCAGCTATTGTTAGAAAGCTTGGGTGTCGAAACGGTGATTGCAGCCAGTTATAAGGCGTGCCTACAAACCTTACACACGGACCAACACTTCGATAAAGTGTTACTTGATATGCACCTACCTGATGGTGAAGGACTTGATTTAGCACGCGAAGTTAAACAGCTTTACCCCAACTTAACGTTAGTTATTGTCAGTGGGGCTGAGCCAGAACCAGAAAAAATTGAACAGTTAGATATTGATCAAGTGCTGTTAAAGCCGATTAACTTAGGCTTGTTAACCCAGCTTATTGAGGGTTAGTTGTTATCGACTGCCTTACAACCAGCTCAGGTTCAAATACGGTTTGCAAAGGAGCCGTTTGCTTTTGATAAACGTGGCTCAACACCCAATCTGCCGCCATTTTGCCCATTTCGTTAATAGGGTAGTTTATGGTACTGAGAGGGGGGTAAACATGGCGTGTAAAAAACACATTATCGTAACCCATTATAGAAAGTTGATCAGGGAGTGTGAGACCGAGCTCTCTGGCGCTCGCCATAGCACCGGTTGCCATCTCGTCATTGGCACAAATAACCGCACTAAACGGCTTAGCGTGTTGATAAAGCGTTTTTAGGCCTGTAAACCCGCTGGCTTCCATAAAGTCACCTTGATAAAGTAATTGTTCATCAAAGGGTAACCCATACTCTGCGAGTGCTTTTTTATGGCCTTCAAGACGGTCTTGCGCGTCTTTTTTCCAAAGTGGACCACTAATATATGCAATCTGTTTATGGCCTTGTTCAAGCACATGTTTCGTTGCAAGGTAGCCACCTTTAATATTGTTTAAAATAATGCACCGATCGCTTAATTCACTAATAAAGCGATTGATTAGCACAAAGGGTACTTGGCTTTTACTGAGTTTTATAAGGTAGTCATCACTTACGGCTTCAACATGTAAAATAAGCCCGTCACAATTACGACTAATAAGGAATTCAATGCCTTGTTTTTCACGCTCTTCATTACTGTGGCCTGCGGCGATAATTAAGTGCTTTTTTTGATTGCGAAAAGTATTTTCTATACCGCTCATCATCGGTCCATAAAAGGGACCATGTAATTCAGATACCAAAAGGCCAACACTGTTTGAGCAATTCGACGCTAATGATTGAGCGATTGAGTTAGGTCTATAACCAAGTTCATCCATCGCTGCGGTAACTTTTTTGCGAGTGGCATCACTAACATTAGCGTTGTTATTCATTACTCTTGAAACAGTCGCAAGTGATACACCCGCTAGTTTCGACACCTCGTAAATGGTGGCCATGTTATTCCTTTTTAAAACCCAAATTATGGATGATTTTTCAGTGACAAGTCAGCACTGATCTGCTCAACTGTTTTATTATCGAGAATATACCTTTTCATGATTAAGGCGACAAGCACGCTGCCAATTGCAGGGTATAGCGTAAATGAAATCAAAATTCCCGACAGTGTTTGATTACTCAGCGTTGTGTTTGCTTCGTAACCGTAAAATGCGAGTAACCAGCCAGCAATAGCCCCACCCAAAGCAAGGCCAAGCTTAATGAAAAACACCACACTGGCATACACTAGGCCGGTTAATCGCTCACCGGTTTTCCATTGACCATAGTCAATCGTGTCGGCCATTTTGGCCCACAGTAACGGGGTGGCCATTTGGGTGAAAAAGCACCATAAAAAGTAAATAATAAAGGCAAGTGCTAACTGTTCGCTCGGTAACCAAAATGCCACGCAACTAATGATGGCCGAGATGTATTGTAAGCGAATATAGGCCGTTTTTTTATCGACACGTTTACTGAGTGGTTGCGCACAAGCACAGCCTAAAATATTACCTATCATGCCAATTGTAATAAAGTAAGTGACCAGTTCAGCTTCGCCAAGAACATACTTGACGTAATAAATTGCCAAGGTAGTACGAAGTACCATACTGGTTAAAAGCATAACGGCGGCAAAACAAAGTACCTTAAACGGGCCGTTTTGCAATAAGGTGCTCATGCGGCTTTTCCAGCTCAGAGAGCTGTTATGCTCGGCTATAACACGCTCTTTGGTAAAGCGAAAACAGATTAAAAATAACACCACACCCAAGCCACTCATCAGTGCCATAGTAAGCTGATAACCTAGGGCGTTATCACCTTTACCTAACCAATTTACTAGCGGTAAAGTACAGGCACTGACAATCAATCCTCCTAACATACCGAATACAAATCGATAAGACTGTATAGATACGCGTTGCTTAGGGTCTGGGCTTAATACGCCCCCTAAAGCAGAGTAAGGGATATTGATAGCGGTATACACAAGCATAAGGAGTGTGTAGGTGATAAAGGCGTAAATGACCTTGCCCGACTCGGGTAAATCGGGGGTTGTGAAGGTGATCATACTAATCACCCCAAATGGCACAGCCAGCCACAGCAAATAAGGCCGGTAACTGCCATATTTAGTGCGTGTCGAGTCGGTTAATGCGCCCATAAGTGGATCGGTAATCGCATCAACGACTCTTACCACTAAGAACAGGGTGCCGACAACTGCTGGCGAGATACCAAAAATATCGGTATAGAAAAAAGTTAAAAATAACATTACCGTTTGAAAGATAATGTTACTCGCTGTATCTCCTAAGCCATAAGCTATCTTTTCTTTTGTTGTCAGCATGTGTGTTCTCGTTTGTTATTATTTTTTTCGCTGCTTTAACAGTGCGCGATACTGCTTTGCACTTTCTTTTAAAATGCGTTGTTGGCTTTGATAGTCGATATAAACTAACCCAAAACGTTTTTCATAACCATATGCCCATTCAAAGTTATCCATTAAGCTCCATGCAAAATAGCCTTGAATATTAACGCCTTGGCGAATTGCATTACACACAGCATTTAAATGAGTGTGATAATAATCAACGCGTTCAATATCGTATACTTCACCATCTACTAAACTATCAGCCATGGCTGCACCATTTTCGGTGATATACATTTTGGGTAAATTATAGTGCTGATGTAATGAAACAAGCAGCTCAGTTAGGCCTTCTGGGTAAACTTCCCAGCCCATATCGGTGACACGCACATCGGTCAGCGGGGCTTCTTCAAACCAGCCATCAGGCGTGCTTTTGTAGTGTATGCGGGTATAGTAATTAACGCCAATAAAGTCGACAGATTGACTAATAATTGCCATATCATCGGCTTCGATAATGGGTTTTACATCCGCCGCTAAGTCATCAAAAAGCGGGGGATAGCATCCCTCTAAAACCGCTTTAATGTACCACTGATTATGGTATTGGTCAGCAAGCTTTGCTGCGTTGCAATCATTCTCTGTCAGTGGGTAGGTTGGACTGAAGTTTAATACGATACCTGCCTCGGTATTAGGGCAGTTTTTTCGTAATACTTGCATAGCCAAACCATGAGCCAGTAATAGATGATGAGCCGCTTGACGACCTGCTTGCTGGCTTTTTATGCCCGGTGCATGCACACCAATTTCGTAGCCTAAATACGCACTACAAAACGGTTCGTTCAACGTGGCAAAAGAGTCAACCAAGTCACCTAAGTGACGACTGACTTTGTCGGCATAGTCCTGGAACTTGTAGGCTGTTTCGCGATTCAGCCAGCCCCCTTTGTCTTCAAGGTGCTGGGGTAAATCCCAGTGGTATAAGGTGACATATGTTTTGATATTGCGTGCTTTAAGTGCGCTGAGTAACTCAGTATAAAATGCCATGCCTTGTGAGTTTACAGAGCCATCCTCGTTGATTACCCGAGGCCATGAAATAGATAAACGATAGGCATCAACGGCTAAATCAGCAATCATCTCAATATCGTGTCGCCAATGTGTAACATGATCGCACGCTATATCACCGTTACTGTTATCGGCAATGGCGGAAGGTTTTTCGCAAAAAGAGTCCCAAATACACGCTAAGCGTGTATCCCGTGCGCCTTCAATTTGAAATGAGGCAGTAGCAACACCAAAGGTAAACTCGGGCTTGAGTAAATACGAGTCGGGCAAAAGAGAAATAGTTTTAAACACAGTGGATAGTCTTCCTTCGCATTGATTGTGTAAGGCGGCTGGCATACAGCATAGTAGTCAGTTGTAAGCGCTTACAGTTTTTCTGCAAATAAATTGCTTAATATGATTTATATGTTATAAATGTAAGCGCTTACATTTTATGTTGCAACACTTTTTTGTTTTTTCTTTAACCATGAAAAAGCACTATATTTGCTGTAACAAACTGATAAATATAAATAACTAGAGAATAAAATTATGGCTCATGTTTCAACGCCTGTTGCGGCAACATCAAGTCAAGTGGCGATGCCCAAGCAAACTTTTGCACTGGCATCATTAACCACTTTGTTTTTTATGTGGGGATTCATCACGTGTTTAAACGACATTCTGATCCCGTATCTAAAAGGCATGTTTTCACTTAACTACACGCAAGCGATGCTGATTCAGTTTTGCTTTTTTGGCGCGTACTTTGTGATGTCTATTCCCGCCGGTAAGCTTGTAAGTCGTATTGGTTATCAGTTTGGTATTGTTGTAGGGCTGGTTGTAGCAGCAATTGGATGCGCACTGTTTTACCCTGCGGCTGTCGCACATGTGTATGAGTTGTTTTTACTTGCCTTGTTTGTGCTTGCATCAGGCATCACTATTTTACAAGTCTCTGCTAATCCGTATGTCAGTGTACTTGGACCACAAAAAACCGCGTCTTCACGTTTAACAATGACCCAGGCATTCAACTCGCTAGGCACCACGGTTGCACCTATTTTCGGTGGGTGGTTAATTTTAACGGAAGTGAGTCATGCGACTGCGGAACAAGTGAAGTTTCCTTATTTAATGTTGTCTGCCAGTTTGCTGGTTCTTGCCCTCATTTTTGCATTCTTAAAATTACCTAAGTTAGGCAGAGAAGCTGATAACGAAGCGGAGCATCAAGACCTTGAAGACTTTGTTGATTTAGGCAGCGTTTGGCAGTATCGCCATTTGATTCTTGGTGCTGTGGGTATTTTTGTTTATGTCGGTGCTGAAGTCGCCATTGGCAGCTTTTTAGTCGGCTTTTTAACCCTTGATAACATTGCAGGCTTAACTGATAAAGAAGCCGCTCATTACATTAGCTACTATTTTGCTGGCGCCATGATCGGCCGCTTTATCGGCGCGCTGGTAATGCAAAAGTTCAATGCAGGTAAAGTGCTTGCGTGTCATGGATTACTGGCTGTTGTATTGATTATTGTTGCAATGACCGGCGAGGGCAGCCTTGCAATGTGGGCGATTTTACTGGTTGGGTTATGTAATTCAATTATGTTCCCAACCATTTTTAGCTTGGCACTGCATGGTCTGGGTAAATACACCTCAAAGGGGTCAGGTATTTTATGTTTAGCGATTGTTGGCGGCGCCATTATACCGCTTATGCAAGGTATGCTGGCTGATTCAATCGGTGTACAGCTCGCGTTACTACTGCCAATCGCTTGTTATTTATATATTACTTACTTTGCGCTTTCTGGCTCAAAAGTAGTGTCTCAGAACCGTCATTCTTAAAGGTGCAGACTATGACAATAAAAAAACCATTAACGCTGTGTTCGATAATGATTGCCAGCATCAGCATTCTTGGCTGTACAGGGCAAGATAAGGTGGCAAAAATGAACGCTGAGAATGAAATCTGGCCTCGTATCGAAACGGGCATTAACGCAGACCCAGAAATGGAAGCGCAAATAGCTGCTCTTTTGGCAGACATGACGCTTGAGCAAAAAGTGGCGCAGATGATTCAACCTGAAATTCGAGATATTACGGTTGAAGATATGCGTAAATACGGGTTTGGTTCTTACCTAAATGGTGGAGGCGCATTCCCTAATAATGATAAACACGCCAGCGCCGCTGATTGGATAGACTTAGCTGAAAAAATGTATCAAGCATCAATTGACGATTCACTTGATGGCAGCAAAATCCCTACTATGTGGGGCACCGATGCTGTGCATGGTCACAATAACGTAATTGGGGCGACCTTATTCCCACACAACATTGGCTTAGGGGCGACAAACAACCCCGCCTTAATTGAGAAAATTGCAGCGGCAACCGCACAAGAAGTGATGGTAACGGGTATCGACTGGGTGTTTGCACCGACCGTTGCCGTGGTTCGTGATGATCGCTGGGGACGTACATATGAAGGCTATTCTGAAGACCCTGAAATCGTTAAAGCTTACTCAGCAGCAATTGTAAAAGGGTTACAAGGCGCAGTTGATGAAGACTTTTTATCGGATAAGCGCGTGATCAGTACCGTTAAGCACTTTTTAGGTGATGGAGGGACTGAAGGGGGTGACGATCAAGGTAATAACACGGCATCTGAGCAAGAGTTATTTGATATTCATGCCCAAGGCTACGTTGGTGGACTAGGTGCCGGCGCACAAACGGTGATGGCGTCGTTTAATAGCTGGCATGGAGAGAAAATTCACGGCAGTAAGTACCTACTTACCGATGTGTTAAAAGGTAAAATGGGCTTTGATGGCTTTGTTGTTGGAGACTGGAATGGTCACGGTCAAATTCCGGGTTGTACAAATGGAAATTGTGCGCAAGCTGCGAATGCGGGTCTTGATGTTTACATGGTACCAACAGATGCGTGGAAGCCATTGTATGAAAATTTAATCAAACAAGTTAACAGTGGCGACATTGCCCAAAGCCGAATTGATGATGCAGTAACGCGTATTCTGCGCGTTAAAATGCGTGCCGGTTTATTCGATAAACCAAGCCCGGCAAACCGTCCGCTTTCAGGCAAAACAGACATCATTGGCAGTGCAGAGCATCGTGCAATTGCCAAGCAAGCGGTGCGTGAATCGTTAGTGTTATTAAAGAATAAGCAACAGCTGTTGCCATTATCGCCTAAAGCAAATGTACTTGTCGCGGGTCTGGGTGCTGACAACATTGGTATGCAGTCGGGTGGCTGGACAATTACGTGGCAAGGCACTGGTAATGAAAACAGTGATTTTCCGGGTGGATCATCAATTTACGATGGTATTAAACACACGGTTGAGCAAGCCGGTGGACAGGTTCAATACGATTTAAACGGTGAATATACAACAAAACCTGATGTGGCCATTGTGGTGTTTGGTGAACAACCATATGCAGAAGGCAATGGTGACCTAGATAACCTTGAATATCAGCGTGGTAATAAATCAGATTTAGCCTTACTTAAAAAGCTGAAACAAGCCGGAATTCCAGTGGTATCTCTGTTTATTAGTGGTCGCCCAATGTGGGTGAATGCTGAGCTTAATGCCAGTGATGCGTTTGTAGCAACTTGGCTTGTAGGCAGTGAAGGTGATGCCATTAGCGATGTCATCTTTAAACAGGCTGACGGTTCAATTAATCATGATTTTAAAGGGAAATTATCGTTCTCTTGGCCAAATAATCCGGTAGAAAATTATAATCGTGGCGATAAAAACTACGCACCTCTGCTGCCGTATGGCTTTGGCTTAACCTACCAAGATGCCAATACCTTAACTGATGAACTAAACGAGGTATCTGACGTGGCCACTAAATTAGAAGATTTAGTGTTATTTGAACGCGCAGTAAAAGCCCCTTGGTCATTGCAACTGCAAAGTGGCAATGAGCAACAAACAATGACAAGTAGCCGTGCATCACTCAATGCGGTAAGCGTAAAAACCTTTGATAAAGACGTACAAGAAGACGCGCGTGCGATTACCTTTAATGGTAAAGAGCCTGCTGCGGTACGTTTAATGGCTGCGTTCCCGTCAGATTTGCGTTCATATGTTGAAAAAGCGGGTCAGCTTGAAATGCAAATTAAGATAGACCAAGCAGCAGATGCACCATTGATGTTAGGGATGCAGTGTGGTGAAAATTGTGACGGTCAATTTGATATTAGCAAACAGCTAACACGCACGTCTGAGTGGCAAACACTCACGGTTGATTTGAACTGTTTTGTTGAGCAAGGCGTTAACCTTGGACAAATATTCTCACCATGGCAGCTTGCAACTGACGGTGCGTGGCATGTATCTGTTGCTAAACTTAGTGTGAGCAGTTCACACGCACAGGACTCAACAATTTCATGTCAGTAAGAACCTATGCTGTTATTTTGCTAACAGGCGCATTGAGTGCCTGCCAGCAAACAGCAGAACCCATTAAAGCCAGCCTAGGTGAAGGCTGGCAGCTTGTTTGGCACGATGAGTTTGAACAAAACACCATTGACCCAACTAAGTGGCAGCACGAAGTTAATTGCCGTGGTGGTGGTAATGATGAGCAGCAATGCTATACCGCCCGAAGCGAAAACAGCTTTGTTGAATCTGGCTTGTTGCATATTGTTGCGCGTAAAGAGCAATACACTGGGCCTTTACATAACGCAGATGAAGTTACTCGCGATGCTGAAAGAGCGTTGCTGGCTACTCAGCCTTTTACGTCGGCACGGCTTCGTACTAAGCACTTAGGTGATTGGCGCTATGGACGCTTTGAAGTTCGCGCTAAATTGCCAGCAGGACAAGGGGCGTGGCCTGCTATTTGGATGCTGCCTACGGATTGGCACTATGGTCGCTGGGCGTCATCAGGCGAAATTGACATTATGGAAGCGGTTAATTTAAACACTCAAACCGATGATAAAACAGCCCCAGCTGGTAGCTTGGAAACACGCGTGCATGGCACCTTGCATTACGGTGGACCTGCTCCTGAAAATGTTTACAGTGGCACGCCTTATCGTTTTAGTGATGCAGATAACCCCGCTGATAATTTTCATGTTTATGCGCTTGAATGGCAGCAAGATGAAATTCGTTGGTATGTTGATAATGTGCACTATGCAACGTTTCGCCATGACCAGTGGTATTCAACATCACAGCAAGCCGATGGCTCATTTGTAGAAAACAGCGGTTTTGCCCCTTTTGATCAGCGTTTTCATTTATTACTCAACTTTGCAGTTGGGGGTAATTGGCCCGCCAATGTCAATGACAAAGGGGTTGACATGAGTGGTTATCCAAAGCAAATGCTAGTGGATTATGTGCGTGTTTTTCAGTGTAGTCAAAACAGTGAAACGGGCAAGGGGTGCGCTTCTGTGCAGCCATCAGCAGTGCACATAAAAGGCAAGCGTCAGTGAATTATGAGCCAAGAGCCTGCAGGTGTTTCGCCGAACTCGTTGCATCTGCTGGCTTTTGGCTCATTCTATCGGTTGAGCTTTTGTAGTAATAATTGTCTTATTTTTCTTGCGGTTAATTCATCAATATCAGCCAAAATACCGTGTGCAGGCTGTGCAATATGGCTGGTTAAATCGAGCTCATCAGCAAATACATAGTGATTAAACAATTGCTGCCATTTTTGTTTATGCTCTTTTGGTAAGTCCTTTATCGCCAACATGCTATGCAACATAGCATCAAAGGGGTTGGCCAAATACTCCGGAGCTTGTCGCCACCAATAATTAACTAACACATTAAATGGCTGTGTTGCACTGACTTGGTGCCACCAAAGTGCAGGAATATAAATAGCATCCCCAGGTGTTAATGTCGCTGTTTGCGCCTTTTCTGCTGCCTCTTTGAAACGTGGAAAACGCGTGAAATCAGGGTTATTAAAATCGACTAAGCTAATAGCCTGACCCGCGGGTGTAAACTCAAGAGGCCCAACATATAAATTATTTACCTGCTCAGTGGGTAGTAGGGTAAAGGTGCGCTTACCCGCAGCAACACACGCCAAGTTATCGGCATTGTCGTAATGAGCCGCAATATGACTGTGATTTCCCACCCAGAGACTTGTTAGGCAGTTATAATCGGTCACCTCTAATGGGTTGTCGAGACTAAAGCCCGGCGCGCAGTATTCCACAGCGGTTGACCCCATATACAGCGAGTCAGCCTGTGTGTGCGCTAATTTATCGACTAACTTGTCTAGCACGCTTTTGAGTGAGTCGGCGTGTTGTGAAAAATTAAGTCCCGATAAATCAGCATTATAAAAATAGCGGCCTTGATGCATAGCATCGGCACTAAAACTACGAACAGGCGCATTATTGGCCAGCTCTAAAAGGTAGCTCAATGCCTGTTTTTCGCCTTTTTTGGCTGCTGCAACCTGAGGCCAGTGAGCACACAGCTCTCTTATCACCAAAGGCTCAGTTAAGTCGGCTAAAAACGCTTTGAGGTTGGTAATCTCTGAGGCATTGCACTCATTAATTGGCGCTGCGCTAAACATTACTGCTGCGCCCACTTCTTATTCAGTAAGTGTGGGATCTGTTCCATTGATGCAAGTACCATATAAATGGCTTGTAAGTCGCCTTGCTGTTGCAACTGCTTTAACTGTTGCGGTGTTAAATCATTTAGTGCGTGTTGATTAATGGTATAAAAACCTGTCACTGTGACTTTTTCGCCATTCTTTTGGGCATATTCGATACTGAATGCTTCCAGTAGGTTGGCGGCAAGTAGGCGCTCAAAAAAACCATTAATTGTTTGATGCTCTTGATGCAGGGTATTCAGTACTTGAGCAATGTGATTTAAGTAATCACTGTTACCGCCATGCTCAAGGAAAATGGCTTCCCCCTGACTTGTACTAACACGAGGGCTGTCTAAATCAATATGCACCACTAATGATTGCTCAGGAATTCCATTGTTATATTGCGTCTGTTGGCCTATTAAAAACGGTTGGCGCAGCATGCTAAGCGGTAAGTAACTTAGTTTTAATTCGCCTTTTTCATCAAGCAGTAGGTTTTCACCATTTTCAAAACCAAATAATGCCAATGCTTCAAACTGGCCTGTTTGTGGCTGCTTACGAAATACGATCGGTTGGTTTGCTTGTATTTTTGCAAACTCGCTTGGGAAAATAGTGGCGCAGCTAATTTTATCGCCCCAGTCGGCACCGCGTGCGGTGATCACTTTCAGGTCTTTATGGCTAATATTATCAAGTAAAACGTGATTGGCCATTGGGCCTCCTAATGCTGATATTAAATAGGTTGAATACCAAATTGCTGAATATGGTTTAGCAGCTCACGATTTGTTGGTAGCTGCTGTAAAGCATGTTTGGCATGTTGTTGATTAGCAGTAAAGTGCTCAACAATTGCAGCAGGCATTGCCATGCTTGGAAATTTAGGCAGCTGTTTCATGCCATAGAGCACATACTGATAACTGGCCGCAGAGAATACCTCTTGGGCACGATCAAAATCGTTGAGCCATGGACTTTGATACTGCCACAGCGCTAAATTCTCTTGCAGTTGCGCCGGTACACTTGCGGCTTCTTTATGTGCTTGCCAGTATGGACTGGTCCGTTTTGATAACACGTAATGCAGTTTTAAAAATTCGATTATGCGCTGCCAGCGATAATGGCATTGGTCATCAAAGCGTTTGGCAAGCGTAAGCATCGCTGCACGGTGTGTGGGGAAATTAGCCAGTAAATTATTAAGACCAAGCTCCACCATCACGAGTGCAGAGGCTTCTAGCGGTTCAATAAAGCCAGCTGACATTCCGATTGCTAAACAGTTTTTATGCCAAAAAGTACGCCTGTAGCCGGGTGTAAAACGAATCTCGCGAAATGTTAATTGGCTTTGGTCTGTGCCTGGCTGGGTGCTTTCAATGTAGCGGCCAAGCGCTTGTTTGGCATCATCACTGTTGGCAAAACGACTTGAGTAAACCATACCAAGCCCACGACGACTTTGTAGGCCAATATCCCAAATCCAGCCCGCATCTTGAGCGGTGGCTTTGGTATAAGACAAAATGTCTTGTTGTGGGCTTGCATAAGGTACTTGCACTGCCACTGCGCGGTCGTTAAATAGCACATCTTGTTGCTCGATTAATTCAACGCCGTAATGCTGATGTAAGAGCTTTGCGTGTGTCCCCGAGCAGTCAATAAACAAGTCGCCGGTAATTATTCCATGATCGCGTGTTTCTAATGAGCTGATGTAGCCTTCATCATCGTTATTAATGCTTTCAACATGGCTTACAATATGCTCGACATTAAGTTGAGTGGTGCAGTGAGTTTGCAATAACATTGCAAACTTTCCAGCATCTAAATGATAACCATAGTTTGCTTCGCCTTGGTAGGCGCTGTGTAGGTGGTTTTTTGGGGCTTTGTGGTGATCGCATAAGTAGGTTTGACTTGCGACGGCATGGCTAAAACTTACGGCCTCTTTATTGGCGAACCAATAGGGAGCAATGTTTAGCTGCTGATAGGCAACAGGCAAACTAAACGGGTGGTAATAATGGGTGCTGCCATCATCTTCGCACCAGCCATCAAAGCGTGAACCTTGTTTAAATGAAGCATCGCAGGTTTGAATAAAGTCACTTTCACTAATGCCGATGGTTTTCAGTGTTTGGCGCATTGTCGGCCAGGTACCTTCACCAACACCAATGGTGGCAATATCAGGGGATTCAATGAGGGTGATCTGTGCGTTATGGGTTAAATGTGGCTGTGCGGCAATTAAACCCGCGGTTAACCAACCGGCAGTTCCCCCTCCTAAAATGACCACTTTTTTTACATTATTCTGTTGCATGTTCAAAGCTACCTTAAACGCTATAAAGACAAACTAGCATATTTGTGAAAAAAAAAGCCGCTGTTGAGTAATGCCAGTCAGTTAAGCAGTTTTTTGAATAAATATGTGAATATTATTCAGTTAAAGCTGCTTAAAGCAGGTGGGGATAAAATTAGCTAAAGACCATATAGCAAAAGGGCTACAGTAAGATTTTTATAAATCATCGCTGTAACCCTTTATTTTATTGGTTTTTCCTTAACTGATCTGCATTACGCTGTTGAGCGGCTTTTTTGACAACAAAATGCTAGAACGAGTAGCGGAAGCCGATGTTGTAGCGCGCACCGTACTGGTTTGCACGTAACAGCTGCTCAGAGTAACGAACGTAGGTACGCTGCGTTTCATCTGTCAGGTTTAGACCTTCAACAAACACCGTTAGCTTTTCGTTCACGGCGTAGTTCACGTTGATATCCCACTGGCCATAAGACTCAGTAAAAACAGGTGATGAGTGTTGATCAAAGCCTGTTAAGAATTCATCGCGCCAGTTATATGAAATACGCGCCGATAAGCCGTTTAAATCATAAATAGCTGAGAAGTTTGCTGAATCACTTAAGCCCGGTAAGGCAAATTGATAACCGATAGCATCTCTGTCTGCTTCAACATCACCAAATACAAACGTTGCGTTGGCTGCGATACCAAATCCAGTTTCACCAAACATGTGCTGTGCAGCAAGCTCCCAACCCCAAAGGTTAGCGGTCTCAACGTTGTTATCGCGAGATACAAAGAAGTTTGCCAGTGGGTCAGTGCTATTGCCCACAATCGGTGTGCCTTCTTCAGTGCCTTGGTTTTCGTTGATTTTATCGTGAATTGCTTGGTCAGACGGTTGCTCACCTGCTGCAGCTAGGTCTTCACGCGCTTGCTCAGCACGGTCACCAATGAATGGGTCTGTGATGCCGTCAATTGTTTCTTCTGTGGTGATGTTCACTAAGAAGTTATCAACTTGCTTACGGTAGTAACCAGCAGAAACATAGCTGCCTTCACCGTAGTAGTACTCAAGTGATAAGTCGATGTTATCGGCTGTATAAGGTTTTAAGTTCGGGTTACCTACCGCAACTTTACGTTGACCCACTTTGGGGTTACCCAAGAAAGACGTTGTTGAACGCAGTGCGCCAACAGGTGGGCGAGCTAGGGTACGACTATATGAGAAACGAGCAATCACATCTTCAACCACTTCGATGTTCATATCGATATTTGGTAAAAATTCTTTCGTGCTGCCTTCACCGTTTGAGAAGGTACGCTCATCAGCATAAATGTATGACCATTCGTTGCCGTTTACCCATTCCATTGCAACAGCAGGGCGCTCTAGGCTGTTTGCTGTAACATCTGTCGATTCGTAGCGTAAGCCTGCGGTAATGTTAATTGGCATGCCGTTGAATTCTGTTTCGAAGTTAGCTTGTGCATAAAATGCCGTCGTTTCTTCGCTAACACGGTGGTCATCATCAATTGGACCCGCTTGCACATTGCCGTTTACATCCGCTGGCCAACTACATGCACCAATGCCGCCATCTGGGTGGTCACAGTCAATGCTTTCGGCGATTGCAACGATTTCATCAAAGTCAGCATCGTAGTAGTAGTTTAATAGCTTGTCGCTACCGCCACCTGAGAAGCCATCAAGTAAACCAGAGCTGTCAACGCGCGTAAACATGCTGTCATCATACCAATCAGCAGAATTTAGCCACCAACCAGCCGCTAACTGACCTGAATAAGCCGTGGTAGTACGGAAATCAACTTTTGTATGTGATACACCAAAGTTAATGCTTGAAAGCGCGCCTGTGTTTTCATTGTACCAAGTACCTTTTAACTGGTACTGGTCTAGATCGTTAGTGTTCGTGTCTTTATTAACACCAGCGAATAGGGTTCCCATATCGCTTGGTAATAGCTCTGCTTGACCGTTGGTCAATGTCATATCGATCAGTGGGATTTCGCCTTGGCTGAAGTCAGCCATTTTCTCATCAATATTCACTGTTGGGTTTTCACACCATGAACACGATGTATTACCAATGATCATAAATGCATCATGGCCAAGACCAACCCCAGCACTTTCTGCTGATGAGTTGTGAGCATCAAACTCGATGTTTAAGTTATCAGTTACTTGCCAATCAATGTTTAAACCCAGTGATTTGTTTTCGTTTTCTGTGGCACCACGGTTAAGGTTTGTCGAATAATCACCACCAATTTCAGTAACTTTTGTGTAAGTGCCATTTTCGTTGATGTTCGCTGAACTTACGTTACCACCATTATTGAACCACACACCGAAACTACGACCGTCTTTTTCAAATTCAAGTTTTGAGTAGGTGTAATCGAGTGTTGCTGTAATACGGTCTGTTGGCGCGTATTGCAATACAAGTTGACCGTTAGTACGTTTACGTGTGTTGTCCGAGAAGGCATAACCGGCATTTTGTGGATACCATGTTGCCCCATCGGCACGTTGATTGTTGTCTGTTAACGCTAAATCTGGAGATGACGAAATATCAACATTCGGGATCCAGTTATCAACCGCCATTGATTGCTCGCGGTTGTTACGCTCTTGCACTGAACCTGAAATTAAAACACCAAAACGGTCATCATTGAAAGTGTTACTGTAAATGCCAGAAACTTCAGGTGTAATATTATCGCCAGTTTCGTTTGATGTATCATGAACCGCTTTTGCACCAATTGATGCCTTAAGACCTGGGTTCGATAATGGTTTTGCTGTAGTGATATTAACGGTTGCACCGATACCACCACTAGGTATGTCTGAACGAGCTGTTTTGTAGACTTCAACACCGCTGACGCTTTCAGTCGCGATATCACCAAAATCAAATGAGCGGCCGCCCGTTGTTGGCATTTGGCGGTTGTTTAACGTGACTAAGTTAAACTCAGGACCAAAACCACGTACAGTGATTTTACTGCCTTCACCGTTACTGCGGTCTATAGACACACCTGTAATACGTTGCAGAGATTCTGCTAAGTTTGTGTCTGGAAACTTACCGATATCTTCTGACGTGATTGCATCAACAACACCTGCAGATTGACGTTTGATATCCATTGATTTTACAAGGCTACCGCGGATCCCCGATACTTGTATTACTTCAATATCACTCGCTTTCTCGGATTTTTCTTCGGCAGCAGCTGAGTGAGGAACTAGCGTGCTTAATCCCATTGCCATGGAAAGGCTAATGGCAAGCTGCTTTTTCTTGAATAGTGTGTGGTTCATGCAAATCTCCAGATTTGGTTTTATTTTTCGTGTTTGTTGTCTAAATGTAAGCGCTTACATTCTATTGCAAAAAAAATCGCCGAACCCGATTTTTATAAATGTAACCGCTTACAATAAGTTATTAGAAAGTTAAACAATGGTCAATATAAATCACTTTTTAGTTGGCAATTAATATGTATGTTCATGTTATTATAAGGAATAATTAAGTGTAACTTTTTGGCTTTTTAACGGGTTTTGCAGCTGTTTTAGGTAAAATTAGATAATTCAATTAATGTTAATATAGTACAAAAGGTGTTGTAGATTATAAGGAACCCACAATGCACTCAGTCAAATTTGTTAACGAAATAGTGACACCAAGTAAAGTGGTGTGTGTTGGTCGAAACTATGCCGCTCATATCGCAGAGCTCAATAACGAAACACCGACCAGTATGGTGTTATTTGTAAAACCGAACAGCGCATTAACGCAGTCGCTGTATGCTAAGCACGGTTCTGAGCAATTACATTACGAAGCAGAGTTGTGTTTTTTAGTTAAAAATAAACAGCTTGCTGGTGTTGGCCTTGGACTTGATTTAACCAAACGCGATTTACAAACTCAGCTAAAACAAAAAAGCTTACCCTGGGAGCGTGCTAAAGCCTTTGATGGAGCGGCACTTTTTACAGAATTTGTGCCAGTCAATGAGTCAGGGCAGTATCAATTTAGTCTACACATTGATGGTAAATTAGCCCAGCTTGGCGACACTCAGTTGATGATCCACACTGCTCAGCAGATTTTAGCTGAGATCAATGAATTTATGAGTTTACAGGATGGTGACATCATTATGACAGGCACCCCTGAGGGAGTGGGTAAAGTTATTTCAGGTGCCACTTTTAATGTGGCGCTAAAAGATGGCTCTACTCAAGTTCTAACCCATCAATGGCAGGCGATTTAAGTGGCGCTAAGATAAATCGTTGGTAGTAATTTAAAAAATCAGGAAAACTTTCCTCTAACCAAGCTCGTTGGTTTTGTTGATATTTTTCACTTGGTAATACGGTGTTTTTAAGCGCGTTATTAATGTCGACTAGCACGCGTTGTGCATAATTATTGGGGGCGCTGGTTGAGCAGCCAATCGCACCCAGCACAACATGTTGTTCAGGGTCACCGATGGCGAGTTTCTTTATATCTTGCTGGTATTTTTTATTGTAATAGTCTGCCACAAATGGGTAATCAATGGTGTAGTCAATATAGCCGTGCTCAAGCTGCGTGAGTAGTGCATAACTTGCTTGACTGCCGGTACTGCTCAGTGCTGCATAGTCATAAAGCTTAATGTTTTTTGCAATGTTATCCAGGGGGTTGCCAAACTTGCGTGCATCATTTTGACCATACATAAAGTGTGCATCCGTTAACAGCGAAATTAATGACACGGGATTACCGTGAGCTTTATAAATTTTTTCAGCTTGTTCGCTATTACTTAAGACAGTAAACGGCGGGTAAACCGTGGTCGGAATAGAGTAAGTAACGCGATGTGTTTTTTGTTCACGATGAATCATACACGCATAACAAGCCATGTGGCCTTCATCTAAATATTTATTTGCTCGCTTTTGTGGGATTGTCACCTTGGTATGTTTTATGTGTGGTAGGGCGGTGATGAGTAAATCGGTTATTTCGTTACATAAACCCGCGTGAGGAGTTGTTTCATTTTTTTCGATATAAAAAGGCCCGCTATCGTTTTCGAGCCATGTAATTGATAGTTGTTCAGAAGCATGCACATACGAGCCAAGTAATAAGCTAGAAATAACATAGAATGCTTTTTTTAGATGTTTTCTCATCGTTTACCTTACAACTCAATAACGATGATTAACTATACACCAAAGTATTGAAAATAAAATAAACAGCAATTAAAAATGGTCATATAGTATCGGTTTTGGCGGGATTAAAGCCTATCAAACGATAGGCTTTACAGCA
Organism: Pseudoalteromonas lipolytica; assembly: GCF_900116435.1. Taxonomy (GTDB): domain Bacteria; phylum Pseudomonadota; class Gammaproteobacteria; order Enterobacterales; family Alteromonadaceae; genus Pseudoalteromonas; species Pseudoalteromonas lipolytica. The sequence goes on along the minus strand of NZ_FPAZ01000006.1, from coordinate 48,503 downwards.
TTAAAATGGCATTGGGTAGCGATTAAATACCTGTGCTATTTTTTCAAGTGCCTCATCGGTGAGCGTCACTGAGAAAGCATCAATATTTTCTTTTAACTGCGACATTGACGTGGCACCGATGATGGTTGAACTGACACCATCGACCTGATCACACCATGCAAGCGCAAGTTGTGAAGGGGTTAGATTAAAGGCACTCGCTATCTCTACATACTCTGCGATAGCTTGTTGCGACTGAGGCGTGTCTCTAAATAGGCCATTGCGTTGTACCAGTGTCCAGCGGCTACCTTCAGGGCGCGCACCATTAAGGTATTTACCACTTAACATACCACCACCGAGGGGTGACCAAGGTAAATACGCAATATCTTCGTGAATACATTGCTCGATTAAGTAAGGCCAGTCTTTGGCATGCAGTAGACTAAATTCGTTTTGAATAGACACCATGCGCGGCAAATTATGTTGCTCACTTAAACGCAAGTATTGGCTAATACCCCATGGACTATCATCAGAAAGACCACAGTGTTTAATTTTACCAGCTTTAACACAGTCATTCAGGCCTTCAAGAATATCGAGCATACCTGCAATATTTTGCTCGGTGTCGGCATCTGAAAAACGCACAATGCCGGGCCATTGTTTACCAAAATGCGGCGAGGTGCGGTTAGGCCAATGAAGCTGATATAAGTCGATAACATCGGTTTGTAATCGTTTTAATGAGGCATCAACGGCGTTAACCACCGCTTGACGAGTGATATCTTCGCCTTCACGAACCCAAGGTAAACCATTACCGGCAATTTTAGTCGCAATAACGAGGTTTTCACGTTTATCTTTATTACGTGCAAGCCAATGACCAATAATCTCTTCGGTCTTACCATAGGTGTCGGGCGAGGGCGGTACGGCATACATTTCTGCCGTGTCGATAAAATTAACGCCTTTATCTAACGCATAGGCAATTTGTTCATCGGCATCAGCTTGGTTATTTTGCATACCCCATGTCATGCTTCCTAAGCAAACACGGGAGACGTCAATACCACTTCGGCCAAGTGGGCTATAAAGCATATTAGTTCCTTGTTAATCGTTAGAGTGGGCTTTAAGTGCAGCTAAAAGCTCATCGCTTAGCTCTGCTTTTTTACCCGTAGTAAAGTTAAACATGACAACGTGTGATGAGCCAACAGTGGTAACTGCCTTTTGGCTTTCACTGAATACGGTGTAGTGCATCATAAAGCGGTCTTTTTCAATGTCACTTATGGTTACACCAACATGCACGGAATCTGGAAACGTCACGGGGCGTTTATAGCGAGCATTGTTTTCGCTGATCACCGGACCCACGCCTGTTGCTTGTAAATCTTTAAGAAAGCCTAATTGTGTAAAAAAGTCGATACGTGCGGTTTCAAAGTAACGAAAATAGACCACATTATTCACATGCTGAAGGGCGTCCATTTCACCCCATGCTACATTAATTTTTGTTCTGATAGGGTGTTGTTCTATAAACGATTGCATAGCAAATCCAGGTTAATTGTGAGAAAAGCTAGGTTAGCAACATGCTGCTTTTAGCTCAAGAAAATTAGAAAACTAAGTATATTGTGCTAACTTTATAAGTTCACGCTTACGTAAAGTGTGAGTAAATCGAACACACATGAAGGACCTAGTTATGCAGCAACTAACAGCGAAAATGATAAAGTGGGTAGTATTATTCATCTTACTGGCTCTGGCTCTACTGTGCTACAGTATGGGCACAATGTCTGGGTTTATCGTACTAATTGTATTGGGACTTTTACTCGAAGCCGCCTTTTGGTTATTTGGAGCACGGCTGTTTAGTCGCAAAAAAACACGCGAGCAAGCACGTCAAACCTCTTAGTATGTTCGCTTGCACTATCAGGTAGATTAAATAATAATAACTGTATAAATGAACAGTTGTTGTATGCCTGATGAAAAAATTCATTCATATTGATATGGATTGCTTTTTTGCTGCAGTAGAGATGCGTGACAATCCTGCACTTGCCAGTGTGCCTCTTGCGATTGGTGGGAACAGTCGCCGTGGTGTGCTTTCTACGGCCAACTATATTGCGCGCCAATATGGCGTTCGTTCAGCTATGTCTAACTACCATGCTAAACAATTGTGTCCTGATCTAGTCATTGTGCCCGGACGAATGCATGTATACAAAGAAGTCTCTCAACAAATCCGTGAAATTTTCGCTAAATACACTGACCTGATTGAACCCTTATCGCTTGATGAAGCTTATTTAGATGTTACCCAAAGCAGTGCATGCAGAGGCAGTGCGACTCTTATGGCTGAGCAAATTCGACAAGAAATTTTTACCACAACAGGCCTAACTGCATCGGCGGGTATCGCACCGATTAAATTTATTGCCAAAATAGCCAGTGATGAGAATAAACCCAATGGTCAGTGCGTGGTACTGCCTGAGCAAGTGGATAGCTTTTTAGCCAAGTTGCCGCTAGGCAAGATCCCAGGTGTAGGGAAGGTGACGCTTGAAAAATTGCAACTTAAAGGCTTATACACGGGAGCTGATGTTCGCGAAAAAGGGGTTAATTGGATGCAGCAACACGTGGGGAACTTTGGTGTTTCGCTTTATCAAAAATGCGCAGGAGAATACGTAGGTAAAGTGTCTACGGAACGCGTACGTAAATCGCTGAGTGTGGAACACACTTATGAATTCAACAAAAATAGCTTAGCTGAGTGTTTATCTGAGTTACCCCGTTTAATGACAGAGTTAGTACGCCGTTTAGAAAGGCAGCAACTGAGTAACAGAATCAACAAATTATCAGTTAAAGTGAAGTTCGCAAATTTCACAGTGACCAGTGCTGACCAAAGTCATCATCAGTTAGATGACAGCATTTTTACAGAGTTAATGAGTAAAGCGTATGAACGCGGAAATAATAAACCCGTCAGACTCTTGGGCATTGGTGTGGGAATAAAGAGTGAAGCCCACGAGCATTTTCAGTTAAGTATATTAGACTAAAGGTTAACACCTAGGTTGTTTAAAGTTTGTTAGTGTTCAGTGTGGGGTGTTGAACCATTTGTGTTCACGGCCTCTAGACAACATTATAACTACATAAGAGAGATGACTATGCAATCGGTCGTGATCGTGCTGCTCGGAATAGTCGGTATGTTATTCGGATGGTTTGTTTATTCGAAATTCATCGCCGAAAAAATCTTTAAAATGGATGATAACTTCGTCACACCTGCTCATGAGCTTGAGGATGGTGTGGATTATGTACCCACCAATAAGGTCGTGTTGTGGGGCCACCATTTCACGTCTGTAGCAGGTGCGGCACCGATAGTCGGTCCTGCTATTGCTGTTTATTGGGGCTGGGTGCCTGCCGTGTTATGGGTCGTATTTGGAACAATCTTTTTTGCTGGCGTCCATGATATGGGGGCTCTTTGGGCCAGTGCTCGCAACAAAGGTAAGTCGATGGGGGCTTTGTCTGAAAGCGTCATCGGTAAGCGTACCCGTGCGTTATTTATGATTGTGGTATTTTTAGTGCTACTGATGGTGAATGCGGTGTTTGGGGTTGTTATTGCTAAATCCTTTGTATCCCAGCCAAATGCGGTTTTTCCTGCTTGGTCAGCCATTGTTGTGGCCCTTGTTATAGGCCAGTTACTGCGCCGTAAAGTTTCTTTAATTCCTCTGTGTTTAATTGGTGTCGGTATCCTTTATTACACCATTTATCTTGGCAGTAGTATGCCCATTGCGTTGCCAGATGAGATGTTTGGCTTAAGTGCAAACGCAAACTGGATCATTATTTTGTTCATCTACGCTGCAATTGCTTCTTTACTGCCTGTGTGGATGTTATTACAACCTCGCGATTTTATTAATGGTATGCAGTTGCTGGTTGGTTTAGTGCTTTTATATGGCGCGGTCTTTATTTCAATGCCAGATATCACCGCACCTGCATTTAATACACAAACGGCAGTGGATACGCCGAGTATTATTCCGCTGTTGTTTGTCACCATAGCCTGTGGTGCGGTATCGGGTTTCCATGGAATCGTGTCATCAGGTACCAGCTCTAAACAGTTAAACAAAGAAACTGACGGTCGCTTTGTTGGGTATTTAGGTGCTGTGGGTGAAGGCATGCTTGCACTTATTACGCTGGTGGCGGTAAGTGGTGTTGCATTGGCTGTATCACCTGAAGAATGGCATGAAATTTACAGCCACTTAGGAGCGGGGAGCGTGAGTGCCTTTATCAATGGGGGTGCAAACTTAATCGAAAGTGGTTGGGGTATTTCACAAGAAGTCGCGTCGACCTTACTTGCGGTAATGGTGGTGCTATTTGCAGGCACGACAATGGACTCTGGCGTTCGTTTACAACGCTACATTATTCAAGAGTGGGGTGATATTTATAATATCAGTATTATTCGCAATGGGATTGTCGCAACGCTCGTCGCTGTGCTGTGCTGCTTGCTACTTGCCTTTGGTGCAGGTGGTGCCGATGGCAGCGGCGGAATGATCATTTGGCCGCTGTTTGGCTCTACCAACCAAATCCTTGCAAGTTTAACGTTACTGGTTATTTCGGTAATGTTAATCAAAGCGAATCGTCCAGCGAAGTACACGTTAATACCGATGAGCTTTGTACTGGTAATGGCATTCTTCGCGGGTGTGATTAAGCTAGGTGAATATTACCAACAAGGCAACTGGTTACTTGTAACACTCGATTTACTGGTACTGGTGATCAGTGTGCTGGTGATGCTAGAAGCATGGTCTGTCATTGTGAAACATCGCAAAGACAACCAATCTGTGTCAGAGCAGTAAACTTTGCTTGCCAGCCGCTCATTTGCACGGCTGGCAATAGCGCGTTAAATCAATGATAATAAGGTCCTATGTTTCTAACAGCAGGACCTTTTTTTATGGCATACCCTCATGCAGTTGTCGCCTCTCAATTAGCTGATGCAGATCACGATGCATTGATTATTATAGGTGATAATTTTTCGTCTTTAGCCGATGCAAGCTTAAGCGACGCTATCAGTGCTCAACAAGCCATTGATGCACGTATCTCTAAGCAAGTCACATTACTTGTGATTGACTCAAAGCGCGTTATTTTAGCGCCTACAGGTCCGCTTAATCGCGATTATGACGATGTACGTCGTTATTTTGATGCTGCTAAATTAGCCGTGCTAGAAGCAAAAGCTTCGGGCAGCACCAAGCCTGCTATTTTACTTGCGAGTGCACACCACGATGCGCGTTACAAACATGCACTTGAAGTTGCCTTTTTAGGCGCTTGCCAAGCATTATGGCAGCCACTTGAAGCGCGTGAGTTTCATGGCCAAGCGATTGAGCCAATCAGTCAAATTAGCTTAGTGGGTGCTGATGAGGCCATGGTTAAAGCATTGAATGCAATTGCCGCAGGCCAATATGCTGCGCGTGACTTATGCGGTACAGAGCCTGAGCGCATGGCACCGCCACGTTTTGCCGATTATTGTGTTGAGTTATTTGCGGGCAGTAAAGTGTCTGTTGATGTGATTTCAGATATCGACACTATCGATAAAGATTACCCAATGATGAGCACTGTAGCGCGTGCATCATACGCTGTTGAGCGTCATCATCCACGTGTTGTTAAGCTTGAATATGTTCCTGAGGGTGACATTGAGCGTACGTTAATGTTCGTTGGTAAGGGGCTTGTTTATGATACCGGTGGTGCCGACCTTAAAGTGGGTGGCTTTATGGCGGGTATGAGCCGCGATAAAGGTGGCGCAGCATCGGTCGCTGGTTTTATGAAGTCAGTGGCTGATTATGCACCTAAAGGTGTCAAGGTGATTGCTTACTTAGCCGTGGTTCGAAACTCAATTGGTTCTGATTGTTTCGTGCCTGACGAAATCATTACGTGCCGTGAAGGCGTTCGTGTACGCATCGGTAATACCGACGCAGAGGGGCGTTTAGCAATGGGTGATTTACTCAGTGAAATGAAAGACCGCGCATTAAATGAAGTAAATCCAGAGCTATTCACTGTTGCAACGCTAACAGGTCACGCAGCACGTGCGATGGGTCCTTACAGCGCTTATGTTGAAAATGGACCCGCTCGTCAAGCGCAGGTTTCACGTAAAATTGCTGATTTAGGTGATTTATGGGCTGATGGCGCAGAGGTCTCTCGCAGCCGTCGTGAAGACTACGACTTTGTTAAGCCTCGTACATTAGCCGATGATGTACTTTCGAGTAACAATGCACCGTCAGCTGTGACTGCACGTGGACACCAGTTCCCAATGGCATTCTTAGCGATTGTAGGTGGTTTAGATAAGCATGGCACTGAATCAGCACACCCATTACCGTATGTTCATATGGACATCGCGGGCAGTGGTGTAGAAGGCGGTGATTGGCAACATGGTAAGCCAACCGCAGCAGCTGTCAGCAGTTTATTTGCACGTTATTGCTTGTAATATTTAAGCATTAAAAAAGCCCCGCAAAAATGAAGCGGGGCTTTTTTTCGTTAAAATTTAGCTTAATCAAGTCTAAAGCGATTTACCACATCGCTCAGTGCTTGTGAGCTTTGCTTTAAGCTTTCACTGGCATCTGATAGCCCTTGGGTATTAGATAGTGACTGTTCGGTTGATTGTGACAGCTCATTGATACGTAAGTTAACTTCATCTGCCGCACTCGTTTGTTGTTCTGTGGCGCGGGCTATTTGGCTATTCATATCTTTAATAATTGTGACCAAACGCTCAATTTCACTGAGTGAGCTGCTTGCTTCACCTGCTTGTAAGACGGTTTCGCTCGACAGTTGTTGACTGGCAGATACCGCATCAACCGCAGCTTTAGCACCTGCTTGTAACTTACTGATCATGGCCTGAATTTCATCAGTACTTTTACCGGTACGGCTAGCCAGTGTACGCACTTCATCGGCTACGACAGCAAAGCCGCGCCCTTGCTCTCCCGCGCGCGCCGCTTCAATCGCGGCATTAAGCGCAAGTAAGTTTGTTTGCTCTGCTATGCTGCGAATAACATCCAGTACAGAGCCTATATTGTTACTCTCTGCTGCAAGGTCAGTGGTTACCTTACTAACCTGCTCAATATTATGCGACAGAGTTTCAATAGCGGTAATGGTTTTGTTGAGCACCTGTTTACCGGTTGAAGCATTTTGCGCCGCGTCGTTTGCTGCATGCTCAGCTTGATCTGCATTTTGGCTAACATCATGAATTTGATGAGTCATTTCTTCCATTGCGGTGGCAACTTGTGTTGAGCTGTCATTTTGCAGTTCAATAAAAGAATGATTGGTTTTAGTGGCATCATCCACATTGTGGGCGTACTGATTGACCTGTTGAGCATTTTGCGCGACTTGCTTGAGTGACTCTCGCATTTTTGCAGTGTATAGGTTGAAGTAACGCGATAGCCGAGAGACCTCATCATTGCCGTTTTCATCAAGTTGTTGGGTTAAATCACCTTCACCTTGCGAAATGTCTTTCATCATATCAGCAGCCAATTGAGTTGGTCGTAATATACTATTTGCAATTAAATAACTGAGCGCAATTAACAGACCAATAATAACCACCGCAGTGATAATGACGTGATTTCGTAGTGAAGCAAATGCATCTTCTATGGTGTCAATGTAGACACCCGAACCAATAATCCATTGCCATGGTGTGAAACCCTTAACATAGGCAATTTTGTCAACGGGTTGATCCTTTCCAGGCTTAGGCCATTTGTATGGAACAAACCCTTCGCCTTGTCGTTTAACCACGTTCACCATGTCAACAAACAGGTGTACCCCGTCGGGGTCTTTATTGTTGGCAAGTGATTTACCTTCAAGCTCTGGTTTGAATGGGTGCATAACCATCGCAGGTTGATAGTCGTTTATCCAAAAGTAATTGCTTTTGTCATAGCGAAGTGCAGCGATAGTATCCAGCGCAGCTTGTTTTGCTTGTTGTTCACTGAGTTTACCTTGTTGGAATAAAGCATAATTGTGTTCAATAATGCTGTGGGCTGACTCCACTAGGTTTTGAGTTTTGGTGTATTGTTCTTGTTCTAAAGAATCATATTGCTTCATTAAGCTTGAGATACTTAAAAAGATCAATCCAACCACCACTACACTAACCAACATGGCAAGGCGTTGTAAGATTGTAAAACGGCGTAAGTAGTTCATGTGTATTCCTTGGTCATGCTTGTTTAAAAGCAATATGTTAAGTGTAGTTAAAACAGGTATTAAATCTAGTTGTGGATGGAATACATTGAGACAAAAAAAAGGCTGATTGGACAATCAGCCTTTAGTCTAAGTTACCGAATTTAAATTTAACTATTGTACGTTAAAGTGACGGTTGAAAAAGCTTGTGATAGTTTGGTGCAAGTGTGTTTGCACACTCTTACCACGTAAACTGTGCTTAGAACCTGGGTACGTCATCATCTCGAACTGCTTTTCTTGATCTTGCAGTTGTTTAAATAACTTCGTGGCGTGAGTGAATAACACGTTGTCATCAGCCATGCCGTGGTAAATCATTAGCGGTCCTTTTAAGCCTTCAGCATAAGGGAAAACGGCACTTGCTTCGTAGCCTTTTGCATTTGTTGCAGGGTGGCCTACGTAGCGTTCTGTGTAGTGTGTGTCGTAAAGTGCCCAGTCGGTCACTGGCGCGCCCGATACACCCGCTTTGAAATAATCACCGGCTTTAAACATGGTCATCAGTGCCATATAGCCACCGTAACTGTGACCGTAAATACCTATGCGCTCAGGATCAACGTAATCAAGAGTGCGTAAGAACTCAACCCCTTTAATTTGGTCAGCGACTTCAGCAACCCCTAAGTGTTTATAGATAACGTCTTCAAACTTTTTACCACGGTTGTAAGAGCCACGGTTATCGAGTTGAAAAATAACGTAGCCTTGCTGTGCCATGTATTGGAAATACAAGTTTTTGCTGCGCCAGCTATTTGTCACTCGTTGGGCATGTGGGCCGCCGTATACGTTTACAATAACAGGGTGCTTTTTACCATCTTGATAGTTAGTCGGCTTGAATAAACGGTAATGCATTATTTGGCCGTCTTCAGCTGTTAATGTACCGTATTCAGGAGTGATTAAATCGTCTAAGTACGGTGTAAGTGGATGCGACTTATCGAGTTTGTTTTCTTCAAGCCAGGTAATAAACTCGCCGTTAATTTTACGAAGTGCGGCTGAACCTGGTTTATTAACCGATGAGCTGTTGTCGATAAAGGTTTTATTATCTTTGGCGATAACCACATTATGATAAGCACCGAGCTCTGTTATGCGCTTAATATCCCCTTTTTTGAATAACGGTGCACTGTATAAATGGCTTTCAAGATCGGTGTCTTTACGCGCTGCAAAATACACAATGCCTTTTTTCTCATCGATTCCTTTTAAGCTATCAACCACCCAGTCACCTTGCGTGATTTGGCGGATCATTTCGCCATTTGTGCGGTACAAATAAAGGTGTTTAAAGCCGTCACGTTCAGAGGCCCACACGAAGTGTTTTTTATCGTTTAGGAACTGTAGATCAAAGTGTAAGTTAATCCATGTATCGCTTGTTTCTGTTAGGGCGACCTTTTGCTTTTTCGTTTCACTGTTGTAAAAACGCAGCTCTAACGTTTGCTGTGAGCGGTCTTGCCATTGATAAGATAGCGTTTTGTTATCTTTTAACCAGTTGGCGCGAGCAATGTAGATATCTTCGTCTTCGCCTAAATCAACCCAATCAGTTTGTTGGTTGTTAATGCTAACAACACCGAGTTTAATTTTAACGTTGTCTGTACCCGTGAACGGGTAACGCTGGTTGAAAAGCTTTACTTCATCAGCGTAAATTTCGTTTCGAATCGCTTCTTTTACAGGGCTTTCATCGACACGCGTATAGGCAATTTTTGTTTCATCACCTGACCACCAGTAGCCCGTCATGCGGCCCATTTCTTCTTGAGCCACGAATTCAGCCATGCCGTTTTTAATAACGCCACCGCCGTCTTTACTTAACTGGATTTCTTGACCCGTTTTTAAGTTCAGTGCGTAAAGGTTTTGCTCGCGAATAAACGATACAAAATGACCTTTCGGTGAAAAACGTGCATCGGTTTCGAATGCTTCGGTATCGGTCAGTTTGCGGCTTTTAGCTGAGGCAAGTTCGTAGTAATAAAGGTCGCCATTCAGTGGGAAAAGCAGTGCTTTACCATCTTTTGACCATTTATACTCTAAAATCCCTTTACCAAAGATACGCTGACGCTCACGTCGTGCTTTTTCTTCATCTGATAGGTTTTCTGGGCCTGAGAATAGTGCCGCAGAGTCAACTAATAAGCGGTTTTTGTTATCTTTTAAATTGTATTCCCACAAGTCATAACGGTTGTAGTCGTCGGTTTTACCTTGTAAGTAGGTAACGCGGCTACCATCGGGTGAGAATTTAAGTTGTACAGGTGCTTTACCTGCTAAACTAGGATCGTCAAAAATACGCTCTAGTGATAGTGGTTCAGCATTCACACTCAGTGCTGTTGCCACTATTGGTAAGGCAAGTGAGAGAGATTTAATTTTTTTTAGCACAGGGGTACCTTCGCTCGAATAAAAACTGCCACGATGTTAATGGTAAGCTTAGGCAACTGCAACTAAATGCTATAAAGTAGCAGGGGTACAACTTAGATTTAAGGACTTATTGATGAAAAATGCTGATATGCCATTTTCCTTGGCACCTGAATTACAGCGTGATTGTATTGAATTAGCAGATTGGCCACTGTGTAAAGTATTGCTAATGAATGACAGCCAATATCCGTGGTTTATTTTAGTCCCGAGAGAAGCGGGTTTAAAAGAAATTATCGACCTTTGTGAAACGCAGCAAGTGACACTTTTACGCGAGTCGGCCAAACTAAGTAAATTATTACAGCAGGTTTTTAATCCAGACAAGCTCAATGTGGCTGCTTTGGGAAATATGGTGCCACAACTGCATATTCATCATATCGCACGCTTTAAAACAGATGCTGCTTGGCCTGCACCTGTGTGGGGTAAGTTACCGGCGGTTCCGTATTCTGATGAGCAGATTACTTCGCTTAAAGCGTATTTTTAAACGGTGAATATCGAAAATATAGTCCAGCAAATATGAAAAAGTGGCACGTTAGCGCGGCAATAATAACACGTTGTTTTTTTGTGACGATGTTATCTTTGAGTGCCTTTGAGAGTGTGGCAAAAAGTTATTATTTTGTAGGAAGTCATTTTCCTGCCATTTTAGAACAGGATCAGCACGGTTCTCCTACAGGACTCGGGGCTGACATCGTTTATGAAATAGGCAAGCGATTGGGGCATACTATTGTGATTGATATTATGCCGCTTAAACGGGCTTTAAAAATGGTTGAGCAAGGTGATGCCGATGCCATTATTGGCCCTTATAAATCGTTTCAGCGTAACCAATACATGCTCTTTAGTGCATTACCCTTTTATGAAGACCCTATTGTTTTTTATACCAAACCGAATAATGAAGTTACTTGGCGAGGAAACTTCGCCAGTTTAAAAAAAGATGCAATAGGGGTTATTCGTGGCTGGGATTATGGGGTTGAATTTAAGCGCCATGAATCGAGTTTACTGTTATCAGAAGTCGCCAATGTGCGGGCAAGTTTTTTACAATTAATGTATGACAGGGTTGATTTAATTCTAACTCACCCCCGCGCAGCAAGGCCGGTGATAGAAAGTTTGGGTATTGCCGATAAGGTGATCATACTTTCTCCTATTTTAACGGTTAATCAAGGTTATTTTGGTTTTACTAAGCAGCGAGATTTAGCGCAATTTATTGATGAGTTTAATGCTGAGTTTCAAAAAATGTTGCTAAATGGGGAAATCGTAAAACTAAACAATAAATATGGGCTGAGCTTTGTGGCGCATTAATGACTGTTGTTTAAGCATAAAAAACGCTGCTCGAAAGCAGCGTTTTTTTGTTTAAACTGGTTATTACTCAGATGAGAGTGCGTTTAGTTTAAACCTAATACCTCTTTACCTTGTTTAAAGGTCACATCAACAGGGATGTTTGCTTGGCTTAGCTTTTCTAAATCTTTAGCAAGCTCGGCTTTAATTTCACCATGAGTCGCGATTAATTGGTCGACTTTTTGATAATCGCCGTCACCTTGAATCGTTAAGATAAGGCGCGATAGTTTTGCCATCGCTAAGCTCATTTTTTCCATATTTACGCTGTATAAGCCATCTGCATTTTTAGAAAATGCACCTTCTTCGGCAAAAAAGTTAAAACGGATCATGTTTGCTTTACCATGTGCACTTGATGCACCAAAACGCACTGAGCGGAATATACCAGCCATAAAGGTGATGTAGTAATCTTCTAGCGTACCGTCAGTGATTTCACCTTTTTTAAGTAACTGCTCAACCATGTAAAGGCCAAGGATATCTGCTTTACCTTCTTCAAGCGCGCTGGCATGCTCTTGCAGTGATTGACGCACAGTCCCTTTGTTGGTGATGGTGTTTTTAATTCCCAAGCCATGTGCGACTTCATGAAACATAGTGTTTGCAAAAAATGCATCAAAGGTGATGTGTTTACGCTGCTCAGGCACAATTAATTGCTCTGAAATTGGCACTAAGATTTTGTCGAATTTAGCGCGCATCGCGTTTTTAAGCTGTAAACGGCGGGTGCCTTTTTCAAGCTGTACTTGCTCATCATTAGGCAAGTTAATAGCAATTGTTTTGCTGCCGGCATTTGAGTGGCCCGCATAGTAAACAACATCATATGCATTAAGGTCAGCGTCTGAACCCGGTACTTCTTGCTTGTACTTATCGTCTACGGGTAAGCCTTTTTGTAGCTCTGGTAAGAAAGCTGCAAACTTAGCTAAACGCTCACTCCACGCAAGGTCTTTAATTAACACGTAAGACTCGTAAGCGGCACGGTAACCAAAGAGTTGATCTTCGTAGGTTTCGATTGGACCAATAACAACATCAATTGGGTTGTTTTTCATGTCCATCCATGCGAAGTCAGAGGGTTGGAAGTTATCACTAACAAGTGCATCAGCACGCATGCTTAAGTAGTTTGCAAATTCTTTGTCATCGGCAAGTTTACTTGCTTCACGGAGTAAGTTTGCCGCTTTTTCTAGTTCCTGTGCGTATTCTACTGAGTAAGCCACGCTGTATAGTTTGCCATTTTCATCACGTTTAATAACTGAATAAAGGCCTGTTTTATCTTCAACTGTTGCGTTGTTTAACTCTTCTTTAGTGATATCGCTTGGGTAAAACTCTGCGCCAAGTGGCTTTTCTTCATAACCAGATAAGAACACCTGATCGCCGTTTAAACGGTCCCATGGGCCGTAGTTGATATCTGCAAATTTTTGCACTTTTTCGTCATTAATTTTTGCCAAAAATGCTTCTTTGTTTTCACCAAATGCTTGACGCCAAAATAATGCATCCATGATTTTTGATGCGTCAATAAGTTTGCCAACCATTTGCTTTTGGTTATCGCTTAAGTGGCTCAAGTCTGAGGTTAATGTAAAGTCTGTATAGATATCTAAGCGGTTTCTGTCTGCATTGATTAGTTGCGGATTATTTTCTTCAGTATTTTGAGTCGTTTGCTCTGCAGCAGGCTTTGTTTGAGAAGGGGTCGCTTGTTGGTCAGAACATGCACCTAGAAAAACTGCACCAGATAAGATAAGTGCGTGGCTAATTTTATTTAATGTCATTTTTTTGCCCGTTAAAAAGAGAGAGTCGTTGCTTTGAAAATAAATGTGTAAGCATTAAAGCAAACCTAACATATAAATGGCAAGTTTACTGCGCAGTATGTGATTTTAAGCAATTAAATCGGTGTCTTAAAATATAAAAGTAGATTATTACTGTGAATTTCTTAACTTTAGCGCTAACTTAGACAATACTAAAACAATAATTAATCTAACAATGTCAGTCATTAGTTTGATTTTATAAAAGCAAGCTAATTCAAGAGGATGGCAAAGATATGTCAACAGAAAATGCACTACTGACCATTTTGGTCGACCGAATTAATAATGACACCCTAGTGTTGCCTACTTTACCTGAAGTGGCTGTAAAAGTCAGACAAGCTGCAGACAATCCTAATGTCAATTTGATGCAAATGGCCGATGTGATTTCACACGACCCCGCGCTTTCAGCCCGCATGATTAAGGTGGCGAACAGTGCCTTTATGGGGCGCTCGGTTAAGGTGACAAACCTACACCAAGCTGTAACGCGGATAGGTTTAAGGCAAATTAAAAACATTGCAACGGCCATGGCAATGGAGCAACTGTTTGTATCGCACAATGAGTTAATTAAAGGCTACATGGACAAAGCGTGGCAAAAAACGCTGAAGGTGGCTTGCCACTCAATTACCTTAATGGATTTTTTCCTACGTGATAATAAGAAGACGTCATTAAATCGCGACACCATTACGCTAGCGGCTTTAGTGTATAACATTGGCGTGTTACCCATTTTAACGGAAGCCGAAAAACACCCCGAAGTATTTGCGAACCCCAGCTTTCTTGCGCATGCAATTCAAAAATTGGGAGGCAAAGTAGGGGGAGCGATTATGCGAGCGTGGGGCTTCACTGATGAATTTGTTGAAGTTGCTGAGAGCTGGGCAAACCCTAACTATCGTCCTGAGCATATTTGCTATGTTGACTTTATTCGCATAGGCGCGATCTTAGAGGGCATCCTGCAAGTATCAGATAAGTCTTCAGCATTACAGACCTATTTAGATAAAGGTGTTATTTCGTCACTTGATATGTTTAATTCAGATGAATATCACGACATGTTAAATGATGTAAAAGCGGTGTTTACTGAATAACGCATTAAAAAGCGCAGATTACGACTAATCTGCGCTTTTAGTGTCAACAAGCTGATTATAAATCGCTTGCATCTCCTAATCCTTGAGTTAGTTCTTCAAGTAATTGCTTAATTTCTTCTGATGCTAAAATGAAGTCTGCATCTAGTTTTACGGCCATATCTTCTTTAGGGATATCGGCGTTTTCTTCTTTAAGTGTTTCTGAGTAGCTTAGTCGTTTTATTGACCCATCGTTTTGCAGCATGAACTTAACTCGCTCTTGCCAATCAAGTGCAAGCTTAGTCACGCGCTTGCCATTTTCTAGATGCGATTTCACTTCATCACACGATAAATCATGGCCTTTAAGTTTAACCTGTGCGCCACTATCGTCTGCTTCTTCAAGTTCTGCATCGTTGCCAATAGCGAACCCCTCAGGCGCATTAAATTGTGTTAGCCAATCGGTTAGAAACACATCCAGATCATAGTTTGCAAATGCGGGCACTACAGGTAACGATCCTAACGATTTACGTAACAAGGCAAGAAGTTCTTCGGCTTTGTTAAAACTACCACTGTTAACAACCACCCAGCCATTCTTTTGGTCAATAAATGCAAACTGTAAGCTCGACTTTTTGAATGCTTGAGGAAGTAGGGTATGCAGAATATTTTCTTTTAGTTCGTCTTTTTCTTTTTTCTTAACTGGGCGGTTTTCTTCCGCTTCAATCTGCTCTACTTTTTCAGCAACTAGTTCGTTAATAACCGCAGCGGGTAATACTTTTTCTTCACGTTTTGCGCACACTAAAATGCTATCTTGAGAAAAGTGCGATAGGGTTTGACCATGTTTACCAAAGGCTTTGGTCCAACCAAACGTTGATAACTCTTGACCACCACATGAGCGAAACAGGTCTTGTTCTAGGGCTTTATCGAAGTCTTCTTGGTTGTATGATACGTCTTGTTTAAAACGGTAACAGATAAGGTTACTAAACCACATAATTAGGCTAATCCTTTCATTAAATTTGCCCAATCATAGCAATAAAAAAGTGATGCCGAAATGAATGATTTCGGCATCAGGGGGTTTTGTTTATGTATTAAACATTGAAAGTGGCTTTGGCATGTTTTTAGGGAAACTAATGTGGTAATGCAAGCCTTGTCCAGGCTCGCTTGTTACTTCTATATCGCCACTGAGCGTTTGTTTTACTAAGTTAAAAGTAATGTGTGTGCCTAAACCGCTGCCGCCTTGGTCGCGCTTGGTAGTAAAAAATGGGTCAAATAGCTTTTCTAACTGCTCTTGAGTTACACCATTACCGTTATCTTTAAAGTCGATGATAACCTCATCGTCTTCTTCTTTTATAACAATCTCTATGATGCCGCTTTCTATGCCTTCGAAACCGTGAATGAGTGAATTCATGATTAAGTTAGTGAAAATTTGACTAATTGCCCCCGCAGGTAAATTGAGTGTTAAGTCTTCAGGGCAATCTAGGTTTATATGGTGCGATGTTTTTTTAAGTTTAGGGTGTAACGAGCGGATCACCTCGCCTAAATACTCTTTAAAATTAATTGTACGCACCGCTTCACTGGCTTGGTCTACCGCGATTTGTTTGAAGCTGGCGACCAGCTCAGAAGCACGGTCTAAATTACTGGTTAATAAGCTGGTGCTTTGTTTTGCGTCGTTTATAAATTCTTCTAATGCTTTCGGCGAAAGGGTTTTGTCTTTATAGGCTGCTTCAATTTGATTCAGGCGCTCTTGTAAAAAAGAGGTCGCTGTAACACCAATACCAATCGGGGTGTTCACATCATGAGTAATACCGGCAACAAGCCCCCCTAATGCGGCCATTTTCTCTGAGCCTACTAACCGCTCTTGTGCCATGTTCAGTTCATCAAGGTAACGCTGTAGTTCAGTTTGCTTTGTTATGAGCTCTTGTTCGGTTTGTTTACGTAAATCGATTTCTTCAGTTAAGGTGAACTTTTGTTTTTCTAGCTCGTATTTTTGTTGCTGTAAGTCCATCATTGCTTGGCTCAAGTTTGATGTCTTACGAGCGACTTCCTGCTCTAATTGCAGGTTTTGTTGATCCAGTTTTTCGTTGCTTATCAGTAATTCTTTTTGTGTATGTTCAAGCTCTTCTCGGTACAGTACCACTTTATCAATCAGGCGATTAAATGACTCTTCCATCACTTTTAATTCGTTATGCTCACTGGTTTGAATGTCGATATGGCGACCTTCTAAATCATTGAGTTCAAGATCTTCTATTTGTTCTGTGAGTTGGGCTAAGGGTTCTGTTAACTGCTTTCTAAAGGCAATTAAGAACAGGATGATCAAAAATGTTGTTTTGATCATCGCATTACCGATTAAGAAATAAATCGAGATCATAATACGGCTAAATACGACGTCTCGGCTTGAAAATAGGGTGACATCACCCACTTGGGTGGCTCTGCCTGAAAACTCAAAAATCAGCGGGAAAGTGTAACCAAATAAACCTGACGGGGTGTCTTCAATAATCGCCTCTTCTTGCACTAGCTGCTGACTGTATAACTCATGTATGTCTAAAGAGCGCCCTAATTGTGATAACACTTCACCACTGTCATCTCGCACAATAATGCCTTCAATCATAGGGATCGCAAGTAACCCCTCAGCAGTGGTGATCGTTTGCTTAGTGTTAAGCTCCCAAATGGCGCGTGTGAGGCTGCGACTGAATGTTTTTTGCAACGTGGTTAATTCATCGCGAATGTAATCTTTGGTATTAACGTACTCAGCAATAACCTGCCCACACGTAACGACAAACGTTAATAAAAAATAAACCGAGAGCACACTGGTTAATAATTTTTTTGACAGGCTTTTTTGTAGCATGGATTATCCATAGCTCCTTGGTGAGATTTGTAATACATTCAGCTAAATCTAAAGTTAGCTAATAAATGATTAAAAATAAATAAATATATCCTTTTTTACGGGATCATTTACAGATTGTAACTAAATCATGAAAAAACTTGACCTTACTGCCTTTTAAAAAGTGTGATATAAAATTAGTCATCTTTAATTTATCCTCTATTAACGCTGTGTTTGCAACAGCGAAGATGTATATTTCATGAGTAATTCTAATTTTTCAGTGCTTGTCTGTGATGATTCAAACGTTGCCCGAAAACAGGTCGTACGCTGTTTAGGTGACTGCATCAGTGCCGACATTAAACAAGCCAGTAACGGCCGTGAGGCACTTGCTTTATTGCGGCAGCAAAACTTTGATTTGCTTTGCCTCGACTTAACCATGCCAGAAGTTGATGGTGTTGCTGTACTTGAAACGATTAAAGCCGAAAAAATAGAGTGTTTTGTGTTGGTTATTTCGGCGGATATTCAAACAGAAATGAAGCAACGAGTCGCAAAACTTGGTGCCATTGATTTTATTGATAAGCCGATAGAACTTGTCCGCTTAAAAACAACTTTGCATAAATTTGGTATTCATTAAGTCTTTATATAACCTAATTGCATAATTTATCTTTTTATTAAGGGTTGACAGACTGGCTGTTTTTAAGGCAGTCTAGGGGCTATGAAAACATTTAATCACGCAACGACCATTATTATTACAACCATCATCCTTACGGGATAGTGGCATAGGTCGGTGCAACAAAATTAAAGGCCTGTGTTCACTAGAACACAGGCCTTTTTTCGTTTATGGGATGAGGAAACATAAATAATGCGAGTATTAAAATTTGGCGGGTCGTCCTTGGCTGACTTCGCATGTTTGCAACAGGTAGCTCAGTTAGTCAAACAAGAACTTAAAGATGAAATGCTATTAGTGCTTTCTGCACCGGGCGGCATGACTGATTCACTCGTTGCGCTAGCGAGTGCAGCAGAGCAGGGGCGTGATTATAGTGAGTTATGGCATGCACTGGTTAATCGTTGTGAGCAGTTAAAGGCGGATGTAGAAGCAGAGTTTGGCGCAGTTGATAATTGGCCTAATTTAAATGACCTAAAAAATAAATTGGATGGTGTTGCATTATTAACGTGCTGCCCAGACCAAGTTAAAGCTTATGTTATTAGCTTTGGTGAGCGAGTGAGTGTAGCGCTCATGCAGCGTATGTTAAAAGAGAGTAATGCGCACTACCTTGAGGCAACCGATTGTATTGCTTCTGTTGGTGGATATATTGATGCAGAAGCAGACTTAGCCGCGAGTAAGTTGCGTTTTCGTGAAGCATTAAAAGCAGCACCAAGTACCATTTACATCATGCCTGGTTTTACTGCGGCTAATGAGCAAGGCGAGCTTACAACACTTGGCCGTAATGGCTCTGATTATTCAGCAGCAATTGCTGCAGCCTGCTTAGAAGCCGATGTTTGTCAAATTTGGACCGATGTTGACGGTGTTTACAATGCGGACCCGCGTTATATCAAAAAAGCCTCTAAAGTAGATTCGCTGTCTTATAAAGAAGCGATGGAACTTTCTTACTTTGGTGCCAAGGTGTTACACCCAAAAACAATTTTGCCATGTGCTAAAGCTGGCGTACCTTGCGAGATCAAAAATACTCATAACCCTCGCGCTGAAGGCTCTGTGATCAGTAACGATAGCGTATCATCAGAACCTGTTAAAGCGTTATCAAGCTTACAAAACCTTGCAATGCTAACGGTCTCAGGTCCCGGCATGAAAGGTAAAGTGGGTATGGCATCTAAGGTGTTTAATGCCCTTGCTCATGACAATGTATCGATTGTGTTAATTACGCAATCGTCGTGTGAATTTAGTATCAGTTTTTGTGTTCACGAAAGTGATTTAGCGCTGGCTCTAGAAGCGTTGCAAACGGCTTTCGAACTTGAGTCGCAAGCTGGGCTTATTGAACCCGTTCAAGTACAACGTAATTTAGCGATTGTTACTTTAGTGGGCGACAATATGCGAGCGCATAAGGGTCTTGCAGCAAAATTCTTTGCTTCATTAGCGCAAGCGCAAGTCAACATTGTGGCGATTGCCCAAGATTCAACAGAGAGTGCTATTTCTGCGGTTATTGATGGTGAGCTGTGCAATGATGCTGTGAAAGTGTGCCACGAGAACTTTTTTACACATATTCCATCAATCGATATGTTCTTATTAGGCTGTGGTTTAGTTGGTCAAGAGCTTATCCAGCAACTTGAGCGCCAGCAAGCATGGCTTGAAAAGCGCAATATTAAGCTTAATTTGTACGGTGTTGCTAACTCAAAACAACTCTATCTCGACAGTGACGGTATTGCCTTTAGTGATTGGCAAGAAAAATTAGCGGTATCGGAGCAAGGTTTTGACTTAAAACTCGTTGAGCAATTTGTGAAACAAAACCATTTAATCAACCCTGTTATTGTTGATTGTAGCTCAGCCGATAAACTCGCCGCGCAGTATGTTGATTTCTTAAATGCTGGTTTCCATGTTGTGGCTGCGAATAAAAAAGCAAATACCAGCTCATTTGCGTACTATCAAGATTTGATTTCTGCGACACAAAAGAATAACCGTAAGTTTTTATACGAAACCAACGTAGGGGCAGGTTTACCAGTCCTTGATAATTTAAAGTCATTATTTGGCGCGGGTGATGAACTTATTAAGTTCAGCGGCATATTATCAGGCTCATTGTCGTACATGTTTGGTGCTTTGCAAGATGGCCTCTCGTTGAGCGAAGCAACTGTAAAGGCAAAAGAAAGTGGCTTCACTGAGCCAGACCCACGTGATGACTTATCGGGGACCGATGTTGCTAGAAAGCTGCTGATCATTGCGCGTGAGTCTGGACTTGAACTTGAGTTAAGCGATATTGAAGTTGAATCTGTATTACCAACAGGGTTTGCAGAGGGAGATTCGGTTGCTGAGTTTATGGAAAAACTGCCCAGTCTTGATGCTGCTTTTAATGACCGTATCCAAAGTGCAGCAAGCGAAGGTAAAGTGCTGCGTTATGTTGGCACTATTGAAAATGGTCACTGCAAAGTAGGTATTGAAGCGGTTGATAGTAAGCATGCACTTTATGATATTCGTGATGGTGAAAATGCACTGGCGATTCTTAGCCAATATTATCAGCCTCGTCCGTTTGTTATCCGTGGCTATGGTGCGGGTGCAGAAGTGACTGCCGCAGGTGTATTTGCTGATATCTTAAAAACATTATCACGCTAGGAGAAGGTTATGATCCGTATTTACGCACCGGCTTCTATCGGTAACTTTGCGGTTGGATTTGATGCTTTAGGTGCCGCATTGGCCCCTATTGATGGCAGCCTACTTGGTGATGTGGTTGAGGTATCTGCAGCTGAGCAAGACACATTTGTGTGCTCAGGAGAGTATGCCAGTAAGTTACCAGCTAACGCAGAAGAAAATCTTGCCTATCAGTGCCTTATTCATTTTAAAGCGCATGTTGCACCGGCCATGCCCACAGTGAAACTAGAGCTTAAAAAGAACTTACCAATCGGTTCTGGGCTTGGGTCAAGTGCATGTTCTGTGGTTGCTACATTTGCTGCGCTTGATCAGTTTGCTAAAACTGACTTATCGCAAGAGCAGTTGATTGAACTTATGGCTGATTTTGAGGCGATTGTGAGTGGTGGTCGTCATTACGATAACATCACGCCATGTTACCTAGGTGGTTTACAGTTAACAGGCGATCTTATTCCCAATAAATCCATTGCGTTACCGGTTGATGAGCGCTGGTATTACGTGGCAGCTTTTCCTGGCTTTTCTCTTAATACGGCAAAAGCTCGCTCGGTTTTACCCACGCAACTATCAATGCATGACAGTGTCGAGTTCGCACAAAGATTGTCTGCATTCAGCAGCTTGTTACTGACAGGGCGTTTTGATGATGCCTTATCAATTATGCGTGATGAAATTGCTGAGCCACACCGAGCGCCACTTATAAACGGGTTTAGCGAGGCGAAGCATGCTTTACCAGAACTTGGCGCTGAGATTGTGAGTATTTCGGGTGCTGGACCGACTCTTTTTACAGTGTGTAAAAGTCTAGAAGCCGCTAAGCAATGCGCAGCGTGGCTTAATGATAATTACATTAATGAACATGGTTTTTGCCATATTTGCCAGCTTGATCAGCTTGGCACGCGACAGCTATAAAGAATTTAAGGAACTACAATGCAATTACATAATTTAAAAGATGCAACACAACAGGTGTCGTTTATTGAAGCTGTAAAAACGGGTTTGGGTCGTAACCAAGGCGTTTTCTTTCCAGATAGCTTGGCGCCTATTGCTGATATTGATGCTTTATTGGATTTGGACTTTGTTACTCGCAGTAGCAAAATCTTATCCCATTTGATTGGGGATGAATTACCCGCAGACACCGTTGCTGAGATGGTACAAAATGCGTTTAACTTTGATGTAAAACTTGTTGAAGTCGAAAAGGATATTTACTGTTTAGAGCTTTTTCACGGGCCAACATTAGCGTTTAAAGATTTTGGTGGGCGTTTCATGGCAGAGTGTCTTGCACAATTTAGCCAAGGAGAAAAAGTTACTATTCTAACCGCAACGTCGGGTGACACAGGTGCTGCGGTTGCGCACGCCTTTTACAACAAACCGAATATTGATGTGGTTATTCTATATCCGAAAGGCAAAATTTCGCTAGCACAGCAAAAACTATTCACTACGTTAGGCAACAACATTCATTGCTATGCGGTTGATGGCAGCTTTGATGATTGCCAAAGCATGGTAAAACAAGCGTTTCTCGATGATGAAGTAAAAGAAAAGCTAGGGTTAAACTCAGCGAATTCAATCAACATCAGTCGTTTAGTTGCACAGGTGTGTTACTACTTTGAAGCAATAGCACAATTGCCAAAAGCGCAACGTGCTAAAGCGCATATCTCTGTACCAAGTGGAAACTTTGGTAACGTGTGTGCTGCGATGATTGGCGCTGTACTAGGGATGCCAGTGGCAAAACTTAGTGCAACAACCAACCAAAACGATACGGTGCCTCGTTTCTTGCAAAATAAAGAGTGGGCTCCTAACGCAACGATTGAATCGTTATCGAACGCGATGGATGTGAGTAAACCAAACAATTGGCCGCGTGTTCAGCACATGTTAGATAATGCATGGTTTAGTTATGATGACTTTTATTCAAGCTGTGTCGATGAAGAGAAAACCAAAGAGGTGATGAAAAAAATTCATCAAACAGGGTATGTTGCAGAGCCTCATACTGCGATTGCATACCAAGGCTTAAAAGAAAACATTGCACCGGGCAGTGCGGGTATCTTTTTAGCGACGGCACACCCCGCTAAATTTAAAGAAAGCGTGGAAGAAATACTCGAGATTGAGTTACCGATGCCAAAGCCTTTAGCAGATGCGTTAGCAAAGCAATGTCTTGCAGAAGATATTGTGTGTGATTACCAGCTTTTGCGTACTGAGCTGTTAAAAAAACTGGCGTAAAAAACCATAAAAAAGAGCGGCTGAGCCGCTCTTTTTTAATGCAATATTGAATGACTATGCCGGTTTAAAATTCGCATCACAAGAATCACCACAGCGGTAATACACAGTAACACGCCAATCACTGAAACAAGTTCATTTTGTGTCCATTGGATCAAGGTATATGCCGCAATAAAAACAATAAATGGTTTAAATTCATAGTAATAATAGAGCTTTCTTTGATTTACTCGTTGACTCGAATGATCTGTGCGTCTTGCATTTGAGCGCATTCGCCAAATATTTGCACCCAGTAAAAAGAGTACGATACCGATGACTGTAGGCACCACATTATTCGCTAATGTGATGCAACTAATGCCGAGGATAAAGTAGCCATAGGGGGCGGCTTCGTAAAGAGGTTTTGCTAACATGAGATTTATACCATCCTTGATATTTATTAAGACTATTAGGGTAGTTTGAAAATAGTAAAAAGCAATGCCTGTGTGCTATTTTTTATGCAAATGACATTTTAAAAACCTATGTAATATTTTAAATTCATAAATTTTCGTTATGTATCAATAAAAAAATATCATTATTAAAACACTGTGAAATAAATTCAATCCCTGTTTAAATATGTTCATCTTTACACGATAGGCAAATGTGCGTTTTCAGCGTACAATATAGCCTTCAAAAAAACACCATACACGTTGCCTTAGGAGACCCCATGTTAGAACGTAGCATGAATATTTCGGATTTCGATCCAGAGTTATTTGCAGCCATCACTAAAGAGACGGCTCGTCAAGAAGAGCACATCGAACTGATCGCGTCTGAAAACTACTGTAGCCCACGCGTGCTAGAAGCACAGGGTTCTCAGCTTACAAACAAATATGCTGAAGGTTATCCAGGCAAACGTTACTATGGCGGTTGTGAGCACGTTGACGTTGTTGAACAATTAGCAATTGACCGTGCAAACGAGTTATTCGGCACAGACTACGCAAACGTACAACCGCACGCTGGTTCACAAGCTAATGCGGCTGTTTTCCAAGCGCTTCTTCAGCCACATGACACCGTACTAGGTATGAGCTTAGCTCATGGTGGCCACTTAACGCATGGTTCACACGTTAACTTTTCTGGTAAAACGTACAACGCAATTCAATATGGCCTAAATGAAGAAACGGGCGAAATTGATTACGCTCAAGTTGAAGCGCTAGCACTAGAGCACAAACCAAAAATGATCATTGCGGGTTTCTCTGCATACTCAGGTATCGTTGATTGGGCTAAGTTCCGTGAAATCGCTGATAAAGTGGATGCGTACTTATTCGTAGATATGGCACACGTTGCAGGTCTTATTGCGGCTGGCGTATACCCAAGCCCAATCCCTCACGCGCATGTTGTTACAACAACAACTCATAAAACATTAGCGGGTCCTCGTGGCGGTCTAATTGTTTCTGCGTGTGGTGATGAAGAGATCTATAAAAAGCTTAACAGCGCCGTATTCCCGGGTGGCCAAGGTGGTCCTTTATGTCACATCATCGCTGCTAAAGCGGTTGCGTTTAAAGAAGCATTACAGCCTGAATTCAAAACGTACCAAGCGCAAGTGGTTAAAAACGCACAAGCAATGGTTGAAGTGTTACAAGAGCGTGGCTATAAAGTTGTTTCTGGTAAAACAGACAACCACTTATTCCTTCTAGACCTAATTGATAAAGATATCACAGGTAAAGATGCTGACGCTGCCCTTGGTAATGCAAACATCACAGTAAACAAAAACTCAGTACCAAATGACCCACGTTCACCGTTTGTAACGTCGGGTCTTCGTATTGGTTCTCCGGCAATTACGCGCCGTGGTTTCAAAGAAGCTGAGTCTAAAGAACTTGCTGGCTGGATCTGTGACGTACTAGACAACATCAACGATGCATCAGTACAAGCAGAAGTAAAAGAGAAAGTTAAAGCAATCTGTAAAAAACTACCTGTTTACGCTTAATTGCTGGTTAAACCGTAATTAAGATAACAATAGTGTTGTTTTTTGCTATTATAAAGGCCGCTTATTAAGCGGTCTTTTTTTGTTTTTATAAACGGAAGTTTAACCTTATGCATTGCCCTTTTTGCACAGCAAAAGATACTAAAGTAATCGATTCACGACTTGTTGGCGGTGGTCACCAAGTTAGACGCCGTCGCGAATGCAACGAATGTCACGAGCGTTTTACCACCTTTGAAGGTGCTGAACTTGTTATGCCAAGGGTGATAAAGCAAGACGGTAGTCGAGAACCTTTTAACGAAGACAAATTATTAAATGGTCTGCACCGCGCATTAGAAAAACGCCCAGTGAGTACAGAGCAAATCGAAGAAGTCGTCAACGTGATTAAATCACAGCTACGTGCCACCGGAGAGCGTGAAATCTCAAGCCATTTAATCGGCGAGTGTATTATGGAATCGCTCAAAAAGCTTGACAAAGTAGCTTATGTTAGGTTTGCCTCAGTATATCGCTCATTTGAAGATATTCGTGAGTTTGGCGAAGAAATTGCCCGTTTAGGTGATTAAGCATGTCGTTCACTGAACTTGATAGCATTTATATGGCACGCGCTATTGAGCTTGCCAAACAGGGCCGTTTTACCACGACGCCAAACCCTAATGTGGGTTGTGTACTTGTTAAAGACGGCCATATAGTTGGTGAGGGTTTTCATCAACTTGCCGGGCAGGGTCATGCCGAGGTGAATGCACTGGCCGTTGCTGGCGATAATGCCAAAGGGGCAACAGCCTATGTGACGCTTGAACCTTGCAGTCATTATGGTCGTACTCCGCCCTGTGCTGAAGGCCTAAAAGCGGCTGGTGTAAGTAAAGTGATTGCTGCAATGGTAGACCCAAATCCAGCAGTCAGTGGCCGTGGCTTACAAATATTGGCTGATGCAGGTATTGACGTTGCCTCTGGGTTACTTGAGCAACAGGCGCGCGATTTAAACAAAGGCTTTTTGAAGCGAATGGAAACAGGGTTGCCTTTTGTTACCTGTAAAATGGCCTGTAGTTTAGATGGAAAAACGGCACTTAATAACGGTCAAAGTAAATGGATCACGGGTCCGCAAGCACGCCAAGACGTTCAAGCATTTCGCGCACAAAGCTGCGCAATTTTGAGTGGTGCAGATACCGTTATCAGTGATAACGCCAAATTAAATGTGCGTACTGAAGAGCTGCCATTTGCAATGCCAACATCATTGCCGATACGTCAGCCAACACGTGTGATTATCGATTCGCAAAACAGACTCACCCCAGATCTCGCTTTATTTAGTATTGAGAGTCCGGTGATTATTTTCACAACACAGCTTGATAATCAGCAACAATGGCCACATTTTGTAAAACACGAAGTGGTGGCAGCTAACAAGAATAAAGTTGATTTATCGGCCGTTTTAGCACGGTTAGCCGAATTACAATTTAATCATATTTGGCTTGAAGCAGGAGCAACCCTAGCGGGCGCTTTTGCACAGCAAGACCTAATAGACGAATACATTGTTTATATTGCCCCAAAGTTAATAGGTGATATGGGCAAAAGCTTACTAAACTTTGCAGAAGTAACAGCCATGGGTGATGTCACTCAATTAACGTTTACCGACACACAGATAATTGGCGACGATATCCGCTTAACAGCGTACAAAGCAAAGCAAGCCACACACACTGAAGATAAAGAGTAGCATTATGTTTACTGGAATAATTGAAGCAACAGGTAAAATTGTTGAATTAACACAAAAACAAGGTGATCTCGCTATTCGTATTCAAAGTAATGATTTGGATATGAAAGACGTAAAACTAGGCGACAGTATTGCAACAAATGGTGTGTGCTTAACATTGGTTACTAAACATAGCGATGGCTTCAGTGCTGATTTATCAAATGAAACCATTAGCCTGACAGGGTTTGCGCACTATAAAAAAGGCCAAACCGTGAATCTAGAAAAGGCCATGCAGCCAATTTCTCGCCTTGGTGGGCATTTAGTGTCAGGCCATGTTGATGGCATCGCGACAGTTGAAAGCATTACCGCCAATGCCAGAGCAACAGAGTACTGGCTAAGTACTGACCATAATTTAATGAAATACATTCCGTATAAAGGGTCGGTATGTATTGATGGAATTAGTTTAACGGTGAATGAGATCGAGCAAAATCGCTTCAAGCTGACCATTGTTCCACACACCGCTGAGCAAACGACGATTGCAGAATTTCAAGTGGGCACGCAGGTTAACTTAGAAGTTGATCAAATTGCTCGCTACTTAGAGCGCCTGATCAAAGGGGCTGAACAACCTTCCCGTTCAGACATATCTATGAGCTTGTTAGCGCAAGCTGGTTTTATTAAATAAGCGAAGATACGTCATTATTAATCATACTCTCATGGGCACATTATGAATTTACACAGCGCGCAAGAAATTATCGATGACATTAAAGCCGGTAAAATGGTTATTTTAATGGACGATGAAGATAGAGAAAATGAAGGCGATTTAATTATCGCAGCAGAGCACATAAGTGCAGATGCTATCAATTTTATGGCAACGCATGGTCGTGGTTTAATTTGTTTAACCATGACTCAAGAGCGTTGTCAGCAGTTAGAATTACCGTTAATGGTTAAAAATAACGGAGCGGCTTTCTCAACAAACTTCACAATGTCGATTGAAGCTGCAAAAGGCGTAACAACCGGTATTTCAGCTGCTGACCGTGCACGCACAGTGCAAGCGGCCATCGCGAAAGGAGCTGTGCCAAGCGATATCGTACAGCCGGGTCATATTTTCCCTATTATGGCACAACCTGGCGGCGTTCTTACCCGTGCGGGTCACACTGAAGCGGGCTGTGATTTAGCGCGCTTGGCTGGTCTTGAGCCTTCTTCTGTTATTGTTGAAATTCTCAATGCCGATGGCACCATGGCCCGTCGTCCCGACCTTGAAGTGTTTGCTAAAGAGCATGGTCTGAAGATTGGTACAATTGCTGATTTAATCGAGTACAGAAATCTAAACGAAACCACCATTGAACGTGTTGCAAAATGTAAGTTGCCAACCGATCACGGTGAATTCGATTTAGTGACGTATAAAGACACCATTGATGGTCAGCTCCACTATGCATTGCAAAAAGGCGACGTATCGAAAGATGACGCTACGTTAGTACGTGTTCACTTACAAAGTACGTTTAACGATATTTTACTGTCAGACCGCAGCGCAGATCGTAGCTGGAGTTTATCAGATGCAATGGCCTATATTGCTGAGCATAACGGCGTATTGGTTATCTTAGGTAAACAAGAATCAACCGAAGATCTTGAAGCAACGGTCAAAGCATTTGCAGCAGAAGATGCGGGTGAAAATGTCAGTCATCGTAAATTCCAAGGCACGTCACGCACAGTGGGTGTGGGGTCACAAATTTTAGCAGACCTTGGCATTGAGAAAATGCGCTTGATGAGTCGTCCGAAGAAGTATCATGCATTGTCTGGTTTCCACTTAGAAGTGGTTGATTACGTTGAGCCGCAGTCTTAATTAACGCACAGCTTAGTTAACAAAATTTACTAGCAAGCTAATTTTAAGGCCAAGGTATTCTTGGCCTATTGCATGTAAATTCAAGGCAGTAAGCGTTGAAAGTAACCGCTGGAGATAGATTTATTATCCAGAGTTCAGGTTAACTAGGCGACTTTTATATTTTTGTGGTATTATGCGCCGTAATTTTTGCGCAATCGCAACCGCTTAAACTTATTTTTTAGGGTTATTAAATGAAAATTATTGAAGGTAACAAATACGCACCGGGCAAAAAATTTGCCATTGTCATTTCACGCTTTAATGACTTTATTGGTAGCAGCCTTTTAGCAGGTGCTGTTGATGAGCTTAAGCGCACAGGTGGTGTATCTGACGACGACATTACTGTTGTTTACGTACCAGGTGCCGTTGAATTACCTTTAGCAGCGAAACGCGTTGCAGCAAAGAAAGAACATGATGCAATCATCGCCCTCGGTGTCGTGATCAGAGGTGGTACACCACACTTTGATTTAGTCGCTGGCGAATCAAACAAAGGTCTTGCACAAGTATCACTTGAGTACGATATCCCGGTTGCATTTGGCGTATTAACCACTGAAAGCATTGAACAAGCAATCGAACGCGCAGGCACCAAAATGGGCAATAAAGGCGGCGAAGCTGCTTTAGGCGCGCTCGAAATGGTTAATGTGTTAGACAAAATTTAAGTTTAAGGAATCTCTGTGAAACCAGCAGCAAGACGTAAAGCACGCATCTTAGCACTTCAGGCCGTATATTCTTGGCAGTTAAGTGCCAACCCAATTGCTGATATCGAACAGCAAATGTTAATTGAAAATGATGTGACTAAAATCGACGTCGAATATTTCAAAGACCTAGCACGTGGTGTTGTTGTTAACTGTAAGCAACTTGATGAGATTGTTGCACCACATTTAGCACGCCCTGCTGATGAGTTAGATATGGTCGAAAAAGCAATTTTACGTCTGTCTGCCTATGAGCTTAAGTTCCGTGAAGACGTACCCTATAAAGTAGCAATCAATGAAGGTATTGAGCTTGCGAAAATGTTTGGTGCTGAAGACAGTCATAAATTTGTCAACGGTGTACTTGATAAAGCAGTTAAAGAACTGCGTAAGTAAGTAACCCCGTAGAGGAGAGCCGGCTTGGGCCGGCTTTTTTGTGTATGAAGGAATTTGAATTAATCAATCGTTACTTTAAAGGTCGCGGTATTATCCGCCGTGATGTAAACCTTGGAATAGGTGACGATTGTGCGTTGGTCACCGTGCCTGAAAACTGTCAGTTAGCCGTGACAACTGATACCCTAGTTGCAGGAGTTCACTTTTTTGATGATATCTCTCCTCGTGCACTTGGACATCGAGCACTGGCCGTCAACTTAAGTGATTTAGCGGCGATGGGTGCAGAGCCTACGTGGATTTCGGTTGGTTTAACTTTGCCAGAAGCAAACGTTGAATGGCTTGAAGAGTTCACTGAAGGGATGAATGAAATTGCCGAATACTTTAATGTGCAAATTATAGGGGGAGACACCACGCAAGGGCCTCTCACCATTACTATTTGTGCAAAAGGTATCGTACCGCAAGGCAAAGCTCTGCGTCGCAGTGGTGCAAAAGTGGGTGATTGGATTTACGTGACAGGCCCCTTAGGTGATGCAGGTGTGGCGATTGAAGCGCGCAAGCAAGGTTTCAATATCGCACCAGAGCATTTATCGTATTTAAATAATCGCTTTGATTACCCCGCTCCTCGTGTTGCCGCAGGACAAGTATTACGTGGTGCAGCATCTGCTGCAATCGATATCTCCGATGGCTTGTTGGCTGACTTAGGGCATATTTTAGCGCTTTCTCAAGTAAGCGCGGTTATAAATGTTGATAAAGTTCCGGTGTCTGACGCCGTGAATGCGTCAATTCCGCGTGCTGAGCAGTTTGATTATATTTTAAATTATGGTGACGATTACGAACTACTTTTCACTGTGCCAGAAAGTAACAAAAGCATGGTGGATATGAAGCTTCGTCAGTATGGCGTTGAAGCCAGTTGTATTGGACAAATCAAAAATGGCGTAGGCGAAATTGAACTTTTACTTGATGGTGAAAAATTTAACTATCAAGGTAAAGGATTTCAGCATTTTACGAAGGAGCCGGTTTGAGCAGTAACCGTTTATTCAATTTAAAACGTCCACATCAATTTTTTGGTTTGGGTTTCGGTTTAGGTTTAGCGCCTAAAGCGCCGGGTACATTTGGTACTTTTGCTGCGTTGCCACTAATTTTTACTACAATGTACTTTCCACTGTGGTTGCAAATTGTGTTTGCTGTGGTGATTAGTGTGTTTGGTATTTGGGCATGCGGTAAAACAGCTGATGACTTAGGGGTACATGATCATCCTGCCATTGTATGGGACGAAGTAGCTGGTTATTATATCACCATGATTGGTGCTGCTCTCAGTTGGCAGTCACTGTTAGTTGGTTTTTTATTGTTCCGTTTTTTTGATATCGCTAAACCAGGCCCAATACGTATTCTTGATAGACGTTTACATGGTGGTCTGGGCATCATGGCTGATGATATTCTAGCAGGTGTATTTTCATTGATTTGTGTTCAAGCTTTGTTTAAAAGTGGCCTTTTACCTTTTTAAGCAATGAATTAAGGTTTTCTTGGTGGCAAAGGTATGATGCGATTTCTAGTGGTTTGTTTGTTGATGTTTTGTAGCACGTCGGTGTTTGCATCTATCACTGAGTACGTTGTCAAACAATGGAATATCCAAAATGGCTTGCCATCACAATCATTAAAAAGCATTGCGCAAGACGAACAGGGTTATATGTGGCTAGGCACCCAGTTTGGTCTTAGTCGTTTTGACGGTAATACATTTACTAACTTTAATACACAAAATAGCGATTTTTTACCAAGCAATGGTATCAACAAGCTATTAGTTGATAGTGATGGTTTGCTGTGGGTTGGCACCAAAAATGGGTTAGTCACACTCGACCCCGAAACCATGATGTCGCAAACTTTCAATGTGAAAGGCCCCGTGCGGGACATTTTAGAAGACTCAAAGGGCAGTATTTGGATTGCTGCGAATGGTCTTTATTATGTCGCTCGTAACCAGGTAGCACTGCAACAGAACTCAGCGTTAAGTGTTCCGGTGTCTAACGCGACCGCAATCACGCAAATTGTGGGTTCTGTCAGTCAAATGGCGCTCTCTCCTGAAGGAATTTGGCTGGTAAATGAACGTCACTTACTGCGCTTAACCAATACCTCATCTGATTTTGCGAAACTGCGCTTAGAGTTAACCGCAAAAGTCTCACTTCCCGAGCGTTTAGCACAAACGATTATCCATGATATGGCTTGGCTTGAAGGTAACTTGTATCTTGCTTCTGAGCTGGGTGCTTACTTTCTTGATTTAGACGATGAACTACGCCCATTTCCTTTGCCTAATGCGAGTAACTCGGCGGTGTATAAATTCATGAGTGACTCCGATGGGGCATTGTGGATCTCAACCTATGGGCGACTCTTGTTCCGTGATAACTCGGGTGACTGGCAATGGGTAGAGCCGAGCCAACTTGATCAAAGTATTTGGTTTGCAGATATCTTCCGCGATAACCAAAATAATATTTGGTTAGCAAGCTTTAGTGAAGGTTTATGGCTTGCACATGAAGGGCGTATTGAGCGCCACTCAGCAATTTCTAACATGACCGAGGCGGTAATGGCGATAAGCCAAGCCCCCGACGGCAAGCTGTGGGTTGCTAACCGAAGTGGTGTTGGCTATTTCGATTACAATAAAAACTTTGTTAACAAAATCCCTAGTAATCAATTTGGTCGTGCCGCTGTGCACGATTTGCAGTTTGATGGTGATCGCCTTTATATCGCAACAGGTCGTGGCGTTTTTTATTACGAGAACCAAAGTTTATATACGGTGCCCGGCCGTGCATTACGAGACAACCCAGTGTTTGCTATTAGTCGCTCCAATAAAGGAGGATTTTGGTTAGGGACTGGGCGCGGTATGTATCGTTTAAGTTACGGGGGGCTTACTCCATTTGCCTATAACGCGTTCCTTGGTAGTAAATTTATTACTTATGTACTTGATGAACAGAACTTTGGTCTTATCGGAACCAGTAAAGGAGCTTACTACTTTACCGACCGCGGTATTGAAAAAATAGGCGACCAAACAAGCTTAGAAAGTGCCTACGTCACCAGTATTTTAAACATTGAAGGGGTTGGCATTTTAATAGGCTCATTAAATGACGGCTTATTTTATCGCAGTACAAAAGGGCAGTGGCGGCAGCTTGATGCCACCGATGGTTTACCTTATGGCTCTATTTTTAGTCTAGTGTATGACAAGCAGTTGAAGCGTATTTGGGTTAGTACCATGAAAGGCGTATACCGTATGCCGGTTGAACAGTTTGGTACTGATATTGAAAGCTTGAAAGTGGAGCAGGTTATCTCATCGTTTGATCGTCAACTCGATGGTAAAGCGAGTCAATGTTGTGCGGGGCTTGGCCATGATGCGGTTGCAGATACAGGAAATTCAATTTGGTACCCAAGCTTGCAAGGTGTTGTTGAGATTCCGAAAAGTGTAGAGCTTTTTGGAGTGAAAGCATTAAAGCCACGCATTGAAAATATTGTTACTCCATTGCGCCATTTGAGCACCGCAACATTAGGTAACAAACCTGAGCTGCAAATAGATGAGCGTGACATAACGATTAAGTACACAGCGATTGATTACTATGCGCCTTCGAGTATTGAATTTCGTTATCGATTAAGCGGATTAGACAATGATTGGCGATACGCGAATACGCGACGTGAAGCTATTTATACTAACTTACCCCCAGGTTCTTTCTTATTTCAACTTGAAGCAAAACGCCGGGGTGAAGATTGGAAAAAAGCACGCCGAACAGAGTATTCATTTATTGTACCGCGCCGCTTTGATGAGACTATTTACTTTAGGTTGCTGATCACCAGCAGCTTTATTCTATTGTTTTATCTTGTATTCTGGGTGTTTAGAGCGCAAGAGAAGCGTAAGCAATTGGCGCTGGAAAGTTTAGTTACTGAGCGTACCGTAGAGCTTCGTGAGGCTAACGATAAACTTAACCAAGTGAACTCGCAGCTTAAGTTAGTCAGCCACTCTGATGAGCTAACGGGGCTTCGTAGTCGTCGCTTCTTATTTGATCAATTACCGAAAGACATTGAACACTTTCAGCGAAATTCACAGTCATTGCAGGCACAAGGTAAATCGTTGGTACTGTTAATTATTAATTTTGATAATTTTAGCCGTATTAATGACGCGTATGGTCCGCTTGCAGGCGACAGCTGTTTACAACAAATGGCTACGTTGCTTAATAGCCGTACTCAAGGTTCCGACTACGTGGCTCGATGGAGCGGCGATGAGTTTTTACTCTTACTGCGCGATTTTAAACGCACCGCGATAGATGATTATGTTGCAGAATTATGTGAAGCAGTGGCGAGTAACTCATTTAGGTTACCAAATGGTGAGTCGACAACAATCACCGCATCAATCGGTTGGTCGTTTTATCCATTGCCTTTATTAGGCGGCCAAGTAATTGGCTGGGAAACGTCTGTCAATTTAGCTGATATTGCACTGCATCAAGTTAAAAAGCGCGGGGGTGATGGTGTGGCTAATATTACCTTTGATGAGCAGCTAGATGCATTTGAGTTTGAACAAACCAATAATGTTGATCAGCAACTCAGTGTTTTACAAGAGAATGGCCTAGCAGACATCAAGATTTGGATGCGCTAGATATGATTTTTTGATTTACTAATATATAGTGGTGATAACATTTTGTTGGAGTTGTATTTAAAAGGAATGAAATATGAAAACAATGAAAGTAATTTTAATTTCCCTTTTGTGTCTTTATTCGTTTAGTGGTGTAGCAGATATTCAATCTGAGGCTTTTTTTTGCAAGCAATGTACAAGTAAAGACATTGCTAGAACAATAGCAAAAAATGAGTACGTAAACCCTAAGAAGTGTTACCCAGAAGACCCTAACCGTCCAATGAACGATGCTAATATGATTTGTAGCTCTGTTCAGAAAAATGTGGTTTTAGTTAACCCTGACACGAAAGCTGTTTATAGTTTTTTATTAGGGCACAGTAACGTTGCTCCAATTTTTCCTACCCTAGCATTAGACATGACACTGAGCCAGAATCAAATTGAAGGCTACCAAGCTGTTGTTGATTACAATGCTGCGCTTAATTATGCAGTAAGCAATATTCAAAATTATAAAGCAATTAACTCTCAGTATTTAATGACTTTTAATGCAAAGGCTACGCGTACATCTTCATCGGCATCTTGCCCAGATAATTCAGCTTTATCCATCATAGTCGAGCCGAATAAAATAAATCAGCTCAAAGAGTTGATGAATTTATCTCTAATGTTTAACTTAGAAAGTTCTCCAAGCGCAGACGTCTTAGATCGTATTAACAATTCAGGGCGAGTCAGCTCCACTAGTGTTGGAGTTAACCTAATGGGTGTAAATTTCACCGTACAATACACTGATGAAACGAAAAAGCCTACCCTAATTTGGGAGTTTGAACAAAGCGAAAAAGAAAGTTCGTTCAAAGATGGTTTAGTTTTTGATTATGAAATCTACCTTCATGATTCTAATGGCGCGCCACGTGCCCGTTACACTATTATTGATGAAGCATCGAGAGTTGCAGGCATGACTCTTTCAGCTCTAAAAGGGCATGATGCAGGACCTTCAGTAATTGACAATGAATGTACTCTAGATAAGTTAGCAGAATTGAATGAAACAGGCATGTTCACTAATTCAAATGGAGATGTTTTAGGTTTTAATGGTTCAGATGGGGCTACAAATACTGTAATTAACGGTGCTGGAAGCGGTAGAACATGCACAATCTTTTTTCAGCAATATGGAACTGGTGACACTATAGTATTCCGTGTTCCTAGGTCAATGTGTAATTAAAAATGCCTTGTCTATTACTAGAGAAGGCATTGTGAGGCTAACCAGGGCGCTTGTTACCTAAGCCCCCTTTTTAGTTTTAATGGTTAAGCCAAGCCGGTAAAATAGCCACTGACTCTGGTGCCGTGAATGAGTAACTCACAGTCGCGGCAATATCACCACTTGGGCTATTTAAAATATTATCGAAGCGCATTACCAAACCATTCGACTTTTCAGCGACATATAAATGGTTGCCTGTATACATAATATCAACGGGGTTACCAAGCTGACTAGCTGGCCCTGCAATGTTGACGCTTACATTGGTTAAGCCGCTTGCTTTTGATGCGTTATTTAACACGTAAATTTTACCGTCGGTAGCATCGGCTGCACTGCCTACATCTGACACTATCAATGAATCACTTAGAGGATCATAATCAATACCATGAAGGTTAGTTGGCGCTGCAAACGCCGTACCGCCGGATGCTGGTGTGATCAAACGGTCTTCTCCAGTGATGGTTGTCATGCCTGCCATTAATTTGCTTTTCACTTCGTCAAATACTGCAACTGTGCCATTAGTCAGGGCAACAAATGCTTTGTCTGTTGCAGGGTCATAATCAACATCCCATGGGCGAGCACCGCCATTGGCTGTTAAAGTCATGAGTGGGCTAACATTGCCCGTTGCACAGCTCGAAAAGATTAAAATACCAGGGGTTGTGGCATTAAATTCAGCCACAAATACCATGCCATTATCAGAGGCCACATCGATACCTTTAGGTGAAATGATACCTGTATTTGCTCCAGTGATTAGCCTGTCTTGGCTGGTTGTAAATGTGTCGCCATCACGATGGGTTGCTACTTTGTTCGAGACAACGAGACCGCCTATTGATGTCGTTGCATTATCGTACGTGGCATAGCTTGTCCCTGATTTGTCGAAGGCGACACTTTCAATGGTTTGACTTGCATTATAGCTGGCAAGCTCTGCAGTCAAGGGGGCATTAATGCGGCTAATTTGACCGGTTGTAGCGCCTAGTACAGCTGGGTTGCTACTGACAGCAACGCCCAATAATGGCATGTTAATCATGACACTGTCAGAGCTATCTTGCATACCATTGTGCATGACTGTAGGTGTGATTGATTCAGGCTTTGTGGTTGCTGTCACTAAGTCAGGAGCAATATCACCGCTGTCACCAGCGAAAATATTGCTAAACACGAGTACGGCATCATTTGATTTTTCGGCAACACGTAAATCAGTGCCTGTCAGACTAATATCAACCGGATTGCCAAGCATAGACATTGGGCCTGCGATATGGCGGTCAACTGTGACCATGCCATCAGCCTGTGATGCATTTGAAATAACAAAGAGTGCACCGTCGGTTGCATCAGATGCACTACCTACATCAGAGAGCACTAATTTATTAGTATGTGATTCAAGCGAGATGCCATGAAGGTTCACTGATATTTTGGCGCCGGTTTCATCGCTAGGGGTAATTGTCCGCGCGGGTGTAGCTGCAAAGCCGCCCATTACATAGTTATCATATACGG
This sequence comes from Pseudoalteromonas lipolytica, assembly GCF_900116435.1. Taxonomy (GTDB): domain Bacteria; phylum Pseudomonadota; class Gammaproteobacteria; order Enterobacterales; family Alteromonadaceae; genus Pseudoalteromonas; species Pseudoalteromonas lipolytica. Next base: position 11,587 of record NZ_FPAZ01000006.1, on the reverse strand, counting down.
CCACATCACCATTAGTGAGTGCAACGTATAATCGGTCGTTAATTTCATCGTAGGTTAAATCCCACGGTTTTGCGTCTGTCACTGTGCTGGCCAGTGGTGCAACATCTCCTGCGGCTTCTTTACCGAACACTGTTACTTGCATACCATTAAAGTCAGCAGCAAAAATTAGCCCGTGCTTGTTCGAAATAGTGATGCCTTTGGGGTTGACTAAGGTGCTGTTTGTACCTGATATGATTCTATCAACGTCACTGTTATACATCCCGCCATCACCTCGGCTGAGAATCTGACACACTGTGCTGATTGCCCCATTGCCCGAATCGGCTGCTTGTACAAGGTTACCTAAACTGTCGAATACGACACCTTCATTTGCCCCAGTGTTAAAACTTGAAAGCTTAGCGGCATTTTGATTGATAACATTGACTGTCCCCGCATTTTCTTGGCCATTATTAGCGAGAATAAAGGTGGCAGCTGCAAAACCGGGTGCACCATCGTTACCATCCATACCGTCTGAACCATCAGTGCCATTTGTACCATCTTGACCGTCAACGCCATTGGCTCCGTCAGCACCATCTTGACCTGCAACACCCTGAGCACCCATCGCACCGTCTTTACCGTCGTCACCACTACATCCACTTACGCCGAGCAACACGGCTAGTGTTAATGCACAAAGTGTAAATTTTGTTAGTGTTGAATCTGTGTGAGTATGTAGTGCTGTTTCATCATTTTTAAACGCTTTCATTTGTTCATACCTTATTTAATAATCCATCAAAAAGTGAACAGACAACGTGTAGTGCTCAGAACCGCTTTCAAAAGCATAACCCTTGCTCACGAGTTAACCTCATTGAGTAAACGGGGAAGGGGGAAGATTGGATGCAGGAAAAAATAACTTTTTTAGTATTTGTTTTTATATTATTGATTTTAAAATTAAAAAAGGAGCATTATGCTCCTTTTTATTTGAACTGATTGTGTAAGTTAAGCAATAAAGGCTTTAATACTAGCTAAAATACCGTTTGCATCTAGGCCCATTTCGGCATGCATTTCTTCCTGCGTACCGTGCTTTATAAACTCATCAGGGATACCCAAATTCAAGATAGATGCATTGGCTTTAATGGTAGCAAGGTATTCATTAACTGCAGAACCTGCACCGCCAGCAATCGCGTTGTCCTCGAGAGTGACAATCACATCGTGCTCGCTTAGTAAGTCGCTAATTGCCTGTGTATCGAGTGGCTTAATAAAGCGCATATCAAGCAGAGTTGCATTTAATGCTTCTGCGGCAAGCTGTGCATTATCTAACAAGGTTCCAAATGATAATATGGCCACCTTGTTTCCTTGTTTTATTGTACGGGCTTTACCAAGTTCAATTGCATGCATCTGTGCTTGCACTTCACAATGGCCAGCGCTACCGCGCGGATAACGTACCGCAACTGGTTGATTACATTGATAGCCAGTATAAAGCATTTGGCGGCATTCATTGGTGTCACTCGGTGCCATGATGATCATGTTTGGTATACAGCGCATAAAGCTTAAATCGTAAGCTCCTTGGTGTGTTTCACCGTCGGCGCCAACAATACCTGCACGGTCAATGGCAAATAAAACAGGGAGGTTTTGCAGTGCAACATCATGAATTAGTTGGTCATAGGCACGTTGTAAGAAACTAGAGTAAATAGCAACGACAGGCTTTAAGCCTTCGCACGCAAAACCTGCAGCGAGTGTCACGGCGTGTTGTTCTGCAATGGCAACATCGAAGTACTGGTTAGGAAACTCTTTTGAAAAGCGTACCATGCCCGAGCCTTCTCGCATTGCAGGGGTAATTGCCATGAGTTTGTCGTCTTGTTTTGCCATGTCACAAAGCCAATCACCAAACACGTTCGAGAATGTGGCTGCGCCCGGTTTTGATTTAGGCAATTTTGACATGCTAGGGTCAAATTTCGGTACCCCATGGTAGCCAATAGGATCCGCTTCAGCAGGTTTATAACCTTTGCCTTTTTGCGTTTTTATATGCAGTAATTGCGGCCCTTTAAGGTTACGCATATTACGCAGGGTATCGACCAACATATTCACGTCGTGGCCATCTATTGGGCCGATATAGTTTAAACCTAACTCTTCAAAGAAAGTGCCTGGAATGACCATGCCTTTCAAGTGCTCTTCCATTCGGCTGGCAAGTTCTTTTACGGGCGGTAAACCCGAAAGTAGCTTTTTACTGCCTTCTCGGATATTGGTATAGAAACTACCTGATAAAATGCGAGCGAAGTGGTTGTTTAATGCGCCCACGTTTTCTGAAATCGACATTTCGTTATCATTTAAGATAATCAGCACATTTGGGTTTACATCACCCATGTGGTTCATCGCTTCAAATGCCATACCCGCAGTAATGGCACCATCACCAATTACGGCAACTGTTTTTCGATCTTTACCTTCTTTTTCTGCCGCAATTGCCATGCCTAGGGCTGCAGAAATAGAGGTGCTAGAGTGACCTACACTGAATGTATCGTATTTACTTTCTTCACGGAATGGGAAAGGGTGTAAGCCATCCTTTTGACGAATCGTATGCATTTGGTCACGACGACCCGTTAAGATTTTGTGTGGGTATGCTTGGTGACCCACATCCCATACTAAACGATCTTCAGGGGTGTTATAGACATAATGCAGCGCAACAGTTAACTCAACAGTGCCTAATCCTGATGCTAAATGACCACTACTTTGCGAAACTGAGTTCAAAAGGTATTCACGTAACTCTTTACTAAACGCAGGTAATTTGTCTTGCGCTAAATCACGCAGTTGTGCTGGTTCGTCAACCAAACTTAATAATGGATACTTGCTACTATCAAGTGTCATGTTTTTTATACATCCTTCGCTAACCAGAGTGCATTATAGCCCATAGCGGCTCTGATTTTTTAGTTATTTTGTCTTTCTTTTGTAGGCACTAATATTTACGTTCAACTATATAGCTGGCAAGGCTTGCCAACTCATTTGTGTCGTAATCTATTGCCTCAAGAGCCTGATGAGCTTGGGCAAGTAAATCTTGCGCTTTTTGTTTAGCACCTGCCATGCCTAATAAAGCAGGGTAGGTTGCTTTATTAGCCGCAATATCTGACCCTTGAGGCTTTCCTAATGTTTCAGTATCAGCTTCAACGTCTAGGATATCGTCTTGTACCTGAAAAGCCAGACCTATCGCTTGACCAAATAGATTTAGTTGCTGCAATGTATGCTGATCACAGTGAGTCGCGCACAAAGCTCCCAGTGTAATTGCACAATTTAAAAGCGCCCCGGTTTTCAGTTGGTGGATACGTTCCAATTGCTCAACACTGATCACTTGATCGGTAGAGACAATATCCAGTGCTTGTCCCCCAACCATACCTTCAATACCTGAGGCTTTGCTTAATGAGGCTATCATTTTAACCTGTTGTGTCGCTGGCACCGTAAATTGATGATTAGCAATTAAATCAAATGCAAGCGTTTGCAGTGCATCGCCGGCTAAAATTGCCTGTGCTTCGCCATAAACAATGTGGCAAGTTGGTCGGCCTCGGCGTAAATCATCATCGTCCATTGCTGGCAAATCATCGTGTACAAGTGAGTAACTATGGATACACTCAATGGCTGCTGCAAGTACATCTAAATCGGCTTTGTTTGCTCCCATCATACGACCGGTTGCGTAAACAAGGTACGGCCGTAAACGCTTCCCCCCATTTAAAACACCATAATGGGTTGCGTCTTTAATTGTTTGTTCGGTATTAAGTGGCTGATCAAAATAGCGATTTAACATGGCTTCAACATCGTGTTGAGCACGTTGTAGTTGTTCTTTTAATTGCACTGAATTAGTCCAGGTTTGAATCAAAGTTGCTCAGAGGAGCTTGGCTATCGTTGCCCATTAAAATGGCCACTTTTTGTTCTGCTTGCTGTAATTTACCTGATGAGGCATTTGCCAGTGAAATACCACGTTCAAACTGTTTAAGTGACTGTTCTAAAGACAGTTCACCTTGCTCCATTTGCACAACTATTTGAGATAATTCATCCAGCGCTTCTTCAAAGCTTAAGTTTTCTGGTTTCTTTGCCGCCATTGTGGCCTCGATAGCTATTAGAAAGTGAGGCCAATTTTAGGGGGAATGCTAAACTAGGTCAAAGAATGATGTGTTTTTTTACGCATAAAGCGATTTCGATATGCTATTTTTACGCTTTTAGATACAGCTTAAACTTGTAGCTTAAAAATCTTACATTAAAATAAAATTAATTCATTTAATGATTTAAGTAATTCAATTGCTTGCCGATAAGCAGTTAATAATAAAAATTTGATGCCTGAGGGTGTCGTGTTATTTTCCTCTGGAGGGGTATGTGGATTTAGCAACCATAATAGGTATTCTTGGTGCCATAGGCTTAATTGCTATGTCGATGGTGTTAAGTAGTGACGGCCAAGTTGCAATGTTTTACAACACACCTTCGGTGGTCATTGTATTCGGTGGCTCGATTTTTATTGTGTTATCAAACTTCACCATGGGACAGTTTTTGGGGATAGGGAAGGTTGCAGCTAAAGCCTTCATGTTCAAAATTGAATCTCCAGAAGAGTTAATTGAAAAAGCAGTTGAACTAGCTGACTCTGCACGTAAAGGTGGCTTTCTCGCGCTGGAAGAGGCTGATATCCCCAATGCGTTCATGCGAAAAGGGGTTGATATGCTGGTTGATGGTCATGATGCCGATGTTGTGAGGGCTACGCTACAAAAAGATATTTCTTTGACATCTGCACGTCATGAACATGGTGCCACTTTATTTAAATCGCTTGCTGATATCGCCCCGGCAATGGGTATGATTGGTACGCTGATAGGGTTGGTTGCGATGTTATCAAACATGGATGACCCTAAAGCGATTGGTCCTGCTATGGCGGTGGCCTTACTTACCACCTTATACGGTGCATTTTTAGCGAATGTTATTGCTATTCCAATCCAGGTAAAGCTTGAGCTTCGTAAAGACGAAGAAGCACTAAACCAGCGCCTCATTTTGGATGCGGTTTTAGGCATACAAGATGGTCAAAACCCGAAAGTAATTGAAGGGATTTTGAAAAACTATTTAGCCGAATCTAAACGTAAAGTAGATACTGAGGAGTAGGCATGTCTGATCAAGAGTGCAAATGTCCGCCCCCTGGCCTGCCAGCTTGGATGGGCACATTTGCTGACTTAATGTCGTTATTAATGTGCTTCTTTGTACTCTTACTTGCTTTCTCTGAAATGGATGTACTTAAGTTTAAGCAAATAGCAGGCTCGATGAAGTTTGCTTTTGGTGTGCAAAATAAGATTGAAGTAAAAGATATTCCCAAAGGAACCTCGGTGATTGCAATGGAGTTCACGCCAGGTAAACCTGAGCCCACGCCGATTGAAACGATTCAACAACAAACCGTTGAAATGACTCAGCAAATGTTAGAGTTTCAAGCGGGTGATGAAAGCTCTGCTGGTGGTCGCCAAGAGCAACGAGGTAACAAGCGCGGTGGTGAATCGCAAAGTACAGCGCAAGAGCAAGCGATGGAGCAGTCAATTTCAGCGGCTGATCAAGAGCAAACTAATGAGCTTGTGAAAAAAATTGCTCAGCAATTAGAGCAACAGATTATGGATGGGGCGATTGAGCTTGAGTCGCTTGGTCAGCAAATTATTATCCGTATTCGTGAAAATGGCTCGTTCCCATCGGGCAGCGCATTTTTACAGCCTAAATTTAAACCTATCATTCGTGATATAGCGACCTTACTTAAAGACGTACCTGGTGAAATTACGGTGTCTGGCCATACCGATGATTTTCAGGTTTCTAATGAGCTATACACCAATAACTGGGATTTATCTTCGAAAAGAGCGGTGGCGGTTGCCAGTGAAATGGAAAAAGCCTCAGGTTTTGATAAGTCGCGCATGGTGGTTGTCGGGCATGCTGAAACACGGCCGCTTGTTCCCAATGTGACCGATGAAGATCGCCGACGTAATCGACGTGTCGAGATCTCTATAATGCAGGGTAAAGCGCACGAGTCAGACCCTATTGATGTGAGACCATAAATCCATTACAGTAAAACTTCGTTAACAGATGTAATGGAGTATACAAATGAAAAAAATAGATAAGTACTGCTACATGCCAGGTAATGGTAGTGGTGATGATGATGATAAAACTGATTAAGGTAGGTAATTTTGCCTGATTGGTTTGGCTCCATCATATCAATATTAAATAATAGCTGGGTATTCATGTTGAGCCCAGCTATTTTCGTTTTCTATCTACAAAAAGACTGGTTTGCCTTTCGGTTTGCACTAATCACAGCCTGCTTCTTTTTATACGGCACGTTGATTCATGACCATTTACGTGGTTTTGATGATATTTATGTCTGGCGCTATGTAGTGTGGGCTTTCAATGATATTGCTTGGATGGCTGTAATTGCGTATTTAGGGATCAAAGATAAAGTTTATTTGTGGCAGAGTGTATTGGGTCAACTTGTTGTTATTATGGCCCCTATTTTACAACTCTTTCGTTTAGTCGATCGCCACCTTTGGGACTTATCGTACAGCACATATATGTATAAGACGCTGCTGCCTCTCATTAATATTGCTACTGTTATTGTGTGTTATTTACCACTGATTTACTTACTAACACGGCGAGCAAAGCACGCTTAACTTATTCCTAAGTTAAAAACCCTATGCTAGACTACTGTTCATATAAACAGTATCCAGTGTTGCTTTATGAAACTTTACATTGCCGAAAAACCTTCTTTAGCACGCGCTATAGCAGATGCGCTGCCAAAACCTCAAAAAAAGCAGGATGGTTTTATTGAACTTGCCAATGGTGATTGTGTTTCATGGTGTATAGGTCATTTACTTGAGCAAGCGGAACCTGATGAGTACGATGAACGCTTTAAAAAATGGCGTTTTGAACATTTACCTATCGTGCCAGAGCAATGGCAACTAAAGCCAAAACCAAAAACGCGCAAACAACTTACCGTTTTAAAAAAGTTAATCAAACAGGCTACTCAGATTGTACACGCAGGCGATCCTGACCGCGAAGGGCAATTACTTGTCGATCAAGTGATCGATCAAGTTAAACTTAGCCAAGCAAAAAAACAGCAAATACAACGTTTACTAATCAGCGATTTAAACTTAAATGCAGTAAAAAAAGCACTCAATAATTTGCGGTCTAATCGCGAGTTTATTCCATTAAGTGTCTCTGCTTTGGCTCGTTCACGCGCTGACTGGTTATTTGGCATGAATTTGACTCGTGCTTATACATTAGCCGGTCAAAAAGCTGGATTTGGTAATGTGTTATCTGTTGGCCGTGTGCAAACGCCTATTTTAGGTTTAGTCGTCAACCGTGATAATGAAATTGCTAATTTTACAGCCAAGCCTTTTTATGAAGTATTGGCCCATCTAAAAACCCAAAACCAGCAAACATTTACAGCTAAGTGGCAACCGAGTAAAGCGTGTGAGCCGTATCAAGATGACGAAGGTCGCGTGTTGCACCGAGGGCTTGCAGAAAATGTTGTATCGCGAATAACTGACCAGCCAGCAACGGTATCAGAACTTGAGCAAAAGCAAAAAAAACAACAAGCACCTTTGCCTTATAACTTATCCGCTTTACAAATAGATGCAGCAAAAGCGTTTTCGATGCCAGCACAAAGTGTGCTCGATATCTGCCAAAATTTATACGAGCGCCATAAATTAATTACTTATCCTCGTTCAGATAATCGTTACTTACCAAAAGATCATCACCGTGAGGCTGCGGGCATTATTGCTGCAATTGCGCATAATAATGGACAACCTAATGAAGCATGCAATAAAGCTGATAGCAGTAAGCGAAGTAAATGTTTTAATGATAGCAAGGTCGCTGCGCATCATGCGATAGTGCCAACAGTTAAACAATTACGTACTGCAGCCTTAAATGCCGATGAGCAAAAGGTTTATAGACTTATTTGTCGTCAATATTTAGCTCAGTTTTATCCAGATTATATTTTTAATGAAACCAAAGTGAGTGTGATGATTGCGGGCGGGCTTTTTAAAACAACAGCTAAGCAAGATGTTAGTCTGGGCTTTAAAGCATTAATGGGTAAAACAGAATTAAAAGACGAACAAACACTTCCTCCATTAGAAAAAGGCCAGCAACTGCATTGTTACGAAGCTCAGCTCGTTGACAAAATGACGTCACCGCCCGCGCATTTCACAGACGCCACTCTATTAAGTGCTATGACGGGCATTAGTCGTTATGTAAAAGATTCAGAAATCAAAAAAATACTGAAAGAAACTGATGGACTTGGAACAGAGGCCACGCGAGCGGGCATTATTGAGTTACTCTTTAAACGACGTTTTCTAAAACGCCAAGGTAAAAGTATTATTGCTACAGAAACAGGGCAAGCGCTTATAAGTGCCTTACCTCTTGCGTTAGCGAGTCCTGATTTAACAGCGAAGTGGGAAGCTTCTTTGAGTAACATTGCTGAACAGCAAATGAGTTATCAGCAATTTTTAACACCGCTACTTGATGAATTGCAGCAACTTGTTGAACAAGCCAAACACTGCGATAGCCAGGTATTCGCGCAACTACCAAAAACGCCACCTAAGCGGCGTTTTAAAAGAAAAGCAAAATCTAAGGCTAAGCCAGCTTAGCCTTAAAACAGTTATTGATTGAATAATGCGACAGCGGCGTTGCTCATCGCAGTTATTCCTGTGGGTAGGGCTTTTTTATAATCTGGCGCAAATTTACTGGAGTGCAGTGAAGGTAAAGTGCTACCCGATTTTATTGCATCATTGTACTGGTTAGGTTCGACACCCCCTAACCAAAATAGCGTGATAGGGACATGGTGCTCTGTACGGCCATACAAACCAAAATCTTCACCTGCCATTACTGCATCTGCATCAAGTACATTTTCTTCACCAAGTGCACTGGAAATCGCATTACGTACAACATTTGTTTGTGCGGGATTATTATAAGTCGATGGAATAGACTCATCTTCATGAACGTATACCTCTGGGATTAAGCTTTCATCCAAGCCAGCACTCAGTGCAATACCTTTACTAATTCGTTTAATCGCCGCAATTTGCTGCAAACGTACTTCGGGATTATAGCTGCGAAGTGTTAATTGCAGTTTTACTTCATCAGAAATGACATTATGTTTAGAACCACCATGAATAGAGCCAACAGTAATGACCGAGGGTTCTAATGGAGAAAGCTCGCGACTGGTTATTGTTTGTAATGCTAAAACAATGCGCGAAGCGATAACAACGGGGTCAATTGTTGTATGTGGGTAAGCACCATGGCCCCCTTTACCTTTTACAGTGATATCTACAGAGTCAACACTGGCCATGGTATATTCATTTTTCATACTCACTTTCCCCGCAGGGACGCTCGCACTAACATGCAGCGCAATGACATGATCTGGGGTCGGATATTGAGAGAAAAGTCCTTCTTTTAGCATGGCTTTTGCACCGCCACCAACTTCTTCAGCGGGCTGTGCTACCATCATTAGCGTGCCTTGCCATTGATCTTTGTGAGATATTAATTGCTCTGCGGTCCCAATAAAAGAGCTCATATGGATATCATGGCCACAACCATGCATCACACCAACAGTCGCACCGCTGTCATTTTTCACAGTGACTTTAGAAGCGTAAGGCTTTCCCGTTTGTTCAACAATAGGTAATCCGTCAGTATCTGTGCGGATCATGATAGTTGGGCCTTCACCATTTTTATAAAGGCCTACAACCCCGTAACCACCCACATTATCAGTCACAGTAAAACCAAGCTTTTTAAGTTCTTTTGCTAGTTTTTGACCTGTTTGCTTTTCGTGATAAGACAATTCGGGTGTTTGATGTAAATCTAAATAAAGCTTTTCGATATTTGGCATTGATTGCGTTAGATTTAAATCCAATGATGCGGCGTGAGCAAGTGGACTAAGGAGTACTAATGCAGCACATATGCGCGATAATTTCATAATGACCTCGACTGAGTGGGCTTGTAATTGTTATGTTCGTCACCATATAAAAACCTAAATGAATATATAGTGCAATCGATCACATGAACAATATGATAAATCTTACACCGCAGAATCTGCAGCAAGCATTGGGTGAAACATCTTCAGAAAAAATAGTGCTACTTAGTTTTTATTCTGCACAAAACCCAGAATGTCATCAGCAAGCTGCAATTTTAGAGAAAATAGCCAGTGAATATGGTGAGCATTTATTAGTAGCAACACTAGACTGTGATGTGGAACAAGCGCTGGCGTCGCAATTGGCACAACAAATTGGCTTGCAAGCTTTGCCTACATTAGTATTGCTAAAAGATGCTGCTCCTGTTGATATGTTGCCAGGCGCACAGTCTGAGCAGCAAATTCGTGATGCGCTTGCAAAGCATTTACCTGCACAACATGAGTTATTACTTGAGCAAGCTAAACAAGCCTTAATTAATCAAGATCTAAACAATGCTTTTAATTATGCCAAGAAAGCGTATGAGCTAGACCCAAGTCATACGCGCGTAAAATTAGTGCTCGCGGATATTTGTATTCAAATTCATAAATTAGATGATGCGCAAGCTTTATTAGATTCAGTTGATGAAAGCGAGCGCGATGCTTATTTTACAAACATTAAAGCTAAATGTGAGCAGGCATTGGCAGCAACAGACTCACCAGAGATAAAAGCGTTACAAGTAAAAGTAGAAAAGTACCCGAACGATTTAGAAATAAAGCTGGAATTAAGTAATGCATTTAATGGAGCAGGGCGCAAAGAAGAAGCATTAGAGTTATTGTTTAATGTACTTAAGAAAGATCTAAACTTTGCAGATGCAAAACCAACATACCTAGAAATTATTGCTTCATTACCAGATGGTGATGCGTTAGCTTCAAAGTATCGTCGTAAACTCTACAGTATCTTGTATTAATATTTAGAAAATGAAAGAAAGCGTCATTTAAATAAGGGCGCTTTTTTTATTTTTAAAACTTGCTTATTACCTAATTTCGATAATACTTAAGATCCTCTCGAGAAAAGTTGGCTGTATTTTGTACAGTAAACTGTGTTTTTTACTGCCTTTAGCTTGTTTTTTGCGCGAAAGGTAAGTTTTTAGTAGTTTTCTGCAAAAAAGTGCTTGCGTAAAAAATCCATCTCCCTATAATGCGCATCCACTGACACGGCGGGCAGCAACGAAAGACGCTGAACAACGTAGCAGAGAGTTAAGTAAAACTTCGGTTTTAAGTCTTCGAAAGAAAGTTTAAAATTAAGTGTTGACTCGAAAAATTAAGGATGTATTATACGCATCCCTCGAGACGCGAAAGCAACTCGAAACGTTCTTTAACAATATAAAGCAATCATCTGTGTGGGCACTCGTGCAGATTGAGTTCTAACAGCGAAGCTACTTAGGTAGTAACGCAAACAAATTTAGAGTCTCAATGTTTTTTCCTTTAATGGAAAGTGAGTGACCAACGGAAATAAGTTTACTTATTTCAGCACAGTCAATTCAACATCGAAAGATGTTAAATAAATTCAGAATTCATTGAGCATGTCCGCTCCCTTAATGGGAAGGACAGAAAAAACTTTTAATTGAAGAGTTTGATCATGGCTCAGATTGAACGCTGGCGGCAGGCCTAACACATGCAAGTCGA
>NZ_FPAZ01000023.1 GCF_900116435.1 Pseudoalteromonas lipolytica | reverse complement strand
CGCGAATTCAAGTCCGAAGTGCACCACTCGCTAAATTAGGCTGCTTTGCGTAATTCATCGAATATTACCGCTGGTTGCCTAAACCCTAGACATTTTCTCGGCCTCGCATTGAGCGCCTTTTCTATGTGCGCAATTTGCTTATCTGTCACCGTTCGTAAATCAGTGCCTTTGCGAATATATTGACGCAACAAGCCATTAAAGTTCTCATTTAACCCTCTTTCCCATGATGAGTAGGGGTTAGCAAAGTAGATGTCGGTTTTTAGCTTGTCTGAAACATGCTCATGTTCACAAAACTCACTCCCGTTGTCTGCGGTTATCGTATGAACATGGCGTCGATAGCGCCACAGCATACCTATCATTGCTCTGCTCACTTGCGCTGCACTTTTTGCTGGCACTTTGCGTATCAGGTAAAACTTACTTGTACGCTCGACTAAACTAACGATTGCTCCCGTACCATGCTTGCCAAGTACTGTATCCGCTTCCCAATCACCAAATCGTGTCTTAGTGTCAACAATCGCAGGTCTATGTTCAATGCCAACACGATTTGGGATGATGACACGTTTGCTTCGGCTGCCTTTACGATAACGTCTGTGCCCTTGTCGCAGATGTTTGTATAGCTTGCCACCACTCAATTTATCTTTTTGAATATAGCCATAAATCCATTCATGACTCACAGGATGCCCGATAATTTTGCTTACACCCGCAACCTGCTCAGGGCTCCATTTTTGCTCCAATCCAAACTCAACGAACGCAATTGTAAGTGCTGGCATGGAATACTTGGCAGCTAGATGTTTTCGTTTACATGCCTTTGAATGTGCAACCTCAGGCAAGTAATGACTTCGAGTACTATTGCGCCTAACTTCACGACTTATAGTGCTGTGGCTCACTTTTAGCCTTTTCCCTATCTCTCGATAGCTAAAACCCTCGCGTAAGTAGGCCTCAATCTGGTATCTTTGCCCTTCGATCAACTGCTTGTAACTCATGGTATCTACTCTTGTTTTTTGGCGATTACAGAGTACCACCAACAGGCAGTTGATCTCTTCTCACCGTTTAACCATGAGTGGTGCACTTATTATCTGAATTCGGGCATACTGAATTGACATTTCTTTCCATCAATAATCGCTTCATATTTTTTATTGACTAATTGGCTTTTTATTCTGATCGTGTCATTGAAATTTTTTTCATATATTTTTTCACCAGAGAAACTTAATGACTTTTTAGCGTGCAGTTCTTTTAGTTTGCTTTCAGTATAAGTATTTTCAACTAAAACACCCTTATTATGAGAAAAATATTTTATATAGCCTTCTTTTAGCAAGGAGTCATCCCTTTCATCAATTGTCTCTTTTCTTGTTACAAGATCACCGTCCTTATCTCGGTAGTATACTGAATAGTTTTTATCTGAATCATTATTATCCACTGCATTATTAAAGGAGTTCTCCCCGACAATAACTCTCTTGCCACTGGCATGAACATATTTACCATCCTCATCCAAAACCATATCTGATGACTTTTTAGGTACATTTTCTAAAAAGTAAGATTGATTTTTATCTTTTGCGTAAATCACACAATACTCAGAACTTACAGAAATGAAAGATGAGTTTTTTCTTCCCTTTGGATTATTTTCTACAGAAAGAACACCAATAAAATTATACTCTCCAAAAACCTCATCACAGACTTTTCTAAGATTAGCCAACTCATTATCATCTATACTGATGAATATTACTCCATCAGTAGTCATTAAATTTCTAGATAACTTCAACCTAGGATAAATCATAGTAATCCAATCAGAGTGAAACCTTCCATTTGATTCAGAGTTAGAAACTAAACGATTCCCCTGCTCATCTTTTTGATTTGAGCTTACTAAAAAATCATTTGAATTCACTGAGAAATCGTCATCATAAATAAAATCATTGCCTGTATTGTATGGCGGAAGAAAAATGCAGTCTACTTTACCGGCATGAGTCGGCAGTAACGCCTTGAGGGCCTCAAGGTTGTCGCCATGGATGATGAGGTTATCATCCAATGATGCCGTATTGCCTTCCTGCGGTAACGATTTATCCGCAACCACTTTTAATTCGCGAAACGGCACACTCAGATGGTGTGAATATACAAACTGCTTACCTTTAAAATCCAACGTTGGCATCGGTGTTCCTTAAATTCTTATTTAATTCTGATGATTAATCTTTAGTCATAAAAAGCGGTTGTCTGGGTTGTGCTCATCATCTAAGTGACATAACCAGGCGCAATTGCGAGGTTTTGAACCCCATATAGCGCGGCACGATTGTTTAACGCAAGCTGACATTGGCTGGTTGATAAACACGCGGTCTCGGAACAATCGACATTCCATAGTCTGAGTAAGTACCCCGCAGTTGCTGCTCTGATCTCAACCCTCATCACACCACCCGTCATGCCATAATCCAGTTCAATCGCTTCACTGTGCTCTATGCGTGGGTGTGGCACTAACTCCAGTTCTACAAAGCGGTTCCATTGCCGGTCTTGGGTTTCAAGTTCGGCCTCAGACAGCGTGGAGTCTTCAAGCACAGCCACTGCTTTAATTCGGGTCAGTACAAAGTCACGGAACTCATTGTGCTTGCGGTCAAAACCACGAACGTGCCAACGCAGGCCATTGTCCACCAGCGTATGCGGTACAATTTCACGGGTTGTTTCACCGCTCGATAACGACACATAGGAGATGCTCAAGGCTTTGCCTTTGTGTATGGCCTCGGTGACTTTCGCCACTATCGATAGATTCGGTTTGTTAAGGTGATAAGGCGCTTCACAAGCCAGCGGTGGTTTTACCTTTCCAGTGAAGCCATCGCCGTAGCCTTGGCTAATGGTTGCCAGTGTTCTCACAACGTCGTAGTCGAACAAGGGCTCAAATGCTTCACCACGCTTATGCAATTTGAGCTTTTGGTCATACTCAATGTTGCTTGGCGCAAGCTCTCGGTATAGGGTGAAGTCTTTCGTTGCTTGTGCGGCGGCTATACTGAAGCGATCAACTAAATCCGCCCGTACCGCTTCGCCCTTAAATAATAAGGTGAAATCGATGTGGGCAATGCGATCCCTGGTTGCTTGTGGCAACTGCGCTATCTGCGAAAGCCTATCTGGCTTCGCCACTACGGTTTGTTTCAGACCATCATTTGTCATGCGTCTTGTTTATCCAATTCAACCAGATTCTTAAAACTCTGTTTATAAAGTACGGTCAGACATCGCTTAATCACATTGAATAGTGTCACTCAATGCTGCTCTTTATCCGCAATGACTTAGCAATCTCTACCGGTTGAAGCTGGACAGATGGCCATAAAACACTGAATAGGCTTCAACCTAATTAATTTTATTAGGTATCATCCTATCACAAATTATTTTGTAGGGAAGGCTAAGCGGCAACTTTTTGATCTAGATTGCAATTGCCGCTCAGGTATGGGCGTGAAGACATTGTTTCATGCCATTGCTGATAGCCGCTATCAATGCGCTACCCGAACCAATGGCACCACGATGTTGCCACGATGAGATACCCCTTTGTCCGACTCTGTAGACATCTGGGCTCGTTGCTCACTTTCCCGAATGCGCCTAGCAACTTCCGCCTGGGATGGTAGCAATGGCAACATCCCTTCAGCAATCGCGTCTGGAGCAGACTCTTGACCACAGGACATCAAGTGCTTCCATGGATCTTTAATAAAGCGCTCAAACGTGATGCCAAATTCAATGATGCGGGCAGAGACGAAGATTTCGCCCCAGTATTCAATGTAGGTGTCTTGGTACATGGAAAGATTCCTCTTGTTGGTTATATACCCTGCCTACTTGCAGCCGCAGCGGTGTTACCTGCATTCGCTCACCCCAATCACATAGAAGATCTATGCTCATGGGCATTCGCTCACTTGCCGCCTAGCTGCAACACCAAGTAGTTTGGGTATAACGTAAGTTCACTTTCCATTTTCCAGAGGTTTTCAAATATGCAAGGCTTACCTTGTAGAGAGCTACAAAGCTTTAAATCGATTACGGGCATCTTTGTAGTCATAGTGGGCATGTTCTGAGCCACGATGATACAAATCATCCAGGTAAGTTTGTTCCTGCGGCAACTCGTCTTCGCTGATTTCGCGCCACCAATGCTTGTTGGCACCTTTAACGCCGTCATGCCAACGGTAACCACGTTCTTTTAAATAGTCCTTTACGTCAAACGGCGCACCAAACGCACGAACTAACACAGTTCGCCTGTCTGCTTCAGACAACAAGTTTGCAACGGACTCGGGCAACAAATGGAACAACCAGGCCATCGCCAAACAATCGGTTGCGGCTCGGTGTCCTTCATAAAACCAAGCTAAGCGAAGCAGCAGGTACTCAAGTTTTCGACTTTCAAAACCCAGCGCCTTCCAATCTATGCCACTGGCTGAGCAGGCCCAAGATAGATGTCCTAATGTAGCAAACCGCTTTTCAAAGAAAGGACGATCAAACTGTGCATTGTGTGCAACCACCAGCGGATCATCGGATAACCAACTCGCTACCAGTGAATCATCAATGTGCTGGCCTTGCACCATATCATCGGTGATACCGGTTAACTCGGTGATCAGCTCGGGGATTGGCTTGCCGGGATCTTCATACAGGCTGATCACATCAACAATCGACACAATCCGCTTAGCTGATGGGCTGTAAAGCACCTTAACCATACCAAGCTCAATAATAGACTCGTCATCGGCAGACAGTCCGGTTGTCTCTGTATCGAGCAGCACCATCGGTTGTTCATCACCGACCACAGGAGAGAGTTCAAGTGGCCAGGACTGCGGCTCACGCGTTAATGGAATACGCTCCAGCAATCTAAAATCTTCTGGTCTTTCTGGGATATCCGCGAGGCGCTCTAGCGGAAATGGCGCAGGGGCTCTTGTCATTGATGGTTCCTCTTCAATTCTGTTGTTCGCTTTGGGTTATTTCACTGTGCCCTGTTCGTTTATAAACGAGTTTGTACAAAATGCACCTTGGATACCTCAGCGTTTTTTTAATCTTTCTACTGGGTGAACCCATGTATGAAGGCTTTGGATAAGCCTTTCAGAAAGCCTTAGCCAAACCGTTTAGGTAACCCTTACCGATACCCTTTACGTATGGCTTAGCCAACCCCTTTTCAAACGGTTGAAAAAGGCTTTAACTGAGTTCGACTGAGCATTTTAATGATGCTCCTGACTTCGCTTTAAGCCAGTAAATTCAATACGAAGCAGAATTTTACTAACTGTTTTGAAACCCTTTGCAAAGGGTTCAACAAGCTTTGTCTGACGGTTACTTGACCCATGCGTTAACCAGTAGCAGTAACAGGATCAGTAACAGTAACAAGAGCAGTAGGCAGAAGCAGTATTGTCCAAGCCTTGCAGGCTTTGACGAGGGCGAGCGATCCACACAGTCTGCAATATTTGAAACGCAGTAATTATCAAATAATGCCAACAACTATGATATGTTCTTGTTATTGAATTCTTATTGATGTACTAAATAAAATAAATGGGCCTAATATCGTCACAAAAAAAATATCTTTGGATCTGGTTTTTATGGCTAGGTTTGTTTTACAGCGTTTGGCTATGGTTAATTGTTGGAAAGGCGCAATGGGTAACCGCTATAGAGCACTGGCCTATGGCGCTAGCTATGGCAATAGGAAGCTATGCAGCAGGTTCAACACCAATGGGAGGTGGTACGGTTGGCTTCCCGGTGCTAGTGCTGTTATTTGAGCTGCCAGCTAGTCTTGGTCGCGATTTTAGCTTTGCGATTCAGGCCATTGGCATGACCAGCGCCAGTATTTTTATTCTCGCTCGTCGACAACCACTGGCAAATGCCATGTTAAGTGGCGCTATAGTTGGCTCTCTTGTTGGCACACCACTGGGTATTTTCTTTATCGCGCCTTACGTGCCTGAACTATGGATAAAACTTATTTTTGCGGTTGTGTGGGCAAGTTTTGGGCTGTTACATCTTTTCAGAATCAATGAAATTGCTGGTCATACTGGCATGACCGAATTTAATGAGAAATGGGATTTTAAATTTGGCATGTGGCTTGGGTTGCTCGCGGGCGCAACGATTACCTCTTCCACAGGCGTCGGTATTGATATGGTCCTTTACACTGCATTAGTGTTAGTGTGCAGAGCTGATCTAAAAATTGCCATTCCTACTTCTGTAGTGATTATGGCATTTAATTCTGTGTTAGGAGTGGCAACAAAAATATTTTCGGGGCAAGGGTTACAAGCAGGTGTTTATGAAAATTGGTTAGCCGCTGCCCCCGTTGTAGCCCTGGGTGCGCCATTAGGTGTATTTATTGTTGCCAAAATAGGTCGCAAGCCAACCTTGTTAGTCGTTGCTACATTGTGCGTCGGTCAGTTCATTTGGACGTTATTTTCTGAACAAAAACTACTCGGAATTCCAGGTATCTTAATATCAATATTAGCCGTCGCTATTTGTTTGGGCGGTTTTGAATTGTTGCGCCGTTGGGGTGGAAAGCTCGTAGGAGAAAGGCAAGCGTTACCTGCAAACCACACTGGGGAAAACACCACTGCTTCAAGTTTTGCAAAATAAAATTAGTTTGACGTAAAACTAACTAACCACAAGAAATTGGCCAGTGTTTATGGCCATCTTGGGCTGTAGTGGCAGAATAATTTGGCCACCTGATTAGAGGTGTTATGATTCAATCATAGCAAGATTAGGTGACAAAATGACAAAGAAAACTCGAAGAAATTTTAGTGCTGAATTTAAGCTGGAAGTTGCTCAGTTGGTTGTTGACCACCCATGAAGAAGCCGCCAAAGCGATGAACGTGGGGAATTCAACGGTTGGGAAATGGGTCAAACAATTGAAACAAGAACGCCAAGGTCAATCACCAAAAGCGTCGCCGATGACACCAGAGCAAATTGAAATTCGTGAGCTTAAAAAACGAATAGAGCGCATTGAATTAGAAAAGGATATTTTAAAAAAGGCTACGGCTCTGTTGACGTCGGACTCACTGAACAATTCGAAATAATTGAAAAACTCAATCTGAGCCAGCCATCTAAATACTCAGTGAAACGTCTTTGCGAAGTATTTGGCATTCACCGTAGCAGCTATAGATACTGGCAAGCTAAAAATAAGTCGGCCCCCAGGCAAACGGTTGAAAAAAAGCTGAAATCAAGCGAGTGCATACGCAAAGCAACGGCTCTGCTGGGGCCAGAACTCTTGCAACGATTATGACGGGAAATGGTTATCCATTAAATCGTTATTATGCAGGGAAGTTTATGAGCCAGTTGGGTTTAGTGAGTTGCCAAGTGCCAAAGCATCGTTATAAAAAGTCCGGCTCGGAACATATTGAAATACCAAACCATCTGGCTCGCCAGTTTTCACCGCAAACCCCTAATCAGGTCTGGTGTGGTGATGTGAGCTATATTTGGACAGGTAATCGGTGGTGTTATCTAGCAGTTGTTATCGATTTATTCAGTCGAAAAGTCATTGGCTGGGCCTTGTCGAATTCACCAAACAGCGCTTTGACCAAACAAGCGTTAACAATGGCTTATGAATTTAGAGGACAACCTCAAGGCGTGATGTTTCATTCGGATCAGGGTTGCCATTACACAAGCTTGGAATTCAGACAACAGCTTTGGCGTTATCAGATAAAACAAAGTTTAAGTCGACGCGGAAATTGTTGGGATAATGCCCCGATGGAGCGATTTTTCAGAAGTTTAAAAACAGAATGGGTGCCAAATATCGGCTACCGTAGCTTTAATGAAGCGAAAAGTGAAATCACGCGATATATTTACCGATATTACAATTCAGTCAGGCCGCATAAGCATAACAACGGTTTGACACCAAACGAGTCAGAGAATAACTTCTGGCATAACTATAAAACTGTGGCCAAATAACTTGACCACTACATAAATGACTATTTTCATCAAGTCTTACTTATTTTTTTATTTGTTACTTGGTAACAATAAATAATCGACTATGATGTTGTAGTATTTTTTAAAAGGAATTGGACAGTTGAATATTTAAATCTTGTTCTTTAATTGAGACTCTTGCAAAACCAACTTTCATGTGTACGAAACCTGTAACTTTCGTACATGAACTAAACATGCAGATATATTCCGTTTACCTATGAAATAAATATTTTTTACTTTCCACTATCAGATTTGAAAAATGACATTTCTTTACTATCGTGTTTTGAAATAAGAAAATTACTTAATAGGAGAATGAAGGGGGCTGTAACGAAAAAACCTAGATACTAAGTCAAAGATAGCTACGCATGATGAAAGGTTCGAAAGCCATTGCTACATCTAATTATGGCATGCCAAATCCCCCTGACAATAGCTAATAAGGCCCTTAGTCTTATCCATGTCATAGGGGTTATTAATTGAGACAGGTTTTGTCTCAATCATATATCAAACTATTTACGGTTCCTACCCGATAGCAAAACGAGACTCTGGCACTCGCGTAACTTTTGATCTTGGACTAGCCAAAAAATACGCCAGTGTCAAAGGCCCTAATCGACCTATAAACATCAACACGATTATAATGACTTTACCGATTTCTGAGAGCTCCGAAGTCAGGCCTCTAGACAAGCCAACCGTACCAAAAGCAGAAACAACCTCAAAAACTATATCAAGAAATTTACTGTTCTCTGTCAGCAGCAATAAAAATATTCCAAACCAAGTCACACCAATATAGACTATTGCAAGCGCTAATGCCTTGCTCACCGTCTCGGGAGGTATGGTACGCCCAAAGGATTCAACATTGTTATCTCTTCTCAAAAAACTATACGTTGCCAAAAAAAGGACAAAAAATGTAACTACTTTTATACCACTCGCCGTGCTTAATGAACCTCCACCAATAAACATTAATAATAACATTACGGTGGTAGAAGCATCCTCAAGTGATGCAATATCAAGTGTATTAAAACCTGCTGTTCTTGGCGTTACAGCCTGAAACCAAGACGCTAGCCATTGATCTTCGGTACTTAGCAAACCTAGTGTTTTAGGGTTGTTAAATTCAATTAAGTAAATAGCAATTAGTGCAATAATATTTAGCGTTAAGGTTCCTGCCAACATCAGCTTACTATAAGGGCTTAGCGCTTTCCATCGTTTCTTTTGCCAAATTTCGAGCCATACTGAAAAGCCAAGCCCTCCAGTTATAAAAAGTAACGTTATTGTAAAATTGACGATAGGGTCTGAAACATATGGCATTAAGCTATCAGAGCTTAACGCAAAACCAGCATTATTAAATGCCGAAATTGTATAGAAAATAGCGTGCCAAATACTATTTTTCCACCCCAAATCGGGTAACCAATGTATTGTTAAAATGATAATACCAATAGTCTCAACAAATAATGCAAACAACAGCACGGCTTTAGCAGTTTTGATTAAAGAATGTGTGTCGGTTTGATTAAATGCTTCTTTAGCTACTGTCTGCTGAAAAAAACCAATTTTTCCACCTAGAGCAATCAAAGTAACAACTGCAAACGTCATCAGCCCTAATCCACCAAGCTGTATCAATAAAGTGATTACTATCTGACCAAAGAGCGTAAAATCTGCTCCTGTATCTGCAACAACTAACCCTGTCACTGTTACTGCTGATGTAGCAGTAAATAAGCTATCCATCCATGATATTGGCGTTTCTGTTGAAATCGGTAACTTGAGTATGAGTGTGCCAATGAATATAAGAGTTAGAAAAGCCAACGATAAAACAATCGGCGGAGCAGCATGGATCTTACTCGCAGCTTTTGGCTTTCTTTCAATTCTTATTATTTTAGGATCCCATTTAACCATATCAAACTAACCTTGGAGCAAGACTTTTAAGTACAGCTCGGGTGCCACAGAGCAGCAAAATATCGCCTGAGTGCAAAATAAATTTATCATTTGGCTTTGGGAAAAGGTCCTGCTCTCTTTTTACTAATAAAGATTCAATTATATGTATTTTGTCATTCAAAAGTTCTCCAAGAGACATATTATCAATGCGCTCTATTACTTCTATTTCAACAACATAGTAACCATGTCCTATAGCAATATAATCGCTCACCATAGGATAGTTCAAAGCCTGAGCAACCCTTATTCCCATTTCTTCTTCTGGGTGAATAATTTTTGATACTCCTAACTTTGACAAAATTGTGTGATGTGCAGCATTATTCGCTTTAACCCATAGATGTTTAACACCTAAATTTTTTAGATGGAGAGTAGTAAGTAAACTAGCTTCCATATCCTCTCCAATCGCGACAAGAACAGCCTCACTTTCTGACAAAGAAAGCTCTTTCAATGCCCTCTCATCAGTGGAGTCACAAATAACTGTTTGTGTTAGCTCCTCTGCGTATTGAGTTGCAATCTTCTCTGAACAATCAACACCTGTAACTGAATGCCCCATATGTATTAATTCTAAACTAGCTGTAATCCCGAACCTGCCAAGACCTATAACAGTAAAATGTGCCATGAATACCTTTTCTCAAATAACTAATATCGCCAAAATGTGGGTGTAAGCATTGCTAAGATAGTGAAATACTCTAGACGACCTAGAATCATCGCCGCATTTAAAAGCCAAATACCCGTGTCTGATACAGGAATGAAGTTACTTCCAACTTCGCCAAATCCCGGCCCCAAAACATTAATACAAGCAGCAACAGCAGTAAATGCAGACCAGAAATCTAAACCCGTAGCCATTAGAAGTAGCGTAAAGAGAAGCGATGACCCCGCAGCAATAGTCATAAATGCCATAACTGCATGGCTTACACGCTCATCAATTGCGTTTCTTTGAAAACGTATAGGTAATATAGCTTTTGGGTGCAAACACTGTAAAAGCTCTCGCCTGATTACCTTAAAAGTTATAATATCTCGAATAATTTTGTTCCCTCCAGCCGTAGAACCTGCACAACCACCGAGATAAGCACAAAATACTAGAAAAAAACTAGTTTGAGCTGGCCAAGAACTTAAATCTGCTGCTCCAAACCCTGTACTAGTAATAAATGAAATCACGTGAAATATAGCAAAGCTAAAGCTTTCAAACACCCCATATCGATCTCCCATAATAAGGATAATTGCCAGAATTAAGGATAAGCCAGCCACTAGACAAATAAAAACTCGAGTTTCTTCATCTTTCCAATATAAAACAGGCGACTTAGAGTGCAATATTCTAAAATGTAGTGCAAAACTAATAGCCCCCAATAACATGAAAACATTTGATAGCCCAAGTAAAAGGTGGCTTTCATAAAACCACATGCTAGCATCATGAGTCGAAAAACCGCCTGTAGAAATGGTTGTAAAACTATGTGCGATTGCGTCATATGGCGTCATCCCACCAAAATAATATGAAAGAGCACAAAGTACTGTTAATAATACATATACAAACCACAAATAGTGAGCCGTATTGGCAATTCTTGGAGATAACTTTTCATCCTTAACTGGACCCGGTGTTTCGGCCTTAAGTAAGCGCATCCCGCCGACATTCAGCATTGGTAAAACTGCAACTACAAAAATAACGACACCTAACCCACCCATCCATTGCAAAAACTGACGGTACATTAAAAAAGATTTAGGTAACTCATCAAGACCAGTTAAAACTGTAGCCCCTGTTGTAGTTAATGCGCTTAATGACTCAAAAACTGCATCTGTGAAACTTATCTTAGTCACAAGCATTATAGGTAAACCACCAAGGATACCTGTAACAATCCAAGTTAAAGTTGCAAACATCAACGCATCTCTATAACTAAAATCATTCTGACCAGCTTTTTTAAACCTATATAAAAACATTAACGAAAGAATAATTAGTATGAGTGATGGGATCATAAAGGCTTTACCTACATTATCTCTAAAGAAGAAAAGAGATAATGCGCCAAAGCTAAGTTGAACTATTCCCATCCAAAGAACAGGTAATGACAACAAGCGAGTAATGTTTCGCAAACTAATCATAATTCTTTTAATAATCTCATAATTATTGCTCAGCGCAGGTAAAACGATACCCAAGACCAGGTTCTGTTATTATGTAACGAGGTGAATCTACATCATCTTGAATTTTTTTTCTTAATTGGCTTACTAAAATCCTTGAGTAATGAATATCATCTGTATGAAGTTCTCCCCAAATTGACTGTAGAAGAGTTTTATGAGTTATTAATACGTTAGGATTTCTTAGAAACAGGTGTAATAAACTAAATTCTTTTTTTGTAAGAAAAATAGTTTTTTTACTCAGCCATATTTTATGGTTTGTAACATCGAGAGTTATTTCTCCACAATGAAGTAATTTATCATTTGTTGAGATAGTAGATAAATCCCTTAACAATACCCTAATTCTAGCAATCAGTTCTTTGATCCCGAAAGGTTTACTCAAATAATCATTAGCACCTGATTGAAATAAACGAACTTTCTCGTCTTCCTCATCTCGAGCAGTTAAAACAAGAACAGGAACACGGCTCCAGACTCTAAACTGCTCTAAAAACCAACTACCATCTCTATCTGGGAGACCCAAGTCGAGAACAATCAATTGAGGACTCTGCTCACGGGCTAACTTTAAGCCATCTTGAGCATTTAAGGCTGAAATATAATCGAAACCCTCAGCTAATAATGATGCTTTCATAAAACGTTGGATTTGGATCTCATCATCTATTACTAATATTCGTTTTTTCAAGTTTTTTCCTTATTACAAAGAGGTAAAACCATACGAATTACACAACCATTACTATCCGGTAAAACAGATACAGTTCCATTATGTGCTTCAATGATACCCTTGGTGACAGTCAGCCCTATACCTGACCCACCTTGCCCTGTGTCTCCTTTACGACTTGAAAAAAATAATTGAAAAATTTTATCTTTGTATTCAGGAGCAATCCCACTACCCTCATCAATAACATCTATGTACAATGAATGACTATCTGATGAGACCTTCACGGAGACAATACTATCAGATGGAGAGTATTTCAGCGCATTATCGATAACATTATAAATAGACTGTTCAAGCAAGGTATAGCTCACATTAACATTTACATAATCATGGCATAGTTCTAAATTAATACGATCTGTGTTAAACCTTTCTACTGCGCTTTTTATTATAGGTATGACGCTTTGTTCAATAAAGTTTAGCTTTATCCCATGCTGTAACTTTACAGCCTGGAGTAAGTTTTCTATGTATCGATGCA
Source organism: Pseudoalteromonas lipolytica (assembly GCF_900116435.1). Taxonomy (GTDB): domain Bacteria; phylum Pseudomonadota; class Gammaproteobacteria; order Enterobacterales; family Alteromonadaceae; genus Pseudoalteromonas; species Pseudoalteromonas lipolytica. Next base: position 40,818 of record NZ_FPAZ01000023.1, on the reverse strand, counting down.
AACGATGACTTTCTTCTAAAGCTCCTTGCAGTAATTCTTCTTTTGCACTTTTTGGAAGTCGCTCTTCATACTCTAGCATTGTACTTAGAGTGCCAATAATAGTTGATAGTGGAGTCCTTAAATCGTGGGAAACAGACATTAAAATACTTGCACGAAGCTCTGCTTTTTCGAGAGCCTCTCGTTGCTCTTTATAAAATGCAGACAAATAGCTTGTAATAATCGCAACTATTAAGAATATAAACAAATTCCCAATATCATTGACATCCGTCATATGAAACGAAAAGCGTGGAGACGTAAAAAAATAATTGAATGCAACTCCACTTAGGATACCTGCGAATATAGCTATTTTCTTATTTCCAGAAAGTGCTGTTACAAGAACAGCTAATTGAAGTATTAACAGTACTCCTTGTGTAGATAAGAACCAATTATCCAGAACGAACGAAATAAGACCAGCTATGCAAACTACCCCTGTACCGAAGAGATAAGGGTAGTCTTTTATGAGACTATTTACGCTTTTTAAGAAGTTCATTTCACATCACTGGAAAACAATTTATAGATATTTTACAAGCTTAATAAAAATATCTATCGTTGTACCGTAAAATTTGTGTAAAATTTAAAACTCATTACCACAATTCAACAGTTCAGTGACACTACTTCATTTGAATTATGCTTCTTTTCTAATCAGTCTGATAAACCAGTTGGTTAAGTGGATATATTCTCCGTCAAACTACTTATTTCTTAAAAGTTTGTCACGGTTTGAAACCTATACAAGCTAACTTAAGAAGGTATTTTTTCCTTGTAAAGCTATATTTTATAACTTACCAGTCAGCGTTAAATATCTTAGAGTATTATTAAAATGTGTAGTTGAAGTGACTCAAGCCCCAACAATTTTAATGAACCTCTTCAACTTGTAAAATTAAATTAAGTTTTAAAATACTATTTATCATTTGCAATTCAAAAAGCTATCACTTAAAAGATTACATTTTCAATTTACAGATAAATAGTAACTTAGCCAAAAAAGATGTTATTCGTTTTTTATTATCGCGCCCCACTTAATACTAGATGTTTCAGCTAATTTACCAGCTCGGTCCGATATGAATAAAGCAGCAATTTTATGTTTATTAGCTATCCTTAAAGCGTCATTCTCACCAAGACACAGTAAGGCTGTTGACCACGCATCTGCTTGTGTAGGATCATCATCAAGCACCGTGACTGATAATGTGGAATGAGTAACCGGTTTGCCTGTTCGTGCATCAAGAATATGACTATAGCGCTGTCCTTGTTCATCGAAGTAGTGGCGGTAAGTGCCCGACGTCATAATGGCAATTGAATCATCCTGCTTAATATCAATTACCTTGTGAACAGCCCTATCGCCAGGTAATGGGCGTTCTATCGCAATGCGCCAGAACGACTCATCGGGTTTATGTCCACGTGTTTGCAATTCACCACCTATTTCAACTAGGTAATCGGTTATTCCAGCGCTCTCAACTACCTTAGCAATACGAGACACACTATAACCTTGTGCTATCGAGGATAGATCAACACTTAATTCTGGCTGTTTTTTTAATAGGCTAGTTTGTGTGGGTGAGGCAATATAACTTAGGCCAATTTTTTTTATGACATTTTGAATGTCTGTTTCAGAGGGAGCATTAAATACATCTTTGCTAAACCCCCACAAATCAAAGAGCGGCTTAACGGTCAAATCATAGCAGCCATTGGTTGCCTGACTCACTTGCCGAGCAATGTTAACCAAGTTGACAATTTCTTTTCCCACTTCAATAGCTTGAGGATTTTGATTGCGGTTAAACTGCTCAATGATAGAGTCTTGGCGGTAATTCGACATCATTTTATCAATTCGCAGGAACTCAGCTTCTATCTCTTCCTGTAATCTTTCGGTATCAATTGCGGAGTCGCTCCACACTGAAACATGCCAAGTGGTGCCTTGTGCAGCGCCACTTAACATTTGTACCTCAACAGGCTTAGAACAAGCCACCAAGCCAAGCATTAAGCTGGCCAACAGCACAAAGGTTAATCGCTTCATGACTTATCCTTTACGGTAGATAAACGTTGCTCAGAAACAACGTGCAATGTGCGTTGTGGAAAAGGAATCGTCAGGCCAGCAGCTTCAATGGCTTCTTTTACTTGTTTATTCAAATCCCAATAAGCAGACCAATAGTTTTCATTGGTTGCCCATGCTCTAAGCTGAATATTTACCGCACTATCGGCCATGGATGCAACCATTACCTGAGGCGCTGGATCAGTCATCAATCTTGATTCATTTGCTGCTACCGCCTGCAATATTTTAAACCCGTCATCTATCGAGTCTGAATAGGAAATACCCACAACAATATCCATCCGTCGTTTACCATTGCGAGTAAAGTTTTTAATGTTATTTCCCCACAAAACGCTATTCGGTGAAGCAATATACAACCCATCAATGGTTTCAAGCACTGTAGTGAATAAACTGATTTCTTTTACTGTACCTTGAGTTGAACCAAAGTCGATAAAATCGCCAGTTTTAAAAGGTCGTAATATCAATAGCATGATCCCAGCAGCGATGTTGCTGAGTGTATCTTTAAGCGCAAGACCAACTGCCAAACCTGCCGCACCAACTAAAGCGATAAGGCTGGCAGTATTTACACCAAAGATGTCTAAAATAAATACACCGCCGATGACATATACCGCGTAGCTGGCTACGGTTGAAAATATTGGTATCAGGGTCGCGTCGACTTTATTCAACTTAGAGTTAGTGTTTTGAATCGCTTTGCGTACTGCTCTTGCTATCAATGAGCTAGCCACCAAAATAACTATCGCTAAAATTAAATTATAACCGAGTGCTATTATTGTCTCAGAATGACTTTGCCAAAATTGAATAAGTGAATCTTTCATATATATCTCTTTCTTTGTATGCATTTGAAGCGAGTTCAAATGCAAATTTCTTGATTTTTAAATGTCGTTATCAAATAACAGACGAAACTAACCAGACATTGTAAGCACAAAATGCGACCAACAAGCCCGCACCTTCAAATCGGTTAATCCGTCCAGCGCCACGAAAGCCATACGCCATGAATAGTAAAGCAAGTGTCAAACCCATCATAACCAACCAGTCGCGGGACATAACCTCGCCAGACAAGCTTGTAATAGGAGATATAACGCCTGCTATACCCGTTACTGCCAGTAAGTTAAACATGTTCGACCCCACCACGTTGCCAATAGCGATATCATGTTCACCTTTTCTAACCGCGATGATGGATGCTGCTAATTCAGGTAGCGACGTTCCCAATGCGACAATTGTTAAACCGATAATTAAATCACTTACACCGAGTGCCTCTGCAATACTCGCCGCTCCCCAGACAAGTACTCGCGAACTCACTATCAGTAATACCAGGCCAATCACCAGCCAAAAAACTGCCTTTTTTATCGGCATGGCGTGCTCTGTCAGCTCTTGGTCCATTTCGCCTTCTAATATGTCTCCTTTGCCTTTCATGGCAGAGTAAATACTCCAGCCAATCAACGTAAAAAAACCTACCAAAAGAAGGATTGATTCAACACGAGTTAACGCGCCATCCCAAAGGAAATAACCCAGCGCTAAACTTATCAGTAATAATAATGGGATTTCTTTTCTGACTATTTTTGATTGCACTAAAATTGGCGTTATAATGGCGGTAATACCCAGTATCAATCCGGTATTAACAATATTTGAACCCAGCGCATTACCAAGGGCCAAATCAGGATTGCCATCAATGGCCGCCATGGCAGAGACCACCATTTCAGGTGCAGAAGTACCAAAACCAACAATGACCATTCCAATTAGCAGTGACGGCATGCCAGCATATTTGGCAGTCGCGGCTGCACCTTCAACGAAGCGGTCAGCGCTCCAAACCAATAAAATAAAGCCACCTAGAATGGCTAAAGAAGCAACTAACATGATATAAACCTCCCGTTTATCAAATGGCTATTGTTACCACAGGAGATGTTGTTTATAAGTTGCTTAATGGATTTTTCGAATGAAAGTTTACAATTATTCTCACTGGCATAAGGTGCCAATCGGTTGTTCTCAATAACGATAGTTAGCTGTGACATGAATATATCCTTGGGGTGGTTCGGACAAAGGCAAACGAGACTCTCCACCCCGAGAGCGCCATTTGCCTTAAGTCTTGTCAATCCAATTTGGACATAACCGCCACGAACTGCTGTTCGGGGACTGTTGACGATTATCTCAGTAAAACTGAGAGACTACTCCCCTAAGGTTAGAGATATATTGTATGACCATTTATACTTATTTACAACTTAGTAATAAGCATTGAATCTGCACGCAGTATGTTGGCTCATCTTTGACTTATTATAGAACACACAACTTTACACCATTAGTCGGTAACCGATACCCGCTTCGGTGATCAAATAACGTGGCGTGGTTGGATCATCGCCTATTTTATGGCGAATATGACTGACTACAATACGTAGATAATGGGTATTTTGTGCATGACTTGGCCCCCAAATATGTTCTAACAGCTGTTTTTGGGTAATAACGCATTGTCGATGTTGAGCAAGTTTTGCAAGCACCGCATATTCTTTTGGGGTCAGTTCTACTAATTTGTCATTACAGGTCACTAAACGCCGTGCTAAATCAATTTTTAAATGACCATCATCAAGTACAGAGGCGGTTTTATCTGGAAATCGGTCTCGCAGCTGTGCCCTCACCCGAGCTAATAACTCTTCCACGCTAAACGGTTTAGTAACATAATCTTGCGCGCCAATATCAAGGGCTTTTATTTTATCGAGATCCGCACTGCGCACTGATAACACAATCACCGGCACACTCGAAAAACTACGAATTTCGGCTAATAGCTCTAAGCCATCTCCATCAGGCAAACCTAAATCCAAAATAATTAAATCCGGTTGCTGGCGAACAGCCGCTGCCAACCCGGTACTCACTGATTCAGCCTCACAGACCTCATAACCAACACTTTTCAGTGCAATTCGCAACATTTTACGGATCTGAAATTCGTCATCTACAACTAAAATATGTGCCGACACGCAGGTTAACCTCTTGCTGGTATGTCTTGGGGATCGGGTAAGGGCAGTTCAATAATAAAACGCGAACCACTGCCAGAGCGGGCTGTATCAGCCTTAACCTTACCGCCATGAGCCGCAATCATACCACGGCAAATGGCTAAGCCCATACCGGTATTGTGTCGTTTACTATCACCATCGGCGACCACGTAAAACATATCAAATACTTTTTCTTGTAATTCTTCTGCAATGCCAGGACCGTGATCTTCGATTTCAATGCGACACAGTCGGCCATCCTGATTAGCAGTAATAGTCACCGGCTCATCAATTGGGCTGTATTTTGCTGCGTTTTCCAAAATATTAAAAATGCCTTGCTCTAATAAAGCCGCATGAGCATACAGCAAAGGCAAGTGTTTTTGCTCTTGATAGTCCACTTCAATATCAGGAAATAAATATTTTAAGCGCAGCTTTGCACTGCCAATAATGTCAGCAACAGGCACCCAATCGCGCTCTAATTTTAAGGTACCATGACCTAAGCGAGTCATATCGAGTAAGTTTTCAATGTAACGATCAAGACGTCGGCTTTCATGTATGATGGTTTCAAGTAAATCTACTCTGTCTTGCGCTGATAGCTGTTTATCGAGTACTTTTAAGCTTTCTGCCGAGCCCATCATGGCAGACAAAGGTGAACGTAAATCATGGGACACTGAAGCTAATAATGCCGAGCGAAGCTGTTCCATTTCCGCTTTGCGGGTCGATGCTTCAAGCTCATTATTAAGATGAATACGTTGCCACACATTAACCATTTGCTGTACAAAGGTACGGATCAAATTGTTATCTTGCTCTGTGATCACCTCTTGCTCTTTGGCAAACTTAAGCAATAGTACTGCAATCGATTTATTATCAGCTTGTATTGGAAATGCCGTCCAATCACTGGCATTTAAGGTATCGCTAAAACGACCAGCCATTTGATTGTGGGCATAACACCAATCAACCATAGCTTGATCAAGTGACTGTAAAGGCAAACCTAAACGAGGACTGATATGTTGCTGATGATGCTCAAAAACCACTACATGAGCTGGACAGCCCAGTGCTTGCTGTAACTGCCCTGCCAAGGTTAGGCACAATTCATCGGCTTGATTGATCACCGTTAATTGCTGAGCAAAATCACGTTGCAGCTCAGTATAACGATTCACCTCTTTTAATAATAAGAACTGTTGGCGAATACGCGATGCCGCAGGCCCACACACAACACCAATCACAAATAAAAACAGTAAGGTGGCAATATCATCATTTTTATTAACGAAAAAGGTGTAATACGGATCGGTAAGAAAAAAGTTAAAACTTAAGAATGACAATAAAGCAGTAAAAATAGCAGGCCGCGCGCCGTATTTTAAGCCACAAAATACCACAGCTAATACATACACCAGTACTAAGTTATCACTTTGCAACCAACTTGATAATGCAAGTGCAACCGCGCTGGCTACAGCAACCAAAAGTGAACCAAACAAATAGCCCATTTTTTGGCCAAATGCCAGTGACGGAGCGGCTTCTGTTACGTACTTGTGCTGGCGTTTACTGGCTTGCCAAACCGACACTTCTATCGGTAAATCGCTATTGATTAATTGTTGATATAAGGGTTTACGCCATGGTTGCAAGCGCCGCTTAGTGCCCGCGCCCACTAACACGGTATTGATCCTATGTTCACTAATATAGGGTAAAATTGTTTGTAAACTAGAAGGGCCACGTAATGTATCTGTTTCTGCTCCCAGCTCTTTTGCCAGCGCAAAAGCCGATTGCAATCGTTTTTGTTCAAGCTGATTATGTATTTTTCCAGTATCCACCCACACCACAATCCAAGGCGTGTTGCGTTTTTCAGCCATTTGTCGGCCAATACGAATAAGGTGTTCATGATCACGGCGATTCGAGATCAACACCAACACCTTATCTTGAATTAAATAATCGTTACTGCGCGCTTTTGCTTCTTGTTCATTTCTTAGTTGATCGTCAACATGCCCGATCACCCGCTTCATCGCAATTTCACGTAGTGCGGTTAACGTTTCTAATTGAAAAAACTGCTGTATCGCTTGTTCGGCATAGTCACCAAGATACACTTGCCCTTGGGCTAAGCGGTCCAATAAATGATTAGGTGCTAAATCGACGAATACCAGTTGCTGAGCGCGATCTATAAACTGATCGGGGACGGTTTCTTTAACCCTAACACCACTGATCTGTAATACCAAATCGTTGAGACTGGCAATATGCTGCACATTCATGGTGGTATACACATCAATGCCCGCTTCCAGCAATTCTGCGATATCTTGATAGCGCCTTTTATGGCGACTACCGGGAATATTAGTATGAGCGAGTTCATCAACCAAAATCAGTTGCGGTTTGGCTGCCAATGCAGCATCGAGATCAAATTCACTCAGTTGTTGATCGTGATAACTAATTTCACGTCGAGGTAAAATATCAAAGCCTTCGAGTAAACGTTGCGTCTCGGCTCTGCCGTGGGTTTCAATCAAACCTATTTTTACCGACGCTCCTTGTTGCATATATTCTCTGGCCGCATTAAGCATGGCACAGGTTTTTCCAACGCCAGGGGCGGCACCAATAAAAATTTTTAGTTGCCCACCTTGATGTTGTTGCAAGCTTTTTAGTAGCGCATCGGCTTTTTGGTTACGAGGATCAACGGCCACGGCAGTTCCTTTTCAGTGGAATTAAAAACTTTTTGCTACACTTAATAGCAAACGGTTATCGCATATATCAGCGCAGGCATCACTGGCAATTGAATTGCCAACATAGCCAACTAACCAAGTTAGCCCTAGTTGCTCAGTTGACAGCGTCAGCGCCCAATCAGTATACCCTGAGCCATCCATCACTGGCGAGCCTAAAAAGGTTTTAAACTCTTGATCATTATCGAATTGATTGTATCCTAAATGCCAATTTAGCTGTAGCTCACTAGTTAATGTTTGTTGCCAATCAAGCGATAAATACCAAAATTTGCCCACATCGTTACCAAAATAACTATCACTCAGCGCTAAACCAAGTTGCCAATCTTGGTAGTTTAACTTAGCGTAACCTTCCATGTAGTTATAGCCTGTCATGTCATTATCACCTTCTGGATATCGATACTGTACTAGCCCCATATCTAAAGCCCAGTTTTCATCTAAAGCCCAATTACGACCCAGTGATAAATCCAGTTCCATACTGCCTTCACCAAAACGAATATTTGACCCCCACGCACTGGCGTACCAACCATCCTGATGATTAATACTCACGCTACCTTGAATTGCAGGCCCCTGCTCAGTTTGCGAAATACCACGAAAATAATAATCAGATACCAAGGTTACAGAGCCTTCACTACTGAAAGGGGCCGCCACGACACCAGCACTAGTCATTACGGTTGCAGCCGTTACTAAAGAAAGTATAAAACGCATTATTGTTTTCCTATAAAAAAGCGGGAGAGAAACAGCTCTGTACTAAGACGAGAGCGGCAGTCGATTGTCCCGCATCACAATCGACTAACTAGTTAATTTATAGAGGGTAATTTTTATCAAGAGCTAAATTTAACAGCAGCACATTAACCCGAGGCTGACCAAAAATTCCCCATTGTGCAGACTCGTTATATTGCGCAACCAATTGCGATACTTGTTCCGTACTGATCCCCCGAGCTTGCGCTACCCGCTCCACCTGTAACGCCGCAGCGGCTGGGCTAATGTGTGGATCCACTCCCGACCCAGAGCTGGCCAGCAAATCTACCGGTAACTGCTCAGGCTCAAGTTGATAGGTCGAAGCCAGTGCAGCGCTTTGCTGCGCCACTCTATCGCGTAACTCAGGGTTTGATGGCGCTAAATTACTGCCCCCCGTTGCCATAGGATCATTATCAGCGCTGCTTGGTCGGCCATGAAAATACACGGTACTCGTAAATGGCTGAGAGATTAACGCCGATCCCATCGCTTTACCTTCAACCATCACTAAACTGCCTGTTGCTTGAGTGGGAAATAACATACCGCCAAGGCCTGTTATAATCGCCGCATAAAAGCCGCCGCAAATTACCAACATACTAACAGCCAAGCCGATTGCAGGACGCCACGGTGCCTGTCCAGAACTATGATGTAATCTATTCATGGTTAAAATACTCCGTTAAGTAGTAGGTCAATCACTTTAATGGCGATAAACGGCAGCGCAATCCCGCCCAGACCAAAGATCAACATATTGTTGCGTAGCAGCTTTTCTGCGCTGATAGGCTTAATTTTCACACCTTTTAATGCCAGTGGAATTAGGGCTGGAATAATCACTGCATTAAATATCAGTGCCGACAGCACAGCCATTTTCGGATCGGGTAACTGCATAATGTTTAACGCATTGATGCTTGGCATTGCACTGGCGAACACCGCAGGTACAATCACAAAGTATTTTGCTACATCGTTTGCTAATGAGAAGGTGGTTAATGCGCCACGGGTGATCAACATTTGTTTACCCACCGCAACAACAGCAAGTAATTTAGTGGGATCGGAATCTAAATCCACCATGTTACCCGCCTCTTTCGCAGCTTGCGTGCCTGAATTCATGGCTAAACCCACATCTGCTTGCGCCAGTGCAGGCGCATCATTCGTGCCATCGCCCACCATCGCTACGAGTCGACCTTGTGCTTGCTCTTTGCGGATCAGCTCAAGTTTATCTTCAGGTTTTGCCTCAGCCACAAAGTCATCCACCCCTGCCGCAGCCGCAATTGCACCAGCCGTGATAGGGTTATCACCGGTGATCATGACAGTACGTACGCCCAATGCTCTTAACTCAGCAAAGCGCTCGGCAACACCAGGTTTGATCACATCAGAGAGTTGAATAACCCCTAAAATTCCTTTCTCGCTGGCAACCACCAAAGGGGTCGCACCTTGTTGTGCAACGCGCGTGACGATTGAATCTAAACTACTTGGCACTGTGAGGTCACGTTGTTGCGCCCAATTTTTTACCGCATCAGTTGCCCCTTTTACCCAACATTCACCGCTTGCTAGTTGTATTGACGAAAGACGCGTTTGTGCACTGAATGGGGTAAACTCATCTTGCTCAGTTAACGTTGGAATGCTGTATTCACCTTGCTCAGCAAGCTGAACAATTGATTTTCCCTCTGGAGTGGGATCTTGCAATGAACTCCAAAGTGCACCAGCAACTAATTCACTTTCAGCAACCCCTGAGACCGGAAAAAACGCTGTTGCTTGGCGATCACCAAAGGTAATCGTGCCTGTTTTATCAAGTAGTAAGGTGTCAATATCACCGGCAACTTCAACGGCTTTACCTGACTTTGCAATAACATTTTCACCCAAAGCACGGTTCATACCCGCAATCCCAATCGCCGGTAACAAGCCTGCAATAGTGGTCGGAATTAAACACACCACCAGTGCAATTAACATTAACCAATCCAGCTCAATACCGACAAACCCCGCCATTGCCGGTAAAGTGGCAACAGCAATTAAAAACACTAAAGTTAGGGCAGCCAACAGCACCGTTAAGGCCAGTTCATTAGGTGTTTTTTGACGGTTAGTGCCTTCAACTAGGCTGATCATTTTATCAAGAAAGCTGTGTCCTGATTCTGCGGTTACTTGCACTGTAATTGTGCCACTTAGCACTTTAGTACCGGCAATAACACCTGAATGATCTGTACCCGCTTCGCGAAGTACCGGCGCTGATTCACCGGTTAATGCCGATTCGTTGATAGTTGCCACGCCAGTGACAATTTCACCGTCGGCTGGGATCAACTCACCACTGTGAACCAAAACTATATCACCGGCTTTTAATTGACTTGCAGAAATCTGGCTTTGCGTTTTACCGTCAACCCGTAAAGCAGTTAAGTCTCGACGCGTTGCTTTTAAACTACTCGCTTGGTCGCGTCCGCGTGCTTCGGCAATGGCCTCCGCAAAATTGGCAAACCATAGAGTAAAAAACAGCACTAAACTACTAGCCAAAGCAAACGCAATATTGTCACCGGCAACAAACTGTTGCACCGTCATAACCATAGCTAACAGGGTGGCCACCCACACGACTAGCATAACGGGGTTTTTAACCGCCAGTTTAGGATGAAGTTTGGCAAAAGCCTGCCAACTGGCTTGTGTTAATTTTGATGTATTATTCATTTTATTCACCTGCATACTGCTATTGCGCTAGCACCACAGCGGCTTGCTGTGATATCTCAAGAGCTTCACCAATCGGACCCAATACCATAGACGGTAGGAATGACAGGAAGTTAATAATCAGGATCACTGTAATTAAAGTGACAGCGAACGTGACGTTATACAGTGGTAAAGTACCGGCACTGGTAGGCACTTGACGCTTTTTCGCTAACGAACCAGCAATTAATAGTGGAATAACCAAAGGTACATAACGGCCTAAAATTAGTACCACCACACAACTTAGATTCCACCATGTGGTGTCATCCCCCAGTCCTTCAAAACCAGAACCATTGTTTGCAAAGGCAGAGGTGTACTCATAAAACACTTGGGCAACGCCATGTAAGCCTGGGTTGCTATTGCCTGTTAATGCAGGAAATGCCACTGTGATAGCAGTAAAGGTTAAGATCACTGCACTTGGCAGCACTAATAGCACGCCTAACCAACTGAGCTCACGCTTTTCCAACTTACGACCAAAAATTTCAGGGGTGCGGCCAATCATCAAGCCGGCAATAAATACCGCTAACCACACATAAACCAGAAAGTTCACAAAACCACATCCAATACCGCCCCAAATACCATTGATCAACATCCCCGAGCGGGTAACAAGCCCAGCAATCGGATTAAGTGAATCATGCATAGCATTCACAGAGCCGTTAGAGGTTTGAGTCGTAAATGTGGCCCAGAGCGCCGATAAGTCAGTCCCAAGGCGAACTTCTTTACCTTCCATATTTCCGGCCTCTTGAGCTAACCCAGCAAAGGCGGCATTAGGCTGCTGCTCGCTGTAAACAGCGGCACCAATAAAGGCCAAGCTAAGCAATCCCATGACCGCAAGCGATAACAAGGTAAATTTTTGTCGGCGCAATAGGCCACCGGCCATAAACACCACTGCCATCGGCACCAATACCAAGGCAATGGTTTGAATCGCGTTACTGACTGGGGTTGGGTTTTCTAAAGGATTACTACTGTTAGGGCCAAACCAGCCGCCGCCGTTAGTGCCTAATTGCTTGATTGAGACCATAGCCGCAACCGGCCCTAGTGGGATCGTTTGTTCGCTCAACGTTTGTTGTTGTTCAACCACGTCCACCGTTGGACTCGCCTGATAACTTGAAGGCACACCTTGACTGGTTAGCGCAAGTGCAACAATCGCAGCCAGTGGCAGCATCAGTCTCAGCACTGCACGCACGGTATCTTGATAGTAATTACCTAAGTTACGCTCTTCACCTTCTTTTGCAGTTGTTGCATTACGGCCTCCTAACATGCCGCGTAATACCGCAACACAGACCGCCAATGCCATTGCCGGAGTAACAAACTGCAAGGTAAGAATGACAAAACCTTGGCTTAAATAACTCAGCTGAGCCTGCCCAGAATAGTGCTGTTGATTTGTATTGGTTAAAAACGAAACCGCCGTATGCAGCGCCAAGTCCCAATCTAATGCCTCAATATCATTAGGGTTAAGGGGCAATATATGCTGAAATTGCAACAGTAAATAGGCGATAATGCCGAGCACTAAATTACTTAACAAAAACGCGATACCGTAACTTTTCCATGTCATGCCATGACGTGGGTTAATACCCAGTAGTTTAAATATGCCATTTTCTATTGGCAAAAAAACCTTATCACTCCAGTGTGATCCCGCAGAGAATATACCGGTCATGTAACGACCCAATGGCCATGCTAACAGCACAGCTAATGTAAATATTAGTAGCACTTCCATCAGTGATTCCTTAAAACTTTTCAGGTGCCAACATGGCAACAATCAAAATGGCGCTTAACACGCCAAGTATTAATAACAATAACCAGCCCATAACGTTCCTTAGTGAGAAAACCGAATCAGTACAGTAGGTTGGAGCGGTGTAAAGTTTCTAGATTGATACCTGATGAAGGCGTAAAGATTTCGTAAAAATTAAAGCCCTAGCAATAAGCATTCACCCTTCGACGCAGCATGTTGAGCTTATCAACCTGGCGTCGAATATCACTGAAGAATTCTTCTTTCTCCATGGCTAGCGCTAACTCCCATTCTTTGGCCAAACCTTGGCAGTCTAAAAATGCGTATCTCAGCTTCGTCTTTGAAATACGCAGCCCCTTGCTAAAGACCACGCGCTTGCCTCGTTGACCGTGAAAACTGTTGATGTACCACTCTATGCCAAAGCCATACTTAAAGTCTCTGATACGGACACCAAGCAGACCCCAGTCTTTAAAGGGCTCATTCTCTCGAACCTTGTAATGGGTAACCCAAAAGTCATCAACTTCAGCTCGTGCCAGCGCTTTTAGCCTGTCCGTTTCTTGCTGAAGTAAATCTGATACCTCTGCTTTCCATTGTTCATTGACGATTTCTACCAAACCAATTTCCCCATCCAATTAACCCCAAAAGCCAAAACCACTATCCGTTTGGCTTTTGGATCGAAACGCCAAACGTAAAACTGCCGTAACAATCACTGTTTGGCGTCTCGATATAAATCAACTCGCGCAATCCCATACCTGACAAGGGATACAGGCCGATTTCACTTAAAAACGCCTAAAAAGACGTATCGCCATGAAGATATAAACCGTTTGGCGAGTTCAGGCCAGAATGCAAACGACGTTTGGCGTCTCGATTTTTTTGGCTCAGTCATCCGCCGCCAAACAGAGCCTATTCTCATACTTTTGCGAAAATGCAATAGGCAGATAGATGAAAGGATTTGTCACCTTTCTGCCCACCGCCAGTGCACCGAATCCTGATAATGACATTTGAGTGAACCGCCAGAGCACTTGGAATAGCCCAAGCATGGCCAGTGCGGTTGATTGAAAACCGTTAGAGCACTTTGAGTGCACAGGAGATAAGTATGTTTGTACTAGGCGTAGATATCGGTTACTCAAACCTGAAGTTGGCAATTGGCCAATCAGGCAGTGAACCGAAAACCATTATTCTACCTGCGGGTGCCGGTCCTGCGGATCGTATGCCAGAGCGTATCGATGGAGGCGATGATGACACTTGTTTGTATGTGTCTGTCGATAATGAGCGTTGGGCCGCTGGTGTTCCTGCTGGACGCCTTCAAGGCTGGGAACGAGAGCTTCACCCGGAATATCCCACCACAAAAACCTATAGGGCGCTTTTTCATGCCGCCTTGTTAATGGCTGAAACAGAGTCCATCGATTTGGTTGTCACTGGATTACCGGTTTCCCAGTTTCATGAACCACAACGTAAGTCTGACCTTGTGCAGCGTTTAAAAGGTGTCCATCAAGTGACGCCTAAGCGCAGCATCACCGTTCATGACGTCAAAGTGCTGCCGCAGCCTGCCGGTGCCTATATGGATCTGGTTCAAACAGGTGGAGATTTGGACTTGATCGAAGAAGGTCGCGTCGTCGTCATAGATCCCGGCTTTTTTTCTGTTGACTGGGTTGCCCTTGAGGCCGGAGAAATTCGCTACAGCTCTTCAGGAACCAGCCTTCAGGCAATGTCCGTGCTACTGGAAACCATTGATAAGCTGATTTCACAAGATCACGGTGCCAAAGTAGGAATGGATCGACTTGAAAAAGCCATGAGAACAGGCGACTTGCAGGTCCTGCTATTTGGAGAAAAAGTCGATATTTCACCTTATCTGAATGCTGCCATGAAAAAGGTAGCGCCTGTCGCTCTTACAGCCATGCGCCAATCTATGCGCGACGAAAGCATTAATGCGGACTTGGTATTGATCGCCGGAGGTGGAGCCATGGCTTATAAGGAAGCGGCCAAGGAGATTTTTTCACGAAGCAAGATCATCGTGCCGGAACAGTCTGTTTTGGCGAACGTCCGAGGCTTCTGGTTTTATGGGGCGTGATCATGAGAGTTGTCGTCAACATTCCCCCAGGGAGCCACCCAGAACTACTCAAAGAATTGGAAAAGACGCCACCACGGGAACGCGCTGAGCGTCTGCGGATGCTGGCCACCTTTGGGTTAATTCACATGAGCCAACCCAATCTATCCACGACATCTGCACCGGTGGATGGCCATGCACCAGAAGTTGAAATTACTTCTGTGAGTACAGCGCCAGAACCCAAAGCAGAATCACGTAAACAATCTTTAAAATCAAAACTAGGGCTGGGCTTATAACATGGCGTTATCAGTTAGCTGGCTCGATGCCAGGTTAAATAAAGAAGCAAAAGAAACCGTAGTAAAAGCCGACCGAGATGGGCTAAGTGCTCGGGTATCGCCCAAGGGCAAAATTGTTTTTCAGTTTCGTTATCGGTTTGATGGCAAGCAACAGCGGGTAGACATAGGTACTTACCCACTTATGAAGCTTGCTGAAGCTAGGAATGAGCTGGATAGGTTAAGGGCGGTACTTGATCAGGGCAGAAACCCCAAGCTCTATCTACAGCAGGAACGGGCCAAGTATTCTGCCAACCAAAGCTTCGAATCGATTTTTCGAGACTGGATAGACTCTGCCGGTAAGCAAGGGCTAAAGGAGAAAACGTGGCACTACCAAAAGCGAAGCAGTGAAATATATTTGCTGCCCCGACTTGGCAAGTACCCATTAACTGACATCAATGAATTGTCCTTAAGAAACTGTCTTCGTGAGGTTTCGGAATCGTCTCCGTCAAACACAGAACGCCTAGTGTCTGTACTGCATAAGTTCTATGACTGGCTGATTGATGAACAGATCTTGGAAATTAACGCTGCCGCTGGGATCACAGCGAAGAAGGTTGGCGGTAAGAAAGGCAAACGAACTCGGGTGCTAAATGACAACGAGATCAGGATACTTTGGCGCTATTTGCATGAGTCAAAAATCACTGAGAAGAATCGCATCTACATAAAATTGCTTCTGCTATTGGGCGGTCGCAAGGGCGAACTCATTCAAGCTGAAAAGCATCACTTTGACTTGCAATCTGCAATGTGGACAGTGCCTATAGAGATCCGTAAACAAGGAGAGAAAATAGGAGCGCCGATCATGCGGCCATTGATTAAGCCAGCTATTGAGCTGATTGAACTGGCGATGCAGATGAGCAAATCAACCTACTTGTTTCCCGCGAACGGACAAGAAGAGCTTGCCACAAATGGCTTTGATACCACTATTCCTAATAATGTGAAAATCTGGGCTCGCAGATCGCTTGGTATTGAGATGGAACATTGGTCTATGCATGATCTTCGCAGAACGATGCGAACGCGAATGTCTGCCATCACGACGCAAGAAGTTGCCGAGTTGATGATTGGCCACAGCAAAAAAGGGTTGGATGCTATCTACAACCAATATCAGTACCTGGATGAAATGCGTCATGCTTACGACGTTTGGTATCAACAGCTAGAGACCATCATCGAGCCGACAGGCTTTCCGTTCAACTGGCGTTTCGGACAGTAAAAGAAAGAGGCTCAGTCCTCTTTCTTCTCATACTCCTCCAAATCTTCAATGTGCCACAGCTTGTTTCGTGTATTTCGGTTAATACGAGGTTGCGGCAAGCTGCCATCTTTTATTCTTCGCCAGAGCGTCGTATAGCTAATGTGGTAACGAGCCATCACTTCGTAAGACGTTAGAAAAGGGGTTACCTGGTGCGCTACTGCTGTCATCTACATTCTCCTGAAAATCAATGTAAAACTATCATCGCCTGATTCATCACTTGTTGATGGTCAGAAAGATGCATGATTTGTTCAGAAGATCAGCCTTATCAAAACACAAATGTTGCTATTAGGTACTTTTCAGCTCAAACCTATGAATAACAAGGGCTACAAGGCGGTTTGTGTCATGAATAGCAATCAACATGCCTAACGAGAAAAATTTGTACACACTGTTTGTACACTCGCAACGATGACACACCAAAAAACACAATGACGAACCCTTTAAATTCATAAGCTTATAAACAAAAAACTAGAGATGATCGCATTTATTCCGCTTTTGTAATGTCGAAACCAAAGTATCAAAAGCAGGAGGTACTTTCTTCATCAAACCCAGTAACCACAAGGCCTACAGCCAGATTTGTGTCATGGAATTTTCGCCAAAGGCCTTTAAAACGGAATTTGTACTCAAGTTTGTACACACTTTCCGAGGTTACGCTTGAACATCATTGAAAAGCAAATAAACGAGAAAAAGACAAAAAGCCTTTAAATTCAGTACGTAGAGATGTGATTGTGGTGTGCAATGAAAGGTGATTTTAAGCGTTGAAAGGCTGGGCGGCATCAGGGTGCGAGATAATCGCAAAGGTGCGTCGTTTATTAATTTCGGTAGTTAAATTAGACATGTAAGCTGCTTTTAGTCATAACAAAGCACACCTAGCGGCTCTAAAAACGAGAGGCCTCGGTGCGCACTGAAAAATAAAATAGAATTGCGGGCATTATACCCTGTTTGTCTTAGCCAAAAAAGCAGCGATTGTAAGTAATTATTCCCCCTTGATAAGCAATTTTCGTTGTTCACTTTTTTGCTAAGCTTGTGTAATCAAGTTGTAACGCATACTATTGACAAATTGCACGGAGGGATATCAATTTAGGTCATGAAAACCAGTAAGCTCAGTATTCGATTATTATGGTATATCACGCCATTAGTGATCTTACCTTTGTTGTTTTTAGGTGGCTTTACGTTAACCAATGTGACCAATTCAACAAAAAAACAAGCAGAGCTTATTGTGAGTCGCTTTGTTGAGCAGCAACAGCATAAAATTTTCAACTATATTGACTCATTTCATTCCATCACTCGCCTTTTATCAACCTCTCCGGTACTTGCCGATTTTTTAGCACGCGAGCCTAATTCGAAAAATCAGTATATAGAACACCTCGGCGAGTTAATGAATGTATTTGCCAGTTACTCAGAAGCGTACCCTGATATTGTCAGCATTAACTATGTTGACTCGCAAGGTAAAAGTGATGCGTTTTATTCGAGCCAATTAACTCCTGCACCTAAAAGTTACCCGTTTTTTGATCAAGTTCTACAGTCTAATTTACGTCAACAACAATTTATGATCCCCAAAGAAGACGGCTCAACCAGTCTTTATTTTGTGCACCCTATTTACAATATCGACTATTACTTAAAACGACCCCAAGAGTTAGGCTTTATCGTTGTTCATGTTGAGCCATCAATTTTGAACACCAGTATTTTAGAAGCCCCTTTTAATAACACCTTAAACCTATTTTTGACCAGTAAAGGGCAAATACTCTTTAGCTCCGACTACGATTTACGGGGCAACTATTTAAGTGAGTATGAATTAGAACAAATTAAAGGCTTGGCCGATTATGGCAAGCTGTCTAGCATTGAATTGTCGAGTATCGATAAAGAAGAGCGTATTATTTATGCGGTACAAATGACCGATGGCGATTATTATGTATCGACCACGCCCAAAGATTTACTTTACCAATCTGGTAAAGCCATTAGTTTAATCACCGCGCTGATTGTGATCATCTCGGTTATTTCGTTACCCATTTTAATTTATATTGTGGTACGCAATTTACTACTCACCCCTGTTGAGTTATTGGGTGCGGCCAGCCATCGCGTTGGAGATGGTGACTTATCGGTGTATTTACCCGCCCACACCAATGATGAAGTCGGTGTATTATTTAACGACTTTAACCACATGGTGAACCAGATTCGTCATTATCAAGATGAGTTAAAAGAGTATAAACACCACCTAGAAGATAAAGTTGAAAGCCGTACAAAAGCACTTGAAGCAATGAACAACAAGCTTGAAATAGCCATTGCACAAGCTGAACAAGCGAATCAACTTAAAAGTCGTTTTTTAGCGAATATGAGTCATGAAATTCGCACGCCTCTTACTGCCATTATGGGGTTTACCGAACAGCTACTACACAATAAAGATGCCGTGAATGACGACCAGCATTTAAGCACTATTTTAAGAAACTCAAAACACCTGCTTGAGCTCATTAATAACATTCTCGACTTATCAAAGATTGAAGCTGAGAAGCTTGCTGTAGAGTGTGGGCCATGCTCAGTCGTCCAATTAATTCATGATCTTGATTCGATTATTCGTCCACTGGCAAACGAAAAACGATTAGAGTTTACAATTAACTACAGCCTGCCAATTCCTAAAAGTATTAACAGTGATACGACCCGTTTAAAGCAAATATTAATCAACATAGCTAGTAATGCAGTGAAATTTACCGAACAAGGGCATATCTCCATTGATATTCGCTACAACAGTGCAAAACAATATCTAGAATTTGCGATTCAAGATACAGGTATTGGTATGTCAGAGCGCGAAGTTGAACGGGTGTTTAAACCGTTTGAACAAGCCGATGCCACAACAACTCGCCGCTTTGGCGGTACTGGGTTAGGACTTTGTATTTCGAAAAACTTGGCTCAGCTATTAGGAGGGGATGTTTACCTTAAGAGCGAGCCCGGTATAGGCAGCTGTTTTACAGTGCAAATTGCGTGTCACCTAAAACCAGAGCAACAACAAAATGACGCCTTTATTCATAACTTAGAGCAATTGTCACCCAGTAAAGATCTACAGCTTTCTTTTGCCTCAAATAGTTTTGATGCAAATATATTGGTCGCCGAAGATAACCCTGATAACCAATTGCTTATCAAACTGTTATTACAGACCTGGGGACTTGAGCCAGACATCGCGAAAAACGGCGCAGAAGCCGTTGAAATGGCACTCGTCAATGACTACCAACTCATTATTATGGACATGCAAATGCCTGTTATGGGTGGTTTAGAGGCGACGCAAATGCTGCGCCATGCAGCCTACGATGGCCCAATCATCGCGCTTACGGCAAATGTAATGAAAACCGATGTTGACACCTATCTCGAAGCAGGCTGCGATGAAGCACTTGCAAAACCGATTGATAAAAATGCCCTTGAGCAAGTGCTGGTTAGTTATTTAAATATTGAAAAAGACAGTCAAAACAAGTGGGAAAATTTACTCAAGAGTGAGAAGTTCCAGCAAATTAACGACAACTACCGTTCTAAATTACCTGACTACCTCAACCAAGTCGTGCAGTTGTACCGAACTAAAGAGTGGGAAGCATTACGCTCGCTGGCACACAGTCTAAAAGGCAGTGCGGGTTGCTTTAGCTTTGAGGAAATCCATGAGACTGCGGGGCAACTCGAAACGGCACTACGCAGTAACCAAGCCCAGCAAATAGAACAAAGTTACGAAATGCTTATCAGTGCGTTAAAAAAGGCTTCTTAAACGCTAGAAGCGTAAAGTTAAGCCCATTAAAATGGCATCTTCGTTACCTGTTGCTGTCGGATAATAATTTTTTCGCACCGACATATGAGAAAAACCTGCACGCTCATATAGTGCAATGGCACGCGTGTTTGACTCTCGCACTTCTAAAAATAGATTCTCAGCGTGCTGTTGCTCACCATGATGAATAAAAGCATCTAAAAGCTGCTTTGCAATGCCCTGCCCCTGATGACTTGGCGCCACACAAATATCCATTAACGTGTAGTCAGGCCCAGCTTGCTCACCAATGTAAAAACCAAGCATCTCATCACCTTTAAAAGCGGCAAGATTAAAGTAACGTCCAGCTAAACACGACAACATGGTTTTTTCGGTCCATGGGTGACTGTGACAGGCATTTTCGATTGTCATTAGCTGAGTTATATAATTTGCATCAACAGGCTTAAAGCTTATCAAGTTGTTCACCAATTAAAGACCACAATTGTTTTTTTTGCTCACTGTTAAGTTTCTCACTTGGTAAGGCTAAACAGCCATCCTGCCAGCTTATATTTGGCGCTTTGACAACGTGTGTAATCACCAAAGGAGCACATGCTTTTTCAAGATCATGATGAAACTGTAACGAGAGTGTAAGCGGCGTTTGCTCAGACATTGGCGCATGTTCTACTTGAACATCAGGCACTGTTCGATAGTGTTGGTTTAACTCTAAAGATTGTACAGAAAATATCGCAGCGTAACTTGGATTCATAACAACTCAATCATGATTAAGAGCAAGTAATATAGGGAGATTTGCGATTAAAGTAAAGCGGGAAGAAATGGCAGGGGCGGAGAGATTCGAACTCCCAACCGTCGGTTTTGGAGACCGCTGTTCTACCAATTGGAACTACGCCCCTGCAATGACGATGAATTATATAGAGCTTTTTATAAAGGTAAAGTAAAAAAACACAGTTTGTGGTTCAACTGCTTTCAAAATAAACAAAACGGCGAATTAGCAAGCTAATCCGCCGTTTTTTATACGGTAGTTACAGAAATAAAAGGATTATTCCCACTCGATAGTTGCAGGTGGCTTACCTGAAATATCGTAAACAACGCGTGAGATACCATCAATTTCATTAATGATACGGTTAGACACCACCCCCAAGAACTCATAAGGTAAGTGTGACCAACGTGCTGTCATAAAGTCGATTGTTTCTACACAACGCAGTGATACAACCCAATCATACTTACGCGCATCACCCATTACACCGACTGATTTAACAGGTAGGAATACCGTAAACGCTTGGCTTACTTTGTGGTAAAGCTCAGCTTTGTGTAGCTCTTCGATAAAGATAGCGTCTGCACGGCGAAGTAAATCACAGTATTCTTTCTTGATTTCGCCCAGTACACGTACACCTAAACCTGGCCCTGGGAATGGGTGACGGTAAAGCATGTCGTACGGTAAACCTAACTCAAGACCGATTTTACGTACTTCGTCTTTGAATAGCTCACGTAAAGGCTCAACAAGACCCATTTCCATGTCGTCTGGTAAACCACCTACGTTGTGGTGAGACTTGATTACGTGTGCTTTACCTGTTGCTGATGCAGCAGATTCGATCACGTCTGGGTAGATAGTACCTTGACCTAACCAACGTGCATTCTTCAGTTTCTTCGCTTCTGAATCAAATACTTTGATAAATGTATGACCAATTGCTTTACGCTTGTCTTCTGGGTCTGATTTACCGGCAAGATCTGCAAGGAATTGATCTTCAGCATCTACTTTGATGATGTTTAGGCCAAACTTGTTACCAAACATATCCATGACTTGTTGGCCTTCGTTTAAACGAAGTAAACCGTTATCAACAAATACACAAGTCAGCTTGTCGCCAATCGCACGGTGAATAAGCATCGCAACAACCGATGAATCAACACCACCTGAAAGACCTAAGATAACTTCATCGTCACCGACTGTTTCTTTAATTCGCTCAATCGCATCGTCGATGATTTTTGCAGGTGTCCAAAGCTTTTCACAGCCACAGATATCAATCGCAAAACGCTCAAGAAGACGAAGACCTTGGTGAGTATGTGTCACTTCTGGGTGGAATTGTACGCCGTAAAAACGCTTTTCTTCCCATGACATAGCAGCATGTGGACACGTTGATGTTTTAGCAGTCGTTTTGAAAGTATCAGGTACTTCCATTACTTTATCGCCGTGGCTCATCCATACATCAAGTACGCCTGCGCCGCCATCTGTAATGTGATCTTCAATAGCATCGAATAACGCACAGTTGCCTACTTTTTCAACTTGCGCATAACCAAACTCTTTCTTATCTGAGCTGTGTACACTTCCGCCAAGTTGCATTGCCATTGTTTGCATGCCGTAACAAATACCAAGTACAGGCACGCCTGCATTAAATACATACTCTGGAGCACGTGGGCTGTTATCAAGCGTTGTTGACTCAGGGCCACCCGACAAGATAATACCTTGTGGGTTAAACTCGCGGATTTGCTCTTCTGTTACATCCCAAGCCCACAGCTCACAGTAAACACCAATTTCACGTATACGACGTGCGATTAATTGCGTGTATTGCGAACCAAAATCTAAAATGAGAATTCGTGAATCGTGAATGTCTTTGCTCATGGAGTATCTCGTTAGTCAGGAACTGCTCTCCCACAGGGGAGATGAAAAATAAATAAGGGCTAGCATATGCTAGCCCATGTAATTTCAATACGTTACGGTTATTAACCTAAACGGTAGTTTGGCGCTTCTTTGGTGATTTGCACATCGTGAACATGTGATTCACCCATACCAGCCGACGTTACACGGACAAACTGAGGTTTAGTATTTAACTCTTCAATTGTCGCACAGCCAGTTAAGCCCATTGCACTGCGAAGACCACCCACTTGTTGGTGAATGATTGTCGCAATAGGTCCTTTATAAGCAACACGGCCTTCGATACCTTCAGGAACAAGCTTGTCTGCTTCGTTCGATTTCTGGAAGTAACGGTCTGATGAACCTTCTTTTTGGTTCATCGCACCAAGGCTACCCATACCACGGTATGACTTGTAGTAACGGCCTTGATATAGCTCAACTTCACCTGGTGCTTCTTCTGTACCCGCGAGCATTGAACCCACCATGACACATGATGCACCCGCAACCAGTGCTTTTACGATATCGCCAGAGAAACGAATACCACCGTCAGCAATAACAGGAATGTCACGGCCTTTTAAGCCTTCAACTGCATCTGAAATAGCGGTGATTTGTGGTACACCACATCCTGTAACGATACGTGTAGTACAGATAGAGCCTGGGCCAATGCCCACTTTAACGGCATCAACACCTGCATCAGCAAGGGCAATTGCACCTTCAGCTGTCGCAACGTTACCCGCTACGATTTGTAAATCTGGGTATGTTTGACGAGTTTGTGCAACACGGTCGATAACACCTTGTGAGTGACCATGTGAAGTATCGATAAGTAATACGTCAACACCCGCTTCAACAAGGGCAGCGATACGCTCATCAGTACCTGGGCCAACACCTACAGCAGCGCCTACACGTAAACGACCTTGTTCGTCTTTACATGCGTGAGGTTTGTCTTGTGCTTTTTGATAATCTTTTACAGTGATCATGCCTTTCAGTTTAAATGCATCATCAACTACAAGAATTTTTTCGATACGGTGCTCGTGCATGAGACCTAAAATTTCATCGCGGTCTGCACCTTCTTTTACAGTCACTAACGATTCTTTTTTCGTCATCACTGTAGAAACAGGCTGCTCAAGTTTAGTTTCAAAACGCATATCACGGCTTGTAACAATACCTACAAGGTTATTGTCAGCGTCGGTTACAGGGAAACCTGAAAAACCTTTTTCTTCTGAAAGCGCGATAGCATCAGCAATTGTTAGATCCGCAGTCACAGTAACAGGGAAAGAAACAATACCTGCCTCGTACGTTTTTACTTTACGTACGTTTTTAGCTTGCTCTTCGATTGTCATGTTTTTGTGGATAAAACCTAAACCGCCTTCTTGCGCTAGCGCAATCGCCAAGCGAGCTTCTGTTACAGTATCCATAGATGCTGAAACTAGCGGCAAGTTAAGTTTGATACCACGCGTTAAGCGAGTTGAAATATTTGCCGTGTGTGGCAAAACAGTAGAATGACCTGGTACTAAAAGTACGTCGTCAAAGGTAAGAGCTTCTTTAGCAATTCTAAGCATTTTGGCAACTTCTCACATGTGGATCTGAGTATAAGGAATTGCGGCCAAATTTTATCAGCGTTATGCGCATGAGTAAATAAAATTCCGCATTTATTTATGATAAAGTAGACGCAGTTTATTTTATTGGGGTTTTAAATGGCTTTAACGCACTCAACACAGCCTATTTATACGGTCTCGCGCCTAAATAAGGAAATTCGCCATGTTTTAGAGCAAGGCTTTTCATCACTTGTGTTAACGGGCGAGATTTCTAATTTTATTGCCCCGGCTTCAGGCCATTGGTATTTCACTTTAAAAGACGACAGAGCTCAAGTGAAAGCGGCTATGTGGCGAGGCAATAACCGTGGACAGACTTTTCGCCCAACAAATGGCGCGCAAGTCACAGTGCGTGCTCGGGTTTCATTGTACGAACCGCGCGGTGATTATCAACTCATTGTTGAGCATATGGCACCGGCTGGTGAAGGGTTACTAAAACAAGAATTCGATGCACTGAAAATGCGCCTTGCCGCTGAAGGCCTTTTTAGTTCTGCACATAAAAAGCCCCTCCCCACTACGATAAACCGCGTTGGTGTCATTACCTCTGCGACTGGGGCTGCCATCCGCGATATTTTAACCGTTTTAAAGCGTCGCGCACCGCAGCTTGAAGTTGTGATTTACCCTGCCATGGTGCAAGGGGCTGATGCCCACAGCCAACTTATTGAAAAAATTAATATTGCTAACCAGCGACATGAAGTTGATGTATTAATACTCGGTCGTGGCGGTGGCTCATTAGAAGATCTATGGTGCTTTAACAATGAACAACTCGCCCGCGCTATATTTGCCAGTGAATTACCTATTGTCAGCGCAGTTGGGCATGAGGTCGACACCACAATCAGTGATTATGTAGCCGATATACGTGCCGCTACACCTTCTGCCGCTGCCGAGCTTGTTAGCCCTAACACGCAGGAGCTACACAATAAAGTCAGTCAGTTAGTGAAGCATTTACACCATGCATTTAAACATACACTGTCTGTTAAACGCAGCACTGCAACACAGTTTGAACATCGTTTGCAGCTGTGTCATCCGCGTAACCAGTTAAACCAGCAAACTCAAAAATTAGATGAGTTAACCCTCGCATTGCACAGCGCTATTAACGGTAAAATTCAGCATTATGAGCGCGTTCTTGCAAACTTAACACCGCGTTTAATGCAGCGTTCACCTGAAAAGCAGCTGGCCAGAAGCGAACATCAATTAGTGCAATTACATGGCCGTTTAACGCAAGCTATGCAACAACAGCTCTCAATCTCTCGTAACACCCTTTCACTGCAAGCAAGCCGTTTAGACTCGGTGAGTCCGCTAAGCGTGCTAGCACGTGGCTACAGCATCACTAAAAATGAGCACGGTCACGTTGTGAAGTCAGTGGCTGATATCAAATCAGGGGAATTATTGATAACTGAACTAGCGGACGGCCAATTAAAATCAAACGTGATCTAGCTGTGCGTTATTTACTGTTCAGTACTAACAATGATGCTCAGAGTATCGTCGCTTGATGTGGAAGAAGAGTATTTAAACTGCTTCCACCAGCCTTGCTCCATCAACTTATCGCTGATATTTCGCCAATAATGTGCAGGAAGTGAATCAACCCCTTCAGGCTGTTGCAATTTAAATTCACAGACGGAGGTTTTACAGTTGGCAACAGTCATATCTGGCTGTACAGGTAAATCGGCCATGATAAGAAAGTCTGCCATGGCCGTTTCTGTTTGATACGCCCATGCTTCATCACGCGCCTGCTCTTCTAATAAACTGTACAATGCCTCGGTACGCGAATTAATCTGTTGCGGTGAGACAACCGCCGCTTTGTAACTGGCTATAATTGTTTGTTGATTTGCCACTTGCTGCTGTAACTCTTCAATTTGTTGCACAAGCTCAGTTGCCGTAGCGGATTCTATAGGCGCCTTGTTGAGTGGCTCATTTTGAGCGCTCATGGTTTCAGGTTTTTTAATGCTCACAGATGAAGTTTCATGCGGTTCATAACCAGCAACACTCGGCGCTGCTGGCTCAATGTCAGACGTTGTTGTAGCAGAAAAAGATTGATAGAACGACATCGCAGCAGCGCCACATAAAAAAGACGCTGCAACGACTAACCCTAAAGATAATTTAGACACTTCCGTTGCCCTTTAAATAACAATGTAATTGAAATTACAACATAGCACTCGTATGCGATTCATTGCTAGGGGTGGCTGCACTATCATCTAAAAAGTTTTGATTCATGCTTTCTGCGGGGCATGGGCAGTTTGGTTTACCGACTACTTTAGCTGGCACCCCAACCACCGTTGTATGGGCAGGAACAGGACTCAATACCACAGAGTTTGCGCCAATACGCGCACCCTCACCGACTTCTATATTACCAAGTACTTTTGCACCCGCGCCAATTAGAACGCCTGCGCGAATTTTAGGATGGCGATCGCCTTGCTCATTACCCGTACCGCCTAATGTCACAGACTGTAGAATCGATACGTTATCTTCGATAACCGCGGTTTCACCAATTACAATCCCAGTTGCATGGTCAAACATAATACCATGACCGACTTTACAAGCAGGATGGATATCAACGCCAAATACTTCTGAGGTTCTACTTTGAATAAAGCGAGCAAGCTCTTTTCTGTTTTGCAGCCATAAACAATGTGCGAGTCGGTGTGCTTGTATTGCATGGAAGCCCTTTAAGTTAAGTATCACAGTTAAATAACTATCGGCTGCGGGGTCACGATCTTTAACAGCTTTTATGTCATGGGCCACATGCGTTAGCATTAAGTCACATTTTACAAAGGCTTGGTCAAATAATTCACGAATAGTAAATGCTGACACGACGGCATCTGCCAGCTTATTAGCAACAATAAAACTCAGCGCCGACCCCAAACACTCATGATTTAACACACACGAGTAAACATGACTTGCTAATAATGGTTCGCGAGTAACGACTTCGTTTGCTTCTTCGCGAAGCTGTTGCCAAATTTCATGACGCATATTTTTGCCTTTCTGGTTGTACCTAACTGCTATGCCTTAAGTTTAACGGATTTGTAGCAAGATGTACTAACCCGTTGTTTATTTGTTCTGGTTATATCTAATAACCAGAGTGTCATCGCTACTTTTTTGTTATCTAACGGTTATTTTAGTGCAAGCCAATACGACAGTGACCGATACAACATCAATCGAACCACTTAAAATAATTCGCTTATATTTCAATAACAAAACCAATATGACATCTTGGCTGTCATATGCCAAAATAGGGACTGGCGTATCGCTGACGGCGTAAAAAACAAAAATAATCATTAAATTTACATCATCAACTTAACAAGGAAACGATGATGAAAAACGACGTACTAAACTCACATAAACTAGGTTATAAACTTTACTTTCAAGATGGTGATAACCAAATCGCATGCTTTGGTCACATCATGAGCGGCAAAGAAGAAATATATGTAAACGATGAATTGGTTAGTGAGAAGCGCAGCTTCGGCTTTAAAAGTCGTCACGACTTTAACTACCAAGATAATGCGTATGCAGTCGAATTTAAGATGCAAAATATGCTAACAGGCAAGCTTGAATGTTCGTTTTTTAAAGCTGGCAAATTGGTAAAGCAAAGCACGCAAACCGCACTGACTGATAACCCAAAACAAGTTGCTATGGTTACCTTAGGTTGCTTTATTGGGGGGGCTATTTTTGGTTTTGCCTTTATCACACTTATCGAGCCGTTTATTGGGAAGTAAGTGATGCAATTAAACCCTAATACAATTAAAACATTAAGGCTTAAGTTCGACTGGACACAACAGCAGTTGGCCGACGCCTGTGATGTAAGCCTACGAACCATTCAACGCGTTGAAAAAGAAGGTGCGGCATCAAAAGAAACCACCATGAGCCTATGTGCGGTATTTGAAGTACGCCAAGGTGAGCTTATCAAACTAGACGATGAACCAGCCGTTGAAAGCGAAGCAAAAGCAGTATCGAAGCAAAACTTGGCCGCAATTGTTGCAGCTTCATCGTGTGTTAGTTTTGCACTGGGTATGGCAACAGTATTTGTTATTTTTTAGGAGTGAACGATGAAAAAAGAACAGCGTGGTCACGCAGTACTCATCGCCTTTGTTGCAGCAACCTTGTTGTTAGCTATCGGCGTGGAAGTTGGCGCATTGTTATAACAAATAGATTGACTGTCAGAGTTGAGCCTCGGTGTGATTCTGGCAGAAAGCTAAATAGCAAAACCTTAAAACCGACACAACAGCCTCTCTATTACGTAAAACCGGTTACTTAAAAAATATGAGTAACCTGTTTTACTGTTATTTGAAGTATCGACTTATTCCCTGTTGTAACACCTTCACAATGCAGTAAAATGAACTGCGCAATAAATTAAGTGCTTCGGATTATTTTTTACATCAACAACAGTGAAAACTCAGCATTTATTGCTAATCTTAATTGAGTAGTCATGGTCAGGAACCAATGTGGTTGAATCAAAAGAATTTTTGAAATTAATACTTGATACCATCTCAGAGCATATCGTTGTTATCAATGAGCTGGGCGATATCATATTTGTTAATCGCAGTTGGCAAACGTTTGGCGATGAGAATAACTGTGACTGTGATATTCAATGGCAGAAACAAAATTACTTAGCTATCTGCAAGTCAGCCGCAATACAAGGCGATGATTTTGGAATAAAAGCCTTAGCAGGTCTCAATAAAGTCATCAATAATCAAGAACCTGAATTTTACTTAGAGTACCCTTGTCATAGCGACATCGAAAAACGCTGGTTTATGATGCGTGCTGTGCCACTGGAGTATAATGCGCAGCGTTTCGTGGTGATTAGTCATTTAAACATCACTGAACGAAAACTTGCAGAACAACAAGTTCAAGAGTTAGCGCATATTGATGGTCTGACACAAATTGCTAATCGACGTCATTTTGATGACTTTTATGAGCAAGAGTGGAGCCGCTGCATGCGACTCAAACTTCCCATATCGCTGGCGATGATTGATTTAGATAACTTCAAACTTCTCAATGATAACTTTGGCCATGTCGTTGGTGACACTTGCCTAAAAGAAGTCGCAAAAATACTGCCCGACTACGCGCGTAGACCTGGCGATTTATGTGCAAGATACGGTGGCGAAGAATTTATATTAGTGTTGGGAAATACTCACTGTTTACAGGCTCAAATGCTATTAACGCGTTTTATGGCCGAGCTTACAGCATTAAAGCTCCCCGAACTGGCTGGCCACCCTTTAACAGTCAGTATTGGTTTGGCAACACTTGTGCCAAACGTCGCTGATAATGCCATGCAATTGATCGAAATGGCCGATAATGCACTTTATCAAGCGAAGGATACTGGCCGCAACAAACTTGTTGTTGCTGATCACTACCCGCAAACAAATAAAGAAGAGTGCCCCTAAAGGAGCACTCTATTGTGTGTTATTGAAACACCTTTTCTACATCAACGACTGATATATTTTTCGCTGGAATAGCGAGCTTATAATCAGCAATCACGTTGTCTTCCGCGACAAGTTCTGCTGGTTTTTCTGCGTTATAAACCATAGGCGATGTTTGCTCTGACGCTAAGCGCTTTTGCATGTCTTTACCGTCACCTGTAATAAACACATAGTGAATATTGTCGGTTTGCAGATTCTCGCGAATAACACGGTTCACATCCTCAAGTGTTAGCTTTTCAAGCTTGCCACGTACATAGTCAACAAAGCTCTCTGTATTATAAAACTCACTATCTAGCGCGTAGCCTAGTTGGCGGTCTTGGCTTGCCACCATTTGTGGCACAAAGTTAATTAAGAAGTTGCGCGTTGCTTCAAAATCTTCTTTGCTGATGCCGTTTTTAATAAGCTTATCTAACTCGAATAACGCGGTACGGGTTGCAAAGTGCGCATCGTTATTAGAGCGCAATGGACGCAGCCATACTTGGAAAATTTGCTCAGAGCGGCCTAAGTTCGCATCAGGCTTAGTTTGGAACATACCACGTGGGAAGTATTCAACGTACGCATAGTCACCGTAGTTCATACCACGGGTTTGACGAATACGCTGATACAAGAAGCTATTTGAACTTCTGTGCTCGCCAAAGTATGAACGCACTAGCCATAATGCAGTCCAATCTTCACTACTACGAATCGTCTCTATTGGGAAACCAAACGACACGGCTGTTGATTGCGCCGACTTTTCAACAATGGTGGCATGGTGACCACTCAGTGCTGGCGCATCGGGAATTACTAAACGGCTTTCTTTGCCTTCTGGCAGCGATGTTAAATCTTTTAGCATCGCCGATTTTACATCGCTTGGAATCGCACCAATTAAACCTACGGTTAGTTTTGATTGTGTGAATTGCTTGCCGTAAAACGCTTTTACATCATCAAGCGTCAATGCTTCCAGATCAGATAAGTCACCATAGTTATAGCTTTCGTATGGGTGGCCTTTATACAGTTGATGATAAAGCACTTCTTTACCGAGCTCTTCATCGTTTGATGCTTTAAGCCCCGCTTTAATGCTATCGATAAGCTCTTTTTTCAGGCGTTTGAAGTCATCTTCTCTAAAACCTGGGTTGAGTAATTGTTCACTCACAAGCGCATACCACTGTGCCGCATTGTCTTTGTGTACACGACCGCGCAACGAAATCATCTCTTTATCGATTTGATACCCAAAGCTACCCGCGAGTGGGTATAACGCTTTTTGAATGTCTTTATAGCTCATCGTTTCTGAGCCACCTTTCGCAAGCATGGCTGCCGTTAATGCGGCGACGCCTTTTTTACCTGCTGGATCGGCCGCGGCACCGGTATTAAATAACCAGTTAACATCAACCAATGGTGAACTGTTGGTTTTATCGAGCACTTTAAAATGACGCTCTGTTGGCGCTTGTTCTGTACTTGCAACGGCTGCGTTTAGGTCAACTTCTTGCTCAAATCCTGCCACGTTATCTAAAGCCGACATCGTCACTGTAGTACGGCTTGAATCAACAAAGTATTTATTCGCTATCGCTTTAATGTCTTCTGGGGTGATGCTATCGGCAGTCGCATAGAGCTGATTGATTACCTCTGGATCACGCTCAAAATGCATGTAGCTTGCAAGTGTCGAGGCGATTGATTGCGATGAATCAAGCCCATTGATAAAGCTGTATTTTAAATTTGATTTTAAGTCTGCCAGTTTTTGGGCATCAACAAGCTCAGTGCGTGCTTGTACATATGTGCGGTTAATGGCATCACGTGCTTTTGCAAGATCGGCTTCGTTTTCTACTTTTACAAAGACATGCAATAACCCCGGATCTTTTGTATCAGGATTATAAGTGAACATTTGACTTGCGATTTGCTTATCAACCACCAATTCTTGATAAAGCGCTGAGTTATTTGAGAAATAAAGCTGTGAGATTAAATCAAGTGCGGCGCGATCTTTTTGCGTTGGATCCCACGCAGTGCCTTTATACGATACAAGCAACCAATGGCCTGGTAAACCGTCATTCTGCTCATGTATATATTTTGGCGCTTGTTGCTTTGGCTCTACTGGAATATCTGCTTGGTAATCACCTTTTTTCCAGTCACCCCAATGTTTTTTCACCATTGCCATGGTTTCTTGAGGGTCGACATCACCAACAATGACCAACGATACATATTCTGGTTTATAAAATTTTGCGAAAAACTCTTTCCCGTAAGCCATTTGATCTGGCATGGCTTCAATGTCTTCAAAAAAGCCCATCGTGGTGTGTTTATAAGTATGTTTCTCAAATGCTTCGTTACGCACTGCTGAAAGCAATTTACGAATTGGACTGGCATTATTTTTTAAGTACTCACCTTTCACTGTTAAGGCTTCTGTACGGAACTGTTCTTCGCTGTACGTGAGGTTTTGAAAGATATCAGCTTCAATTTCAAGCACTTTATCAAGGTGCTCTTTTGAGAAGTTTAAATGATAGTTGGTGTAATCATTAGTAGTATACGCGCGGTTATCAACACCCGAGTTTTTTAAAATATCTGAATACACGTCTTGTGGGAATTTTTCTGAGCCTTTAAACATCATGTGCTCAAAAAAGTGAGCAAAGCCCGTTTTGCCTTCTTCTACTTCGTTACGAGAACCTACCGACACGGGAATTTGTAATGAAACAACATCGGGGTAATCCGTTTTTACCACCATGACACGAAGACCATTTTCTAGTTCTTCTAAAACGTAATCTTGGCTAAATACACGGTTATCTTCTTGGCTGACAACCTGTTCTATTTCGACTTCTTTAACCATATTTGATTGTGAATTCGTCGCACACCCGCTAAGAGCAAGCGTTACAGCAACACTGGTCGCTAATAATCTAAATTTCATAATGATCCTTTAATTTTACTTGTTAGTTATTTTTCTCATAATCAGTTGTGTTTGATTATGCATGAAAGTACTGGAAAATATGAGGGTCAAGGGCACAATTAATGTAAACAGGTGTGTCAATTTAAGATAACACCCCACCACCAACTTGAATTAAATTCATGCTCATTGAAAAACTTTCAACAGAAAAATCTATCTAGACGTCTAAATGGCTGCTATATTATTTCCCATAGACGCAGGCACGAGCTGGAATGAGGATTATGGCTTTATCACTACAAGAGAAAATTGAAGACACCAATCAGGGTGTATACCTGATTGGTACCACACCGCCTAAATCAGGCACTGATAAAGCCATGCTTGAAACCATTGCACAAAAATTATTGGGTCGCCTTCATGAAATTGAATACGATGGTGTCATTATCTACGACATTCAAGATGAAAGCAGCCGTACAGAAAAGCCGCGTCCGTTTCCATTTAAAGAAACCGTAGACCCACGTGAGTACAGCCATTTGTTGCGTAGCCTGTCTCATTTAGATGTTATTACCTACAAAAGTGTTGCCCAGCGCAGTGAAGCTGAATTTACCGATTGGCTACACGAAACACGTAATGAGTTTGATTTAAAAAATCTAGTCTTGGTAGGCAGCCCATCTTCGCATGGTGATATCAAACTAAGTTTACCTGATGCTTATAACACCCTTGCTAAGCAAGACAATGATGTGTTTCTTGGCGGTGTGACTATTGCTGAACGCCATGCAAGCAAACGTAACGAGCATGACCGTCTATTAGAAAAAACAGAGCAAGGTTGTAAGTTTTTTATTTCACAAGCCGTCTACAACGCACAAGCAACCATTGATTTAATCACTAGCTATGCACGTAGCTGCAAAGCGTTAGGCATCGCACCTAAGCGTATAATTTTAACGTTTACACCCTGTGGTGGTGAGAAAACGTTAGATTTTATGGAGTGGCTGGGTATCTCTGTACCGGAGGCAACAAAATGGCGCATGCTTGATTCTGCAAATCCATTGAGTGAGTCAGTACGCATTTGCCGTGAAAATCTTGACCTCATATTACAAAGCTGCGCACATTTAGCGGTGCCACTTGGTTTAAATATTGAGAGCTTAACAAACCGTAAAGAAGAAATTGATGCGTCAATTAATCTTTACCGCTTACTTAAAGCAACCATGGAATTAAACCTAGCCGAAAAACAAATCGCTTAAATAATGTGCGCGTTTATACCAATACGTTTAATTAACAGCGATTTTAAAACAAGAAAACGTGGTCGCTAGCAAAGAAAATGCGGGTAAGCATAACAGTTCATTAAACGCTTTTGTTCACCAAGCTAATGTACACACGACTTATGCTATTAGCGTGTTGATTAGTGCTAATTTAGGCTCCCTTAAATTAGCACTGATACAGCTTAATCTATCGGCGCCTAGGATTTTTTTGCCCTAATATACGTTTTTTGTCACGAGAGCGTCGTGCCTTATTCGTGTTTTTTCGGACTTGTTTTGGCTCTTTTGTTAAATCAGGCTCGTACCCTGGCAGCCATTGTGGTGTTAAGCGTGTATCTAATAAAACATCAATTTCATCCAGTAACCATTGCTCATCAATACTCACCAATGACATGGCCAACCCAGTTTCACCCGCTCGTCCTGTCCGCCCTATACGGTGAACATAGTCCTCTGCAACATAGGGTAGTTCGTAGTTAATTACATACTTTAATGAGGCGATATCAAGGCCACGCGCCGCAACATCTGTAGCGACAAGTACTCGAGTGACACCCGTCTTAAAATTTTGCAGCGCTTTGTCTCGCGCCCCTTGGCTTTTATCGCCGTGAATAGACTCCGTTTTTAAGCCGTCCTTACACATTTCTTTTGCCAGACTATCGGCCGTTTGTTTAGTGCGGGTGAATATAAGTACTTGTTGCCAATTTTTCATGCCGATCATATGTGAAACGAGTTCGCGTTTACGATCCTCATCAACCGCATACACAATCTGCTCAACTTCAACAGCAGCCGAATTGCGTTTATCAACCTCAACTAACTTAGGATCATTCAACAACTGTTTACTTAGCTCAAAAATGCTGTCATCAAATGTGGCTGAAAAGAGTAAGGTTTGGCGCTGTTTTGGAACATGACGAAGAATACGCTTTATTTCATCAATGAACCCCATATCAAGCATGCGATCTGCTTCATCAAAAACAAGGGCACTAATGGCAGATAATTTAATGCTACCTTTAATCACATGATCAAGTAATCGTCCCGGTGTAGCCACCACAACTTGCGCACCTTTAATGGCTTTAATTTGTGGGCCAATACTGGCGCCGCCATAAGCAAGCGCGGCTTTAATAGGTGTATTAGCTGCATAACGCTCAACACTGGCAAATACTTGCTGTGCAAGCTCTCGCGTTGGTGTCAGGATTAAAACTTTTACAGCCTCGGGCAGCGGCTCTTCACGCAATAAGTTATCAAGCAGTGGTAATACAAAGGCAGCTGTTTTACCCGTGCCTGTTTGTGCACTTCCCATAACATCAACCCCGGCTAAAATAAGCGGGATAGTTTGGCTTTGAATAGCCGTTGGGGTGTGATAATTCTCTGCTTGCAATGCTGAAAGGAGTTCAGGCGCAAGGTTTAACTCTGAAAAGCTGGTTACTGACATGATAGGGTGCACAATTACTGTAAAACGTCTATTGTACGCGCAACACTAAAAACAAAAAAGGCGCTAAAGCGCCTTTTCTTACAAGCGTTGCCGTTATGCAGGTTTAAGTGTTTCTTTGCGTTGATTATAAAACGCAATCAAATCATCCACGGTTGCTTGGCAGTATTCACGAATACCTGACACCACCATGTGCTTTTCGCCTGACCCGACTTTTTCACCCTTTTCTAATAAATCGAAACGTAAGGTGATTTTTCCTCGCTTACCTGTATAAGTGAAATCAGGCTCCGCGAATTGCAGCGCTGGTGACGTAATATCAAGTCGGTCTAAATTAATGAGCATTGACTCATAGATAACCATAGGTCGTGCTGGATTGATCATTACATCTTGCTTACCCATTAATGGAATGATCACATGCGGGAAAGTGGTACCAGAAAACTCAACGTAGTTTTTAATTAAGCTATTGATCAAATCTGGACATTGACTGACCGCACCCTCACGTTTCACTTTAAGCATTACTTTATCGCCATCAGTGATATCAAATTCATCGGCGCCTTCTGGAAAAGAGAGCTTTGATGTCTCATCAACCATACCAGCAAAAGTGAATTCCATCTTTTCGCTGATCCCGTAACGGCTGAGTACAAGCGAAAAAAGTAAATCGCCAGGTACACAAAACTTTTTGGCATCTTTGTCGTGTAACGGATTAAAGTCATCTGCCACGGACTTAGCAAAACGACAGCCTTGCTCACGAGTAATAGAGACGTAATCAGCATGTTGCTGATAAAATGGACTTAACATAATTGTTCACTGCTTAAACTGCTTATAACCTGCCTATACTACCAGAAAAATTTATAGGAGAGGTCGAATCTGTTAAATATAAGTCACACGCTCAGCGAGAGTTTAGCTACAATTACTAAAATGTTGGTTTTTATATCTAAAATGAACTTTGTATCAATTTGTACGCAACAGTTAACAAATGAACAACAATAGTGAACACTAAAGCAGCGCCAGAGCGTAATGAAAAGTTATTAATTTTAACTAAATATAAATTCAGATTCTATTTTAAAACAAGGCGCTAACTTAGAAGTCGCGACAAAAACACAAATAGGTCTGAAAGCGCTGGCAGTTCTTAGTGCTATTTGTGGCGGGAACGGTAAATAAGGTATGATGAACACGTTTTTTATCGTGTAATTGCCACTCATAGGCTGCATAATCATAATTATAATAAGCGGCATAAAAATGAGCTCTCATATTGAGATAGGTACGTTACACCAACGTTCAATGGTTAATATTACTTTGAAAAAAAGACTTTTAGAAAACAGGGGCTTGGTTAAATGATAAACCGATTAAGCTGGTCATTACTGTTTTTATGTTTGTGCTTTTCAGCAAATTTGCTGGCCGATGAAAGTACAGACCAGCCTTTTTTTAAAGTATCACCCATTGTGTGTGTAACAGATACAAAACAAAAAGTATGTGAATTTAATATTCAAGTTCACTTTAGGTTAGCCCCATTTAAAGAACTTTGCTTAGAGGTAACACAACGCCCACAGTACACACAGTGCTATACACAAAACGGCTTAATTATTGAAAAATTTATAATAAAAACCGAGCACCCGCTGACTGTTAAACTAATAAATCCGATAAACAATGAAGTTGTTCAACAACAATTACTTTCAATAGCAAACTATGAAGCTAAAGATTATCGTATTAAACGGCGTTTTGGCTGGAGTTTATAATGCACCATATTTTTTTGATTGAAGATGATGTAAAGCTAGCTAGCTTAATTCAAACGTATTTATTGAAGCATGGCTACACAATTGATGTTTTTAATACAGCAAAGGCATATCGCCAAAGCGAAATTACCTTTATTCCATCACTTATTATCTGCGACATAATGCTCCCAGATGGTAATGGTTTTGAACTAATTTCGCAGCTGAAAGAAAAGTTCAGCTGTCCGGTGATCTTTTTAACCGCCTTAGATTCAGTGCAATCACAAATTAAAGGGTTAGATTTGGGCGCCTATGACTATCTTTTAAAACCAATCAAGCCTGAATTACTACTGGCCAAAATTAAAACCATAATTACCCACTCTGTTGGCCAAGATAACTTTTCTAAGCAAAACGATATTTTACGCATCGATAATAAAAAAAGAGATATCTTTTTCCATAACACAGCGCTTAACCTGAACGACAGTGAATTTGAAATTATTGCCTACCTTGCCAAAAACTCACCGCAACCCGTTTCACGTGAAGTCTTGTTCAAACATATTATCGGTCGTGAGTACGACGGACTTGACCGTGCTATCGATTTAAAAATCAGTCGACTCAGGAAAAAACTAAAAGAAACCATTAAATATCATAAAGAATCTTTAGATATCAAGTCTGTGCGAGGTAAAGGATACAGCTTGGATATTTCAGAAATATGAAGCAGCAGTTTTTTAAACTTTATTTAATCATCACCGTAAGTTTAATTGCCTTAGTGCTTGCATTTGGCCAACTCTATAATCAGTTTTTCTTAGAGCAAACCCCTAGTATTCAACTCAGTGTGGATGAATTAGCACTCATCGCTCAACATAAAGACACGCGTATTAACGCATTTAATCAAAATGAGTTAATTTTACCTGACTCTTTACAGGCATCATTCGACAGAGATGGCATTATCAGTGTCAATGAAAACGGCCAACAATTTGTTTATTTGAAGAGCGATAATGGTGCAATACAAAGAGTCGGCCCTATTACGCTTATTTCACAAAGTAAAAATGACTGGCTCGCTTTTTTTGCATTTTACATTTTGCTTGCAGCCATGATCTTAGCCTTTATTCGCCCTGTATTTCGTGATTTGGGGTTATTGCAACGTGCCGCATACCGTTTCAGTAAAAAGCCGCAACGTATTGAGCTGGATATCAAACCAAACTCCTCCATTGCGCCTTTAGCAAATACCTTTGCTCATATGTCTGATCGCATCACACAGTTTGTACAACTTCATAATGATTTATCACGCATTATTTCCCATGAGATTCGTACCCCACTCTCGCGAATGCGCTTTGCACTGTCTATTTCTGAATGTGAAACAGAAGAAAGTATTCAAATAGAACGCGATATCGATGAAATTGAATTACGCCTTGAACAATATTTGTCATTTGCACGATTAGAGCATCAACAAAGTGTCTTTAATCAAGAGAAAACCAACCTGACAAGGTTGATTGAGACTGAGATCCACAAATTTGAACTCTACAAAGAGCTTAAGTTTAGCGTTAAATTAGACGTAATAAATGCCTATTGCGAAGCAAGTTTTATGGCCATTGCCGTTCAAAACTTGCTGATTAATGCCACTAAGTACGCAAAACACACCATTTTAATACACAGCGCGGAAGAAAGTGATTTTTATACCATTAGTGTGACTGATGACGGGCCCGGACTGCCTATAAATGCTGACGCACTCATAGAGCCTTTTAAACAAGGTGAAGGGGATAAACTCGCAAGCGGCTATGGGTTAGGGCTCTACATTGTGCATCGCATTGCCAGCTGGCATGGTGGGGTCATATCACTTGCAAACAACACAGACACCGGTGGGGCTGAAATTGCAATACGCTGGCCTAAAAGTGGTAAGTAATTCCAGCAAAACCCGAAAAGTAACCATTTTTTTCGATCATGTGTGAACGTGCCAAATGGCTATCAAGCCACGTGTGTTTAAGCTTAAAGTCGATACTAAAACTGTCACTCAGTGGGTATACGTAACTCACTTTTAAGTGATAATTAACCGCACTCTCTAAATCATATTTAGGTAAGCGAACCACACTTTCTGATGGTAAAACGGTGTAGTAATAATCGATTAATTCTTCATTCTTATAGGTCGCGCCGGCCTCTATACCCGCGATACCCGAAAACAATTTAAATTCACGAGAGCCAGTCAAAAGTAATTCATAACCGTCATGTACATGCGTTACATCGTGAAAATATGCAGCACTTAACCACACAGAGTCGTACACGTTTACCGCTGAGGCTACCCCTGCCATATACGATAAATCACGTTCAATTGGGGTCAGGTTTATTGGTGAAGCTGAGGGTCTTGTTGGTCTATCAGTGCCTGTTCTAATAACACCCGTGGCATACAGTTTATCGATACCATCCAACTCAAAAAAGAAACCATCATCGTTAAAGCGGCCGAGTAAATCGACATAGAAATCTGGGGTTTCGATTAAGCTGTAACCAAGCGAAAAGTCGTCGAAGTACCAATCATCACCATAATAAGCCACGCTTGGTAAAACAGGAGACGTGACGTTATCCGCACCAAGAACAGGGTTCTCTATACCACCGTATCCTAGTGTAATACTGGCATGAATTGTCGACTTTTTTATCAACTGTGGTTGTTTTACATCTCCCTGCGCATAAGCGGTAGACGTCGTTAAACAACACAGTAAGCCAAGCAATTTTTTCATCAACTTAATTCACCTTAATAGCATTATTAATGATTATAATGATGCCTAAACACGATTAATAACCCACAGGTTTCCACCCTTCTGGGTGCGATCATAGCGTTTGCACACATTTTTGTATAATTTTTTCACTCAAC
Source organism: Pseudoalteromonas lipolytica (assembly GCF_900116435.1). Classification (GTDB taxonomy): domain Bacteria; phylum Pseudomonadota; class Gammaproteobacteria; order Enterobacterales; family Alteromonadaceae; genus Pseudoalteromonas; species Pseudoalteromonas lipolytica. The sequence goes on along the minus strand of NZ_FPAZ01000023.1, from coordinate 826 downwards.
AACTATGTTAATGCGGGGCTAATCCCTCGCTTACTTCAAACTAACACACTGAAAAAAATATGAAATACTCTGTACATTTTGCTACAGAGGATTTTCAATCGCTTTATTACTTTTAGTTATAAGGTAAAAACCCATCTTTCTAAGATGACTTATTTTCCCTTATAAAAGAGTAACATAAACACTCACCTTCCCTAAAAACCCCCTTTTACAATCTGGCTTTTGCCCCCATTTTTAATTAACTGCAAACGTTAATAAAACAGCCTGACTAAAAAGCGAAGTAAACATGACATATAGGCCACATCCTTTTATGTTGAGCAGAGTACACAAACGAAAAAAGGGCCCGAAGGCCCTTTGTCACATAACACACTTAGGGAGTGATTAGCTGCGCTTTGCTTTACGGCGTCTTAAGCCTGCAAAACCTGCCATTAGAAGTGTTAGCCATGCAAGTGAGCCGCTTGAGCTCGACTTCGCTTCTACTTCAGGTTGTACCGTCACTTCTTGCGCAGTAACAGTTACTGAAACACCTAACTCCATCGCGTCAACACCATCGCTTACTGTTACTGTAAATTGATGCTCTCCAACGCTTAAACCAGACACTTCTGTAACTGCTGATGTCGGGCTTGCTATTACACCAGGACCTTCCCATGAGAAAGTTAACTCATCATTATCTAAATCATGTGATGCCGATGCATCAAGGGTTAGTACGCCGCCTTCCGTCATTTGTTGAGCACTTGCTTCAACTGAAACGACGGGTGCGTCATTTAAACCTTCAACCGTCAACATAAACGTCGTGCTTGCAGCATCTGATGGGTTCTCAATGTCAGAA
>NZ_FPAZ01000012.1:146307-166520 GCF_900116435.1 Pseudoalteromonas lipolytica | reverse complement strand
AGAGCGAGAGCGCCACCTTAAAGACAAAGAGGTGAGCACTGAAACGCAATATTACATCAGTTCACTGGATATTGACCCCGCTGCGGTCAACCAGGCTATCCGAGCACACTGGGAAGTCGAAAATAAAGTCCACTGGGTGTTAGACGTGACGTTTAAAGAAGATGATAGCCGAATACGCAAAGAGGACGGAGCGGAAAATGTCGGAGTGATTAGGCGATTTTGTTTGAATATGGCTCGTTTACACCCCAAGAAAGCCAGCATGAGAAGCAAACTCAAAATGGCTGGCTGGGCCGATGAATTCAGAGCAGAGCTTATTTTTGGGTAAAAGTATGCGGTTGCCCTGGTGGATCAACACGAGATGGTACGAATAGATGGCCATTTTGCATTGTTAATATTAAAATCGCACCAACAACACCCCTCGCGCTACCCGTTAGATCAGCGCCCTGTGAGGGGTTACTCGTTTCTTGAGATTGTGATTTCGGGTAGTTTGTAAGAGATAAGCCCCAGTCTTAACGGCGACTGAGGCGCAGCCGCGAGCCAAAACGCTAGGTAAAGGCGCAACCAGCTTTAAATAGCTTGAGTGAAATTGTGGTTTTCTTCAAAACAAATATCAAGTTATTTAGCCTTGTTGTTGAGTTTTGTTCTCGTTACCAAAGCATTTGCTCGTAATCCACACATCATTCTCTGGCCCACAAAGGTGGTGCAGCAGCGCTAGGTTAATCTGGTGGCTGATCACGTTGCCGTTTCGTTTTTGGCTTTCTTTTCTCAAACCTCTCAGTAATAACCCCGTACATGATTTGTCCATTAGCTCTGGCGAACTGGGCAGGCAAAAGGCGCTGTTTTGCTGTTTGGGGTGCAAGGTAGCGCGTTTTCCTGCTTTAGATAAAGGCGTAATGCACCAAAAAATACGGGCGTTGGCCGGTGTGTTTACGTGCAATGTGTTGGTTTGGCTCGTGCCATCCCTATATGTAGGTAACAAATGTGCTGGTAACAAAACCAACCCGCCTTGCGCGTGGCCATCAACCTCAGGTAAAGGTAGCCAATAGAGGTTTGGCCATTGCTCGGGGCTTTGCCATTTTTCTACGATCACTTGCGCGCCAATGCTATTCAGCCATTGGTGAATCGGGCAGCCTGGGTGCGCTTGTTTAACGCGCGGTAACTGATAGGTTAGCCAGCGGGTTAAGCGTTCGGCGGCATTATCGCACTGGCTTAGTGCCGGGTAGAGGGTAAACGCGCCATGTCCAACCAGTAAAGCGACCACCTGCTGTATCCATTCTCTATCCCAATCGTTACCACTTGCCCATAACACGTCACTTATCACCTTGTTGGTTTTTCATGTCGTCTATTTTCAGTCGTCGGGTGCAGATGCGGTGGTGAAATAGATGAAAGAAATGGCCATCAAACTAACCAGTCAAATCAGTTTTTTCTGATGACCTGTGCGCTGCTAACTGTTTGATATACATAGTCCAATACGGTGCTGTTTGGCGGCATTTGGCTAGTGCAAAAAAATCGAGACGCCAAACGATCGTTTGCATTCTGGGTTTAAAAAATCAAACGGTTTGTACTTTGATGCCGAGGTTGATTTAGGGTGCAAAAAGTGCGAAACCTTTCTTTAAGCCAGTACCGGCAAGGCCTAGCAGCGTTGGATTTCAATCGAGAAGCCAAACAGTAAGTGGTCTAATTTCCCTGTTTGGCGTTTCGATCCAAAAGCCAAACGGATAGTGGTTTTGGCGTATGGGGGTAAAGGCATGGGGAAGTGTGTGGCGGCTGTTGAAACTCATGGATTAGCAAATGAGGCATATAGGGGGATTGCATCAGCTGATCAAAGTAAGTAGTTGGGTTGGTTGATTCAGCTTAAATCTGGATGTGGTATTTTGTAAGCAAGCTATTCAAATTACAGCCCATTGTCCCAACTGCCCACGGTAAGTGAGCGCGCGTTACAAGTTATCTATAATTGCATATTAGAAAGTGCTTTTTGATACATAATAGCTAATCATTCTTGTGTTTGCGGGATTGCGGTGATATGTTTTTGTGTATAATTATTCTTAATTGATGCATTAAGGCGTATCGAAATGAGTTATGTAACAGAGCAGATACTAGAAAGTCTTCGAGAAGCTCGGGTACGCAAGGGGTTTAGCCAAAGAGAGTTAAGCGCACGGTCGGGTGTACCGCAAAGCCATATTTCGAAAATCGAGTCTGGCGGTGTTGATTTAAGAATATCCAGTTTAATTGCACTTGCCCGTGTACTCGACCTAGAGCTATTGGTTGCGCCTAAAAAGTCCATTCCTGCCATCAAGTCAATCATTCGAAGTGGCCAAGGTATTAACGGCATCAGCGACGAGGGTGAGCCAATGTCGCCCGCATATCAGTTAGAGGAAGACGACAATGACTAACCATGTCTCTACGCTCAACGTGTTGCTCTACGGGGAACCTATCGCAACGATCACTAACGTGGGCAATGACAGAACGCTTTTTGCCTTTATGGATTCGTACATTAATGACGAATCGCGGCCCGTGTTAGGGCTGGGTTTTAAAGATGCACTGGGTGGCTTATTGACTAATTTTAAACCGACCCAAACCAAGTTAACTCCGTTTTTCTCTAACCTTTTGCCAGAAGAAACCATGCGTCATTACCTGGCTGAGCGTGCCGGAGTGAATCCAGCACGGGAGTTTTTTCTATTGTGGGTGTTAGGACAAGATTTAGCAGGTGCGATCACGGTTGAACCTGCTGATGGCGAAGCGCTGCCGCCTAATGTGCATCAAGACATTGACGAAGAAACGAAAATTGAAGCGCCGATGCGCTTCTCATTGGCGGGTGTGCAGTTGAAGTTTTCAGCTGTACAACAGGCAAACGGTGGTTTGACTATTCCAGTAACCGGCCAAGGTGGCTCTTGGATTGTGAAATTGCCATCGTCTCGCTTTGACGCTGTGCCAGAAAATGAATATTCGATGATGGAATTGGCTCGCATGTTGGGGATGGATGTGCCAGAAACGCAGCTACTCCCGATTAACCAGATTGCTAATATCCCAGATGGTATTGGTAAATTTGGCGATGCTTTTAAAAATGCTCAGGCGTTTGTGATCAAGCGCTTTGATCGTGCAGGTGATCAAGCCATACATATTGAAGATTTTGCGCAAGTGTTTGGCGTCTATCCTCAAGATAAATACAAAAAAGCCAGTATGCGCAATATTGCTCAGGTTATCGGCATCGAAGGTCAAGACGAAGACATTGCAGAATTTACGCGTCGATTGGTGTTCAATACCCTAATTGGCAATGCGGATATGCATCTGAAGAATTGGTCTGTGATTTACAAAGACAAGCGCGCAGCATCGATTGCGCCTGCCTATGACTTTGTCTCGACCATTCCTTATATCCCCGATGATAGTGCATCGCTGAAGGTGAGTCGTAGCAAGAAATTCAGTGATTTCACGCTGGATGAGCTGTCACACTTGGCGGCTAAAGCCATGCTGCCAGAAAAATTGGTGTTAGATACTGCCAAGCAAACCGTGGCAGGCTTTCATGAAATCTGGGCGAAAGAAAAAGCGCATTTACCGCTCACCAAGTCGATGATTGAAGCAATTGAAACACATTTGCGAAGCATACCGCTACGCTAAAATGAGAACCGACGCGTACAGAAATGCAGAGGCGCCGGTCATAGTGGTTTGAAAGCTGTGTTTGAAAGGTATGTTTGGTGACTTGTGTTGTCAATCAAAGCCCCGATTGCCCCACTCCTTGGGGCGGTTCAAATCCCTTTTATTCACCTTCTAAAGCTTGTATATCAAGTGTTGCCCCATTGTCCCAACTGCCCACGGTAAGTGAGCAAATGGGGGGGTTGTTAGTTTCGCCTGATGGGCCTTTTCGGCATGCGGCTGCGTTTGCCATCGAAAAAGGCTAATACTCTGAACCAATAGAGTGATTCTTCATAACCCAAGCTGTACGTTGGGCGTGCAGGCGGGATAAGCCCCAGTTTGCGTCCTAGGCTGACAATCACGTAGAACGTGAGTTTTAGCGCCAGCCAAGGGGCGAGTACCACCAATGTCGACAGGCAATACCGAGTAAGTGCGTAGCCTATACCATGAGGTTGATCGAGTAAGGCAATGCCAATACACCAACCAAGGCCTGCCAGCATGGCTATTGGAAAGGTAATGGGGGCGAGTCGCATCATCAGTTGCATGTTAACGCCCTCCTGTGTTGTGCTGTGAAGTGTGCTCAAAGTTCACCAGCGGTTCAACCACATCAGCCACGGTTTGATGGGCAATACGGCGCTCTTCAAAGTAATCGTGTCGGTCGTAGATGCCCTCAACGCCTTTTAGCTTATGGTTAAGACAGCGTTCGGCCACGTTGCCTGCGATACCCAAAGAGGCGGCAAGGCTGCGAAAGGTGCGGCGCAAATCGTGTACGGTGAAGTGTTCAAGTTTGCCCATTTTATTGGGTGGCTGTTTTTTGCGACCCGGTTCTCGACCAAAGAGTTTAGAAATGGCTCGGTTCAGCGTATCTGGCCCCATATGGGGACGATGGCTTGCTCGTCTGGCCGGGAAAACATAAGGCGAGCCACAAGCGCGGATTTGCAGCTCGTTAAACCAAGCAATGGCTTGGCGCGGTAAGGGGATGCTGATTGGCACGCCGGTTTTGCTGCGTTCTTTGGGTAGATCCCACACGCCCGTGGTTAAATCCATTTCACGCCACATGGCTTCGCACAGTTCGCTTTTGCGCACGCCCAACACCAAAAACAGGCAGCAAGCGAGGTAGTTATCGCGACCAAAGCTATTGATATGGGTATGAAACACGCTAAAGGCGTAGTGAATTTCCTCTTTGCTGAGCATCCTGTCTTTACTGGACTCCACGCCACCGGCATCGTCCACGGTAAATGCTGCGGCGGGGTTGTTCAGCGTTAAGTCGAGCTTTATCGCATGTCGAAACAACTGCTTCATGTACATTAATGTGTCGTTGGCGATGGTAGGGCGGTTACTTTCTCGAATGCGCTCTAATACTTCTCGTACATGTGTGGGGCGCACTGCTTGGATAGGGAGTTGACCAATCACGGGTGCAATCTCTTTGGTAAAAACACGTTTGGGTATATTTGGGTGTTTTAATCGGCGACTTAAGTCTTTGGCATACCAGTCTTGAAACAGCTGGCTGACATTTTGGATCTCTGGGATGGTTTCAATAGCGCGAATTGCTAATGGATCTTCACCTTGCTGAAGTTGTAGCTGCATTTTAGACGATTCAAGTCGAGCCTCTGCTAAGGTCATGCTTGGATATTGACCGAGCGTGGCTTCTCGTCGTCCGTTTAGGCTGGTATACCTTAGCATCCAATACGGCATGCCAGATTTTCTTACGCAAAAATATAGGCCATTCCCATCACTGTATTTTTTGTTTGCTGTTGCGGTGCGAGCATAAGACTGCACCTGAGTTGCGGTTAGTTTTGCCATCGTTTGTTACTCTATATTCCTAAGAAATCGTTAAAATTTGCTCACCATTGCCCACCACTGTTTGTTTATCGATTGGTTCGATAGTTGAGTGATTGAACAATCTGCAAGCAGCACGATAAGTGGAGATGGCATAAGGCGGTGGTGAGATAGATGCAAAAATCTGCTCACCAGATGCCTTGACTTTTTGCTTATTGAGTCAAAAAAACAGGGCTTGCCCACCATTTTGCCCACCACTTAAACAGCAACTGGTAACGGACATCTGCAAACCGATTTGGACGGGAAAAATAAAAAAGCCCTGTATTTACAAGCAAATAACAGGGCTTTTAAGACATTCTTGGACGGGTAAAAAAACTATTCGATATTTTGAAATTGTTTTATTAACGCCTCAATTTGCTCCATTAACGCTTTACCTTCGTTGGTGTAAACAATGCTTTTTGCCTCTTCGGCTGCATGGGGCGTATTTTGTTTTATTAAATTAATCGTTAAGTTCAGTTCGGCGAATTTTTTCTCAATCAATGCATCAAGTTGTGCAAGGTTTTGTTGCTGTTTTTTGTCATTCAGAGTCAGCTTATTGAGTATTAGGAATTGTTCTTTCGTTTTTTCTAAACCACGGTAGTAGGGATCAAGATAATTGAGGTTTTCTGTTAAAAGATAACCTCTTTGGCCCGTTTCAGCATTAATAATATGATTATAGAGTCGTTCAGATTGATCAATAATTTCATGAGTATGATTAAGTACATCAAATTTTAAACGGCCTTCTCTGTCGAGAATAAAGACAATAAAAGTGTTTATCAAAACGACAATAAACAAAGTGCTCAATAATAATATTAATTGTGTTCTAAGAGACATTGAGAGGCCAGAGCTGAGAAATGAGTAATTTATAATAATAAAGTATTGTCGATACTTAGAAATTTTCCAATTTTCGCCTCAATTTAGTGGCTTAAAATGACGTAGTTTGAGTGATAAATGACGAAATCACTTTTATCTTGACTACAAGTTAATTGATTTTTATAGCGTGTATTGTGTCGTGTTTAAAATTACATACATTGTTAAAGCTCAATACAAAGGGGATCTAAAGTTCTTTTACTTACGTATTTAAAACATGATACATAAAATACGTGACACCCTATGACTATTAAACAAAGTGCGGTGCCTACATCAAGGTTTTCAAGGGCTGCAAGCCTTGGTGCTTTAGTCTCGAAAGTGGCGGGAAATATGCTGTTTTCAAGTGCAAAAGCATGGGTCGCTGGCAAGGAAACCTCTCGTCAAGAATTATTATTACAGCCTAAGAATATTCAGCGTCTTACCGAGCAGCTTGCCCATTTCCGTGGTGCAGCAATGAAATTAGGCCAACTGTTGTCGATGGACAGTGGTGAGTTACTTACGCCCGAATTGTCGGCTATTCTCGCTCGATTACGTGCTGAGGCGACACCTATGCCACACAAACAGCTCGTACAGGTAATGCGCAACCATTGGGGGGATGCGTGGCTAGAGCACTTATCACACTTTGAATTACGGCCGTTCGCTGCTGCGTCGATAGGGCAAGTGCATATTTCCTACACTGAAATGGGGAAAAAACTGGCGGTGAAAGTTCAATACCCAGGCATTGCAAAAGGGATTGCCAGTGATGTTGATAACCTTGCTTATCTACTCAAAATAAGTGGCCTGCTCCCAAAAAATGTGGACCTGCAACCCCTTATTGATGAAGCTAAACAGCAATTGATAAATGAAGCAGACTACGAACTTGAAGCACGATACCTAACACGTTATCGCGCTTGCTTAGCCGATGATGAAAACTACGTTATTCCAAAAGTGGTTGATGAGCTCAGCTCAAAGCAGATACTAGTCATGCATTTTGTTGAAGGGCAAGAGATAGAGGCACTTGTAGATGCACAGCAAGCGTTAAGAAACAAAGCGGTAGAACAGTTACTGCGTTTGTTTTTAAATGAGCTATTTACCTTTAAGCTGATACAAACAGACCCTAACTTTGCCAACTATCAGTATCAAATGGACCAGCAGCGTTTAGTGTTATTAGACTTTGGCGCAACACGTGAATTACCTCAACATATAAGCAATGGTTATTTGCAATTATTATCAGCAGCCGCCAAAAATGACAGGGCAGAAGTTGCATCAGCAGCCAAGCGTATCGGGTATTTTGGGCAAGAACTAGCGCAAGAATACATTGATAACGTTGTCGATATTTTTCTACTCGCGTGTGAGCCACTTAGCTGCCAAGGCGAGTACGATTTCGCTAAAAGCGATTTACCAAAACGCATCAAAGAACTCGGTCTTGAAATGAGCACTGCATCGCAATACTGGCATGCACCACCAGTTGACGCACTATTCGTACACAGGAAGTTAGCTGGGTTGTTTTTAATCGCTGCAAAGTTAGGCGCAAAAGTAGATGTGAACCAAATATTCACTGAGTTTAAACTGCAACGCAATAAAGAAAGCGATTAGAGATACAGTGGGGGAGGAAAATGGTCGGCATAGCAGGATTTGAACCTGCGACCCCTGACACCCCATGACAGTGCGCTACCAAGCTGCGCTATATGCCGACATTTGAGGCAATAGTACGTCTTTTTTTATAAAAATCAATACACCTGTTGTCTGATTGCTTGTTTATTGTTCATTTTAAGCAATAAAGACAGAGGCTAGGTGTTAATCTAGCCAATCATTGATCGTTTTATACATGAAATCACGTATTAATGGTTGGGCATCAGCGTTTGGGTGTAAATTGTCGTTTTGCATGAGCTCCGGGCGACCTGCTATGTCTAACATAAAGAATGGCATAAGTTCGCTGTCGGTTTCATTGGCAATACTTTCAAAGCTGTCGGTAAATAACTTAGTGTAGCGGGGGCCATAATTTGGTGGAATCTGAACTTCCATCACGGCAGTTTTGGCACCTGCTTGTTGGCTTTTGTTAATTAAATCACGTAAGTTAGCGTGTAAACGTTTGATTGGAAAACCACGTAAACCGTCATTTCCACCAAGCTCAATAAGTACATGAGTGGGTTCAAATTCGGCTAGCAGGGTATCGAGTCGTCTAAGTGCTCCGCCAGTTGTGTCACCGCTAATGCTTGCATTAACTAAGTTAACAGGTTGGCTTTTTTCATCGTACTTATCTTGTAACAATTTAACCCAACCTTGCTCTTGTTTGAGGCCGTAAGCGGCGCTTAAACTGTCACCTAAAATTAAAATTGTGTTGTCAGCTGCTGCCGTAAGTGGTTTGATTACTAACAGTAAAACGAATATAAAACGTAGGATTGGATGCATCATATGTCAGCGCTTTCTCAATTAAACATCATTCAAGTTAATGGACTTACTAAAACAGTCACCACAGTGGAGGGTGACCTAACCATCCTCAGTGACATCAGCTTTAATGTCAAGTCGGGCGATTCTGTTGCCGTTGTTGGCACATCGGGCTCGGGTAAGTCTACGTTACTGAGTTTATTAGCAGGTCTTGACCAGTCAACCAGTGGCAGCATTCATTTAGACGGCGCTGCATTGCACGATTTAGATGAAGAAGCCCGCGCGGCATTACGCGCTGATAAAGTGGGGTTTGTGTTTCAGTCTTTTATGCTTGTGCAAAGTTTAACCGCGCTTGAAAATGTGATGCTACCGGCAGAGCTTGCAGGTAGTAAAAATGCAAAACAACAAGCCCTAGAGTTACTCGAAAAAGTGGGTCTTAGCCACCGTGTGGGGCATTATCCTTCGCAACTTTCTGGTGGTGAGCAACAGCGTGTTGCAATTGCGCGTGCATTCATTGGTACGCCTAAAATTTTGTTCGCGGATGAGCCCTCAGCAAACCTTGATAGCAAAAATGGTAGATTGATCGAATCTTTGCTTTTTGAACTGAATAAAGAACACGGTACCACGCTTATTTTAGTAACCCATGACGAACAGCTTGCTGAAAAATGCCAACAAATTTTACACATTGAAGCAGGTCAATTAGTAACAGTAAAAGAGAGCGAAGAGGTGCAAGCGAATGTGGGCTAAGTTAGCACTTAAACTGTTTTCCCGTGAGTTTAAACGGGGTGAATTAACGGTGATCAGTGCAGCTATTGCTTTGGCTGTGCTCACCGTATTAACGCTTTCTATGGTAACAGACCGAATTGGTCAAAGTATTGCGCAAAAAAGTAGTGCCTTTATCGCTGCGGATCGTGTGTTGGCCAGTAATCATCAGTTACCAACAGAGTATTTGCAAAAAGCGCAGGAACAGAGCTTACGCACTGCAAAAATTACGTATTTCGATACCATGCTATTTGCAGGTGACGAAATGCAACTTGGCTCAGTAAAGGCGGTTTCTGATAGTTATCCATTAAAAGGCGAACTTAAAGTAAAAACACGCTTAACTTCAGATGCTATTGTTACTGACGAAGTGCCAAAAACAGGTGAGGTATGGCTTAGTGAGTCGGTGTTTTATGCGCTTAATATTCAGGTTGGTAGTCAAGTTGAGCTGGGCGCTGCAACGTTTACAGCAAGTCGAGTGGTTGCCGAAGAACCCGATGCTCCTTTTAATGTTTTTTCCAGTAGTCAACGCATTTTAATTAATGAACGTGACATAGACGCGACACAGGTGATCCAGCCGGGGAGTCGCGTGTTTTATCGTCAATTGTATGCCGGTGAGCAAAGTGACTTAGACACCTTTTATGCTTGGCTTAAACCCCAAATGAAAGAAAACCAACAGTGGTATGGTGTTAAAGACAGGCAATCACCTATTGCGAACAGCTTAAATAGAGCGGAGAGCTTTTTATTACTGGCAGGTTTGTTAGGTATCATTTTAGCGGCAGTGGCAATTGCGGTATCGGCAAAACGCTACTGTGAAAGGCAATATGACCCAGTCGCAATGATGAAAACTCTTGGTGGCAGTAGGGCAACTATCCGTAAAATTTACTTATTACATTTAAGTTTAGTTTGCACAATGTCGGTCATTTTGGGGTTAGTTATTGGTTATTCTTTACAAATGATAGCCAGTGATTACCTTGCTCAGTCAATGGGCACAGAGCTGCCAAGCGCATCGGCAAAACCTTGGCTTATCGCAGTCAGTACAGGTGTGATTTGTGCCGTTATGTTCTCGATTAAGCCGCTGCTGGATTTATTTGATATTCCCCCATTGCGTGTACTTCGTCGCAACTTGGGTGACCGTTTATTAGTGAGCAAAATTCACCTTGCAATGTCGGCGCTAACGGTGTTTTTGTTAATGTGGTTGTTCAGTAATAACATTAAAATTACGGCCATTTTATTTACCTCAACAGCGTTTTTAATCGTGGTGCTATTTGGTCTATCGAAGCTTATTTTTGGTGGGGGTCGTAAGCTAGGCTTAAGTCCTGGTAATAGTTGGTCTTTAGCGATTGCTTCAATTCAAAAGCGAGCGAACGTAAACGCGGTGCAGCTTATAAGCTTTGCGCTTGCTATTAAATTACTGTTGTTTTTAATCGTACTTAAAAACGACATGATTTCAGATTGGCAGTCACAATTGCCAGCCGATGCGCCAAACTCATTTTTAGTGAATATAACAGAAGCTGAGCTTGAACCTATCACGTCGTTTTTAGCAGAGCGTGACATGCCTACGTCAGATTTTTACCCGATTGTTCGTGGTCGTGTTAATGCCGTTAATGGTGAGCTGGTGGCTCGCGAGGTATCATTAGAAGACAATGAGAAAAAAGATGAAGAAGCACGTTCAGGTATTGGCCGCGAGTTAAATCTTACGTGGCGCGCTGAGCTACCCAAGCAAAATGAGTTAATTGACGGTACATGGTTTACCGAGAACTCAGTGGCAGAGGCGTCATTAGAAGAGTCAATGTTAGCGCGTTTAGATGTAGAGTTGGGCGATACACTCACCTTTTTAATTGGCGCTCAGTCATTCGATGCCAAAATTACCAGTGTACGTAAAGTAAATTGGAACACCTTAAAACCGAATTTCTTTATTATTTTGAGCCCCGATGTGCTGCAAAGTTTCCCTGCGACGTATATTTCATCGGTGCGTGTAAATAAAGATCAAAAGCGAGAGTTTAGTGAGTTATTACGTCAATACCCAACGGTGAATGCGATTGATGTTGAAAGCTTTATTAAGCAAATACGCTCAACAATAGAGCAAGTATCGTTAGCGATTGGCTTTGTACTCGCGATTGTTGTTGCGTGTGGTGCTTTAGTGCTTATTTCGCAAGTGCAAGCCAGCCTAGGTGAGCGTATGCAAGAAATTGTTATTTTGCGTACACTGGGCGCTAAAGGGCGATTAATTAAAAACGCGACCTTGTATGAATTTTTATTATTAGGCTTTACGGCCGGTTTAGTCGCGGCTGTTGTCAGTGATGTTGCTTTGTTAATTGTACAAAAACAAATGTTCGAATTAGCAGGTAAGTTGCATCCACATATTTGGTTAATAGGCCCCGCAGCAGGTGGGTTATTTGTTGCGTGTTTAGGGTATTTAATGATAGCGCGTACCATGCGAAAAAATACTCAAGGTTTACTGCGGTCGCTAGGATAAAGACGATGTTTAAAAAATGCTCGCAATTGCGGGCATTTTTTATGAACTGCAATTAGTTACTGGTAATTTATACAGTGCTCTGGCATTATTAAATGCAGATGATGATTTTATAAATGGGTCAGTTAGTTGGCGATTATTTTAGGGATTGATCCTGGTTCACGATTAACAGGTTATGGGGTAATAGCCCACCAAGGTACTAAATTTACTTATTTAGGGAGTGGCTGTATAAAGCTTGCTGATCACGACTTTCCTATACGCTTAAAAATGATTTATCAAGGTGTTAGCCAATTAATTGAACAGTTTTCGCCTGATAATTTTGCCATTGAAAAAGTGTTCATGGCACATAATCCTGACTCAGCACTTAAACTTGGTCAAGCCCGTGGGGCCGCCATAGTCGGTGCGTCAATGGCAGAGTTGCCCGTATTTGAGTACTCAGCCAGACAAATAAAACAGGCGGTCGTGGGGAATGGTGGTGCCGATAAATCGCAAGTACAGCATATGGTTAAAAATATTCTAAAACTGCCGGGAACCCCGCAAGCCGATGCTGCCGATGCGTTAGCAATTGCCATTTGTCATGCTCACTCAGAACAAAATTTAATTAAACTTGCGGGCAGCGCGAGCAAAACCGTAAGAGGACGATTAAGGAAGTAATATGATAGGTCGATTAAATGGGTTACTTGTTGAAAAGCAGCCACCAGAAATACTTATAGAGGTAAGTGGTGTCGGTTACGAAGTGCAAATGCCAATGACCTGTTTTTATGATTTACCCAATGTGGGTGAACAAGCGGTTATTTATACTCATTTTGTTGTTCGCGAAGACGCACAGTTATTATTTGGTTTTAATAATAAAACTGAGCGTGCTTTATTTAGAGAGCTGTTAAAAGCAAATGGGGTAGGCCCTAAACTTGGCCTTGCCATTTTGTCGGGCATGTCGGCGCAGCAGTTTGTTAGTTGTGTTAACAATGAAGATGCGACAACCTTGGTTAAACTGCCTGGGGTGGGCAAAAAGACTGCAGAGCGCTTGGTACTTGAAATGAAAGACAGGCTAAAAAATTGGGGTAATGACTTATTCACACCATTTAGCGATAATGCCATTATTGAGCCTGCAAGTAATGATACGCTAGTAGCGAATAATGCTGCGGATGATGCTGTATCGGCACTTGAATCTTTAGGCTATAAACTACCGCAAGCGCAAAAAGCGGTTAAAGCTGTAAATAAACCAGGTATGACAACAGAGGTTCTTATTAAAGAAGCTCTAAAGTCAATGTTGTGAGTACACCATGATTGAAGCAGATCGCTTAATTGATGCGAGTGAACAAAGTAATGAAGACAGTGTCGATCGTGCAATACGTCCAAAACTATTAAACGACTACACAGGCCAGCCGCATGTTAAGCAACAAATGGAAATTTTTATTGAAGCCGCTCGTCATCGTGGTGAGGCGTTAGACCATTTACTCATTTTTGGTCCGCCGGGTTTGGGTAAAACAACACTGGCTAATATTGTAGCGAATGAGCTTAATGTAAACATTAAAACGACTTCAGGGCCGGTTCTTGAAAAAGCGGGCGACTTAGCCGCGCTATTAACTAACCTTGAAGAAGGCGATGTACTGTTTATTGATGAAATTCACCGCTTAAGTCCGCAAGTAGAAGAAATACTTTACCCCGCAATGGAAGATTATCAACTCGATATTATGATTGGTGAAGGTCCTGCGGCACGATCAATTAAGCTCGATTTACCGCCTTTTACATTAATAGGGGCTACAACGCGTGCTGGCTCGTTAACATCGCCATTGCGAGATCGTTTTGGCATTGTGCAACGCTTAGAGTTTTATTCGGTTGAAGATTTATCAAAAATTGTTGCCCGCTCTGCTCGATATTTAGATTTAATCATGTGTGACGAAGGCGCCGTTGAAATTGCTAAACGCTCACGCGGTACACCACGAATAGCAAACAGACTTTTGCGCCGAGTACGAGATTACACGCAAGTTAAATCAGACGGTAAAGTAAATGCCGAAGTCGCTGAACAAGCACTTGATATGATCGATGTTGATAAAAGCGGTTTTGATTACATGGACCGAAAATACCTTCTTGCCATTATCGAAAAGTTTATGGGTGGCCCCGTGGGTCTCGATAATTTAGCGGCTGCCATTGGCGAAGAAAAAGAGACTATTGAAGATGTCATTGAGCCATTTTTAATTCAACAAGGATTTATTCAACGCACGCCCAGAGGGCGACTCGTTTCTGATATTGCCTACCTTCATTTTGGTCTTACCCCAGATAAATAACAAAACCCCGCTTAGCGGGGTTTTTAGTTTTTAGACGTTAGATATTAGAAAGTAGATATTAGAAGGTAGATACTAGAAGGTAGTACTGTAGCGATTAAATATAAAAAAGCTTGCCTAAGGTTAATGTGGATTTATTTTGCACAAACCACAAACCACAAACCACAAACCACAAACCACAAACCACAAACCACGATTGATGGTCTCATTTTAACATCTGTAATTCACATGCTGTTAAGTTATCTGTAGGTATTCTCATTGACGTTTGTGCAGGCAAAAAAAAGCCCGCATAAGCATGCGGGCAAACAACAAGTTGAAGGAAGTAATCCAGGGAACTACGGTTTTCTTAAAGAGGTTTTATCCTGTTTAAGTCAACCAAGTGCAATACGAAACTTCATATTGCAAAAAACGGAGCTTAATGAAAAAACTTTCAAAGGTTGCAGCTCGGTATGGGGAAATGATACGCAATGGTGGATTTTTCTTCAAACTAGAAAAATTTAATTTTCAGATAAAAAAAACTAATGTGAGTGAATTGTTGGTTTGTTTTCTTTTTGTTCACTTATTGAGTGTTTTTACTTTAAGTTTATGAATAAAATGATTTTTATAATATCAACAAACATTGTTCAGGATTAGTTTAAGTATTCTGTAGTAGATTTGCAAAACATGTTTTGGGTGTTTATGCGTAAAATATGAATAAACGCCGTATTTTATGAGGTTTTGCTATATTTTTAGTTGCCTAATGGTGGTACTCATTTTTGCAGTGAAAACACAGCAAAAATAAGTTTTTAAAGGATTGTGAGCAAAAAATAGCTAAGCTGAGTGCTTTTCACCGTTATTTGCCGCTATTTCACAGCAAGAGCGTTGTCAGTTCATTATTGACTAGATACACTAGATGTAACTTTTGGCCAAGTTTGTGGTCAATAAATGCAAGTGTAAAAAATATAACAAATTATATAGAAATCTATTTTAGGAGTTTAACGTGGGATCAGGGCTTAACTTTTTAGATCTTATTCTAGAAGCCAGTGTACTTGTCCAATTAGTGATGTTGGCATTAGTGGGTATGTCGGTCATGTCATGGGCAATTATTTTTCAACGTAAAAAAGCGATTTCTGATGCATTAAATGGCGCAAAGCGTTTTGAGCAAAAGTTCTGGTCAGGTGTTGATCTTAGTAAATTATATAATGAAGTGTCTGCCCGCCCAGGCGGAGCTTCGGGCGTTGAAGCTCTTTTTGTTGCCGGTTTTAAAGAATTTGCACGCCACAAAAAAAATACGTTCCAAAGTGCCAGTATCGTTATGGAAGGCACGCATCGTTCAATGCGTGTTGCTTTGTCGCGTGAAGTTGAAAAATTAGAATCTAGTTTATCGTTTTTGGCGACCGTTGGTTCTATTAGTCCTTATATCGGCTTATTTGGTACTGTATGGGGTATCATGAATGCATTTATCGCACTAGGTGAAGTGAAACAAGCTACATTACAAATGGTTGCACCGGGCATTGCCGAAGCACTTATTGCAACTGCAATGGGCTTATTTGCGGCAATTCCAGCCGTTATTGCTTACAACCGTTTTGCAAATAAAGTAGAAAAGCTGGAGGGTAATTATATTAACTTCATGGAAGAGTTCGCCAATATTTTACACCGCCAAGCAGCTACGCAAATAGAGGCAAAAGCGAATGTATCAGCGTAAAAAACGTCGCCCAGTAGGGGAGATAAACGTAGTACCTTACATTGACGTTATGTTGGTACTACTTATTATATTTATGGCAACAGCCCCATTAATTACTCATGGGGTGAAAGTAGATTTGCCAAAAATGGAAGAATCTGATCTTGTCGATACAAAAGATACACCGCCTATCATTGCGTCAATTGACGCTGAAGGTAAGTATTATGTCAGTATCGGCACTGACCCAGAAGCACCGATGGAAGCATTAGACGTCGCTGCTGTGATTAAATTACAGTTGCAAAAAAATCCCGATACTCCGGTTATGATCAAAGGTTCAGGTCGTGTATCTTATCAAGAAGTATTGTTGTTAATGGATTTTCTTAAAAATGCAGGGGTGCCTTCAGTTGGCCTTATGACCGAATCGTTTGAGGGGAATAAAGGCTAGTTATGGGTGCATCAGTAATAAAATCAGTTCTTTTGCACTTGGCAATTGCAGGTTTATTAGTGGCGACAGCCAATTTTCATATGCCAGCACCAAAAGTAATGGAGGTGACTTTAAACCCTGCATTACCTGAGCCTGAAAAAGCGGTGTCAGCTGTCACGGTTGATCAGCAGAAGGTTGAGCAAAAGATTGCCGAGCTAAAAAAGCAAGAAGAAGCTAAAAAGCAAGCAGAAGCAAAACGTATTCGTGATTTAGAGCGTCGTGCTAATGACGCGCGTAAGCAACGTGAAGCTGAAGACCGCCGTTTGAAAAAATTAGAACAGCAGCGTCGTGCGAAAGAGAAAGAAAAAGCCGAAGCTGAAGCTCAAGCAAAGAAAGCGCGTGAAATTCAAGAGAAAGAACGTGCTAAAGCGCAGCAAGCTGAAAAGCAAAAGCAAGAAGCCGAAGCAGCAGCAAAAGCCGCGGCACAGAAGCGTAAAGCCGAAGAAGAAGCATTGAAAAAAGCGGAAGAAGAGCGCAAGCGCAAAGCTGCAGAAGCTGAAGCTGAACGTAAACGCAAAGAGGCTGAAGCAGAGCGTAAGCGTCAGCAGGCATTGCAAGAGCAAATGCTCCAAGAGCAACTGGCTGCAGAACAGGCTGCACGTGATAAAGTGCGTCAGCAGCAGGTTGTTGGCGAAGTTGAGAAATATAAAGCGTTAATTATGGCGCGTATTCAGCAAAACTTCTTAAAAGATGAGAAGATGAAAGGCAAAGAATGTCGCCTTAATATTCGCCTTGGCTTTAATGGTTTGGTGACCCAAGTTAAATCATTGGGTGGAGATACGTTAGTATGCGAAGCTGCGATGCGCGCAGTGCGTATGGCCGACACGCTACCTGTATCACCAGATCGTGAAGTATTTGAGCAATTAAAAAATATTAATTTAACAATAGCGCCTCAATTTTAAAGGAATGATATGTTTAACCAGATAAAAACAGCATGTTTTATTGTATTACTGGGCTTTCATGGCATTGCCAGTGCTGCATTAGAAATCGTGATCACCGATGGTATCGATGGTGCGCGCCCAATTGCGGTTGTGCCTTTTAAATATCAAGGTGTGGGTCCTATCCCTGAAAAGTTAAGTTCAGTGATTGCTGCCGATTTAATGCGCAGCGGAAAATTTAAGCCGATCGACGTTAATACTATGCCTCAGCTTCCTGCTAAAGATTCAGATGTTGATTACGGCGCGTGGGTTAATAAAGGTGTCGAAGCTGTGTTAGTGGGTGAGGTAGAGCAACAACCTAATGGCCGTTACCGTGTTAAATATGAACTTATTGATGTGATTCGTGGCCAAATTACGGGCGGCGAAACACAATTAATGAGCAACGGTAAATTGGTTAAAAGCCAAGATCATATTTTAGATGCACGTGAAAGTGTTATTGGTGAAAATGGTTTTCGTCGATACGCACACCGTATCAGCGACGTGGTTTACGAAGCTCTTACGGGTGAAAAAGGCGCATTTTTAACAAAAATTGCCTATGTCATTGTGCGTGAAAATGACGCTAAACCTTATCAATTGGTGGTTGCTGATTATGATGGCTTTAATGAGCAAGTGTTGCTTCGCTCTAAAGAGCCGCTTATGTCACCAGCGTGGTCGCCAGATGGGACTAAGTTAGCGTATGTAACGTTTGAAAATCGCCAAAGCCAAATTTACATTCAAGACTTATATACAGGAAAACGCGAACTAATTACCAGTCACCCTGGTATTAATGGTGCGCCTCAGTTTTCTCCTGATGGTAAAAAACTACTGTTAGTGCTATCAAAAGACCGTAATGGCGCAACAGAAGTGTACTTATTAGACCTTGCAACACGCAAAGAAACTCGACTTACAAATCACCGCAGTATAGATACTGAACCATCATGGTTTCCAAATGGTCAAGATATCGTGTTTACCTCTGAAAGGGGTGGTAATGCTCAGATTTATAAGTTAAATTTGCAAACAGGTAGGTCAAAACGAATGACCTTTGATGGTGACATGAACTTAGCAGGTTCGGTTTCACCGGATGGAAAAGAATTAGTGATGGTGAACCGTACAAACGGTCAATACCATCTTGCTAAGAAAGAGCTAGCTACAGGTGCGTTCCAAGTATTAACGAGAACACGCCTAGATGAATCGCCGAGTATTGCACCCAATGGCTCGATGATTATCTACAGCACGCTTCATAATAATAAACAGGTGTTAGCGTTAGTTTCTATGGATGGTCGCTTTAAAGCACGCTTACCTGTGCTAGACGGACAAGTTAAGGCACCGGCTTGGTCGCCTTATTTACAGTAATTTTACTGGTTTACTCAATATAGGAATCAATTCAATGCAACTTAATAAAACTTTAAAAGGCCTGCTAATTGCTGTGCCAGTGATGACTTTAGCAGCATGTAGCTCTTCTTCAGGTGTTGACGAAGGTGCTGCAAACCAAACAAACCAAGGTGCGGTTGAGCAAGCAAACAACAATGATACAGTTGAAGTTGCAACGCTTACTCCAGAGCAACAAGCTGAAGAAGCACTTCGTGAAAAATACGAAGCGTTACGTCAAGAACAAATCATCTACTTTGGTTTTGATAACGCTAAAATCCAAAGCAAATACGCTGAGCTTCTACAAGCACACGCTGAGTTTTTAGTACAAAACCCTTCAGTTAAAGTACTAATCGAAGGTCACGCAGATGAGCGCGGTACGCCTGAATACAACATCGCATTAGGTGAGCACCGTGGTCAAGCAGTAGAAAAATATCTACAAAGCTTAGGTGTTTCTGCTAGCCAAATGTCGGTAGTGAGCTATGGTGAAGAGAAGCCAATGGTTAAATCTCGCACTGAAGAAGCGTTCGCTAAAAACCGTCGCGCAGTATTAGTTTACTAAGAAAGAGACATTATGAAGCCGAAAATTATTTTGGCAGCAATGATCTTAAGCGGGAGCACCCAGTTATGGGCTGCTCCCGCTCCTGTTTCAGAAGCTGCAAGCTCGCAATCGAGCATAGAGAAGCGTTTAATCGCATTAGAAAACATGATGAAGTCACGTAATTTATTGCAAGCTGAGCTTCAGCAGCAGTTGAATATATTACAAGACGAAGTGAGTCAGGTTCGTGGCATTACTGAAGAGCAAAGCTATAAGCTTGAAAAAGTGCTCCAACGTCAACGTGAGCTTTATCAAGAAATTGAGAATCGCGTTAGTCAGGCCTATTCTCAGCCTGCGGCAGCAACTCAGCCAACGAACACTTACACAGATATAAATGCATCACAGACTATCAGCTCAGACTTATCTGAAAATGAAGCCTATGAGCGTGCTGTGGCGCTAATTATGAAAGATAAGCGTTATGAGCAAGCAATACCTGAGTTCCAAACATTCTTAACGACTTATCCAAATTCAGTGTATGCGTCAAACGCGCATTATTGGTTAGGGCAGCTTTTAACAATTCAAAACGATCCCGCTGCTGCAACTAAACACTTTAAAGTGGTTGTGAATGAATTTCCGAATTCGAATAAACGCCCTGATGCTATGTTGAAGTTAGGCAACTTACTTGTTGATCAAGGTTTAGGCGAACAAGCCCTTAAAACCTTTAATGATTTAATTAATCAGTACCCAAGTACAACCGCTGCTAAATTAGCCACAGAACGTCTGTCGCAACTGTAGATTTGACCTGATTAGACTGCTTTTTGACTTAAGCGGTCTAAAATTAGGCAACTAGACATAAAAACTTAAAAAAAGAGATATTTTCTGTTGCACTCAGCATTTAAATAAGTATTATAAGCGCCCGCAGCAGGCGATTGGTAACAACAGCCAAAATGCGGCTAAAAGAGCGGGTCATTAGCTCAGTTGGTAGAGCAGTGGACTTTTAATCCATTGGTCGATGGTTCAAGTCCATCATGACCCACCATT
>NZ_FPAZ01000012.1:0-145712 GCF_900116435.1 Pseudoalteromonas lipolytica | reverse complement strand
AGAGCGGGTCATTAGCTCAGTTGGTAGAGCAGTGGACTTTTAATCCATTGGTCGATGGTTCAAGTCCATCATGACCCACCACGCTTAATTTATCTTTTTTATCTAAGTTATCCCTTAATTATCTTTAACAGCACTCAGCAATACTGTTCTTTAGCGTTATATTCTCGTATAATTCGCGCCATGAATGCACTGTGGACTAAGTGGTCGAGAAATGAGTCTAGCTGAACAAATTATGCCTGAGGATTATATCTTTCCTCCAAAGCCAGCGCCGTTATCAAAAGATGAGCAAGCTGAGTACAAAGCACGTATTAAACAATTACTAATAGACAAGAATGCAGTTCTTGTTGCCCATTACTATACGGATCCTGAAATTCAAGCACTTGCTGAAGAAACAGGCGGCTGTGTGGCCGACTCGTTAGAGATGGCACGTTTTGGTGCTAAACACGATGCGGATATTATTGTTGTCGCCGGCGTGCGTTTTATGGGCGAAACAGCAAAAATCTTAACGCCAAACAAAACAGTCGTAATGCCAACTTTGGCTGCGACTTGTTCATTAGACGTAGGGTGCCCAATTGAAGAGTTTTCTGCGTTTTGTGATCAGCACCCAGATCGTAAAGTAGTGGTGTACGCTAACACCTCTACGGCGGTAAAAGCACGCGCCGATTGGATTGTTACCTCATCATGTGCGCTTGAAATCGTTGAGCACTTAGATGAGCAAGGCGAAAAAATCATTTGGGGTCCAGACAAGCACCTAGGTTCTTATATTCAAAAGAATACCGGTGCCGATATGATTATGTGGAATGGCGCGTGTATCGTTCATGACGAGTTTAAAACCAAAGCGTTAAAGGACATGAAAGCCCTACACCCAGATGCAGCGGTGTTAGTACACCCAGAGTCACCTGCTGAGATTGTTGCCCTTGCTGATGCTGTTGGTTCAACAAGCCAACTAATTAAAGCTGCGCAAACCATGGACAACAAAAAGTTCATCGTGGCGACTGACCGCGGTATTTTTTATAAAATGCAGCAGTTATGCCCAGAGAAAGAATTCTTTGAAGCACCTACAGCCGGTGAAGGCGCAACATGTAAAAGCTGTGCACATTGCCCGTGGATGGCTATGAACGGCTTAAAAGCGATTGAAGAAGCCCTAACAGACCCACAAGGCAAAGAAGTGTTTGTTGATATGGACTTACGCGAAGGCGCGTTAAAATCGCTTAATCGCATGTTAGAGTTCTCTGCGACACTACAACGCTAAGAATTGTTGGGATAGAAATGAAAGGCAAGGTGTACATACCTTGCCTTTTTTGTTTGTTTACTAGCCACTTAAGTTCGCTATTTTAAAAACCCCTTGCGTATGTAGGGTTGTTTTCATACTATAACGCCGCGTTAATCAGTTAACGCTTTAGGTGACGTGTCCGAGTGGCTGAAGGAGCACGCCTGGAAAGTGTGTATACGGCAACGTATCGAGAGTTCGAATCTCTCCGTCACCGCCATTTCTTCATATATACTTGTCTATTTTTATCAAATTTTCTTTATAAAAAAATAAACCCCGCAATTGCGAGGTTTATAGTGTAATGCGAAATGCACTATTGAATGCTTATTTCATCCAATGTGATAGTCGCTTCACTTTCCGTTCTTATGGTGATGAATGAAGTGCTGGTTGCAACGAGTCCATCCACAGTATAAGTTTGGCCTGCTGTTAAGTCAGACAGCGGCACAGAATAAAACTTAGACGCAGTGCCATGAATTGAATTGCTACTACCCGAAGTATTGTTATCGACATAAATTTGAAAGTTTTTGGCTGTGTTTCCAGCTACCGCTGCAACTTTGAACGTTACTTGGTAGTTGTTTGATAAATCAAGCAAGCCTGTTGTTTCGATGTCATTTCCTGTCGTACTGGTACTTGGGGTTGTGTTAGCAATGCTAATTCTAGCGCCAGTCATTGTTAACTGTCCGCCTGCGACGTCAACATTACCTGTTACACGGTAGAACAGCGCTTGTTCGTTACCCGCAGATCCTGAAATATCACGATAGCTGTTACTAAAAAACTCATCAGTATTAGCAGCAGAGAAGTTTTCAGTAAAGGGCAATCCAAGTGGTTCTTGAATAGGAGGCTCCGTTGGAGACTGAATATCAGGAATGTTTAAATCACTTTGATCCAGCTTACCAACACCTGCATGAGCAAGTACATGTGCTTTAACATCCATTACAGGCGTAAGCGTATATTCATAAGGTGCTTTATATGAGCTGGTTGGCGTCATGCCGTTTTCAGTCACTTCTGCTCGTACATCCCCATCTGCCGCATCACTCCATGTAATGCCTTCGCCTAGATAATTACCTGATGTGTTCCAATAACCAATCTGTGCTGAATAAAAAGAAACCACAGGGTTCTTGGTATTTTCAAAGTAATTATTCTCTATGTGTAGCTCAGCTCCCATGCGTGAATTAATTGCACTTGAAGTGATATTGTTATAGTAGTTATTGAAAATATGACCATTACCGAACCTAAATAAAGGGACCCGAGAGACAATATTTTCAAAGCGGTTGTGATGGAAGGTGATATGACGGTTTTTATTACTGCTGTCGTCATTGTCACTATGGCCATGTAATGAAGTTTTCCAACTATCATGTATATAGTTGTAAGAAATGGTAATGTTCTCAGCACCCGACTTAGAGTCAATTAAGCCATCATAATAGTCTTGATCCACGGAGAGCGAAGAATACAACTCATTATGGTCAATCCAAATGTTTGCTGTTGTTTCGTTTTCATCACCTTCAATTGAAATTCCGTCTTTACCACCAGTGAGTACTTCATGAATTTTTAAGTTTTGGATGATAATGTTGTTAGCGCGGCGAATAGCAATGCCAATCCCATTAAACTCACCTCTATCAGCCACACCGATAATTGAGACATTATTCATATCTTTAATTTCAATAGATTTATTATCACCGCCACTGTTAGCATCTGTGATTACACCATCAACATAGATAGTAATAGCGGATGCTGAAGACTTCGCTTGTGCTAGGGCTGCTTTTAATGAAGCCCCATTATCAACAGTAACAACAGTACCGCCTTCACCTCCGGTGATATTATAGTTATACCCTGCAAACCCTCGACTAGGATTGATTGGCGCAATGCTGACAGGCTCATCCGGTAGTTGAGGAATAGCAAGTGGTTTTGGACTCCATCCTTGACCGTCGTTATAATCTGCAAAAATGTTTTCGCGGTCTAGCAGCTCGCTGACTTCTGAATCTGAAAGAATATAGCCACCTTCGCGTTCAGATAAATCAAGTGGATTACCGTCTAAATCCATACTGCCATATTCGCGCCAACCACTGGTTGCTGTGGCAACGCTAGGGTTAGGAGCAGGTTGATTATTTACACCTTGAACAGCCCAGCCAATTTTAGCGATATGTGTATCAAACCTATTGTTTATTAAGGTTATATTATCAAAGTATGTATCGCTGCCTCCACTTCTTGCAATGTATGTTGAGTTATCTAAAACATCATTGCCAATGGGGCCAGGACCGTGTGTGAATCGACTATTCAAGAAAATAAAACCAGGGTCTGTTTCTACAGGTACACGCGCTTGTAAAACATAGCCACCCGCTGAGTCAGTTAAAGGATCACCGTCTTTTGAATCACCGATTGTACGGATCTCTGAACTCTCGAATAACGCCGTTGTTGGGTAACCCCAAATAAAATCAACATTCCCTGCAACAAGCGTGTTGTAGAACCATGAGTATCCTTTTAACAGGAGGGTATCTTGTTCACTTTTAAAGCGGGCATTGTTCGCAACTAGGCGGTACGGGCTATTGAAATAAATAGTTTCTGCTTGGTTTGAATCCACTTTATTACGAATATGCGTATTTTTAAGGGTGAGATTATTAAGGGTCAGCATGTCGACACCTTCTACTAAAAACACACTTCTACCTCCGTTAGGTGTTCCTGTGCTAATAGGTGCACTGCCACCCGTGCCGCCATTCATAGACTCGTAATTCTCATATTGAATAACGGTGTTTTCTTGGCTTTCACCTTGAATAGTGAGGTTGTTTTTATCGCGTAAAAATAACAGTTCGTTATAGATGCCGTCTTTTATGGAGACAGTGGTGTGCTCATCTTTGCCCAAGTACTGCATAGCAAAATTAAGTGCACCTTGCACAGTTCTAAAGTCTGCCGCACCTTCATCATCAACGAGCAGCTGATTACCTGCAGGCATGCTTACTTTAGTGACAAAGTCCCATTGACTGTTATCACCTAGGCCACTAAATTCTTGACCATTTAACATTGCACCAACCACGACATCATCACCAATTACAACACGGTATGTATGTCCATACTCAAGGGTATTATTGCGTGGTTTAATGGTGAGTGTGTTCCCATTTAGCTGCAGTGGATAGTAGTAAACAGAGCGAACTTTAGCTTGTCCAGCAAAACCAATGTGGTCAATGTTTTTACCAACGGTAAGGGTATCGACTAAACTGTTATCGCTGACTTTATAAATACGTACTTCACCTAAAGCGCCTAAACTTGGTTCATTATCAAATGTAAGGCTAAATTGCGTATCAATAAATTGATTGGCACTGTTTTTTTCAGGAAATAACTTTCCAGTTAAGTCGCCATAGTCAGTTGTTGGCATGACAAAACCTTCAGCCACACTCACCTCTATTGTTCGGGTTATGGTACTATCAGAACCAGAGACGAACGTAATCGTGGCATTACCGGCCGCCATTGGGGTAAGAGTAATTACACTCCCATTGATATCGACACTGACAATTTTGTCATCAGTTGAAGTCACTGTGAATTCATCAATTGTTACCCCATCATTTTTAATGGCGGTGACATTAATTGTTAATGGTTCAGCTGTCGTTGAGGTGTCCCAGTTAGGGTCCTTGTAATCCAGTGTGAGTTGAATGGGTTTGATAGTCGGATCGCCAACTTTTAAGTCATCCAATTCAAATGAACGGTTATTAGTAAATAAACCTATTAGCCCACGTGCGCTGTAATTTGTATCACTCACTGAGCCTAAGTTTTCACCATTTAAGTAAATGGTTAATTGATCATTGATTAATTCAAAACGGGTGGTGTACCAAACACCGTCTTCTGTGCCCCCTTTTTCGCCGAGTAAAATAGGTGTACTTGCCTGAACAGGGCGTGCAATAGAGCCCTCGGTGCTGACAGCAACTTCTACTCGCGTGCTACTAGATGAGTTTTGCACATTTAAACCGCCACCGTACCAGTTTCCTGTATCTTGATAACGGGCCATCATGTACAACTGTTTGTTTGCTGTTGTACTGTTTTGACGAGGACGAATTTTCGCTTCTACAAAATAATTACCTGTTTGTGGGATATTTTGCATTGCTTCGTCTGTGGCTAAAATAAGTTCACCGCCTGCGTTGCCTGCGGTGTATCGCATCATGTTATTACCGTTGATATTTAAAATATCGAATTCACCCATGGCACCGTCTACGTTAGTAGGCGTTGCTAAAATTTTCCAGTTGCTCAAATCACCACTTTCAAAATCATCACAAAAATACAGTTCAGGTGCATCTGAACACTTAAAGATACTTGGGTCTTCAACGTACTCAATGCGTAAATTATTAATCACTACTTTACCGCCTGTCTCGGTACGCAATTGTAAAAAAGAGTTCTTGGTAGCGAGTTTTCCGGGTACGACTAAGGTTTCGCCAACAACTAAGTCATTGATTAACTCGTTGAAGAATCGAGATTCACCACCGTGCATCGATTTAGAGCTACTTGATGTATTGTTGTCGACATAGATTTGGAACTTGTTGTCACCTTCAGGATCGCTAGCACTGACAATATCCATGACGACTTGGTAAGGCCTTGATAAATCAAATACCCCCGTTGAGTTTGTATCATTTTCGCTGGTTTCCACGCCCGCAGTGGTATTACCCAAAGTGAATCGGCCCCCGTCCAGTTCTAAACCGTTTTCGACGACGGTGACGGATCCTCCAGTTTTTGAAAACATCGGAACTTCATTACCTTGACTATCAACTATTTTTTGATAGTCGACAGAAAAAATATCACCAGTAACAGTCGTAAAATCGTTTGTGTAAGGCAGTTCAACAATGGGGATCTCACCTGTCGCAGGTGGATCAATTGGCGGTTCAACAGGTGGCTCAACTTCTGGCACATCTGTCGCAACTGTTTCTATTTTTAGATTATCTATGACAAATAAAGCGGCTGAATCGGTTCTGATTTGAAAGTAAGAGTTTTTAATATCTGCGCTCAGGATACCGCGTGCATCTGGGTGCGTTAATTCAGTTCCTGTATTAACATCTTGCCCAGGTATATAAGTATAAGAGAAGCGTTGTCCGACAGGCAGGTTGGTTTCATCAATCGATTTTCCATAAAACTTTGATGCATCAGCATGCACAGAGTTACTTTGGCTTGTTGTATTGTTATCAACGTATAAAGAAAGAGAGCCTGCACCATTATGGCTAATGACGTCAAAGCTAATAGTGAAGCCTTCGCTTAAATTGTATATTCCCACACCCGTTGTATCGCTTGGCGATGATTCTTTACCTGGCAGGGTATTACCGATTGTGAAACGGTCACCTTCCAAAACAAGCTGACCCAACTCATTGATAATGGCACTGCCGCCAGATTTAAAATAAAGAGGCCCACTTCCTTGCTCATCAGAGAGGCTCTTATAACTGGATGAGAAGAATGTATCAGTGTCGGTATCGAATTCTTCGTTTAACGCAAGACCGGTTTGTTCAGCAAGTTCACTAAGCTTTACCAACTCATTTTGGGCTTGCTGTTCATCAAATGCTAAAATATTGTTGTATGCATCATCGTTGTTATCACAGCTAAGTACTAACGTTGCAAGCTGTGCTGCATCATTTGTAGAGCACACACTAAAGGTATTATTGACAGTGTTGTGCGAGCGAGAAATTAAATAATGCTTACTCGGTGTATCACCTTCACTGGTTGTTAATACTAAAACGCGATTACCAAACTGAAACTCATAGCTGCCAACAAGCGTTTCATTCCCATCGACTAGCTTAGTGAATGACCCCGTGCTTGCTCCTTCTTCACTGGGTGTAAACTGCCACATTTCAATACTCGCTTTTGCCCCTTTTACAACGGGGTTATAAATTGTTCCCGTGAAGTCGGCAGGAGTGAAGGCGAGAGGCTGTGTACTGTTATACTGCTCAAAAATAAAATCTACAAAATGCATAATGGCAGTATCAGCACTCACTAAGCTGGTATTTGCTCCCCCAGCGTTAGCAAGCCATTGATTTACCTTTTCGTCAAAATCGTCACTGGCAAAGAATTCTGCAGGTGTTTGTCCTTGGGCTAATTCCATTACTGCAGCCTGTGCTGCTGCGTCACTAATGGTAATACCGTTACTGGTGTCACCATCCACATCTAACGACTGCAATAAACGCAAACTATTGATTACAGCAGGATGAAATACGGTGTCTGTAGAGAATACGCTCAGTGGAGTGACAACATTGCTGGCCGCGACACTTGGAAATGTCAGCTCACCAATAGAAAATGTGATCGCTTCACCACGGAAATAATCAAATTGGCCATTACTGTCCGTTTTACCGTTTGTCACAGACGGGCTGTTATAGGTCAATCCGGCGACAGGGCTATCTATAAAAACCCCTTGAATAGGGGGAAGTGGCGCCTCTTTTACGTTGACAGAGCTTTCTTCGCCGCAGCCTGCAAGTACGGCTGCAAGCAATAAGCAAGATGGAATTTTAATTGTGCTATTCATACATCCCTCCAAGGATGAACGCGTTTAGCAACACAAACGCGTGTGTTCAGTGATTATTGTTGTTTTAAGTAGTTGAATTATTAGTAGAACTTATAATTCATTCCTAGTTGATATGTCCGACCATAATCTTCTCGTTGATACAAAATCTCGCCGCCAGACTGATCATTACCGGTGAAATAACGAAGGTCTGACTCGTCGGTGATATTGATTGCATCAAAGTAGAATGAAAGGTGTTCGTTGAAGTCGTAAGTCGCTTTTATGTCAAAGGTTAATATGTCATCTTGGTAGATATCAGCCCATGTTTTACATGCTTTAGCATCATTTTTGTCTGCTGAAATAGGGCAAGAGCCTACTTGTTCTAAAATATCGGAACGATAATTACTGATTAGCCTAAGTGACGCTGTTTTATTCTCCCAACCCAGCGCAATATTAGCGGTAATATCTGCTTGGCCTGGTAACGGCATTTTTTCATAGCGTATGGTGTCATCGAGTTTTGACTCACTACTGACGACGGTCATATTACTTTGCCAAAATAAGCCGTTTTCAAAAAACTGGTTATAACTAAGCTCCATACCATACACGGTTGCTTTATCACCGTTTAAGGTGATATCAACTTGATTTATGACTAAGTCTTGTGGAATCGCGAAGTCAGAAACATGATCAACAGGTAATGTAAGAGGTAGCTCATCTAACCCCATTTGAATACCACTGACATCAACAATGAAGTTATCAATATTTTTATAGAAAACAGCTACTTCAACGAATAATTCTTTGGAAGGATACCAACCAAATGAGGCGTCAAAGTTGTCTGATGTCATTGCGACAAGATTTGGGTTACCAACTTGAAGTGCATTGTCGGGCCCCAAAATATAGTTTTGTAATTCTAATGCACTTTGCCCATCGGGTTCGCTATAACATGTATTGGTTGTGGGGTCGCATAAACTGATATCATCATCAAACCGTGCATATCCTCGTGCTTGTTTAAACGAAGGGCGAGTGTAGCTGGTCCATAAAGAGGTTCTAACTAACATCGTTTCATTTGGTTCATAACGAAGATGCATACTAGGGAAGTATTCACTGTAAGTTATTGATGATTCAGGTAACGGAACTGCAATATCTAAGGTATGCTCACCACCAAATGACCAATCGTCATTTTCAAGTGACATAAAACCAGTCGACGAAAACTCGGTATGCGCATAACGCACACCCGTTATTACGCTTACTTTTTCTGATAACTGCAGTTCTGCCATAACATAAGTGGCATACGTGTCCTCGGTGAGTACATAGTCTTCTTTAGTGCTGTCGATTGATAGTTCGCCACCGGTGGCATTTTCACGCGTGATTTTTGTTGAATCAACCATGTACTCAACATCCTGCGCGGACACTAAAGGGTAGGTGAATAAATCACCAGCGGGCACACTATAGTCATAATCGGTAATATTAGAGTTAGCAACAGCGATACAGGTTTCATTACCATCGCAATCATCAGCATTTATCGTGTAACTCCAACGATCTTTATCTCTATAGTGTTCACGTTCGTTATAGGTGCCCCCAAACTTTATAGAATTTAAAAACTGACTATCAAACTCCTTTTGAAAGTTAAGTTTAAAGCTTGTGATTTCGTCTGTGCGGGTGCTGTCTTCCATGAATAGGTTATCGTATTGCATATTAGAAAGATCGCTTAAATCACCGTCGGCCTCACCAGCAAAAACATCATTGTCTGGGTCAAG
This sequence comes from Pseudoalteromonas lipolytica, assembly GCF_900116435.1. Taxonomy (GTDB): domain Bacteria; phylum Pseudomonadota; class Gammaproteobacteria; order Enterobacterales; family Alteromonadaceae; genus Pseudoalteromonas; species Pseudoalteromonas lipolytica. Next base: position 136,231 of record NZ_FPAZ01000012.1, on the reverse strand, counting down.
CTCAAAACCACCAAGAGCCGCAGCTTCAGAAGGCGTTAATACTTTCGCAGTAATAAAATCACGGCCAGCCTTGCCATAAACGATATTTTCTCGTTCGCGGAATTGCACACGACGATCACCCACTGATTCATCGTCTGTTTTAGAGTAAGCATATTCATAATCTACGCGCCACGACTCAGCAAAGTAGTTTTCACCACCAAAGCTATAGTTGGTGGTTACAGTTTCACCTTCTTGAATAAAATACTGGTTGTAAACATCAATATCTGAAAGTGCAAACTCCTTAGTTTGTGGGTTAACATAAATAACTTCGTCTTCTTGATCGCCATTATAAAAGTTATAAAATTCACGTTGAGCGATATCGTCGTCGGTGTATTTTGAATAATTACCACGAATATAGTAAAAGCTGTCTTCATTTGGTTTGAATTCGACATTAAGTGTGGCATTGGTACGTTTACGATCCGCTATTTCGCGACGGTTTTCGAGCTGTGCAGGGATTAAAATTTCTTCTGCATTTGCTAATTCTGTTTCAGAGAGACCAATACCCCCTTTTAAAAAGTTCATATCACGAGAGCTGTGATGACGTACTTCATCGACTTGTGTTTGTCTGTCTTCATAGCTGGCCGCAAAGCCAATACCAACTTTGTCATCAAATAACAACTGTGTACCATCAATACTAAACTTCGGTGAATGTGCCTCTCTCATTTCATTGTAAGAATCTTGAAGTTTTATTTTCAGTGTATTGTCACCACGGTCATAAGCCGAAATAGCTTTCACGTTTACTGCGCCACCGATTGAGTTTAAGTTCATATCAGGTGTGAGCGTTTTAAACACCTCAATTGCACCAAGAGAGTCACCCGTTATGCCATCAAGGCCGACTTTTCGGTCATCACCTGCACCAGAAAGTTCCGCGCCATTCATATTTACCGACACAAATTTGGGACCAAGACCACGTACAGCTACATATTTACCTTCGCCTTCGCTTCTTTCTAAGGTGACACCGGGAACACGACGTAGAGACTCAGCGACATTTTGGTCAACTAAGTTACCTAAATCATCTGTAGCAATCACAGAGCTAAATGCTTTGCTTTCACGTTCCATTGCTCGGGCTTTTAAATCAGCCTGATAAATGCCTGTTACAGCGATGATCTCCATGTCATCATCTTCATCTTGGGCTTTCTTTATCGCTGTTTTTTCATTACTACTAGACGCTGTTTGCGGTACGGGTTTGGTTGTCTGTGCGTCTTGTGCATAGACGGGCAGGGCAACCAAAAGTGCTGCTGCAATACCGCTGAGTTTTATCGTTTTCATTGTTGTTCCTTTTTAAAAGGCTTTTATTGTGTTCTATTTTCTTTTTAAAAATCCATTTGCCACCGGTGGCAAATGAAGATAACATAAAGTTAACACCGCATTAATTAAACTGTCAATTTTTTAATCAGCATAAAGGCTGGTTTTTTTCTATAAGGTACAAAAAGGTGGGTTTGAATGAAAAGTGAACAATACCGGTTTCGTCGAAACGTCCTATTGCTACTGTTTGGTGCATTGAGTGTGTCATTATTTAGTGCAAATAGTATGGGTCAGTTGTTAACGCCTAGGTCTATTGCCTTTGATGGTGCCGAAGGGTTTGGTAAATTCTCTCGAGGTGGCGCAGAGGGTAAGTTGTATATTGTAACGAGCCTCGAAGACAAAGATGAGCCCGGAACCTTACGTTACGCAATTAAACAAAAGCATCCTCGCGTTATTACATTTGCTGTGTCTGGGGTGATTAAGCTGTCAAAAGAATTAAAAGTAAACCACGGTCGAATTACGCTAGCAGGGCAAACCTCTGCGGGAGGCATTACCATTTCAGGTGCGCCATTTACTGTCTCAAATGCAGAGGATGTGATTATTAGGTTTATTCGTTTTCGATTAGGGACATTTAAGGTGGTAGAAGACGCATTAACTGTGCGCAATTCTAACAACGTTATTATAGATCATTGTTCATTAAGCTGGTCTGTTGATGAAACGGGTAGCTTTTACAATAATCGTAATTTCACATTACAAAACTCTATTATTTCATATAGCTTAAACGACTCTATTCATCCTAAAGGAAAGCATGGTTATGGTGGTATTTGGGGAGGAGCTAATGCCTCTTTTATTAATAATATAATAGCAAATCATGCAAGTAGAACTCCCCGTATAAATGGACATAGACTAAAATCTCCTTACCCTTACACAGATGAATTTATCGAAGTTAGTAATAATATTATTTTTAATTGGGGACACAATAATGTGTATGGCTCTGAGAATGGGCGATTTAACCTAATAGCGAATTATTACAAACCGGGTAAAGCGAGCAAGCGCATTCAATTTGCGGATATTTGGTTCTCTCCATTCATTAGCAAAAACCAAGCTTATATCGCTGGAAATATTCTAGAAGGGTACCCAGAGTTTGATGATAAAAACTGGTTAGCTGTCAATTATAGAAATAAAAAAGAAGGGAAACGTATCGCCAGCCAAGCAAACAGCCCTTGGTTGAGTGATAAAAAAATTATAGTTGAGAAAGAGTCTGATTTTAAAGCAAAGAATGCGAAGCAGGTGTTTTATGACATCGCACAAAATCAGTTAGCGGGAGCGAATAGAAATGCAAATGGCGTGTTCATAGACAGCATTGATCAGTTAGTTTATGACCAACTCAATGACAAGCGTCCCGTAACAGGGGATGGGTTAATTAATCATGAACTTGACGTTATTCCTAGCTGGCAAGCGTATGAAGCTCAATTTAAAGATGTTGCTGTTGTTCAAGATAAAAATAACGACGGTATTGCCGATAGCTGGTTTGCACAACAAGAAGCGGTGTTAAAAACATTAAACGAATCACAAAAATTAGAATTATATTTAGAGCATTTAGCAAAGTAGTCAATAATTTTTGTTAAATTTGCAGGATTAGGTATTTTACGGATTGGTATCATAGCCTATCGGTAAATGCCGCATAAAAAAGGGAGCTATTGCTCCTAATGCCAGTCAGTTAAGCAGTTTTTTGAATAAATATGTGAATATTATTCAGTTAAAGCTGCTTAAAGCAGGTGGGGATAAAATTAGCTAAAGACCATATAGCAAAAGGGCTACAGTAAGATTTTTATAAATCATCGCTGTAACCCTTTATTTTATTGGTTTTTCCTTAACTGATCTGCATTAAGCTATTGCTCCCTTTTTTAAGTTATAAGCATGATTTAAAAACGTCTTTTTGGCACTCTTAGTTGCGAGTCAAATTCGTCAGGGAATAAAATAGTACCGTCATCTTGTTCAGTTGGAAAAACGGCAATCAGTAAGTCATCTTGTTCAAGACCTGGCGTCCAGCGGCTCAACCAATCTTTGACGGGTATCGCTTTGGGCTCGCAATCTTGCCACTCTCCGGTTGCCCAACTTTGTGCAAACTCACGGCTAGGCCAAACGGGTACGCAGTCATCGTCTTCATTGGTAAGCATTACACAGCCGTGCTCATCATTAAGGATCCAAATCTGTTTAAATTCGTGAACCATTTCAAACATATAAGCGAGTCGTTTTTTTGTACCAAGGGCAAGGATTTCGTCTAATTCTGTTTCAACACGTTTTGCAGTTGCATTATTCATGACAGGCTCACTCTTTTTAGTTATACACAGCATTATCTTAATCATAAGGTGATAAATTAATATGACAAGTAATAAAGCGATTATCTCTGTGCAATGAATGGTGGTTAATGCCCTTCACGGCTATTAACGTAAGCGGCAAGCCATTGGTGCATTCGCTGTTTATAAATTAGATAGTTGTTGGTTCGGTATGTGTTGATTTTGCACTTATCGATTTAGATTTAAGTAACTGAAATCGTTCACTGGAAGGTGGCACCAATGCAAAAGATAAATCATTTATCCACGAAGAATTAATATTAACAGTGACATAAGCAGGGTACACGTGCACTTTTTCTACAATAGTAATCGTGCTGATAACGCTGTGAGTTGGGTTGTCAGGAAGGGGCAAATTTTCGGGATGAGTAAACCTACAAGGTGGGATTATGGGGCAGGACAGTTAATTTAACACTGAGCTGTTCAATGAAGTCATGGTTACTTGCTGTGATTGTAAATATATATTTTCCAGGCTCAGTTGCTTTATGTGTATGTGTAATAAGAGAAAAGTGGTCTCCTAAATTGATCTGCTTTTTTGTAAGATAACTATTCGCTATTGGTGTGGCGACATAGTAGTTATTAATAGTGCGAGTGCCGTGAGTTAATTAAGAAGGGCACAATATAAATCATCGGCAAGCAGCTGTAGCGCTTTCGGATCGCTATTAGTGAGCGCATAAGTACGGATACCATAAATACCCATAACTAAAAAGCGCGCCAATTGCTGCGCGGTTTTACTGCTTTTAAATTCGTTGTTATCAAGGGCTTTTTGAATTTGTTCGGCAAGTGTATTTTCGTAGGCATTTAAGTTGCCACGTAGCACGCTGCAAATTTGTGGATCGTTGCCTTCTACCTCTGAAATACTCTTGGTGAGTAAGCACACTTTTGCTACTTCGCCTTTAATACACTCATCAACAATGAGGGACAGATAATTTTTAAGTGTCTCTAAAATAGGCTGTTTATTATGAAATAACGCTGTGAACTGTTGATTACGATCTTTTTGATATTGTTCTATTGCTCTTAAAAATATCGCTTTTTTATTGCCAAAGGCGCCGTACAGCGAACCGGGGTGAAGGCCAGTAACGTGCGTTAGTTTTTGCATGCTGGTTTTAGCATACCCAAACTCCATGAAGGCTAGCATGGCTTGTCTTAACACATAGTCATTATCAAATTCAGCGGTTCTCATTACGTCAACTTTTTGAGGTCATTATTTGCAGTCTACTTAATCTTGAACAAATATTCAAAAATAGCCTTGAATAATGATTCAAGAATCCCTATCTTGAATGTACATTCAAAAATAATTGAGACATTTATGGCTACTGATTTATTAACTCCCTTTAGGTTAAACGACACTATTGAACTGCAAAACCGTGTATTAATGGCGCCGCTTACGCGCTGTATGAGTGATGATGATTTAGTCCCCACTCAAGCAATGGTTGACTACTATGCACGCCGTGCCGATGCCGGTTTAATCATTAGTGAAGCGACAATTATTCGCCCTGATGCACAGGGTTACCCAAATACCCCAGGGCTATTTACCAGCGAACAGATTCAAGGCTGGAAAAAAGTCACCGATGCAGTGCATGCGAAAGGCGGCAAAATGTTTGCTCAGCTTTGGCATGTAGGGCGTGTGGCTCACCCACATTTTTTTGGTGGTGATGTACTTGCTCCTTCGGCAATCGGTGTAGAAGGGTCTGTGCCACGCATGCGTGAATTAACTTACGTGACACCAAAAGCAGCAACCATTGAAGACATTCAAGGTTTAATTGCTGATTACGCTAAAGCGGCTGAAAACGCTATAGAAGCGGGCTTTGACGGGGTTGAAATCCATGGTGCAAATGGGTATTTAATTGATCAATTCTTACACTTCGCTGCCAACCAACGCGATGACCAATACGGTCAAACACCAGAAAATATGTCACGTTTCGCCTTAGAGGTTGTAGATGCTGTAATCGCAGCCATTGGCGCAGATAAAACAGCATTACGTTTATCTCCGGGTGCATATTTTAATATGAGTGAAGATAACCGCGATAAGGCCGTGTTTGATTATTTATTAACAGCGCTTGAAAGTCGCAATCTTGCCTATCTTCATGCGGGTATTTTTGATGACAGCATGCGTTTTGCAAGCCTTGAAAATAAAACGACATCTGAATACTTACGCAGTGCATATAAAGGTACATTAGTGGGTGTAGGTAGTTATACGTTTGAGTCAGCTAATCAGGCAATTGATAACAACCAATTTGACTTAATCGCGATTGGACGCCCCTTTATCGCAAACCCAGATTACATTAGTAAAGTTACCCATGGTGAAGCATTAACACCTTACAGCGAAGAAATGCTGGCAGAACTTATCTAATCTGCAGATCGCTTAAATTGTCACCTAAGAGCGTACTTAGGTGACTCTTATACCTATCCCATCTAATTAAAATATCTTACACTGTGTCAATTAGTTAGTTTCAAGCAAGGACAGTGTAAAGTGCTGAATATAATTCAATCAAATCGCATGGAAGCACTGCAAGCGCGGTTTCACGCTCTTCTTAAAGTTAATCCGTTAACGAGTCCATTCAAAAAAGAAATTGTGCTTGTGCAGTCACCCGGTATGTCGCAGTGGCTAAAAATAGGCTTAAGTGAACATTTAGGCATTGCCGCACAGGTTGATTTTCCACTGCCATCTAGTTTTATTTGGCAGCTGTATCAGCAACTATTGCCCGATGTGCCCAGTGAATCTCCCTATAATAAAGCAAACCTTGCGTGGAAGCTGTTTGCTATTCTGCCTGATTGTATTGATGAGCCGTTGTATTTACCTCTAAAAACGTATTTAGATGGCGATACTGATGGCCAAAAGACCTTCGCATTATGTGAAAAAATCGCCGATGTGTATGACCAATACCTAATGTATCGTCCACATTGGATTGCCACGTGGGAGCAGGGCACAGATCAACTTGATGATGTTGATATAGGCATAGCACCTTGGCAGCCTGATCTTTGGCGTAGGCTGGTGGCGCACAGTAAACAACTTGGCCAAAGCCATTATCATCGTGCCAATATGCAAGACCAATTACTCGCTGCGCTTGAAACGATGGATAGCAGCTTATTACCCGAGCGTATTAGCTTATTTGGTATTTCGGCGATTGCCAGTAGTCAGCTTGAAGTGTTCCAAGCCATTGCGAAAAAAACGCAGGTGTTTCTGTTTTTCTTCAACCCAAGCGAGCACTATTGGGGTGACACTTTAGATGAAAAAACGGCTGCTAAAATTGCTGCAAAATATGCCAAACGTCCGCACCTAGATGCGCTTGAAGACCATGCAAAAAATCCCGACCATGAGTACTTTTTTATTGGCAATCCGCTGCTATCGTCGTGGGGGAAATTAGGCCGAGATTACTTTGAGCAATTATTGCAGCTAGACGCGCAGTGGTTAGATGGTTTTGAGAATGAATTTGATGACACTTTATTATCGCAAATTCACGCTGAGATTTATCAATTAGCGTTTAAAGGCGAATCGCTTACACCCGATAAAGAATGGTTTATTAACGATGAAGGTAAACTGCCAATTAAAGCAGGCGATACCAGTATTGTGCTCAGTGACTGTCACACGCCACTGCGTGAAGTAGAGCGGCTTCATGATTACTTATTAAATTTGTTTAACCAAAACCCACACTTAACGCCGAAAGATATTATTGTGATGATGCCCGATGTTGGCACTTACAGCCCGTATATCGAGGCCGTTTTTGGTGGTGCAGAAGGTCGTCGTTTTATTCCTTATGCGTTAGCCGATTTAGCCATTGAACAAGAAAAGCCTGTACTGAGTTCATTTGCAAGTTTGGCCGATTTACCTTACTCACGGTTTGGTGTGTCTGACATTCTTGATTTACTGCAAGTCACACAAATCGCCGAAAAGTTTAACTTAGAGGCTCATGAATACGAACAAATTGGCTTTTGGCTTGAGCGAGTGGGTGTTAAATGGGGTTTAGATGCCGCGCATAAAGACAGTTTTGGTCTTCCTGCTATTGATTTAAATACCTGGCAGCATGGGTTAAACCGGTTACTGCTAGGGGTGGCACAACGTGATGAACACATGCCATTTTCGGGAATTTACAGTGCCGATGAAGTCGAAGGCATGGCGTTAAATACCCTTAATAAATTAATTGAATTTATTGATGTATTGGCTCGTTATAAAGAAAAACTACACGATGATGCACCATTAAACGAAAAAGCCGCGATTTTAAAAGCCCTGCTTGGCGAAATTTACAGTGATGAGGGCGAGCAAAGCTGGGATTTACTGGTACTGCAAAAAGTGCTTGATACGCTCATTAAGCATTACGAAAACGGTGATTACCAAGGGGATGTTTCGCAGCGTATTGTTAGCTATTTAGTGAAGCAAGGTATTCAAGAGAAAGGCGTAGGACAGCGCTTTTTAGTTGGGCAAGTGAACTTTTGTACGCTGATGCCAATGCGTGCCGTGCCCTTTAAAGTGGTGTGTATGCTGGGTCTGAACGATGCTGATTACCCTCGTACCGTGCAGCCCATTGGTTTTGACTTAGTGCCGTATTCAAAACGCCAAAAAGGCGACCGTTCGCGTAAACTAGATGACAGGTATCTGTTTTTAGAAGCCATTTTAAGCGCCCGTGAAAACTTATATATCAGTTATATTGGGCGCTCGTGTTTTGATAACCAACCAAGAATGCCCTCAACACTCGTCAGTGAGCTGTTAGAATACATCGCCCGTAGCTTTAAATTTGACGATGAAAAAGACTGTCACGCAGCACTGCCCGAGGCGCTGATTAATTATCAGCACTTGCAACCGTTTAATCCTGCCTATTATCTTAAGGCTAAGCAGCCTGCGGTAACGCAATTACACAGCTATAACCCGGTGTGGATACCCGCTCAAAGTATTACGCCAGAGCCACAGCAAGACCTGTGTGTATCACCCGAGCAAATTGTTGAGCTAAACCAGTTTATTCGCAGTGTGTGTCAGCCGCACGAAAGCTTTTATCAGCAGAGTTTGGGCTTAAGGTTGCCGCAATTTAATGATATTGCGAAAGATGAAGAGCCATTTAGCCTTGATGCACTGCGTCGCTATTTCTACTTAGATGAAATTTTAGAAGCCAGTATTCTAGAAACACCACTTAATAAAGCGCAAATCATGCAACGCGGTGAGTTGCCCCAAGCGCATGTTGGCGATTTGGTGTTTGAAAGTATGCAGCACCGTGTTGATGCGTTAGCAGGGCAGGTGAAAGCCCATATTCAAGATGATGAGTTGCTGCCAATTGAAGTCAAAATAACTCTTGAAAATACCACCTTAGAGGGCTGGCTTAACCACATTTACGGGCAAAAACAGGTGTTTTATCGTACCGCAAGCATTAAAGCCAAAGACGTGATTAAGGGCTTTATTCAGCATTTAGCTGCACAGATCATGGGCCAACATGTTGAAACCTTAATACTTGGTTTAGATAAACAAATTAGTTTTTCAGCGCTTTCACAAGACGATGCACGTGGTTATTTGAACGATTGGTTTATGCTCTATAAAGCATTACTTACACGGCCAGTGGCATTTTTTCCAGTAAGTGGCTACGAGTACATTAAAACAAATAAAGACATGGCAAAAGCGAATAATAAATTTGCCCCGCAATATATCGGTGTAGGTGAAGGAGAAAACCCCTATATTCGCCTAACCATTCGGAATCTAAAAGACTGCGAAGACGAGTTTATTCATTGGAGTGAGCTGCTTTTATCGCCGCTGGTTGAATTAGCGCAGGAGGCTGACCATGCAAACGCTTAATCCTATTAGCATGGAGCTTTGTGGGCAAAGCCTGATTGAAGCCAGTGCCGGTACAGGTAAAACGTACACTATAACGGGGTTGTATTTACGTTATTTATTGGGCTTACAAAAAGCGACGGACGAAGATGGCACTGCGCTTTTAAATACCCCGCTCAGTGTTGAACAAATATTGGTTGTTACTTTTACTGAGGCGGCTACCCAAGAAATAAAAGACCGCGTGCGCGCACGTATAATCAATGCCAGAGATGCACTGCTGGGCAAAAATCCTGAAGATGAATTAATTAGTCAAATTATCAATGAAGTTAATGACAAACACGCGGCATTTGATTTACTCGACGCTGCGGCCAAATCAATGGACGAAGCGGCTATTTTTACTATTCATGGCTTTTGTCAGCGCATGCTCAAACAGCACGCGTTTGAGTCAGGTGTCGCGTTTAACTTAGAATTTATTTTAGATGAGCGAGAGCTCATTCAAGAAACACTCAATGATTTTTGGCGTGCCTTTGTATACCCACAGTCAAAAGCGCGCACAGAAGCGATTACTGATATTTTCCCGGTACCAGCGTCGATGTATCCGCACGTGGTCAGTTTGCTCAGCAAACAAGGGGCGATTATTACCCCTGAATACAACCTTGATGAAATATGGCAAGCACGCGATAACTTTGTCGCAAAAGTACCTGCTTTTAAAAAGGCATGCCGTGACAGTGAATTTATCAATGCTGTAAAAGCGTCTGATCTGAGTGGTTCTAAAACGCCAGGCCGCAAAAACAGCCTTGCAGCGCTTGAAGAATATCTAAACAATGACGACACCTTTTTTGTATTTGGCACCAGCAAGTATTCGTTTGAAGTTTGGAGCACAGAGAATTTAAGCGACCCTGCGAATTATAAGAAAAACGGCAGTTTGCTTAGTCACGCAATGACGGCACAGTTTGATGAAATGGCCAAACTGAGTAGCCTTATTAATAACGGCTTGAATATTGCGATAGTGCAATATGCAACAAAATGGGTTGCGAATGCACTTATAAAACGTAAGCAGGAGCAAGGGGTTATCACCCCTGATGATTTGCTAACTAACTTGCATCAGGCACTTTGTAGCGACCAAGGAGACGTGCTAAGCGAAAAAATAGCGGCCTTATTTCCTGTTGCCATGATAGACGAATTCCAAGATACCGACCCAGTGCAATACGGTATTTTTAGCCGCATTTATAACGCCAAAAATACCACACTCGCTATGATAGGCGACCCAAAGCAGGCTATTTATGGTTTTCGTGGTGCAGATATTTTTACCTATATTGGTGCCAAAAAAGCGGTTGTTGCGCAAAAACAATACACATTAGACACTAACTTTCGCTCAAGTGAAGGGGTGGTCGAGAGTGTAAATCGCATTTTTTCTAAAAACGCTAATAGCTTTATTTATAACGATGCGATTCCGTTTCAAGCAGTTCATGCAAAGGGGAAGCCTGAAAACAAAGCGTTTTTAATCAATGGCGAAACCACCAATGCATTTGAGTTTTCAGTGTTTGTTGATGAATACGCTCAGGCTAATAATAAGCCAACCAGCAAAGGGGTTGCCCAGCAGGCGCTTGCCCAGCACTACACACAAAAAATCACACGCTTACTTAAGCAGGCGCATTCAGGTGAAGCCACAATTGCTGGCAAAGCGGTCACCGCTGCCGATATTTGTGTATTAGTGCGAGATAGAAACGAAGCACAACTGATGAAGTCGGCGTTGAGTGAGGCAGCCATTGCCAGCGTGTATTTATCTCGCGATAGCGTGTTTCAGCAAGAGCTTAGTCATCATTTATTAAACTTTTTAACAGCGCTTCATGGTCAGTACGATGAATCATTATTGCGCGGCGTACTGGCAGGCCCCTTGTTTTGCTTAAGCTATAACCGTATTTATGCGTTACATGAAAACGAAAGCGAATGGCAAGAACATTTAAACTTTTTCGCTCAGCTTTCACATATTTGGCATAAGCAAGGTGCGATGGCGATGCTTGAGCGCTTACTGAGCCACAATCAACTCGCTGCACGCTGGCAGGGGCTTGGTTATAACGTGGAACGTTGGCTGACAGATTTTCGCCATTTAGGTGAAATCTTGCAGCAAAAGCAAATTGAACTAGAAGGCACTCACCGATTATTGCGCTGGTTTGCGCAAAAGGTCAGCCAACAAGAGGGTGAAGCGGTGCAAGTTCGTCTTGAAAGCGATGCCAATTTAGTAAAAATCGTCACGATGCATGCTTCAAAGGGTTTGGAATATCCGATAGTGTTTATGCCGTTTGCTTGTGGCTACCGTGAAACCAAAGAAGCGCTTTATCATCATAACGGAAAACTGGTTTACGACCTTGCTAACGGTGATGAGGCCTTACAAAAAGCAGAGCAAGAACGTTTAGCTGAAGACTTGCGTTTATTGTATGTGGCGTTGACCCGTGCGGTACATTTTTGCTCAGTCGGTGTGTATAACATTGCACAAGGGCGCAGTAATCGCCCTGGTATACAAAGTACCAGTATTGGTCATGTACTGTTTGCAGGGGAAGAAATTAAATCGGCTGATGAGTGGCACAGGTTATTAAGCGATTTTTGTGCTCAGTCGGCGCATATGCATTTTGAAGCTTTTACGCAACCCGATGAGGTCACTGTGCTTGACCTAACAAGCACAGGTGCTGAGCAGTCATATCAAGTCAACACACTCGAACCCCACATTGAACGAGATTGGCGTTCAACCAGCTTTAGTGCATTAACCTTTAAAAAGCAGACTGATCATATTGAACTGGGGCGCAGTGATGAAGATCACGAAAAAGATGAATTTTTAGCGCAGCAAGCAGTGCAACTAACCCCCTATAGTTTCCCGAAAGGTGCGAAGCCGGGCAGTTGTTTACACGAAATATTTGAGCAATTGGACTTTACGGATCCCTATGCATTGAAACGACCTGACAACGAGCGTGACGACCATGCTCTTGATAAGGTAATAACAAAACTGTTTGCCAAGTATCACATTGATGATAGTTGGGAGGCAATGACCGAAAGCTGGATCAATGCCGCTTTAAAGTGTCCACTAAACGATAAAGGGCTTTGTTTATCGGCGCTTTCGCCTGAAGTGTGTTTAGTCGAAATGGAGTTTAATTTACCGTTATTATCGCTTTCAAGTGATAAGTTAAATCAAATTTTGGTAAAGCATTTTGGTTTACCGGGGAAACTCGACTTTACTGATGTGCAAGGTTTACTAAAAGGCTTCATCGATTTAATTTTTTGTTGGCAGGATAAGTATTACATTCTTGATTATAAGTCGAACTTTTTAGGCAACAGCGCAGCTGATTATCAACATGATCAGCTTGAGCAAGCGATGAGCAGTCACCAATATCATTTACAGTATTTGATTTACACTGTTGCACTGCATCGCTTATTACAACAACGTGTTAAAAATTACGACATAGAGACCCATTTAGGCGGCGTGTATTACACCTTTTTACGGGGCATGAGTGATGGCCAAGGGGTGTACTTTAATCAGCTTACAAAGCCGCAAGTACTTGAGCTGGATAGTTTATTTGCACGAGGAGCAATGTTATGAGTCAGATGACATTTGGCTTTGATGAACGTGAACCAGAGCAACCTCGCAAACACAAAGAACCGTTAAAGGAGCCTGTACAGGCATTAGAGGGGACTGAGGTTGAAATGAAAACACAGCCCTTACTGGACTTTTTGTTAGAGACGAAACGTATTCGCTTAGTGGATGTAAAACTTGCTGAGCTTTTAATAGGCACTGATACCTCCCAGAAAAATGAGGTGTTCTACCTTATTTTGTTGCTTGCCGTCGCTCAGCAAAGCCAGCATAGTTGCTTAGATTTAAACGCTATTAATTGGCAAAATCCGTTTGCAATTAGAGAACAGGCAGTATCAGACGCAAGCATTGCTGCACCTGATATTATTTCGCCGTTTTCAGAAAACTATGACGCGCAGCAAGCTGAAACACAGCTCATGGCTGCAGCTTGTGTGGGTGATGACAAGCCACTGCTGCTGTTTGCTAATAAGTTATATTTTGCGCGATTAGCTCAGTATGAAACTGTGTTAGCGTCACGTTTGAGTCATTTGGCAGCAAAACCACTAAACATCGATGAAACGGCTTTAACTGCGCTTTTGACAGAGTATTTCCCTGATGAAGCTCACCGTGAAGACCCCGCAGATCCTATTAAAACGTTAAATTGGCAAAAAGTAGCATGTGCCATAGCCGCCACCAAAGGCTTTAGTGTGATTACCGGAGGGCCAGGCACCGGTAAAACCACAACTGTCACCAAATTATTAGCTATTATGCAGTCGTTGTATGCCAGTGCACCGTTGACAATTAAGTTGGTTGCACCAACGGGTAAGGCCGCGGCTCGTTTAAGTGAGTCAATTTTGGGAGCGAAGCAAAAACTCAGTATGATCCCAAAAGACATCGCACCGCTTATTCCTGAAACGGCACAAACGATTCACCGCTTACTTGGCGTGATTCCGCACACGAATAAATTTCGCCATAACAAACGTAATCCACTGCATTTAGATGTGTTGATCATTGATGAAGCCTCCATGGTTGATTTATCGTTAATGGCAAAATTAATTGAGGCGCTGCCAAGTCATGCTCGGTTAATTCTGCTGGGAGATAAAGACCAATTAGCCTCAGTTGATACTGGCAGTATTCTCAGCGATTTATGCCAAGGATTAACACTTGAAAAAATGCCCGCCTACAGCCAAGCGCGGGCAGAGCAACTCAATCGGGTGTGTTTTAATAATCGCGCCGTGCTTTCACACAGTGAAGACAGTTACTTGTTAAGCGACTGTATTGCGTTTTTACAGCAAAGCTACCGTTTTGACGGCAAAAGCGGCATAGGTCAATTAGCGCAAGCTGTTAATACCAATAGCCAAGGGTTACTTGGGTATGTTGAGCAAACGGTGAACGAGGGCGGCTTTAGCGACCTTAAACTTAATTACAATGTGATTAACAAACCGATTGAGCATTTTGTTCAGTTAGCAGCCCAGCATTATCAGGCGTATTTAACACTGATACGCGAAGGTGCTGGGGTGGCTAAAGTGCACAATGCTTTTTCTGACTATCAACTACTGGCAGCGGTGAAAGAGGGCGATTATGGCGTAAACAGCCTTAATCTTCGAATTGAAAAAGCACTTTCACAACAAGGGCTTATTTCACCGTATCAGCGCCATTACCTGGGCATGCCCATTATGATCAGCCAAAATGATTATCAGTTAAAACTGTTCAATGGTGATATTGGTATTTTAATGCACGATGAGCAAGGTCAACTAAAAGCAATGTTTATTGATGAGCAAGAAAACATTCGTGCTTTTTCGCCAGCTCGTTTACCCGCTCACGATAAAGTGTATGCCATGACTATTCATAAATCGCAGGGCTCTGAGTTTGCGTATACAGCGATGATTTTACCGCCAATAAATCAAGCAAACCAAGGGATCAACAGACAGCTTGTGTACACGGGGATCACTCGTGCAAAAAACACCTTTGAGCTGGTGGCAGATAAAAACGTGTTACTAATGGCAATGAATAAATCAGTTACCCGAGCATCGGGTTTATTCGATAGGTTAAAACATGCAGCTAGTTAGCGTGACTGATGAGCATTTAACTAAGCTAATGGGTTGGTTTAACACAGAGGCGGAGCTGCGTATTTGGTCTGGGCCATTTTTTAACTTCCCATTTGATGCACACAGCTTTAAACAAGATTTAAATCTTGATGAACTGAACTCATACGCGCTGGTAAATAATGAGGGCCAGATGTTGGCTTTTGGCCAATATTACTTACGTGAAGGATGCTGTCATTTAGGACGTTTGGTCGTGGCTTTGAATATGCGGGGGCAAGGGCTTGCAAAAATACTGATTAATTTATTAAGCGAGCAAGGCAAACAGCAATTGCACTGTAATACAGTGTCGTTGTTTGTATATACCCACAATACCTTGGCCATTGCAGTTTATAAAAAATTAGGTTTTCAAGAATCCAAGTACCCAGCCCTAATGCCTTTGGCAGACTGTATCTACATGGTTAAATAAAAAGAGCCGATTAGTTCGGCTCTTTTCACAAGATTATTATTTAAGGTAATAAACTATTTAAGGTAATCAACTATTTAAGGTAATCAACTATTTAAGGTAATCAACCACTAATTGCGTCATGGCATTTACACCCAATTGTAATGCTTTCTCGTCTGCAAAAAAGTGTGGTGAATGGTTACTAGGCGCTGTTACGGCATCTTGACCTTTTGGCGTAACTCCTAAAAAGAAGAACATTCCTGGTGTTTCTAAGGCATAGTAACTAAAGTCTTCTGCCCCTGTTATTAATGGCGTTGTGATCAGGTTTTCTTTGCCAACCACACCTGCAAGTGTTGGTGTCATTTTCTTGGTTAATTCAACATCGTTCACGGTGACTGGGTAACCGTGATCAATGTGAACATGCGCTTCTGCGCCACCAGATTCAGCCACCATTTCGGCGGTTTTAGCTAAGCGTTTTTTAATATCAGCACGCATGTCTTGATCAAAAGTACGAATTGTACCGACCATTTCAACTTGATCAGGGATTATATTATTACGTACACCCCCATTAATGGCACCAAAGGAGACAACAGAAGGGGCTTTTGTTACATCAACTTGGCGTGATGCAATGGTTTGCGTTGCCATAATAATTTGTGATGACGCGACAATGGGGTCAACCCCATTCCAAGGACGCGAGCCATGAGTTTGGCGACCTTTTACAGTAATCGTAAATTTATCGGCGCTGGCCATTAGCGGTCCTTCACGAAAACCAATTTGCCCTGTGTTCAGTGAGCTGGTGACATGTAAACCAAAGATGGCTTCGGGTTTTTCTTTAAATAAGCCTTCTTTTAGCATTAGTTCAGCACCTCCTTCTTCGCCATCGGGTGCACCTTCTTCTGCAGGTTGGAATACAAATAGAATATCGCCAGCGAGATTATCTTTAATTTTGACCAAAGACTCAGCAGCAGCCATTAAGATTGCGACATGATTATCGTGGCCACAGGCATGCATAACACCCACGGTATTACCTTTATATTCAGTTGTTTGTGTTGATGCAAAAGGTAAATCAACTTGCTCTTTAACTGGCAGGGCATCCATATCTGCACGAAGCGCGATAAGTGGCCCTTTTTTGCCGCCTTTTAATTTGGCCACCACACCGGTGTGAGCTACGCCTGTTTGCACTTCTAGTCCTAATGAGCGAAGGTGTTTAGCAACATACTTTGCCGTTTCAAATTCACGATTGCTCAGTTCTGGATATTGATGCAGATGGCGGCGCCATTTTATGACCTTTTCACTGACACTTTTATTGGCTGATTTAAGTTCTGTCTCTATATCACTGGCAAATGCAGGAGCAGACATAGCACTGAGCAGTAAGCTGGTCGAAAGTAGTTTGTTAAACATCCTGTATCCTCTTATTATAAGTAATTGCACTCATAACAATGTAAGTATAAATAATTGAATGAACAAGACCTTTCGATAATTAACCACGATAAATGGTTTAAAAATCGCAGCCAAGAGTTTAAGCAACACTTACTTAAAAACGCTAAATTAATCACGTGTAATGCAGGTGATGCCTTATTTTTGCGCGGTGATGAAAATACGGGTTTGTATTGTGTAATAAGTGGGGTGTTACGTGTATCGGGCGTAAACAAACAAGGTAAAGAAGCGGTGCTTAGTTTTGTAACAAGTGCCATGTGGTTTGGTGAAGTGGCGCTTTTTGATGGCGGCAAACGAACTCACGATGTGTATGCCCATACTTCAGTGCGCCTTATACATGTGTCTGAACGAGCACTCACTCAATTGCTGAACGAACACCCGATATACTGGCATGACTTTGGGGTGTTATTAACCGAGAAAGTGAGAAGTTTGTTTGATTCTTTAGAAGATCATGCGTTACTTACGGCAAAGCAAAAAGTCAGTAAGCGACTGTATATGTTGTGCCACTCATCGGGGCAAACTAGGTTGCCACTTTCTCAGCAACAACTTGCCGATATGACTTATTTAACACGGCAAACAGTGAATCAAATATTACAATCATTGCAAACAGAGTCAGTTATTAGTCTTAAATATCAGATAGTTGAAATAGAAAATTTAGATAAACTCTTAGCTCAATGTTAGCTTGGAACTAAAATTGCTACATCTTTTCAGACAAGTTTAAAGGACGATTACGTGTGACTATTACTTTTCATAACCAATATAAAGCTTATCATTACTCAGGCACTAATAAACTTGAGCGAGCACTGGATGTATCAGA
Source organism: Pseudoalteromonas lipolytica (assembly GCF_900116435.1). Taxonomy (GTDB): domain Bacteria; phylum Pseudomonadota; class Gammaproteobacteria; order Enterobacterales; family Alteromonadaceae; genus Pseudoalteromonas; species Pseudoalteromonas lipolytica. The sequence continues at coordinate 118,538 of NZ_FPAZ01000012.1, read as the reverse complement.
ATCAAAATTGATGCCTCAAACGTCTTCTGATGCACAAAGTCTATTAAGAAAACAACCCGAACCAAGTTCATTTTTAGAGACAGCAAACGAAGCTCTTGTTTATCAGCGCTTAGGGGTAGATAAAGAGAAAATCGATGAAATCAAAGCGCAAATAGAAAAGCTTGCGGAACAAATGCAACAACAAGGTGCAGATACCAAAGCACTGCAAGAAAAAATGAATAAGTTGCAAGCCATGCTTGATGAAGAATATCAAAAAGGACGCGAGCGCATGGATATGCAGCCAGAAGCCGAAAAAGGCAAGGTCATCGATGCGCTAGTTTAATGCAGTTACTTTAAAATGTCGGCTAGTTGACATTCTTAGTGGTAAATTTTCTGCTAATCTGAGTTTTGAACACAGTTTTGGCAGGAATAATAATGAAAACTCTCAAACAACAGCTGAGCAATTACGCCCTTTATCACCGTTCAAAACGCAATATCTATACACATTTTATTGGTATTCCCTTGATTGTGTTTGCCATTATTTGTTTATTGCAACGCGCAACAATCATGCTTGAACCCGTTACGTTAACAGTGGCAAGTATTGTTATTGCGATTACGTGCCTGTATTACTTAATGCTCAGTATTTCTATGGGGCTAATTATGGCTGTGTGCTTTGCTTTATTGAGCATTATTGCACAGCCTGTCGTTGTGCTTTCAACATCAATGTGGCTGGCTGTGAGTGTGGGCTGCTTTGTGGTGGGTTGGCTATTTCAATTTATGGGTCATTACTATGAAGGTAAAAAACCCGCCTTTGTTGATGACATTATTGGCCTCGTTATTGGACCCTTATTTGTTGTCGTAGAAGCCTTAATCATACTTGGTTTTTATAAAGATGTTGCTGATTACATTGAGCAACATGCAGGTCCTCATAAAGCGTGATAACAGCAATAATAACAATAAGAAAAGGAACACACATGAATTTAAAAGATAAAATAGTTTGGGTTACGGGGGCATCATCAGGTATTGGTGAAGCACTGTGTGAACAATTGGCTGCAAAAGGGGCAATCTTGGTTTTATCTGCCCGTAATGAAGATAAATTAAAAGCGCTAAATACACGTTTAGGCGGAATGCATCATGTTGTGCCACTCGATTTAGCAGAGCCTGAGGCGCTGCTTAAAGAGATGCCTGCGGTTGTTGAACGTATTAAGCGCATTGATGTGCTAATTAATAACGGCGGGGTGTCGCAGCGCAGTTTGTTTTTAGAAAACGATTTCAGTGTGTATCGCCAGTTAATGGAGGTGAACTACTTTGGCCTTATTGCATTAACGAAAGTGGTCGTGCCGCAGATGGTTAAACAAGGTATGGGCATGGTTGTATCGATAAGCAGTGTGGCGGGTAAAGTTGGCTCTAAATTCAGAACCGGTTACTCGGGCTCAAAATATGCGGTTGTGGGGTTTATGGATTGTTTGCGTGCTGAACTGGCAGATAAAAATGTCAATTGTTTAACAATCTGTCCCGGATCAATCAAAACAGCCATTGCGCATAATTCGTTGGATGGGCAAGGTAAACCACAAAATAAACCCGAAGAATCGATTGAAAATGGGATGGATGTTGGCAGAGCTGCTGCGAAAATGATCAAAGCCATAGAAGCGGAAAAGGATGAGGTTGTCGTTGGTGAAGGGATCAGCGGTTTAGCGCCGACAATTAAACGCTTTTTCCCTCGCTTTTTTAATCGACTAACGGCACGAATGAATTACCGGTAAAAGCAAAAACGTGACCGTGAATGATTATTAATAAAAAACACGCAATTAAATTGCGTGTTTTTTATACTGTGAGGTGAAATTATTTGCACTTTAATCGATAAAAGGCATGCGTTAGCTATGGTTAAACAGGGATGTATTAGCATACAATGGAGAAAAAGTAGTCCAAACAAGAGAGAACAACAATGGCCGCATTTGGTACTGTATTTATGCCACACATGATCCAAGCACGCTTTGCAGACAACACATGGAGTGAAAGCGCGCTGGTCCCATCTGATAAAATCGAATTACACGCAGGTGCTCACGTATTACATTATTCAAGCACGTGTTTTGAAGGATTAAAAGCATTTCGTCACGAAGATGGCTCGGTCTATATCTTTCGTATGGACGCAAATATTGCCCGAATGAAGCAAAGCTCAAAGCTATTAAACTTGCCTGATTTTGATGAAAGTATGCTTGAGCAAATGATCAAAGACATTGTTAAAGAGTACGCAGACGAAACGCCAGCCCCGCCGGGTTCAATGTATATTCGCCCAACTCATATTGGTACAGAAGCGGCAATTGGTAAAGCGGCTGCGCCTTCAATGAGTTCATTACTGTATGTGCTTCTTTCGCCTGTAGGTGATTATTTTGCAGGGGGTGCAACAGCACTTCGTGTATTACTTGAAGAAGACGGCATGCGCTGTGCGCCTCATATGGGTATGGTAAAAAGTGGTGGTAACTACGCCAGTGCATTAGGGCCTATTTTACAAGCACGCTCTGAGCATCAGGCTGACCAAATATTGTTCTGCCCAGGTGGTGACGTACAAGAAACGGGTGCTGCCAACTTCATTCTTATTGATGGTAATGAAATTATCACCAAGGCACTTGATAGCACTTTCTTACACGGTGTTACGCGTAATAGTATTTTAACTATTGCCAGAGATTTAGGTATGACGGTGTCTGAACGCAACTTTACCGTAAGTGAATTACTAGAGCGTGCCGCTAAGCCTGGTACTGAAGCTGCGCTTTCAGGCACTGCTGCAGTGCTGACGTCTGTTGGTACACTTATTCATAACGACCAAGAGTTTAAAGTAGGCTCGGGCGAGCCGGGTGAGAAAGTGGTGAAGTTACGCCAAGCATTGAATAATATTCAATGGGGTAAATCACCGGACAACCACGGTTGGTTGACTAAAGTATAGGCACCCTTTTTATTGCAGAGCCACGCACTTGCGTGGCTTTTTTATTGGTATTTTACATTGGTTTACAGCCTAGGCTGTGTTTAACCGCAAATTGCTAGACTTTCTATTTCATTAACTCTATTTTCTGTTTGTTAACAATAACTAAAAAGTATGAAGATTATGATTAAGAAGACGCTTGCATGTGCAATTCTAATTGCACTGGCTGGTTGCAGTGAATCAACCACAACGAAGACTGAACAAACAGTAAAAACCGCAGAGGTAAAAGCTGCCGTGAATTATCCTGAAACTAAAAAAGGCAATGTTGTTGACGAGTATTTCGGTGAAAAGGTTGCCGATCCTTACCGTTGGCTTGAAGACGACATGAGCGAAGAGACGGCGCAATGGGTTAAAGCCGAAAATGAGGTGACATTTTCTTACCTAAAGAATATTCCTTATCGAGATGAATTAAAAACGACTCTCGAAAAGCTAATGAACTATGAAAAAGTCACAGCGCCGTTCACTGAGGGCGAGTACACCTATTTCTACAAAAATGATGGCCTACAAAACCAATACGTTGTTTACCGTAAAAAAGGTGACTCAGAGGCTGAAGTTTTCCTTGACCCAAATACATTCAGTGCTGATGGCACAACCTCTATGTCGGGATTAACGTTTACCGAAGATGGCACGCTAGCTGCGTACCAGATTTCAGAGGGTGGAAGCGACTGGCGTAAAATTATTATTATTGATACTGCCACTAAGCAGCCTATTGAAGAGGCGTTAGTTGATGTGAAATTTAGTGGTATTTCGTGGTTAGGAAATGAAGGTTTTTATTATTCAAGCTACGATAAGCCAAAAGGGAGTGAGCTGTCGGCTAAAACGGATCAACATAAAGTGTATTATCATAAGCTTGGCACTTCTCAAGCGGATGATCAGTTAGTTTATGGTGGCACAGAAGAACAAAAACATCGTTATATTGGGGCTGCTGTTACCCGTGATAATCGCTACTTGATCATCTCGGCAAGTACCTCAACATCTGGTAATAAACTGTTTATTAAAGACTTATCTAATCCAGATAGCGAATTGGTGACAATTTTAGACAACACAGATTCTGATACATCCATTATTGATAATGATGGCAGTAAATTGTATTTGGTAACAAACTTAAATGCACCGAATAAACGTGTTGTGACAGTTGATGCGAATAATCCAAGCCCAGAAAACTGGCAAGATCTTATTCCCGAAACAGACAATGTATTGAGCCTGACTAAAGGGGGAAATTACTTCTTCGCTAAGTATATGGTCGATGCTATCTCGCAAGTTAAGCAGTACGATAAATCAGGTAAGTTAGTTCGCGAAATCAGTTTACCAGGTGTAGGCACAGCCTATGGTTTTAGTGGCAAGCATGACGCTGACACGCTGTATTATTCTTTCACGAATTACACGACGCCGGGTAACACTTACTCATTTGATATTGAGTCAGGGCAATCGGATGTTTATCGCAAGTCGGGTGCTAAATTTAACAGCGACGAGTACGTGTCTGAACAAGTGTTTTACACATCGAAAGACGGCACGAAAGTACCGATGATTATTTCGTATAAGAAAGGCACTGAACTTAACGGTAAAAATCCAACGATTTTATATGGCTATGGTGGCTTTAATGTAAGTTTAACACCAAGCTACAGCCCAACAGTTGCAGCGTGGCTTGAGCACGGTGGTGTGTATGCAGTTGCTAATATTCGTGGCGGTGGTGAATATGGTAAACAGTGGCACATTAATGGTACACAGCTTAAAAAACAAAATGTATTTGATGATTTTATTGCGGCTGCAGAATATCTAAACGATAAAAAATACAGCTCGCCAGACTATTTAGCTGTGCGTGGTGGTTCAAACGGTGGCTTATTAGTTGGTGCGGTTATGACCCAGCGCCCAGAGCTATTCAAAGTAGCATTACCGGCTGTTGGTGTACTGGATATGCTGCGCTATCACACATTTACAGCGGGTGCAGGCTGGGCGTATGACTACGGTACTAGTGAACAAAGTAAAGAGATGTTTGACTACTTGAAAGGGTATTCACCTGTTCATAACGTAAAAGAGGGGGTAACGTACCCTGCAACGCTTGTGACGACAGGCGATCACGATGACCGTGTTGTACCTGCTCATTCATTTAAATTTGCCGCTGAGTTACAAGCAAAAGGTGCAAAACAGAACCCTTACCTGATCCGTATTGAAACTAACGCGGGTCATGGCGCGGGTACACCAACCAGTAAGATTATTGATCAGTACGCTGATATCTATGGTTTCACGCTTTATAATATGGGTGTTAAATCACTTTAATTTAATGAGTGGTAAAAAAACGCCGAGCAAAATTGTTCGGCGTTTTTTGTTTTAAACGATCGTTTTTAAACGCGTATTTTATAAATCGATTCCCAAAGCAAAAATCATTTTATAGTCTTCCTTTTCAGGCACCACGGCATTCTCGTCGGCAATCGGGTCTGCTAAGTAATCCCAAACCAGAGAGATATCAAAATCAATGTCGTCAGTAATATCAATCTCGAAACTTGCCATAGCGTATTGAGAATCTCCTCCTGTATCACTTTTGGCCGTGAGGTAGCGATAATTGAAGGTAAAGTCGATTTTTTTAGTAAGTTCATGCTCAAAATTAGTGCCAATAAAGTAAGACATTGACGCATTACTTTTGTCTTCACCGGTGGTGACAGTATCAAATTCAGTTTTTTGATACGCAGGGCCAGTTGAAAAATCCCACTCAGTTTTGTCGGTATCCATCACGTAATAACCGACACCTGCGCCTACAGTGTATTTATTAGCAATGTTTTGAAAAGGGTCACGGTAATATTCAAAAAAGATAGGACGGAAATACATTTTTTGAGTGTAAAACCAGTCGAACGTGCCATTGGCTCTAATGTTGTTTTTAGTTACTTGTTCATCGCTGGTGGTACGGTAGCCTAAAAACTCGGCTAAAAAGCGACTCGATGCCGTACGACGTTTAATATCGGCTCTGGCAGAGTATTCTGTTTGGTCTGTATTACCTCGCGATAAATCAGCACCCAAGGAAATTTTTACTGTCCACGCGCTGAGCTCACTGTCGATTGAAGGGGCAATCGACACTAAATCACGATAGCGATACTTTGCCGGTAAGTCACCGACCTTTACATAACCGCCTGATATATTAAGTGTGCCACTGAGTTCTGTGCCGTCGTTAAAGCGTACTGTGTGATGGCGGTCAGAGACAATCATATAGATATCTTCACGGTCAATTACGAGGGTGTCGAGTACATCACTGTCAAATTCAAGCTCTTTATCGTACATTGCGATAAGTTCACCTTTGAGCCATTCACCTGAGTTGAGCCTTACCCAGTCAAATTGACTGGCATCTTTAATGATGACACCACGCTCTTCTAACAGTGGATCAGGCAGGGATTCATTTGCGAAGCAAGTTAAAGGAGAGAGTAAAAGCGTGCTAATAAGCAGGTATTTTTTGAGCATTATTCCAATCCATGTTTAATAAAATGCGAAAGAAAGTTGTTATAGTAATTAGGTACTAATTAAATACTAGCTCAATATTTTACCCTCTTCAAAGTCCTTAAGCAGAGGGTAAAAATAGGCGTTGATAGGTTTTATATGCGTATTCGTCACTCATCCCCGATAAGTAATCGCAGATAATACGCATTGCATTATCACCTTGTTGGTGTGCATTTAGCCACATTTCTTGGGTGGTTTCTGGCAGTAAACGCATAGGATCACTTGCAAACGCACTGAACAGTTCAATGAGTAAATTTTGCCCTTTAAATTCAACTTGCTGCATTTTCGGTTCACGAATTAAACGTTTAAATACAAAGTGTTTTAACACATTAAGAATGCTTGCAAATTCGTCGGGTAAACTAACCGTGTATTGCAAGATTTCTGATTCGAAATCAGCATTTTGCACCACTAAATTGGCGTGAATTATAAAAGTATTAACAAGCTCACCGATGGCATCTTTTCGCTCATATTCATGGTGTGAAAAAAGGCGCGCCGTAATAGAGCTTAAATGCGTTGTTAACCATGGTGAGTTTAGTGCTTGTAACTGCGTTAATGCATGGTTTTGCCAATCAGCTAATGTGAGTACTTCTGTGGCGATAGCATCTTCCAGGTCATGAACAGCATAAGCTATATCATCGGCGAGCTCCATGATGGCAGAGTCAATCGATTTATAATGTGTTTTTGCTCTGAATTCATCAACGTTATAATGGCGACTTAAAATGTGCTGGTCGTTTTTTGATAGTGGCGCGACAATCCAATCAAACACATCTTTGTCGTCTTTGTATAAGCCTTTTGCAGGACGCCAGTGATCAGCTTTAATAAAGCTGCGCTGCTCAGAGAGCGGTGGAATGGTGTGCCATAAGTCATCAATAAAAGCGGGGTATTTTATAAAACCAAGCAAAGTGCGGCGTGTTAGGTTCATACCATAGCCATTGCTGTATGGCTCAAGCTTAGAAACAATTCTTAGGGTTTGCGCATTTCCTTCAAAACCACCGTGTTCACGCATCATGTAATTAAGAGCTATTTCACCACCATGACCAAAAGGAGGGTGCCCAATATCATGAGCAAGGCACAAGGTTTCAAGTAAGCTACCACTGGGGAAATGGCTAAAATTTGGGTGTTGTTTTTTAAGGTGGCGCAGTAGACCACTGCCTATTTGTGCGACTTCAAGAGAATGGGTGAGGCGAGTACGATAAAAATCGTTTAGGCCAATGCCCATTATTTGAGTTTTAGCTTGTAAACGTCTAAATGCTGCCGCGTGAATTATACGAGAGCGGTCAACCTGCCAGGCAGTGCGGTTGTCGTTTGGGCGATATTTTTGCTGATCAATGATACGCGCTTGCCAAGACTGGCACATAAATAGAACCTTATAATTACTCGCTCAGTTGCCCTTTAGTATACGCAAGCACTTGAAAATTGCGAGTAAATTGGACGTGATTCGCAGCAAGTCATGTTGAGTTAGGGCAAAAAAATACGCTGATATTCGCGAAAAAATTAGCTCTTTGATATAATCCGCCTTTATGTGTGCGTGGCTTTACCGCACATGAGTTGTAGTATATTTGAGAGAATACATGCTTAAGTACGTTTTTCGAGGTTTACTGACCGCTTTTTTTGCATGGGCGTTATTATCGCCTTTCATGAATCAAGATGTTGCAGTGGAGGAGGCCGACCAAACCGAGGCAACTCAGCAGGGTAAACAGCGAGTAATTAAAAAAGAAAAGCCATTACATAATGTAAAACTGCCTGACTTTGCGGGCTTTACTGATGTAAAAGAAAAGAAACAGGCGTTTTTTGATTTTATTCGTCCCCATGTTGAAGCTGAAAACAAGAAAATTCTACAGCAGCGTGCCAGCTTAGAAATTGCACGTATGATGCTAGAATATAATGAGCCTCTGACGAGTAAGCAGCTGTCTGATATTAAGAAAATTCTTACCAGTTATAAATTACCAACAAGTATTGATGTATTGTCTTTGACACAAGCACTGCGTCGTGTTGATATCATTCCAAAAGAACTTGCCTTAATGCAGGCGGCGAATGAGTCAGCATGGGGAACATCGCGTTTTGCCCGTATTGGCTTAAACTTTTTTGGCCAATGGTGTTATAACAAAGGCTGTGGCATGGTGCCACGACGCCGTGCAAATGAGGCGGCTCATGAAGTGACGGCATTCAAATCTGTTCGTGCTGCTGTAAGCTCTTACTTTAAGAATATTAATACCCATGCGGCGTATAAAGATTTACGCACAATCCGCGCAGATTTACGTCGCCAACAAAAACCGATTGAAGCGACAAAACTAACCCAAGGGTTGTTATCGTATTCTGAGCGACGTGAAGCATACATAGAAGAATTAAACACGATGATTAATCAGAACAGAGCATATTTTGATGAATAAAATCTTTTTATTGTTAAAAGTGGTGGGTGTGATCAGTGCATTAAGCGTTACGAGCTTTAAAGCAACTGCCAGTGAGTTTGTGATTGCATATGACGGTTTTTACGACCGTTTAAAAGTCGTAAACAAGGGGGAGTTTCAGTACGCACAAGTTAACTTTTATTTAAGTGATATTGCCACTAACGAAGTATGTACGATTAAGTCAGGTAAAATTCTAACCGAAAAACAAGAGTTCGATTTAACGTACACCGACAATGCACAGCTGTTATTGCCTTTTGATAAGCAGTTAGACACGGATAAAGCTGTGATTGTCGTACAGCCTAAAAACCCTCAGCATGATTGCCAATTAAAGCTGCAAATTGAAGCAACAGAGCTTAGTAACTTTGCACTAACAAAAGCGAATTTATTTGAGCTTAACCAAGAGTTTGATGAGCTTTTATCTGATTTATCGGGCTTTTTTGTTAGCAAACTAATGTGGTTTTTATTACCTGAGCAACAAGGAGTTGTACTTAAATTTGACGCTCCTGCAAGTATGTCGGGTGAGGGGGTTAGCTGTAAAGAAAACCGCTGCACGATTAAAATCACTGATGAGTGGCAAGATGACAAAACTCTACTTAATAGCAGTGCAAAGCTTATTAGTGCAACGCCGTGGATTGTAAAATAGCTGAGTCATCTTTTTTATAGCATAGCTAATTATTCAAAAAAGGATCTTTACAGGTCCTTTTTTGTTGCTTTTAAATTACGCTTTAATGATTTATACCATTTTGCAAAAATACTTAATCATTTTGAGTGATTAAACCAGTCGCTACCTACGTTAAAAATTTCTGATTTACGACTGCATGGATGCAGGAGGTAGAGCAATGCAGGAGCAATTGCCGAGAACAATTAAATAACTAAATTTTTGCCTTGTTATCAACGCGGTTTTATTGCCTCAAAATAGACCCCTTAATTAAGCACAATGGTATTAATCTGAAAAATCTATATCTAACACTATCTCTTAAATACAAACAAAGCATGTCACATAAATTGATTTGGTGGATAAGGACGTTCGAATGTATCTCAATGAGGCATCTAAACTGTCTGGGGCAACACAAAGAGCAATAAGGCTCTATGAATCAGTGGGCTTACTGACTGTTTCTAGGGTTGGAAAGTATCGAGTTTATAATCAAGAGAATATTTATTTAATCAAATTAATAAAAGAGGCTCAAACTCTGGGAGTTGCACTGTCAGATATGGTTGCTTTGAAGGGAGAAAACGAGGATTTTGATTGGCAGGCTGTCAGCCATTACCTTATTCAAAAGCAAGCTGCAGTCGAAGAAAAGATAAAGGAGCTTGAACTTCAAAGAGAGCGCATTAAAAATTACCGAATTTCAATTGATAAGTGTATTCAAGAACTTGACTCTTACCCTTAGGTGAGAGTTTACACTGTGTCCTCACTCTAAATGGATATGTCAGTGTATGAAAAGAATATTAGTAATCAATGCTAACCCCAAACTAACCAGCCTGTGTAAATCTTTAGCGGAACAGTATGCAGCAGTTGCCATAAAAAAACATGACGTTAAGCACGTGAATATCGGTGACTTGAATTTCGAAATCAATTTAGCCGAAGGCTATGACAAAGTGATTGATTTAGAGCCTTGTTTAGCAGATCTCCAAGAGAAGATTCTGTGGTCTGAGCATATTGTGATTGTTAGTCCTGTTTGGTGGGGAACCATGCCTGCTAAGTTTAAAGGGGCGATTGATAGAGTTTTTTTACCGGGGTTTTCGTTTAAATATGTCGAAGGTAAATCAATACCGAAAAAGTTATTAAAAGGACGTACATCAGAGTTATTAATAACGTTAGATACCCCTGCTTTTTGGTATAAATACATTCAAGGGAATGTTATCTATAAGAATTTTAAACATTGTATTTTGGACTTTTCTGGCATTAAAAATAAAACCACTACATACTTTGGGCCAGTTATAAATTCCAGTAGCAATAAAAGAAAAGTCTGGCTTGAGAAAGCAGCTCGATTAGGAGCGAAAGTTAGTTAGATAATTTTTTACCAAAAATAAAAAGGAGAGCTTCTTTGCTCTCCTAATAATTAGTTAAATGTTTTTTTAAACCATTAGCTTAGGTTAATTGTCACAACGTCACTAATGTGTTCGTCATCAAGCGCAGGCTGTTTTGGGATATCTGGCTTATCAAGGGCGATATCGCCACCATCAATTACATCACCTGTTTGCAGGTCTTTAAAATTGAATAAGTCTTTATCAGCTAAGTGCGACGGCACGACGTTTTGCATTGCCGTGAAAATGCTTTCAATACGACCCGGATGCTGTTTATTCCACTCAGCAAGCATGGCTTTTGTGTGTTTACGCTGCAAGTTTTCCTGAGAGCCACATAAGTTACATGGAATAATAGGGAATTCCATACGCTCTGCGTATTTTTCGATATCGACTTCTTTACAATATGCCAGTGGGCGAATCACCATATGCTCGCCGTTATCGCTCATTAATTTAGCGGGCATACTTTTTAATTTACCGCCGTAGAACATATTTAAGAACAACGTCTCTATCATATCATCGCGGTGGTGACCAAGGGCAATTTTAGTCGCGCCCATTTCTTTCGCTGTACGGTATAAAATACCGCGACGAAGGCGTGAGCACAGCGAACAGGTTGTTTTACCTTCAGGAATAATATCGGTAACAATGCTGTAGGTGTCTTCTTCAACTATTTTGTATTCAATACCGAGTTTATCTAAGTATTCGGGTAAAACGTGCTCAGGAAACCCTGGTTGCTTTTGGTCTAAGTTAATGGCGAACAAATCAAACTTAACCGGTGCGACACGTTGTAGATGCTGTAATGTATCTAATAGGGTGTAGCTGTCTTTGCCGCCTGATAAACAGACCATGATACGATCGCCATCTTCGATCATATTAAAATCCATAACGGCTTGGCCGGTTAATCGACGTAAGCGTTTTTGTAACTTATTAAAGTTATATTGCGCTTTAGCTTCTGCTGAGTGAGACACTACGCCCCCTTATAAATACATGGGTAAAATAAAGGGGCGTATTATATTTGAAGCGCGGGTAAACAACAATTATTTGTTTCCCGCAACGATGAGAATTATTTTGCTAAAGGGCTCACGTAGCCATCTGGTTTTAGAGCCAATACGTCGCAATCTAGGCTATCAATTACATGCTCAGCTGTATTACCAACCAATGCAGCACTTAAACCGGTGCGGCCTACAGTGCCAATAACCACAAGCTCGCTGTTAAGTTTTGCAGCAACATCAGGGATCACATCTTCAGGAAGACCTTCTTCAATGTGGCATTGTGCTTCATCAATTTGAAAACTTTTTGCTAGTTCTAAGGTTGATTCAAAATGATGCTTTTTAACCGATTCGTTGTATACACCCGGGTTAAACTCAGGAATTTCGATAGCAATATTTACCGGTGTAGCAGGGTAGGCATTCACTAAATTAAGCTGCGCATTAGCAAGGTCACAAATAAAGCGTGCATCATTGATAATACGTTTGTTCAGCGCAAGGTGTTGCTCATTTTCACTGACTGCATTTACTGCTGCGAGTATGTTGCCATGTGCAGGCCACTCTTTTTCTTTAACTAATAACACCGGTGCAGGGCACTTACGAATGAGGTGCCAATCAGTCGGTGTAAAAATCACTGATTTAAGGGTGTCATGCTGATGTGTGCCTTTAACCACAAGATCATAACCGTCATTGATCACCGTATTAATAATGGCTTCGTAAGGGCGATTGTGCCAAACAACACAACTATCAATTGATAATTCAGGGTAAAGGGCGATTTGTTCATTTAACCAGACTTGACGGTCTTTGATGACAGCTTCGCGCATGGCTTCACGCTCATCAGAAGAAAGCATTGTGGTCATTTCGTAGGAGAAGTCATAAATACTAAGAAAAGCAGTGATGGTTGCGCCTGACTTTTTGGCTAGGTCAATTGAGCGGCTTAAACTATGCTGGTGTTCCTTGGTGGGATCTATTACTGCTAAAATTCGTTTTATTGCGTCCATATGCTGCTCCTTAACTGTTCTGCAAAAAGGTATACCTTGAGTGTAACCTAAATTCTGAGCAGTTAAAGGGGCAAGCAATAGAAAGTTGCGCTATATCAAACTCTATTTACATTTAATCGCGGCTGTTGAAGCAAGCGCCTGTTGATCTAAAATGGTAATAAATTTACCTTCAACTTTGATAATGTCGGCTTTTTGAAAGCGGCTTAGCAAGCGGCTAATTGTCTCGACGGTTAAACCAAGATAATTACCTATTTCGCCACGAGTCATTGTAAGACGGAACTCTTTACGCGAGAAACCACGTTCACCAAATCGTTCTGCAAGGTTGTAAATAAAGCTGGCTAAACGCTCTTCTGCTGATTTCTTATTAAGCAGTAACAACATTTCTTGGTCGTAATTAATTTCGTTACTCATCAAGCGCATAATTTGTTGGCGTAATTTTGGTAGTTTACCTGCCAATTCATCTAATGTATCGAATGGAATTTCGCATACCATTGATGTTTCAAGCGCTTGCGAAAAACTTTGATGAGACATTTTATTGATAGCATCAAAGCCAACGAGATCACCGGCTAAATGAAAGCCTGTGATTTGCTCATCACCTTGCTCCGAAAGCGTATAAGACTTAAATGAACCTGAGCGAACTGCATAAATTGCATTTAGCTTTTCACCCGACTCAAATAAAAAGTCGCCTTTGTGAAGAGGCTTTTTACGCTCGATAATCTCATCAAGACGATCCATTTCTTGGCCATTAAGCGAAAATGGTAAACACAGCTGACTAATACTGCAATTATTACAGCTAATAGTGCATAAGCCTTTTGACTTGTTTTGTGAAAAGTCCATACATCAAATCCATTCTAATAAGTTAACAACTCGTAAGGTTAATGAACGAGCCTGTCAGTTGCTATAATTAATAAGTATACACCGTACCATATTATTACGCTTCCTAGAATAACCCTAGTCCAAACATGGTTTAAAAAAACGTTTATTTTTTGACTTGCGAGGCCAACACTGACCATCGCTGGAAATGTGCCTAGGGCAAAAAATAGCATAACCCCTGCACCATGAAGCGCAGAAGGGCTCGTCAGGGCCCATGTCAGTGCAGAGTAGACTAATCCACACGGCAGCCAACCCCAAAGCGCACCATAAAGCAGGGCTTTAGGGGTTGTATTAACCGGCAATAAATAGCGATTTAATTTTGCTAAATGCTGCCACACGAGCGTTTTCCCAAGTTTTTCTAACCACTGTAATGTGGCAGCCAAACGCATAATATAGATGCCCACAAGTAGCATAAAAATGCCACTCAAAAATGATAAAGCGAGGGCGATACTGGTGTTCTGTGCTGCAAAGCGACTGCTGATACCCGCGACTAAAGCACCCGCTAACATATAACTCAGCGCGCGCCCTACATTGTAGGCAACAGAAAAGCTCACAGCACGATTTTTGTCGGCGGCAAGCTGTAAGCTACTTGCAATGCCACCACACATCGCTAAGCAATGGCCACTGCCAAGTAACCCCATAACAAATGCACTAATGAAAAGGGGATCAATCATTACTTTTGTTGTGCTGCTCTTTGTCATCTTCAAACAGGATACTGTGGCCCTGTTTATTTAAATCTGAGAATTGTTCACTTTTTACAGCCCAAAAAAATACACCAATAGCGATTATTACAAACAAAATCGCAATCGGGATTAACATGTAAATGATACTCATAGTTTTAATAACCTTAATGAGTTGGTAATAACCAAAATGGAGCTTGCAGACATGCCAATAACAGCCATCCAAGGCGCAACGAGCCCCAATGCTGCTAAAGGTAAAATCGAACCATTGTAAATAAGTGATAACGCCAAGTTTTGTTTCACAATTCTGCGCGTTTTTTTCGAGACGCTAAGCAGATGCTCAATGGCGCTTAAATCACTATTGAGTAATACCACATCGGCACTGTTTTTGGAAATATCTGCCCCAGTTTCCATCGCAATTGATAAGTGTGCACTTGCAAAAACTGGGCTGTCATTAACGCCGTCTCCAACCATAGCAACCACAGCGCCTTTACTTGCAAGGGCATCAACATGCGTTTGCTTATCTTGTGGGCTGCAGCCAGCGTGAACAGTGTCGAGATTTAGTTGTTTAGCCAATCGCTCCCCACTGTTTGAGGCATCCCCAGTTAACATATGGCACTTTATGTGTTGCGCATGAAGGTTTTTAATGAGTTTATCGGCATTATTACGCAAACTATCCGATAGGTAGAAGCGTGCAACAATCTGTTTGTTTACATATAAAGTGGCTTGGGCGTCTGCTTTATCGGTTTCAAACCAGCCACTTTTACCAATCGCAAAGTGCTCATTATTAAGGTTAGCAGTGATACCTTTGCCTGGTTCAATAGTGACATTTTCGAACTGATTGACGCTATTGTTAAACCCTGCAAAGGCATTGGCAATCGGGTGCTCGGAAAAGCTCTCTAGCTGAGCAGCAAGAGTTAATGCTTCAGCTTCTGAGTACGTATTATCTATTAACTCAATGCGCTCAATTGTAAAACGACCTTGTGTGAGTGTGCCTGTTTTATCAAAGGCGATATCACTTAGTTGAGGGAGTGTCTCTAAGACGTGGGCTTGTTTTATTAATATACCGCGTTTAGTTAAGCTTGCCACGGCGCAAGTGAGTGCCGTAGGAATCGCTAAGCTGAGCGCACACGGGCAGGTTGCAACCAATACAGAAATGGTGATCCAAAATGCATGTTCAGGATCAACTTGATACCAGCCAATAGCGGTGATTGAGGCAAAAAGCAATAAGCATGCGACAAACCATTGTGCCACTTTATCCGTTATCTCAACAAGTCGTGGACGCTTAGTTAGGGCTGTATGTTGCAGTTTTATAATTTGATTAATAAGGGTGTTTTGGCCAATTTTATTAATCTCAATGCTGATCACGCCATCGTGGTTAATGGTGCCAGCAAATACTTGATGATTAACAAACTTATTAACGGGTTGATGCTCGCCTGTCATCATCGCTTCATCGACCGTTGTTTTACCTTTAATAACTATCCCGTCAGCGGGGATTGTTTCACCAGCTTTTATAAGTACCACGTCGCCCAGTTTGAGTTTTTTAGCGGCAATGATTGATTCTTGATGGGTGTTATCAATAATGCGTGCGGTGAGCGGGAGTAGTTTTTGTAGGTTTGCTGTGAATTCGCTGGCTTTTAATCGTGCTCTGAACTCTAAATACTTACCCAACAATAATAGAAAGGTAAACATACAGATTGATTCAAAATACACTTCGCCAACCGACATTATGGTTGCATAACAACTTGCGCCATACGCGCCAAAAATAGCCAAAGAGACGGGTAAGTCCATATTCAGCTGTTTTGCTCTTAATCCATTAATTGCATTCGTTAAGAAGGGTAATGCACTGTAAAGAATAACCGGCGAAGCAAGTACGAGGCTTATCCAGCGAAAGTATTGTTCAAAATTTTCTTCCATGCCAGAAAACATGCCAAAGTACATTGCAAAAGCAAACATCATTACCTGCATAGTCATCAGGCCGGCGACACCTAAGCGGCGAATATAGGCCTTTGCAGCTTGTTGCTTTTGGCTGGCTTCTAAGTCGGCTTGAAAGGGGTAGGCTTTGTAACCTATTTCATGTAATGCAGTAATTATTTTACTCAGTGGGGTGACTGATTTATCCCACTGGATCATGGCACGATTTGTTGAGGTATTTACATCTACGCGTCTGATGGCTGACAAATTAAGTAGCTGCTTTTCAATAAGCCAAGCACAGGCGGCACAGGTAATCCCTTCAACGGTGAGTAAAACCTCAGATAACTCTTGGGAGGTGGCAATAAACTCATCTTGAATATCTTCGTTATCGTAACTTTTTATAAGCTCTAATTGCTCTGGAACAAGTTGTTCAACTTTCCCAGAGCGAACAGTTCTAAACTTATAGTAATCGGTCATGCCTTGGGCAACGATATTCTCGGCCACTGTTTGGCAGCCAATACAACACATAGGCTGTGCCTTCCCATCTATTACGACAGTTGCATTAAAGCCTTTTGGCACACTTTCAAGACAATGAAAGCAATTATCAGACATGAGCGTTAACTACTTATATTCAGGGCTAATCGAAATTGTTTTAGCTGTTGGAAGAATAATATCTTCTTTTAGTTTCCAACTGTTATCGACAGGTTCAATAAATACGGTATACGCACCATCAACATGAGCATCGAGCAGGGCTGTAAAGTCACCATGAGCATTTTTCATCAAGCTTACATCAAAGTCGTTAGCTTTAATGGTGCGATGATAAAATGACATTTTTAAAGAATGAACATTACTGGCATCACCTTTAGTGAAAACAAACGTGACTTTGTCATCAGTAACGTTTAAATCACCATGTAAATAAAGCGCTTTGGCTTTATTAAATTTACTAAGCTCTAAATTGATTGCTTTTCCTTTTTTATAATAATCATCAACAACCATGTCAGGTCCGTTGCCTATTGCCATATAGATAAGACCCGCACAACCGATGATAGCGGCAAGTGGGAAAGAGATTAAAAACCATGGCCAGAAATTTTTATACCAAGGAGTGGGATTCATAGTACTTACTACCTCAAAAAACGTTGTACGCATTTTATCGGATCTAAAAGCAAAAGACTAAAAAAAAGCCTCCAGATGGAGGCTTTTTTGATCTTAATTAATCTATTGAATTAAAAGATTAATTGTATATACATTTTATTAACCGCGCGGTTATTTTTCTTGTGACAGACTGTAAACGTACGCTGTTAAAAGGTGTACTTTGTCTTCACCAAGAATGTCTTTCCATGCTGGCATCACACCTGCACGACCATTTCTCAGTGTTTCTTCAACAGCACGTTTAGAGCCACCATATAACCAGATATTGTCGGTTAGGTTAGGCGCACCAAACGGTAAGTTGTGAGCAACCGAACCTTTGCCGTCAGCACCGTGACATGCAGCACACATTGCAAATTTAGCTGCACCAGCTTCAGCGTCTTTTTGGTTAACTGTACGACCCGAAAGGCTAAGTACGTGAGCAGTCATTTCTTTAATGCCTTGCTCGCCAAGTGCATCACCCCAAGGTGGCATTGCTGCAACACGGCCGTAAAGAAGCGTTTCTTTAATTTTGTCTGGTGAACCACCGTATAACCAATCGTTATCCGTTAGGTTAGGGAAGCCTTGACCACCACGCGCATCTGAACCATGGCATTGAGCACAGTTTTGAGAGAATAAACGTTGACCAATCTCAAGCGCTTTTTCATCTTTTACAAGTGATTCAATGTCTTGTTTCGCGAACGACTCAAAGATTGGGCCAAAACGCTCATCTGCTGCAATAAACTCTTGGTCTAACTGAACATTCTCACCATTGGCTAACGCTTCTTCAGTGGCCTTTTTAGACTCTTCTAAAGACGTAATACCTTGGTTTGAACTTGTCCATTTACCTAAACCTTCCCAGTTACCTAAACCCGGGTAAGCCGCTAAGTAATAAACTGACCAAACGAATGTTGCAAAGAACATGTAAGTCCACCATTTTGGTAGTGGGTTATTCAGCTCTTCAATGCCATCAAATTCGTGACCACAACTTTCGCCTTCTTTAACACCTGTGTAGTTTTTTAAGTTCCACAGAAGTAGGCCGAAGATGATAGCAAGACACGCAAGGGTTAATACAATAACCCATATACTCCAAAAGCTAGTCATTTCTCAGACTCCTTTTCCTCGTTAGAGATTGTGTTGTTGTGTTTTTTTTCATCTTCAAATATGGCATTAGCTGCGTCATCAAAACGACGTTTGCTACGCTTGCTATATGCCCATACAACAATCACAATAAACAGTACTAAAATTACCAGAGTTAAAATGCCTCTGTATGTTCCGTAATCCATAATAATTACTTCAAGTGTGTGCCAAGCTGTTGTAAGTAAGCAATTAGAGCTTGCATCTCAGTTGCGCCTTCACCATTGTTCATGGCTTCAATTTTCGCAATGTCAGCTTGTAACTCTTCATCGCTTCCATAACCTTTACCGTCGTAACGGGTGCTTGCTTTATCAATTCCGAAGCTATCACGGAATATTTGAAGCTTTTTAAGAGTATGGGTCGTATCGACTCTGTTTTCGTCTAACCAAGGAAACGCTGGCATATTTGATTCTGGAACCACAGCACGTGGGTCCATTAAATGCGCATGATGCCAATCGTCTGAGTAACGCTCACCAACACGTGCTAGGTCTGGACCAGTACGTTTAGAACCCCATTGGAATGGGTGATCCCATACTGATTCACCAGCAACAGAGTAGTGACCATAACGCTCAACCTCGTCACGGAAAGGGCGAATCATTTGTGAGTGACAGTTGTAACAACCTTCACGTACATAAATATCACGACCTTCCATTTCTAAAGCTGTAAGAGGGCGTAGGCCATCAACAGGCTTAGTCGTATCATCTTGGAACATCAACGGTGTAATTTCTACAAGTGCACCGAAGCTGATCGCAAAGACAGTCAAGATAGCCATAAGGCCAACATTTTTTTCGACTATTTCATGTTTGTTTTGTGAATTATTATTGCTCATCATCCTACTCCGTTATGCTAATTGTGCGTCAGCGTCTAATTGAAGCGAATCTTTCTTCGCAGCAATTGTACGGTAAACGTTGTAAGCCATAATTAGCATGCCCGTTACGATGAATACACCGCCAAGGAAACGCATGATGTAGAACGGATACGATGCTTCTAGTGATTGTACAAAGCTGTACATTAACGTACCGTCTGAGTTTACTGCACGCCACATAAGACCTTGCATTACACCTGAAATCCACATTGCTACGATATATAGAACAACCCCTACAGTGTGTAACCAGAAGTGTGTATTAACCAGTTTAACACTGTACATACGACCCTGAGAGAATAGTGCAGGGATTAAGTGATAAATTGCACCGATTGAAATCATCGCAACCCAACCTAGCGCACCTGAGTGAACGTGACCTACTGTCCAGTCTGTGTAATGTGAAAGTGCATTAACAGACTTAATAGCCATCATTGGACCTTCAAACGTAGACATACCGTAGAAAGACAGTGAAACAACTAAGAAGCGAAGTACTGGGTCAGTACGAAGTTTGTGCCATGCACCTGATAACGTCATGATACCGTTAATCATACCACCCCATGATGGGACGAATAAGATAACTGACATAACCATACCTAAGCTTTGCGTCCAGTCTGGAAGCGCAGTGTAGTGAAGGTGGTGAGGACCTGCCCAGATGTATAAAGAAACAAGCGCCCAGAAGTGAACAACCGATAGACGGTAAGAATATACAGGGCGACCTGCTTGTTTTGGTACGAAGTAGTACATCATACCTAAGAAACCAGCAGTTAATAAGAAGCCAACAGCATTATGACCGTACCACCACTGAACCATCGCATCTACTGCACCCGCATAAATAGAGTATGATTTAGTTAGTGACACTGGAATTGCCATGCTGTTTACAATGTGTAATACGGCAACAGTAATAATGAAACCAGCATAGAACCAGTTTGCAACATAAATGTGCGATACTTTACGTTTGATTAGCGTACCAAAGAATACAACGGCGTAGGTTACCCAAACTACCGCTATAAGAATATCAATTGGCCATTCAAGTTCTGCGTATTCTTTTGAGCTCGTGATACCTAACGGTAAGGTAATCGCGGCAAGTACGATAACAAGTTGCCAACCCCAAAAGGTAAAGGCCGCTAGTTTATCTGAGAAAAGACGCGTTTGACACGTACGTTGTACGACGTAATAAGACGTCGCAAAAAGTGCACTTGTACCAAATGCGAAAATTACTGCGTTCGTATGTAACGGACGTAGTCGAGAGTAAGTTAACCATGGTGTATCAAAGTTAAGTGCTGGCCAAGCTAATTGGGCAGCAATCAGAACCCCAACACTCATGCCAACGATGCCCCAAATCACTGTCATAATAGCGAATTGGCGTACAACTTTATAATTGTACTCAGTTTGTGATGCTACTGTTTGGCTCATTTTCTGGCTTCCGCTGCAATTAATGCGTTTTAGAAATGAATTACCCACTTAGTAATAAGTGGGGCCTACTATTACTTCACAAGCGTGTTACCCAAAGCTAGCTGTAGATGATAGCTTCAGAAAACAAACTCGAGAAACCCTTATTTTGCGATGGAAATGATAAAATTTTTGACCTTAAAAAGATAGGTCAATTGCATAAAATTATGACATCAATCAAATTTTCCCGCTTTGTTGGTTATTTTTTGTCAGTCATTGTATTTTTATTAACTTATTCTACTTAGCCTAGTTGTTTTTCATAGACGAGCGGACTAGTATCCGCTTTTATTTTATACAGGTAAGTTGAGTGCGAACTACAATAACCAGCTACATTTTGTTTTTGAGTGTTTTCATAGTTGCTTGTGACAGGCAAAGTATAGATGAGCCACAGACAAGTGCAACGTGCGAAAAAAATACACATTGTCAGTTTGCGAACGGTGTGGAAATTTGGTTGCCCAATTCAGTCATTAGCCCAGAAACTCCCTTTTCAATTAACCTTAAATTACCTCCAAATGCGTATAACGTTTCGGCAAAACTAGAAGGGGTTACGATGTATATGGGGTATATCCCTTTACAGTTTACCCAAAAAGGCAGTTATTGGTCGGCCCAGACGATGGTCGGAGTGTGCTCCGAACCTGTGATGACTTGGAAAATGACAGTCGTTTTTACCGATGCGCAAAACCGTCAACAGAGTGTTTTTTATTACTTTGACTCACGCCATGCTGTGTAAATAAGGTTGAGCATTAACAGCCTCCTCATTGCCTTATAATAGGTAATAGCTTTTTACGTTTGCCACTTTTCTTGAATAACACGCTCTCACTGCTTTTTTGCATGGAAATTTAATCCGTGTGAACAAAATACAAAAACCATCCTCTAATACCTTGTTTAAAAGCTAACTTTGCCAATTTAGTTATTTTTTGTGAATAACTATGGTTAGCAGACATATTGACCTATTACGGTTTTTATAACGTTGTGTGATCAACTTGTAAAATTTTCATTTAAAGACAAATATCCATCATGGTTACACTTGATTACAAAGTGTGTGTAATTGATTTCAATCGTGTTTTTTTTGTTTTAAACATTTTGTACCTGTTTGTTTTGTATTGGTTTTTTATTGTTAACATTGATACATAGTGAAATCTTATTACCTTAAATGGGTACGTAATTTTTGGGGTGTTTTTTATTTAATCTACCATTCAGTTTTCGTTCAGTTAACTGCGCCTAAGTTGCCCTCCGCTGACTCGTGATTCTAATAATAACGAGCGCTACCTAACTAAAGGTAAATTTCCAACAAGTAGGGTTTCACATGAAAAAATCAATTCTTGGTTTAGCTGTTGTTTCAGCAATCCCAATGTTCTCAAGCATGCAAGTTTTAGCTGCTGATGATGCAGCAGAATCTATCGAAAAGATTCAAGTTACGGGTTCTCGCATTAAGCGTTCAGATATGGAAAACGCAAGCCCAGTAACATTGATTGGCGCAGACGATATTAAAGCGATGGGTGCAACTAGCATCGATAGCGTATTACAAAAAATGACTGCCACTGGCGGTGCGATGACTAACCCAGGTATCAACAATGGTTCTGGTGGTAATGCACGTATCGATTTACGTGGTCTAGGTAGCAGCCGTACATTGGTTCTTGTTAACGGTCGCCGTATGATTGCATCGGGTACTGGTGCTGCTTCAACTGTCGACTTAAACACAATCCCTGTATCAATGATCAAATCAGTTGAAGTGCTTAAAGATGGTGCTTCTGCTGTTTATGGTACAGATGCGGTAGCAGGTGTTGTTAACATCATTCTAAAAGACGATTTTGAAGGTCTTGACATGAATGTTAACTCAGCTATCACTGGTGAAGGTGATGCAACTGAGAATTCATTTGACTTCACAGTTGGTTCATCATTCGACAAGGGTAATATTGTAATCGGGATGCAATATACAGACCGTGGTAAAGCGAAGCAATCAGACCGAGATTTTTCTTCTTGTCCAATCGCTGAAGGTGCTAATGGTTTAAATTGTAATGGTGGCTCACAATACAGTGAAGGCGGTCACATTTGGCAAGGTGGGGTCATCGGTGATGTAAACGATAAAGGTGAAACAGTCGATGCTGATGGTAAAAAAATTACTTCTAGCTTAGCGCCTAGCGATTATGGTTTAAGTGGTAAAGATGGCTTACACCCTTACAGTGATTCTGATCTTTATAACTTTGCACCTGACAGCTATTTGTATACGCCAATGGAGCGTTTAAACCTGACTGGTTTAGCACGATATGAACTATCTGATGACACAACATTGTTTTCAGAATTCACTTATACTAAACGTTGGTCAGAACAGCAAATGGCTGCTCAACCAGTATGGTTTGATTTCAAATATACTGAAAATATGGGTGACTCATTACTTGGTCAAACATATGTTGGTAAAGTAGATCGTGATGGTGACGGTATTGCAGATCGTGATGCTGATGGCAACTACATCACTGATACTCTGAACTACGCTTATGGCGATGATATTTCTTATGGTCGTCGCATGACTGATACAGGTGCACGTTACTTTGAGCAATCTGTAGACACTGTTCGTGCAGTAATTGGTGCCGAAGGTTTCATTGGTGATTATGCTTGGGATGTGTCTGCTAACTTTGGTCGTAATGACTCAGTTGACAAGCTAAGCAACCTTCACAACATGGGTGCTATTCAAGACCAAATCACTGAGGGGACTTTTAACCCATTAGATCAAGCTGCATGGGTATCTGAAGATTTCCGTAAAAATGTTTACACTGAAGTTAACAACGGTGGTAGCCAATTATTTATGCTATCAGCATCGATCTCAGGTGAAATGTTTGAATTACCAGCTGGTTTTGCTGCATTCGCTGCAGGTGTTGAACGCCGTCAAGAAAAAGCATGGTACACACCTGACTCACTTACAGCACAAGGTCTGGCTAATGATCCTCCAGTAGAGCCAACTTCAGGTGGTTTTGATGTTAATGAAGCGTATGTTGAATTTGCATTGCCACTTCTTTCTGAATTGCCATTTGCTCAATATGTTGAATTAAGTGCTGCAATTCGTGCGTTTGATTACAGCACATTTGGTTCAGATGAAACATGGAAACTAGGTTTAACCTGGAAAGCAAACGATGAATTAATGCTACGTAGCGTTGTGTCAACTGCGTTCCGTGCACCAACTGTTTCTGAGTTATATTCTGGTAATTCACCATCTTTCGAACGTATATCATACCCAGGTGCTCAAGACCAAGCTGAAGTAACTGTAGGTGGTAACTCTCTTCTTACTCCTGAAGAAGCAGATACGTTTACTGCAGGTATCGTTTACGAGCCTGAGTGGTTTGAAGGCTTCAGCATGACGCTTGATTACTACAAAATCGATATTGAAAATGCAATTGCGTCAGTTAATGAGCAGTATATTGTTGATCAATGTTTAGCTACTTCTGCAAATAGCGACACAGTATTATGTCAATCAGCAAACATCGGTATTGATAGTACTGGCCGTATTAGTTTTAACAATCAACTTCAAAATGTTGGTTCTGAAAAGACTTCAGGTGTTGACCTTAACTTAGCATACAGCTTTGAAGCTGCAGGCCTTAACTGGAAAGCAGGTTTAGACACAACATATTTAGATGAGTATGTTGTGACTGTATTAAATGACACCGTTGACTACGCTGGACTAATTACATCAAACATTGGTGGATATGCAGATATCAAATCTAACTTCACGCTAAATGTAGCGGGTGATAATTGGGATGCTCAATACCAAGCACGTTACATTGCAGGAATGGATAGCTATGCATGTGTTGGTAAAGATTCATGCTTAGCACCTACAACACCATCAGTTGTTTATCATGACATCAGTGGTTCATACTTACTATCTGATACAGTGACTTTATCTGCAGGTGTTAATAACTTGTTCGATAAAGAGCCACCTTACTACACAGGTAACAATGACTCAAACACTGACCCGTACACATACGATGTACTAGGTCGTCGTTTCCACGCTGGTGTGAACGTTAAGTTCTAATCTAGTTTGAAATGATTATTAAGGCCCGGTTTTTACTGGGCCTTTTTTATTGTCTGAAAAGCTATCTCGGCGTAAACTTACAGTGTAAAAGTAAACAACGAGGTGATATTGCTTAAACAAGACGAAAACCTATCTTTTATTATCGAACCTGAGCTAAGTCCCCGCGCAGAGCAGCGTCTCGATCTGTATTTTTCTATTCCAAATGAAATGAGTGTCAACCCGCAAACACTCAGTGAAGAAGCGTACTTCAACAACCACTTTAAGTCGCACCTAGCTTACAATGCGAACAATATTCACTTGCCACTGGTGCGAAGTCGGTTTGTGAGTAAAAACAAAGGTGAGCAACAAGATTATAGGCAAAACCTAAATTTATATTGTTATCAGGTTCGTCTAGCACTCAATGCCGATATTAAAGACACCCTAAAACATAACGAAGCTGACGAGTTTTACCCTGCGGCGATGGAGTTGTGTGAGCAAACTGAAGGGTTACTAAAAAAACTACGTCGTTATACCCCAGATGATGAAAAGTTGCTGCCATTTTATAAAAATGCCGATAACTATTTAAGCTGGCATGTTGAACAATCATTTTTAAAGTTATTAGACGAAGGGCCGCGC
This sequence comes from Pseudoalteromonas lipolytica, assembly GCF_900116435.1. Classification (GTDB taxonomy): domain Bacteria; phylum Pseudomonadota; class Gammaproteobacteria; order Enterobacterales; family Alteromonadaceae; genus Pseudoalteromonas; species Pseudoalteromonas lipolytica. The sequence continues at coordinate 93,000 of NZ_FPAZ01000012.1, read as the reverse complement.
AGTAGCGATTTTGCAAAAGAGCGTGGTGAGTTGCTCGATTTCTGTAAAGCAGAAAACAGCTACCGAGAAGAACAAGAGTATAATTCGCAATCAACCCTTGAAGATGCAAACCGCATTACAAATAAAATGCGTTTATTACAACGCTTAATTGAGCATGGCGTTATCTTAAATCGCACCACACGCCATCTTAATAGTTATCTAAAGCGAATGGTTAAAGGCACTGTCACTGCCGTTATAATGGCTTTTGTGATGCTGGTTGTACTTAATGCACGCTCAACCTTTACTGAAGTAACAGCAACATTAATTTTGATTTTAGGGGTGATCTACGGGCTGCGTGAAATATTTAAAGAAGATATAACCCGTGTTATTTGGCGTGCCATTGTGAGAGGCCGGCCGAAATGGCGTTTTCAGTTTAAGAACAGTATTACAAAAGACAGGATCGCCAGTCAGTACATTTGGCTCGAATACACCTCGTTCAAGCGGATCCCAAAAAAAGTGCGTCAGATATTTTCTAAGCGTCGCCATCAAAATAAACAAGCAGCACAATGGTTACACTTTGCCAGTGAAACACACGTCAATGCAAAAGAGTTTTTGCCCGGGTATGATACGTTGCAACAAACTGTTAGCTTTAGCTTAGCGCCGTTTGCGCGTTACTTAAAACGTGGTGAGGGGAAACTCTATCATCTCGACAGTAATAAAATATCAAAGCAGGCAGTTGAGAGGCGTTACCAATTAAATTTGGTGTTAGTTTTTTCAGAAAATGAGCACGAAACTAGGTATGAACGCTACAAAATTACGTTAAATCGCAGCAAAATTATTAATATAGAGCTGATCCACAGTCAATTAGATAAGAGTGAGTAGGGTGGCTATATGCCACCCTTGCAGGATTATTTAGCGTCTAAACCTGTTTTACTATAAAGCGATACTTTATCTGAAACCAAAGTGATTTCGATATTTTTATCATTATCACCCCAGATACAGTTCGTATGCAGTGTTTTCTCTTCGCACTTATCAGCTGAACCTAAGATAGCTTCAACTTCTGCTTTATCCATACCGATTTTTATTTTTTCATAGTTCTCAAGGTTTACTTTAGAGCAGCCAGCTAATGTTAACACTGCAGCGGCAGCAGCAATTGCCATGTATTTTTTCATAATAGATTCCATTAATGGTTGTAGCGTCTTATTTGCACGATCATGCCCATACGAGGATGATCGAAATAATGTATTTCGTTGCTGATCACACGCTTAAATTGTGAAAAGCGGGCTTTTTCATAATCACCGGTTTCTAAACGTTGACTAATATCAAAATCAGCATTTATAAAAAGGTAATGACGAACGTAAATTTTCATTAAACCATCTAATTCCCAATCAGGCGTTTGTTGCAAACTCTCCGGAATATATTGCTCTGATGGAGTTACTAGGCTAATAAAGTCATTGTTATCTGGTTCAATAGCAGGTGAACTTGCTGCTAAATGTTTGCCTGCAAATAACCGAATACTTTGAGCGCGTGATTCACTCATTTCAGGAAAACGCCAACCGGTGTGTAATAACGGTGTCAAACCTTTTCTATCAAGCTGGTTTTTCTGTTCAGTAAATTGCAGTTGCTCAGGCGCCATTAAATAAATTTCGTCGGTGTCTTCACGTGGTTCGACAGGGGGAGAGACTGGTAATTCGTTGTAGCTTGCTAAAAAATCAACGCTGTCGTCACAGACATTCGAATGTGGGTTTGAATTAATCAATTCATCAGTAAATGACTGTGAACGAAAACGACTATCACCGTTAATACAAGCTTGTTTAGCGTGCGCTTTGTAGACAGGTGATAATAAGTCTTTCGAACGTTTTGCATTGATTTCATCATGTTTTAACGAGAAATCTTCTTGTAAGTAGGGCGCTGGACGTTGTTTATAAATAAGCACTTCTATTTCGAACCAGCGTGCTGCAAACGATGAGCTTGTAAATAAGCAACAAAGTAAAATAAAACTATTTCTAAACAACATTAATGGCTAACCTTTTTTTCGAAATCTGCAATCATTGCAGTGACCATTTTCAAGCGTTCACGAGGGTTCGCCTCGCTGATCGCAAAACGCAATTTATTTGCGCCGTCCATTTTATATATATGCGGAGCACTTTGTATCAAACCTATAATGAAGCTAGGGTTAACCTTTGTATGCTGGCTAAACTCAAAATAGCCGCCTTTCGGGTTTGCTTCAATCTTTTTGATGCCAATATTGCTGGCTTGCAATTTCAGTTGTTGCAAACTAAATAAGTTTTTAGTGGCATCTGGGAGTAAACCAAATCGGTCTATTAACTCGACCTGTAGCTCGTCCATGTCATTGAGATTAGCACAGCTTGCGATGCGTTTATAGATTCCTAAGCGTGCATTTACATCATGAATATAATCATCCGGTAATAAGGCTGGCAGTTTTAAATCAACCTCAGTCTGTTGACCTAGCAGGTTCTCCAGTGTTGGCTCTTTGCCTTCTTTTAGTGCGTTAACGGCCTGTTCAAGCATTTCCATATAAAGGCTAAAACCGATGCTCTGCATTTGCCCTGATTGATCATCACCGAGTAGCTCACCCGCGCCACGAATTTCTAAATCATGCGTCGCTAACGCAAAGCCTGCGCCTAAATCTTCTAAAGACTCGATGGCCTCAAGGCGTTTTACTGCATCTTTAGTTAATGACTTTGGATTGCCTGTTAATAAATACGCGTATGCTTGGTGGTGACTTCGACCAACGCGGCCGCGAAGCTGGTGCAGCTGAGCTAGGCCAAGCTTGTCGGCTCTATCCATTATGATGGTATTCGCAGTCGGAACATCAATGCCGGTTTCAATGATTGTTGTACACACAATCACATTGTATTTTTGGTGATAAAAATCACTCATGATTTGCTCAAGCTCGCGTTCACGCATTTGGCCGTGTGCAGTGGTAACGCTTGCTTCTGGTACCCACTCAGTAATTTCTTCAGCAACACGGTCGATAGTTTCAACATTATTGTGTAAGAAATAAACTTGGCCGCCGCGCTTAATTTCACGCAGAATAGCTTCGCGAATGAGCTCAGCATCACGTTGTCTTACAAAGGTTTTAACGGCCAATCGTTTAGCCGGTGGTGTGGCGATAATCGATAAGTCGCGCATGCCGCTCATTGCCATATTCAGTGTACGCGGAATCGGGGTGGCGGTGAGGGTTAAAATGTCGACATCGGCGCGCAGTGCTTTTATCTTTTCTTTTTGACGAACACCAAAGCGATGTTCTTCATCAACGATTAATAAGCCTAAGTCTTTAAATTTAATGTCTTGCTGAATTAATTTGTGTGTACCTATGACAATATCTAGCTTGCCTTCGGCCATTTTATCCAGTGTTTCTTTTTGTTCTTTTGTCGAATTAAAACGCGATAAAACACCGACTTCTATTGGCAAATCAGCGAAGCGATCTTTAAAGTTTTCAAAATGTTGCTGTGCAAGTAACGTGGTCGGGACTAGCACGGCGACTTGCTTGTTATCATTTACGGCAACGAAGGCAGCGCGCATGGCGACTTCTGTTTTACCAAAACCCACATCACCGCACACTAATCGGTCCATAGCCTGTTTACTTTGCATATCGCCTAGTACAGCTTCGATGGCGTTGCGTTGGTCGTCTGTTTCTTCAAATGGAAAGCTGTCGCTAAATTGGCGATAAGCACTGCCGTCAAGCTTAAACATATTGCCAGGTTTAGCTTGGCGTTTTGCGTAAATATCTAATAGCTCAGCAGCGACATCGCGTACTTTTTCTGCGGCGCGTTTTTTCGCTTTTTCCCATGCATCTGAACCCAGTTTATGAAGTGGGGCACTTGCTTCTTCTCCACCTGAATAACGGCTCAACATATGAAGTGCAGAAACGGGCACATAGAGTTTGGCTTCGTTTGCGTAGGTGATCGTAACAAACTCGGTAATCACCCCTGCAGCATCAATGGTTTCAAGACCTTGATAACGACCCACACCGTGATCAAGGTGCACAATTGGTTGACCTTGACGAAGTTCTGCCAGATTGCGAATTAATGCATCTTGGCTTGCTTCGTATTTATGTTTTCGGCGTCTGCGCTGAGACACCTTAATACCTAATAACTCTTGCTCTGTAATGATGGTTAAACGGGGTTTACCATCCAGTACCACACTTTGCTCAAGGGGCGAGACGATTAAACCCACATCACTAGAGCTTTGGGTAAAGTCGGTGAATGAATTAAATTCTTTAAACTTTAAACCACTTGGTTTTAACAGTGTCAGCAGCGATTCACGTCGTCCGTCAGACTCTACAGACAGTAGCACACGGCCTTTTTGTTTTTTTTCACTGGCAACATAGTCAATTAGGCCTTGATACGGCTCATGCAATTTATGATCAATACGTACATTGGGTAAATCGTTGCTGGCTAAATTTGTGTGTCCTGCTTTCGTACCAAGCTTTGCCTGTGATAAACGTATTCGCGCGTAGTGTGCAAACTCACCAAACAGTTCATTGACACTTTGATAAAGTTTTATAGGCTCAAGAAGCGGTCTAAGAGGGTCTACACGGCGGTTTTCATAGCGTACATTTACATCATGCCAAAACTGCTCAGCGGCATGCTCAATATCACCAAAGTGCATGAAAGTGGTATTGTTAGGAAGGTAATCGAAAATTGTCGCTAGTTGATCGAAAAACAGCGGCATGTAATATTCAATCCCCGCAGGCCAAGTGCCTTTGGTTACCTGCATGTAGATAGAATCTTGCTCGGAGCTGGCACCAAATTGTTCACGATAGTTAATTCTAAACCGTTCTATATCTGCATCGTTTGTCGGGAATTCGTGGGCCGGTAAGAGCTCTATTTTATCGACTTTTTCATCAGAACGTTGGCTTTCTACGTCAAACAAGCGGATGCTGTCTAGTTCATCGTCAAAAAAGTCTAATCTGAATGGGTGAGGACTCCCCATCGGGTATAAGTCAACAATTGAGCCACGTATTGCATATTCACCATGCTCCATCACTTGTTGAACATGTAAGTAGCCTGCTTGCTCAAGGTTATCACGTAGGGTGTGAGTATCTAGCGTGTCACCCACCGTAAAATTAAGGGTTGAACCATAGATAAATGACGCGGGAGCAGTGCGTAGCATCAAGGTCGACACGGGCACAATTAACACGCTTTGTTGTTCTTTTTTTAAGGTGTTAAGAGTGGCAAGACGCGCAGAGATAATATCCTGATGCGGTGAAAAATGATCATAAGGTAACGTTTCCCAGTCAGGGAAGACCATGACTGGGTTTTCAGGTAATAAAAATTCGAGTTCAGTTTCAAGGCGAAGGGCGCTTGGTGTATCTGGGGTGACAATCACAACAAGTTCGTTATGTTGTTTCACACCTTCGGCTATTGCGATACTCAGCCCGCTGCCGGTTAGTTGTCCCCAGTGAATTTTATCTTTCTCAGATTTTACCCAAGGCAATGCTGCCCATTGCGCAAACGCCATTTACTACTCCTTTAAACTGTGTTTAGTCTCGATAAATTTTTGTTAGATCCTGATAGTGGTCGATGCGACGATCACGTAGGTATGGCCAAATACGGCGAATGTTTTCGCTGCGTTGTTGGTCAAGTTCAACAACAAGTAACTGCTCGTCGCTGTTATTTGCGTGTGCAAGGATTTCACCTTGAGGGCCTGCGATAAACGAATTACCCCAAAACTGAATACCCTCGCTTTGCGCACTTGGATCACTTTCATGACCAACGCGGTTACAGCTAATAACGGGCACACCATTGGCAACAGCATGCGCACGCTGTGAAATAACCCAGGCGTCTTTTTGACGCGTTTGCTCGTCTTTATCATCACGAGGATCCCAGCCGATGGCTGTTGGGTAAATTAAGATTTCAGCTCCCGCCATCGCCATTAAGCGTGCGGCTTCAGGGAACCATTGATCCCAACATACTAGCACACCGAGTTTACCCACTGAGGTTTGAATTGGTTGAAACCCTAAATCCCCCGGTGTGAAGTAAAACTTCTCGTAAAACCCCGGATCATCCGGAATATGCATTTTACGGTATTTACCCGCAATGCTGCCGTCTGTTTCAAGTACAACGGCGGTGTTATGGTAAAGGCCTGTGGCACGCTTTTCGAATAATGATGACACGATCACCACATTTAACTCTTTTGCCAGCGCACCCAGTGTGTCTGTACTTGGGCCTGGAATTGTTTCTGCTAAATCGAAAACATCAACGTCTTCTGTTTGGCAGAAATATAAACTGCGGTGTAGTTCTTGAAGAACAACCAGTTTAGCGCCTTGGCTTGCTGCATCACGAATGCCTGCAATTGATTTTGCCATATTTTCTTGGGCGTTATCAGAATTAGATTGCTGAACAAGGGCAACCTTTAAATGCGTTGGTTTAGTCATTGTTTGCTCCTGCTAAAAAGCCGCGCGGTAATTGCATCGTAATGCAGTGTAAACTGCCAAACTGATGGATAATTGGTAAACAGTTAATACCCAGTACGGTGTGTTCTGGGTAGGCCATTGCAATTTGAGCTAATGCCAGTGAGTCATGTTCATCACCGTAAATTGGCACAAGCACTGTTTTATTGATGATTAAATAATTGGCATAAGTGGCGGGTAATCTGTCACCGTCATTGTTAAACACCGCTTTAGGCCAAGGAAGAGCGATAAGCCTGTAATCTTCACCTTGGTGTGTTTTAAACGTGTGTAACTGTTTTTCCATCGCGTCTAATGCAGCAAAATGCTCATCATTTTCGTCATCACACTTAACGTATACAAGCGTATTGTTTGGTGCAAAACGCACTAACGTATCAATGTGGCTGTCTGTGTCATCACCCGCTAAATAGCCGTGATCAACCCATAAAAACGATTCGGCACCTAATTGTTCTTTAAGGATTTGCTCGATGTCTGTTTTAGATAACAATGGATTACGATTCGGGTTTAACAAACATTCACTGGTCGTCAACAGCACTCCATGCTCATTAATTTCAACGCCGCCACCTTCAAGCACTAAATCACTTTGCTGATAAGCCGTGTTTGGGTTTGCTAGTTGTTTGACGAGCACTTGATTAATATGGTTATCAAGCTGGCTTTCGAATTTATTACCCCAGCCATTAAAAATAAAATCCATGATTTTTAAATCAGCTGCGTTATCAAGGTTCGCACAGGTTAACGGTCCATGGTCGCGAGCCCATGTATCGTTGCACGGGGTAACGACAAAGTGAATACGGTGTGCATCAACACCCGCGTCGGCCAGTAGGGCACTTATGTGGTTTTTAAGTGCGTCGTTATGAGCGACAATCACCACATCTTGTTGTTGGCTAATTGCTTGACATAGGGCGACGTAAACGGGTTCTACAACCGTTAAAATTGCAGCCCAATCGGTATCTTGGTGCGGCCAAGTGAGCATTACAGCGTCTTGCTCAGCCCATTCAGGTAAAAGTCTAAATTTCATGAAGGTATTAAACAAACAAAGGTGGGGCTAGTTTAGCATTTTAGCCATAGATGTCAGCTTTTTGTGCGCGATAAAGCAGGATTTTTAACTGCTTTGCGACGTGTTTTCTTGTTGACGTTTTTTAAGCTGGCGAGTTTGTGCATGTAATGCTGCCCGAACGACTAAATCTTGGTCTGCATCGCGAATGGCAGTGAATAATAAAGTGTATTGGTATTTATCATCATCGCGCTTTTCAATCGCAACTAATTCGGTATAACAATATATCGCTGATGCTTCATGCTGCAAAAATAGTTTGGTTCTAAACGTTTGCCCTAATTCGTATACCTCAGTCGATGTGAGTTTTACGCCACCGCCACCATAACTATCACAATAATTTGCGTTATCTTCGGGCTGTTCAGAGGCCAGAATGTGGCTCATAATCAAGTCTATTTTACGTGATTGAGCTTGTAAAAATATGGCCAGCTCTTGAGCTATGTCACCTAAATTACGCAGTGGGCGTAATGTACTTTGCTCAAGTTCATTCACTTCATTTGCAAGCTTAAATAGGGCGGGAATATCGGCTTCAAGTTCAGCATGCGTTTTCGGCACAACATGTGGCTCAACAGCGTATAAGTTCACGCGGTTGCTTTCTTCTATCTGAAAGTATTGCTCAAATTCGCTTAATTTTTGATTGTTCATGCTGTACTCCACACATATTTAGTTAATATTAGCGCCGCAAAGCACAAATTACCAGTAATGAAATACTGACAAATGACTTATAAAAAAAGGGCAAACTTATTGTTTGCCCTTCGTTTTTTATAAGTTGCCTTCTTGCGTATCGACATGCTCTTGCTTATGGTGCGCAGCAATTTCATCAGCCAGCTCTTGCCTTGAACGTTTTTCAGTTAACTTACGCTCAGTCAGCCAATAAAAGAACAGCGGTACAAAGAACACAGCGAGGAAGGTTGCCGCCATCATGCCGCCCATTACGCCTGTACCAACGCTGTGACGGGCTCCAGCACCCGCACCTGAGCTTAACACCAATGGTACAACACCCAATATAAAGGCTAATGAGGTCATAATAATGGGTCTAAAACGTAAGCGAGCTGCTTCCAATGCAGCAGTACTTGCGCTCCACCCTTGTTGATGTTTCATTAGCGCATACTCAACGATTAATATGGCATTTTTACTCGCTAAACCGAGTAGGGTGACTAAGCCAATTTGGAAATAAACGTCGTTAGTCATGCCTACCAGCCAAACAGCAATCAATGCACCAAACGTACCAAAGGGTAATGCTAGCATCACTGAAAGCGGTAATGACCAACGTTCATACAATGCTGCCAGAATTAAAAACACCATGATCACAGCAAGCCCTAGTGCAATACCCGTTGTCCCTGAACTGCGTTTTTCTTGGTACGCAGACCCTGTCCATTCGTAGGTCATGTTTGGGGGAAGCACCGCGTTTGCGATCCGTTCTACTTCGGCAATTGCTTGGCCTGAGCTATAACCTGGTGCTGCATTACCCATTAGTTTTACGGCTGGTAAGTTATTGTAGCGGTTTAAGTTCTCAGGGCCTCGGCTGTACTCAATCGTTGTAAACGCTGACAAGGGCACCATATTGCCTAGGTTGTTTTTAACATAGATACGTTTGATGTCATCAGGTTTCATTCTAAATTCAGCATCCGCAGACATAAGCACTTGCCATGCACGGCCAAACTTATTGAAGTCGTTTACATAATAGGTGCCTAGGTTACCAGCCAGTGCGGTAAAGGCATCGTCTATTTCAACCCCCATTGCACGAGCTTGCTCGCGGTCAACATCAACACGCAGTTGCGGGGCATCTGGGCGCCACAGAGTTTGAAGGCCACTAATGATAGGGCTCTTTTGTGCTTCTGCTGTCATTAACTGCATCGCTTGTTGCAGTTTATCAGGGTCACTGTCGCCTTTGTTTTGAATATAAAACTCAAAACCCCCTGTATTTCCCAGACCAAAAATAGCGGGGGGATTAAAGGCAAGTACCAGCGCTTCTTTTATCCCGGCTGTTTTCATAAACAATTCTTGAACAAGCGCTTTCGTGTCGACTTCGCGTTCATCCCAATGTTTTTGAGTGACAAACAAGGTTGCAGCGCTGTTTTTATACCCGCCACCGATAAAGTCAAACCCCGTAAATGCCACGACGTTTTCGTTGGCAGGGTTTGATTGCACCGCTTTAACAACTTGTTGAGTAACGTGCTCTGTACGCTCAAGCGATGAACCATCAGGTAAGAAAATAGCCGAAATGTAATAGCCCTGATCTTCGTCTGGTACTAATGAACCGGGTGTGTTCTGCCACAGTCCGATTGTGGCAGCAATCATTGCTGTCATGAGTATTAAGCCGAGTAATCCACGACGCACCATAAATCCGACGGCACCAACATAACGGCTCGTAATTTTTGTGAAGGTTGCATTAAACCATAAGAAAAACCGCGCGGTTTGTTTATGCTCTTGTTTTAAGATTAGGACGCATAATGCAGGTGTCATGGTTAGCGCAACTACGCCCGATAAGCTCACCGCAATAGAGATGGTGATCGCAAATTGACGGAACAATTCACCGGTTAAGCCGCCTAAAAATGCAATAGGCACAAACACAGAACACAGCACTAAAACGATTGCAACAACAGGGCCACTGACCTCACGCATTGCTTTAATTGCCGCTTCGCGTGCACTTAAGTGTTCTTCGTGCATAATACGCTCAACGTTTTCGAGTACCACAATGGCATCATCAACCACGATACCTATCGAGAGCACCATACCAAATAACGTCAATGAGTTAATCGAATAGCCAAGCATGTACATGCCGGCAAATGTTCCAAGCAGAGACACAGGCACAGCAAGGGTGGGGATTAATGTTGCGCGCCAGTTTTGCAAAAATAAATACACCACCAAAAATACCAATACCATGGCTTCGAGCAGTGTTTTAACAACTTCACGAATTGAGACTTCAACAAAACGTGTCGTGTCGTAAGAAGTTAAATGTGAGAGACCGGTTGGAAACTGGCTTTTCATCTCTTCGATTACAGTATTTACTTCGTCTGCGACATCAAGTGCATTCGCGCCGGGTTGTAAGAAAATACCCAACAGGACCGCTTCTTTACCGTTGATTGTGCCTTTAAAGTTATAATCTTTGGACCCGAGCTCAACACGCGCGACATCCTTTAAGCGTAAGCTACTGCCATCTGGGTTTGAACGAATAATAATGTTTTCAAACTGTTCAGGCTCAGAGAGTCGGCCTTGTGCCGTTACACTATAAACAAGCTCTTGTGGTGAGGATGCAGTGGGGGTAGCGCCAATTTTACCTGCGGCATATTGGGAGTTTTGAACGCGAATCGCTCCGGCCACCTCTTCGACAGTCACGCCTAATTGACTCATAACATCAGGACGCAACCAAATGCGCATAGCGTAGTCCTTGGCACCAAAAATCTGCACACTCGTAGTGCCTGGAATACGTTTTACACGGTCTAGCACGTTCATGGTGACATAGTTTGATGTCCATAAACTTGAGCGAGAACCATCCGGTGAATAAAAGGCATGCACTTGTAAAAAGCTGGATGAGCCTTTTTGAACAACCACACCTTGACGGCGTGTTTCTTCTGGTAAACGCGCTTCAACTTGTTTAACACGGTTGTTCACATTTACTGCGGCTTGGTCTACGTCTGTGCCAATTTCAAACGTGACTTCAATAGTGGTTGAACCCGCACTCGTCGAGGTTGATGACATATACATCATGCCTTCAACACCGGTGATCGCATTTTCAATTGGGGCAGCAACTGTTTGCTCAAGTACGTCTGCAGACGCACCTGGGTATGCAGCTGTTACTTGAACGACTGGGGGCGCAATTTCAGGGTATTGGGCAATGGGTAAACTGCGCATGGCAGCAAGACCTGCCAAAACGATGACAATAGATATAACAAACGCAAAAATAGGTCTGTCTATAAAATAACGAGAAAACATAAGACTCCCTGTGTTTATTCTGCGTGGTTTGAGTTTGCAGCCGATTGGCCAACATTCACTGGCATACCAGGGAAGAAAATACGCGCCATTCCATCAACTATCACGTTATCGCCTTCTTTTAGGCCACTTTTAATCAGCCAAAAGTTCTGATATTGCTCGTTATTTGGTTGTTTAACCCATTCTCCTACCGTTACGGGAGCCGGCAGGGCAACATCCATGCCTTGCTCATTTTTACTGACAACGTACACAAACTTACCGGTGCCGTTATCCAGTACAGCACGCTGTGGCACAATGATCGCATTTTTACGCACAGCACCACTTAACTCAATACGGACGAATTGACCAGGACGTAATTGAAAATCAGGGTTTGGAATAATCGCTTGAAATTCACTGGTGCCTGTATTTGGGTTAATACGCACATCTGAGAAGTTAACTTCACCTGTTTTGCCGTACACAGAGCCGTCTTGAAGTTTAATTTTTGTTTGCCAATGGCCTTGTTCAGGTAAGGTTAGAGAGCCATTTTGAACATCTTGACGCATTTGTAACTGCTCTCGCTCAGATAAACCAAAGCGGATACGGATTGGATCAAACTGTGTCATTTGTGTAAGCAATAAATCGGGTCCCGATACAAAGGTCCCTTCTGAGACAAATTCACGACCCATTACACCGGCAACCGGGGCTTTAACTTGTGCATATTCAAGGTTCAACTGCGCTTGTTTTAGGGCAACTTTCGCCGCCTCGAGATCTGTTTTTGCAATGTCGTAGGCTGAACTCGCATTATCGTAATCGCGTTGCGACACAGATTTTTCTGCGCGTAATTTAGCTAAACGTTTTACATCTCTGTTAGCTTGTACTAACGCTGCATTGGCTCCATCAAGTGCAGCTTGAGCACGGTCAACCGCTAATTGATAAGGTTCAAGGTCGATAGTAAATAAAGAGTGGCCTTGTTCAACACGTTGACCTTCTTCAAAATTACGTGATTCAAGAATACCCGCAACGCGAGCACGAACTTCGACTTCTTTTGAACCAGACAACGTAGCAGGTAATTCGATAGTAAAGGGGGCATCTTGCGGTGTCATTGTCATAGTTGCTACCGCGGCAGGGTGCATTTGACCTTGTTGCTGCTGAGGTGCTTCTGAGCAACCTTGTAATAGTAAAGGTGCAGTTACAAAAAACAACGCAGATAATGATAATTTGGCAGACGCGAAAGGCAGGCGCATGTTTACTCCACAGTCCAATTGTTAAGTAGGTAAGCATAGAAAATAGCCTATACACTATCGAAAGGCGATACTATGCAGAAATTAAGCGCGTTTAGTTTATACCCAAATTAGCGAAAGGTACACCCTTTAGTTTACTTTTTACAGGTGAGATAAGCAGAGAATTAAATGCTATCTTCACAAAGAGATAGCGCACATACAGTGTACTCTAATTGCGGGTTAGTGTTTAAATAATTTAGCCAGTTCACCTATACCAATTTGCTTAATGAAGTGAGCTATTTCAAGGCGATAAACGTCGTTGCTAACGAGGCAAAAATGTCGTTATTTAGGTGTTCTCGGCAATTGCTCTTACATTGCTCTACCACCTGCATCCATGCAGGCGTAAATCAGACATGTTTAGCGCAGGTAGCGACAGGTCTCTCCCTCAAAATGATTCAGTATTATGACAGATTAGTATAATTGTATTGACTTGATAGTTCGGTTTTTTGCCTGTCGGCACAGTGGCTCACAGGAGGCTATATTAAGTTGTTTTGTAGTTTAGCGACTCGTAAAAACAGACTTTGTATGAGTTTATGAAATCTTTGTTTACGTGAGGAACAAAAATTTAACAAATACGCTTGTATTTATAATGAAAACTCGTACCCTAAAGTAATAAAAATAATAAAGGTGAGTTAGGGATGACGAAACACATTGGGGTAACATCAACGTTTGCTGAAATATCTAATAAACTAAGGCGCTTTGTATCTCGCATTGTGAGCCCAGATGATGTCGAAGACATAGTGCAAGAAACCTTTATTAAAAGTTATGAGGCTGATCTCAAGCAAAATATTGAATTTACGCACAGTTATATGCTTAAAACAGCGAAGCACTTAGCACTTAATCATATAGCTAAATGGGATAATAAATACAAAGATTCATTGGATGAACAGCAGCAAGTTGAACGTCATATGCGCACAATGGCGTTGGAAGATGAGGTTACCTCTAAAGAGCGATTTTTGTTCTTTTGTCGTGTAACAAATGAATTGAGCCCACAAGTTAAAAAGTGTTTTATCCTTAAAAAAGTATATGGTTTGAGCCAAAAGGAAATTGCCAAAGAAATGAACCTAAGTACGAGCACTGTTGAAAAACATATCGCTAAAGGATTGTTACATGCGCACCGTGCGATGAAAGCCCACGATATTCAACAAAACAATTACCCTGAAACAAACACATTTACAGCCAAAGAGGTGAATAAATGAGTAATGTTCACCCATTTACCTCACACGACATGATTCAAGCGCAGGCAAGCCGTTGGATAAGCGCGATTGACCGTGGCTTATCAGATGAAGAAGTTAAACAATTACAAGTTTGGGCAAGTCAAAGCCGAGCGCATCAGGATGCATTGTTTGAGTTAGCACAATTATGGGATGAAATGAGTGTGCTAAATGAATTAAGCAGTTTGTTTCCACATAAAGCGCCTACAAAACAAAGTACTTCATTTGGGATGGCTACCGCTGCGAGCTTTTTAGTGGTGATGCTACTTGGTTGCATCATGTTAATCTATTCAAGCTATTGGCATTCAGCTGAAAACGATCATGCTAAATTTACAAAAATTTACCGAACAAAAGTCGGCGAACAAGCCACCTTTGTCCTGCCAGACAGTACTATTGTTCAGTTAAATACCAACACAAATCTTGAAGTTGCATACACAGGTAATCGTCGCCAACTCATTTTGAATCGAGGTGAAGGACGATTTAATGTTGCAAAAGATGCGAGTCGTCCATTCACTGTGATAGCGGGTGATAAATCGTTTACAGCATTAGGCACTGTGTTTAACGTGCAGCGGAACACGGCATCAGATCTAGAACTCGTTGTAACAGAAGGCAAAGTGATGATTGCCGACCCCAGTACTCAGGTTGACGCCACTGATTTTAATCGTCTTAAAGATGCAACAGACACCAGCAACGATATTAAAAAACTTAAAGCGAATGTTGTTGTTTCAGGTGAAAAAGCATTGATTAAACACAGTAAAACAGAGCCAATAAAACAATTATCAGCAGATGATGTGCAACGTGATTTAGCGTGGCAACATGGCATGCTTATTTTTAATGGTGAGCCCCTCAGCGACGCATTACAGGAAGTGAGTCGATACACCGCAACACGCTTTGAACTCCTTGACCCTGAACTCTCAACATTGAAAGTGGCGGGAGTATTTAAAGCTGGCGACATTAAAGGGTTACTTGATTCTTTGGCCGCTAACTTAGCTGTTGAACATCAACGATTAGGTGAACATCGTGTTACTTTGACCTTAGCGACTAAAAGTTAATATTGCCTATGAGAGCACACTTATTTCATGCAGTTAATGGTGCTGACGCTGCTTGTCATAAAAAATTAAACACAAAAAAATTAAATTTATGTAGTGGATTTTTCTTTCTCAACTGTTTGGTTAAGTTGCGCAGTAAACATGTGTATTTGTTACCAGCGGCCTATTTTGTTTATGGACTGAATGTAAGTCAAACAGTCATCGCTGCTGAAAAACAAATGCTGCAATTTGATATTAAAGCGCAACGAGCTGATTTGGCTTTGATTGAATTTGCAAAGCAAACCGACCAAACAGTCATATTTTCGTTCGATTTAGCAAAGCAATATCAAGCGCAATCTGTGTTTGGTTTTTACACCAAATTAGATGCGTTAGATGCCATGCTAAAAGGCACTGAGCTCGATGCGGTTGTTGATCAAAATGGTTTACTGAGTATAAAACTCAAACAAATCAATAGGAAAGATAACAACATGAAAAACCTTTCAGGGATCAGCGCTGCAGTCGTGCCGTTACTGCTTGCTTCGAATACACAGGCGGTAGCTGCTGATCAAGCTGCACAGGAAAATATTGAGAAAATAGCTGTCGTGGGTAGCCGTGTCGCAGGGCGTTCAGTTGAAGATTTACCTGTACCGGTAGATATTTTAAGCGCAGAAGCACTGGAAAATACAGGTCAAACTGAGGTTGGCCGTATGTTGCAAGCCATTGCGCCTTCATTTAACTTTTCCAGCTCGTCTATCAGCGATGGTACAGATGCGTTAAGACCAGCAACATTGCGCGGTTTAGGGCCCGATCAAACGTTAGTTCTGATTAATGGTAAGCGCCGTCACCAGGCAAGTATTATTCATATCAATACCTCTGTTGGTCGTGGTACGGCCGGTACAGACATGAATGCGATTCCTGCTGCATCCATCAAACGTATTGAAGTCTTGCGTGATGGTGCCGCAGCACAATATGGTTCAGATGCGATTGCGGGCGTTATCAACATCGTATTAAAAGACGCAGAAGAAGGCGGTAAAGCGGCGATTAATTATGGTGAGTACTCAGAGGGCGATGGCGAAACAGTTAATATCGATTTTAATAAAGGGTTTGCGTTAGGCGACGAAGGGTATTTAAATACGACGATTAATTATCGAGATCGTGCGCCAACAAACCGTGCAGGCTTACATGGTTCATGTCAATTTTATGGCTGTACTGAGCTTGAAGATGGCACATTACTCGCGGGCGATCCTCGTGAGCTAACAGCCCCGCGCGATACTTTTAGAATTGGTGATGCAGATTCACAGCAATTTGCCCTCACAGTTAATACAGGCTATGAACTTGCTGGTGGTGAGCTTTATGGTTTTATTACTTATTCGAACCGTGAAAATGAATCAGCTGCATTCTTCCGTCATAATGCCAATGCAAGTGGTAACCCTGTTTTACAAGATGGCGATGCAACCATTCCTATGGGGTTTCTACCAAAAATTAACACAGTAATCGATGACGTGTCCTACAATGTTGGTTTCAAAAAATCATTTGATAATGACGCGAGTATTGATTTGTCATACACCTATGGCGAAAACAGCATCGATTACACCACAAGCGATACGATTAATGGCTCGTATGCTAATTACCTTCGTTATGAGCAAGGCTTAACGGCTGACGAAATTCGAACTACGATCCCGCGCTCGGCGTATGCCTATGGTCTTGAGTTATCACTACAAACACTGAATCTTGACTACACCAAAGATTACGAGCACTTTTCGCTGGCGTTGGGTGCGGAGCTTCGTACCGATGAATTTCGCATCCTAGAGGGAAGTGAGTATGCGTATCGTGATTACGATACAGTTGATGGGGTAAGTATTTATGCAGGCCTTAATGACGGCATAGGAAGTGTTGATGCTGCAAGTGGTGCTCAAGGGTTTGGTGGTTCCGATCCGGCCTCGTCAGTGGATGAGTCACGCGATGTAATTTCATTTTATTTAGACGCCGAAACGTATGTAATTGATGATGTGATTATCTCAGGGGCACTTCGTTACGATAACTATAAAGGTTTTGGCGATACCGTTAACTTTAAACTGGCGGGTAACTGGTCAATCACTGAAGATGTTTCGTTACGTGGGGCTGTGAGTACAGGATTCAGAGCGCCTTCAATGCAGCAGTTGTACTTTAATAACGTAAGCACACAGTTTGTTGTTGGACCAAATGGTGACTTAATTGCAGAGCAAGTGGGCACCTTTAGAAACGACAGTACGCTGGCGCAATCTATTGGTATTCCTAAACTTAAAGAAGAGAAATCGCAAAATCGTAGTTTAGGGATTGTTTACAACGTCACAGATAACATCAACCTAACTATTGACTACTATGCGATTGATATCGATGACCGTATTGTGATCAGTAATCGTTTAGGGAAAGGATTATCCGACACATTAGATGCAGCGTTAGAAAGCGCTGGCGCGGGAGCTGGACAGTTCTTCTTAAATGGCGCTGATACAGAAACCGAAGGGGTTGATTTAGTCGCAACGTGGAATACCGAGGGCCTTGGTGGAACACTTGATTTTACTTTTGCTGCTAACTTTACAAAAACGGATGTCGTTGATTTATTCACCCCTGCAGGCAGTGGGCTTGAAACGATTCCGGTTGAAGATGTGTTTTCTGCGCAAGAAACATCGATTATTGAAGAGTGGCAACCCGAAGACCGCATTAACTTAAGTGCACTTTACCGACTAGAAGACTGGACGGTCAATTTATCACTTAATCGTTACGGTGAGTACACGGTAGAAGATGGAGGTCGCCAAACGTATGGTGCTGAAATCTTAACTGACGTAAAAGTTAACTACTTCTTTAACGAAAATCTGTCGTTTAATATTGGTGCAAACAACTTATTTGATGTTTACCCCGATAAGAATACCATTGGTAATTCGCGTTCGGGTACCATTGTTGATGCAAATGGAAACACTATTGTTTCAAGCCCGGGTGTGTTCACTTATTCACGTCGCTCAGCACCCTTTGGCTTTAACGGTGCGTACTACTACGTAGGCGCAGAATATAAGTTCTAAAAATCCTATCGATTCCTTTATTATTTAACCTTCAAAGGGCCGTTAGGCCCTTTTTTAGTTATAGAGACGTGCTTATAGAGATTGGAACATCTTGATATTGTTTTATTTTATCAAGCAAGGTGACTAAGGTTTTGTGGCTGCTTTGCTCACTTGCAGTTACTTGCACCTGTGTCATTTCAAACTGTGCGGCAAATAACGCGAGGTTAGCTATAATTTGCTCTGGTGTTATAAGTCGGTTTGCAAAGTAAATACTGTCGTTTTCAGTAATAGTAAATTGCGCTTGTTTTTTTGGGTTTTCAAGAGTTGGTTTTGCTAAAGGGCGATTGACTTCTATAGCGCGCTCTTTAACAAATGAGGTTGTAACGATAAAAAATATCAGCAATATAAATACAATATCGAGCATCGGGGTCATATCTACATCAGCGTTTGCAGTGGTTTTTTTAGGTTGTTTCACCATAATTAGGTCCTTGTTGTTTTTGACCAAGCCACAAAATTTACGATTAAGTCGACTAGCCATAGTCGTGTTAAGAACACGGATTATTTTTAAAATGCTGGGCGCCACAGCCATTTTTCGGATCCTAAATTTAAAGTTAGCAGCTTTTAAAAATACTGTAGTTAAATAAATATTCTAAGTTTATTAAATGTTTGTAGCGTTTTTGTTGGTAAAAATATTTATTAAATTTGATGAAATCATTTCGAGGTTTGTCAGGTCATTTTTGTTGGAACTAAGTTTAAAGGATGGATAAATGCTAAAAATTAAGTCTTTAGTTTGTGCTATGTGCCTTGTTTTACCAACAGCAAGTTTTGCTGAGCAATCAGTTAACGGGCAAGATTTCATAAATTTATTTGAGAAGCTGTCAGGTAAGCATCCCGGAATTAGAAAAGGTCACGCCAAAGGTGTATGCGCTGTGGGCACATTTACACCTAATCAAGCAGCAAAACAGTATTCAATCAGCCCTTTATTTAACGCACCATCAAGAGCAAATATTCGTTTTTCTATGGGTGGAGGTAACCCTAATGCTGATGAAACATCACGTTCTCCGCGAGGAATAGGGGTGCAGTTTGTGCTAGAAAATGGGGATGTGCACAATATTGCAGGGCTAACTACGCCCGTATTTGCAGGTAACAGCCCTGAAGCATTTTTTGGTTTGCTAAGTACCTTAGTACCTGACGAAAAAACAGGTGAAATCGATTTTGCAAAAGTGAAAGCATACAGAGAGCAAAACCCGAGTACGTTAGGGCAATTTAATTGGTTACAAAGCCATAACCCGCCAGCATCGTATGTGTCTTCACGTTATTTTGGTGTGCATACCTTTTACATGGTTGATGAAAAGGGCACTAAGCAAGCTTTTAGATGGACCATGGTGCCAGAAGCGCAAGAACAAGTACTAACTGAAGAACAAATGAAAGCATTACCTAAATCATTTCTTGCTAAGCGACTTGAAGAGGATTTAGCGAAAGGGAAAGTTCATTACCGTTTTCAAGCTGAATTAGCCGAGCCGGGTGATGCATTAACGGATCCTTCAGTGCAATGGCCTGCTGATCGCAAAACAGTTAATTTAGGAAAGCTCACGATAGAATCCGCGGGTGAATCAGGGTGTGATTTAACTAATTACGACCCAAATCTGCTTTCACAAGGCTTTATGCCAAGTGAAGATGAAGTGTTAAAGCTGCGCTCAACTGCTTATGCTATTTCATTTTCAAAACGTATTACTGGGCAATAACGTTCTTTAAATTTTCAATATGAAGCCCAGTTATGCTGGGCTTCATATGATTAGCAGTTAATGCTTTTTCATTTTACTCATTTCGGCATGACAGCTTTGAATAGTTAGCAGGGTTTTTGATAACGCTGCTTCACAGTCGTGGGGTTGAGGTTTTTTGAGCGCACTTTTTATTTCTGCGAGTGTTTTGTCTTCGACTTCTTCAAGCTCACTGACGTAGGTTGCATCTTTGTCTGCACCGAGTTTAGTGATTAAAGATGTGTAAGCTTTACGAGCTTCTACCGCAAAGTCTGAGCCATTTTCACGGTGACCTGTTTGGTTTATGGCGTATGGCTGTAAACGTTCAATACTTACTTTACGGGCATCGATCATGCGCTGAAATAACGCGACGATACTGGGGTCTGAAACTTTTTCCTGTGCTTTTTCATAAAAATCGATACCACTGTTCATAACTTGAATGATATCTGCAATATGATGAACGTCATGTCCTTGATGTGTTTGCATAATGACCTCTCTAATAATATAGACTGAATTAAAACAATGCTCTCTACATGAAGCAAAGCATGTTCCAACCCCTAACATAAAAGTATTATCATTAATAATCAGAGTGTTACATTTTTATTTTGAGATAACGCGAGTTTGGTACGCCCATATAAAAAGGCGTACCAGCAATAATTACAGGTTAATAGGTAAAATATTACTTAAGCTCATTGGCCACTTCAGCCACTTTTTGTCTAAGCCAAATATGGCTGGCATCACGGTGTAAAAGAGGGCTCCAAATCATGTCGAGTTCAAAAGGCGGAATAGGGAAAGGTGGCTCAAGAATTTTTAATCCCGGATCATCTAAATAAATATTCGCCGCTTTTGATGGCAGTGTGGCCACTAAATTCTGCTCTTTAGCCAGGTGAATGGCGACATGATAGTTTCGAGTAAAGGTTGCAATATTCCGGTGTTTACCAAAATGAGCAAGCGCTTCGTCTACCCAACCTAACTTTTGGACATCTTTTGGATCCATACCTACGCCAACACCAAAACCTGTTTTACTTACCCAAATATGGCGCGCTTTTAAGTAACTATCGAGACTGAAGTCTTTAATAATAGGGTTGTCGGCTTTTACTAAGCAGCAAAAACTGTCTTTCCAAATTTGTTTGTAGTGAAACGATTGGGGTAAGTTTTCAAAGCGGTTAATTGCCATGTCGACCTTGCCGTTTTCAACGTCATGAAACGTAACGTCACTGGGGGTCAGGATATCAAGCGTGGTGTCAGGCGCTTCTTCGTGTAACTTACTAAGTAGTTTGGGCGCAAGGGTACTGGCCGCATAGTCACTGGCCATAATACGAAATACACGTTTACTTTGAGATGCTTCAAATTCACGGTTAGGAGCGAGTGTTTCTTCTAACGTCATTAAAATACCGCGTATGACAGGTTGTAGCTCTTTAGCACGTTCTGTCGGCACCATTCCTTCACTGGTGCGTACCAAAATCGGATCATTAAATAAATTTCTCAGGCGCTTTAAACCGTTACTCATTGCGGGTTGTGTAATGCTTAACTGATTAGCCGCTTTGGTTACATTGCACTCTCTGAGTAATGTATCTAGGTAAACAAGTAAGTTTAAATCTATTTTACTTATATTCATTCTGTGTCCTTGGTGTTTACCAATAATGGATAAATCGTTGTGCAGCAGGGTAAGGGTAAATGTGGCTTACCACGCCTTGCTTAATATTATATTGAGCTTGTCGCCAATAAGCGGGGTCTTCAAGCTCTGGGTGTGTACTTAATAAATAGTGTTTGTACACAGGGTTAGCCGTAACAAAGGTGCACAATTGCTCAGGAAATACGTCTTGCGGTGCCACTGAATAACTTTGCTCATTCGTTAAGTAGTCATCGTATGACTTGGCTTTTGGTAAGGCACGAAAGTTCATATCAGTTAAATATTGCACTTCATCGTAGTCATAAAAAATAACGCGGTTATGCTTACTTACCCCAAAGTTTTTCAATAGCATGTCGCCTGGAAATATATTCACGGCTATCATTTCTTTTAATGCTTGACCATATTCTTCAATGGCTTCAAATGCTTGTTGTTCACTGGCATTTTCAAGGTAAATATTTAATGGTGTCATGCGCCGCTCAATATATAAGTGTTTTATGATCAGCCAGTCACCTTCAATAATCATTGAAGAGGCGATTGTTTTATGCAGCTCTGCTAACAATTTACTATCAAAACGACTCAGAGGAAATACGACGTTAGAATACTCTATAGTATCGGCCATGCGTCCGACACGATCATGACTTTTAACTAATTGATAGCGTTTAAGCACGGTATCGCGCCCAAACGGTTTGCTTTCGCCAAAGGTGTCTTTAATCACTTTAAACACATAGCCAAAGGATGGCAGAGTAAATACCATCATCACCATACCCGGTGTGCCAGGGGCAATAACTAATTGATCGTTTGAGTTATTTAAATGCTGTAAGAACTCACGATAAAACTCGGTTTTACCTTGCTTATGAAAGCCAATTGCATTGTAAAGCTCTGCCAATGTTTTGTTGGGCATTAGTTGATTTAAAAAACGAACTAATGCAGAAGGAGCATGCGTTTCAACCATAAAATAGGCGCGGGCAAAACCAAAGATAACCCGCATTTGCGATGATTTCGTCAGCAACGCATCAAGGTATAAGCCTTTATCCTCATGGTGTAAAACAGCAATGATAAAAGGTTGTACGCCACTTTCAGACACCACTCGGCCAACAATGTAAGCGGCTTTATTTCGGTAAAAAGGGGCTTGAAGGATATCAAAGCGCATGTGCCACGCTTGGTGGTGTGTATCGGGAGCTTGCTTATAAAACGCCTTAACCAACAATCGAATATCACGCTCAAGGTCCACAAAAGGGGCTTTAAAGTCAAATTGATTAATAATTTTACGTATTGTGGGTCTTAGCCCATCTACGACAGGAAAATAACTGCGATATTCAGCTTCCATTGGGAGGGCGGGAGCATCTGCGAGAGTGGCTTTTACAAATATAAAGTCGTTATTAAAATAGCGGCGGTGAAATAAGCGACAAAAAACGGAGTTATAGAAAGTTTCAGCCAGCTCGGCTTGTGGGTGAAAGCTTAAAAATTGTTGGTATATTTGTTTGGTTTCGAGCCAGCAAGTCTGATTGAGCTCAATAATTTGTTGTTCATTCAGCGATTTTAGCTTGGTAATGGTTTCGTTAACCCGATCATCATAATGGCTAATTCTGAGCTTACTAATTTCATTAATTTTTTGCCAATCTCGGTTGGCAAATGCGATAGGGGCTTTGGCTGTTATTGCTTGGAAGAGTTTATAGTGATTACGAAAGCCAGATAAAATTAACTCCGCAATATGTTGTGGCTGCATACAAACTCCTTCGAAACGGCTGAAATGTCGTGTTTAGAGCATTAACTCTATCCGTGTTAAGAATATGTTATTTATTAGTGAAACCCAATAGTAAAGTTAATTAATTATAGCGTGCTAATTTTTTTTCTAAGTCAGCCAGCTTTTTATTAGCCTTTTTTACGTCTCGTTGGTATTGCTTATTGATACTGTTTAGCTGCTTTTGTATGTCTTTGCTGATTTGCTTGCTTTGTGAATCAGACAAAATGCGGTTAAGCCGTTGCTCTTGTTGGTACTGCGCTCTATCACGTTCGCGACTTAAAATGTCTAAACGATGTTTTTGACTACGAATTTCGGCTTCTAATCGCTTTATTATTTGTTCTCTTTCCAGTTCATTAAGTTGTTTAACATAATTATCAGGTGCTTGTATATCAGGATCAGTTACTGTAATGCGGTGTTTAGTTGCGCGATTCCCACAAGGAAATTGGCTAAATACGGTGCCTTTGTCAGTTACGCATTTATAGTATTCCGCCGCTGTAAGTGCGGGAGAAAAGGTAATGAAAAGAGAGGAAAATAACGCGGTGATTGTGGCTTTCATGACATCCGTGTCCTTACTTTAATACGTGTTATTAAATATAATAAAGCCAGCTCGTATAGCAAATAATCAAAAGGGCTAAGGTGTATAGCGTTTTAGTTTTTTAATGCTTTGCACTAAAAAGGGTACATCAAGTCGCTGCTCTATTGCAAAGCCCTGAGCTGCAGAGATGTTTTTAAAATTACCATCCGAGTCAATTAAAGTAATTCTATCTTTCTTAAATGCAATAAACACATTTTGAGAGTAGTTTACGCCGGTATCATCATGGCGTTTATATAAATTACTGCCTAGCATGCTTTGTTTCGCGAGCGTTTGGCAATTTAAATAATGCCCAACACTGGTGGCTATTATGTCACTTGGTTGAATAAGCCCGTCTGTTTGCACAACTTTTTTATCTGAGCTGTACAGGCGAGACGTAGTCACAATGCCGTTGCTATGCTGAGCAAGGCTAAATGCGAAAACAGCGTGTGCATTATTACGCACTGTGGTTGTTTCATCTGCGCTGACAAGTCTTATTGATGAGTCTTCATTGGTTGAATTGATAAATTCAAATTGTTCGAAGCCCTCTACCTGTAGTGAGCGAGATTCGCTTAACCAAACAGGCGACTGCTGTTTTTCAAATATAGGTGATTTGTAAAAAGCCGGTAAGCCATAAACAAGGCTAAATAACGTATCTTCAACTTCAATAGGTTGTAAGAATAAATCAGTTTTACGTAAATTTGGTTGAGTATTTACAAAGCTTTCAAGGGCGTCGTTGTTTGAAAATACTAAAATATCGATTTTTGCTGTAGTTTCATCAACACATTGTGCTGGAGGCGTCGGTGCTAAATAATCAATATTGTGCGGATCTAGCCTAACATCATGAGCTTCTTTATAGCTGTCAAGGTCAAGTAAATCGTTTTTAGCCAGCAGGCTTTTTGCAGTTGTTGGGTACGATAATGGCAGTACATTATCTTGCTTAGTAATATCAAATTTTAAATTAGCATCGGCCCAAATATGAATACTGTGACTTAGAGCAAAACACACTAAGATTGTGCTCGTAGCATAACGTGCGAATTTATACTGTTTTAAGCGTGCCAGATGATGCCAAGTGTAATTACTGACTAATAACTGGAAAGCTAAAATGAGTAGTACGATACCGCCCGCAAAAATAGTCGTGAGTGCAGGGGAGTCTGTAAGACGATGCCATAATAACGACACAATCTCAGGTAAAGCTGATGAATTCAAATGATAGCCTAGGTTGAAATAAACGTAGGCATCAAGTGTCAGCAGTGATGCACCAAAGGTCGCAATTACCGCGGCCATCCCCCGAATATGTCGAGGGTAAGGAAACACCAAACTCAGCGGAAATATCGTCAGAACAAAGGCAATAAACGTAATAAAGCTTGTGTGGCTTAACCAAGTTACAAACATGTACAGGTAACCCACAAAAGTAGTGGGGGCACTGTCGGCAAATAAATAACTTAAGCTGATAAACAGCAGTAAACCTATATTTGCGAAGGTGAACCAATGGCCCCAACTAAGAAGCTGACTTACTTTTGATGAAAATTGACTTTGTTGCGATAAATTCATAAATCTTATTTAACCGACTGCGCTAATGCTTTGGCAAAGTTGTCGGCAACCGCTTGTCTTTTCTCTGAAGGTACATGCTCTTTTAAAATATGCGTGATAGAATTTCCTAAACACATAAGGCTTAAATCTACAGGCGCTTTATGCTCTGTAAGTACATCAATCAGCTGATCAACGATTTGTTCTACTTGCTCATTAGAATATTTTGATATGATAGGCATCAGTTGGTTCGATAAAAAGAGTTATATTCCCGTATTTTAACACCAGAGGCGTGAAAAACAAAGATGACAATAGATGTTAAAAAATTAGTCGTTCATTATGTAGACAAAAAAGACGACGATACTGAAATTCATTTACGCAATGATGAAATGGTTGTTAACGACAAAGTCGCTGTATTCATAGAACAGCTTCACCATGCTTACAATGGTAAACCGGGTAAAGGGTATTGTGCATTCAGTGGCGAGAAAAACAGTGTTGTAGCATCTGCAATGCAGAGCTATCGAAACAATGAGCTGGGCTTTTGGCACATGACTGAGCAGGCCACAAATGTATTAAAAGAAGAGCTAAATAAGTATGCGTTTAACGAAACTGGTTATTTAGTTTTTTGCCATTATCAATATGTTGCAAGTGATTATGTGTTAATTGCGCTGATCAATATTAAAGAACATTATTCAATTACTTCGGAACTTGATTTAGCGTCATCGCGTCACTTAGATATCTCACGCATGCAATTAGCTGCGCGTGTCGATTTGACAGCCTGGGACACGCAAGCGGAAGATAATCGCTATATTTCTTTTATTAAAGGGCGTGCGGGTCGTAAGGTTGCGGATTTCTTTTTAGACTTTTTAGGTTGTGAAGAGGGCATTGACCCTAAACAACAAAGCCAAGTAATGCTTAACGCCGTTGAAGACTACTTATCAGAGCAACAGTTTGATAAATCAGAAAAAGATGAGCTTCGTAAACAAGTTTTTGATTACTGTAATGACTGTGTGACCACAGGTGAAGATGCCAACGTTAAAGAATTATCGGCGACATTATCTAAAAGTGATGACAGCCCATTTGACAGCTTTTGCCAAGAACAAAACTATGATTTGGAAGACTCGTTCCCTGTTGATAAAAAGACGGTAACGAGCATGGTTAAGTTCTCTGGTATGGGTGGTGGCGTAAGTGTGAGCTTTGAGCGCAAACACCTAGGCGAGCGCGTTACATATAATGAAGCAACAGACACACTTGTGATTAAAGGTATTCCACCTAACCTAAAAGACCAACTGCAACGCTTTATGGAGCAAGAAGAAGATTAAATAAAGTCATGCGTTAAGGCATTAGACAGTTGGGTAAACCTCGACAAAATTGACAGACTTTTGGCCCAGTTACTGCTGGGCTTTTTATTATTTAATAATTAAGGCTTGCAGTAAGACAGTTTATTATTAGGTATTAATCGTTTAGGGTATTATCGGTCAAGATTGGTAAAAAGCTGGCGTATACGTAAGGATGAATAGGGACTTTTCTAAGGCGTTTCACTACAAAAAGTGGGCAAATACTCAATTGCTTGATTTAGGAGAACAGCAGTTTTCAGGGCTTCCAGAAAGTGATGCTACCTTTTTCGTCAGAATTTTAAATCACACAACTGTCGTCGATAGCCTGTTTATTAGCCGAATTTTGAGAGAACCTGAAAAATACAGTGATGATAATACCGTTGAAACACCAACATTTTTAGAGTTGCGCGAGAGAGTAAATGAAAATGACTCATGGTTAGTTCAGTATTCTAAAACAGTACAGCAAGAAGAACTAGAGCGGGTTGTTTCATTTAAATTTGTTGATGGTGATACAGGGCAGATGTCAGTGACAGAGATTCTAATCCATTTGTTAACTCATGGCAGTAATCACAGAGGTATGGCATCTAGGGTACTTGCGGCAAATAATTTAGAGAGACCTAAGGACACATTCACTCGCTATCTGCATCAATTAGAGCCATTAAGAAGAGTAATAGTATAGTCTCTTCTTTGTGGGGCGTTATATGCAAAACCTCAAGACGACATAAAGCGCATATCCAGAGTTTAATTGTCACTGAAAGCGAAGATAATAGAGATAAATGAGATGTGTCTTTAGGTTTACTCGACCCTCAAATTAAATTTATATAGGGATTTTATGACTTACAAAGCAATTAATTTTAAAGAGAAGTTTTCTAAATTTACTGAACATTGGTCACCGCGAGTAATTGCAGAAATGAACGACTATCAATTTAAACTCGCTAAAGTTGAAGGTGAATTTGTTTGGCACGATCACCCTGACACTGATGAAGTGTTTATTGTTATTGAAGGTGAGCTAGAAATCGAATTTAGAGATGGCATTGTAAATTTAGAGTCAGGTGAAATGTTTGTAATCCCTAAGGGGGTTGAACATAAACCCCATGCGAAGACTGAATGTAAAATTATGCTTGTTGAGCCGAAAGGCGTGGTAAATACCGGTGAGGCTGGTGGTGAACTGACCGCAGCGAATGATGTTTGGGTGTAACAAACAACTTTGATGGTGTCAGATTTGAATCAGCAGCAATTACAAACCCTGAAAAAGGCTGCACTGCGCAGTGTGTGGGTGTTTTTGCTATTTAATAGCAGTCTGTTGCTGTTGTTTTTCTTAGGTAATACAGAGTTTGTGTTTATCGCTTTAGTGATACAGATTAGCATTGTTGTTATTTGGCAATTACCTGTATTGATATTTCACGTAGTTTATAAAAAACAGCCAATATTAATATCGATCTATAAAGCATTGGCGTCATATCGTTACGTTATGGAGCAAGTGCAATGGCCTTAGTATTTAATTTATATAAAAGAAGCGTGTAATGATGGTATCTGCATTTGTAGCAAATTTGCAGGTGGCACAGTCGCGAACCTTGCAGGCGTTGTATTAAATGCGGATAAGCTATCTGATGCTGAAAAATATAATTGCCTAATTATTAATATTTATCTGTAACAGAGACAAAATAACCGCTAATCTACAGAGAAGATTACGACGTATTCTAAGAAAAGGTTCTGAGCTATAAATTTCTTTTAATACAGCTCTTTATTTTGAGCACATTTAACCCATTTTTTAGCAAGTTGTTAAAATGAAAATGTTAGTTAGGAGAACTAATGCCACACTTTATAATGGGCTGCTCTTAAAGTATCCTGAAATCCCATCATGAAGAATGTATTATTGAATAAATCTATCATGTCGCTAATTCTACAGGATTATTCGATGAAGGTGATATTAAGTTAAGAATTAATCCATTTCAAAAGTATTCCGTGGGTAATATGAGAAGGTTTTATCCCTTTTTTTCTCAAATTGATTATTCCATTATTTAGTTTTAGTTAGAAAAGGATGTCTAGCCTATGTATCAACTTTATTTTTCTCTTGCTCTAATATTTATTATTTTTAGTTTGCCCATTTATATTTACTATATAACATTAAAACTTGAACAGTTCGAAGATAAAGGTTCTAGTTTTTTCTCTTTATTTTTCGCAGAGCCAAGCTTGA
This sequence comes from Pseudoalteromonas lipolytica, assembly GCF_900116435.1. Lineage (GTDB taxonomy): Bacteria > Pseudomonadota > Gammaproteobacteria > Enterobacterales > Alteromonadaceae > Pseudoalteromonas > Pseudoalteromonas lipolytica. Next base: position 64,290 of record NZ_FPAZ01000012.1, on the reverse strand, counting down.
GGGTAGTACTAACAGTTTTGTGCTTTCCGTTTATAGGCATTATAAGTGTTCTAAGCACTATTAAGACTTTATGTAGACGGAAGCCAGTTAAACCATCTTTGTTATTTTCTGCAATAGTCTCATTACTGTGGTTGGCATTTTTACTTGCAGGGCTTGTGCAATATTTAGGCGAATAGAAGTTAAATAAGCACGAAAATATTTAAAATTTTTATTCGCTTTTTAATGCTATTGTTTTTCTGTTATGACTATTGAGTTGTTTACAAGGAGATTTTAAAAGCATGAATATATTTCTTATTATTGCAGGTGTATTAAGTGGAATCGTTGCAATTTTGCATCTTGGGTGTATTTATTTTGGCGCACCGTGGTATCGCTTTTTTGGTGCGGGGGAACAAATGGCGCTACTATCTGAGCAAGGTAGTATAAAACCAACCCTTATAACCAGTGGCATTACACTCGTGCTCTCAATGTGGTCAATGTATGCGTTTTCTGCTGCTGGGATTATTTTCAAACTCCCATTAACGCGTTTAGCGCTTATATTAATTACGTTCATTTATATTGCCCGGGGCATCGTCGGTTTTTTGTTTGTAAAGTCACCCCAAGGTCGAACTCCCGAGTTTTGGATTTGGAGTTCAATTATTTGTTTATCTTTAGGTGTTGTTCATCTAATAGGACTGAAACAACAATGGGCTAGTTTGTAGGCAAATTTAAATAAAGTCATTATGATTGCAGCACATATCCAAAGTGCCATCTCGTCAACAGATAAGGTGAGACAAGTTGCACAGCGCAAGATTTGATAGTGCTGTTTGAGAATAAGGCACAAAGCTATAAATTAAAACTACGGATATTCAACGTCTATATCGGTACTCTCTATATCAGTACTCTCTATATCAGTACTCTCTATATCGGTGATATCTATATTGGTACTGACTATAACAATACTATTTATATTGACACTATCTGTAGCTTTTATTCGTTAAATCTAAAAAGAGAGTTGTGTGAATGAAAGTAGAAGCATTTTTAGTTAACTCGTTTACTGCAGATGGAAGCGGAGGTAACCCTGCCGGTGTTGTATTCAATGCGGATAAACTTTCTGATGCGGAAAAACTGACTATTGCGAAAGCCGTGGGCTTTTCAGAAACGGCCTTTGTATCAGACGATGAAGAGGTCGATTTTTCGGTGTCATTTTTTACCACAACAGAAGAGGTCGATTTTTGTGGTCATGCTACGCTTGCTGTATTTTCGACTCTATTCAACCAAGGTGTGATAGCTGCGGGTAATTACACGCAGAGAACCAAAGCGGGTCTACTCGGAATAACGATTGCCAATGACGGTCAAGTTACGATGGAGCAAACCTTACCTAAATATCTCGGCAGCTTTGCGTATCATGAGGTCGCTGGATTATTGGGGGTTGATGAAGCGGTTTTAGCATCAACGGCTTTACCGATAGACGTAATCACAACAGGTTTACCCGATATTATCGTTCCTGTACCACGGGGCTATCTCGATAAAATTGAAGTTAATAACGCTGCTCTCAGTGATTTTTGTAAACAACATGAAGTGATTGGTGTGCATGCATTTGAGCTTTACAATGCGCATGAAAAGCTGACTGCAAGTTGTCGAAACTTTGCACCTTTAGTGGGTATTCCAGAAGAATCGGCAACAGGGAGCGCGAGTGGTGCGCTTGCTTGTTACTTAACTAAGCATCTTTATTCTGAACACATTAATCATTTCAAATTTGAACAAGGACGACTTATGGGGTGTGCTTCACATATCTCAGCATGCGTTAGATCAGACAAACAAGGTGTGAGTCAGGTGTTAGTGGGTGGATACGCCAGTGGCTTCGGAACCCAAATAATCGAAATATAGTGTATATATCTAAAACAAAAATCTAAAACAAAAAAGCCGCGTTATTTTCATAACGCGGCTTTTTTCGTATAACAGCTAGACTAGTCAGCCGATAATGTTTTAGCCATATCAGCACGGGCTTTACCGGCAGGTTTAATTGAACCTGCGCGTAAACCACTGTCTGGAATAGCTTCACGCTTATCGTGTGCCATAGCACCTGGTGTTGGTACTGGCTCGCTGTCTGCAACTGGTGCAGGTTTTGCCATTGCAGCGCTTGCTGAACCCTTAACTAACACTGTTCTTTCATTGTTAGGTGCTTGTTTAGCTTGCATTGGTTCATCAGCTTTAACTGCTTCGTCAGCTTTAACAGGCTCTTCAGCTTTTACTGGTTCGTCAGCTTTTACTGGCTCTTCAGCTTGTACTGATTCGTCAGCTTGCACTGGTTCGTCAGCTTTTACTGGCTCTTCAGTTTTAACTGGCTCTTCAGATTGTACTGGCTCTTCAGATTGTACTGGCTCTTCAGTTTTTACTGGTTCGTCAGCTTGTACTGGTTCGTCAGTTTTTACTGGTTCATCAGCTTTTACTGGTTCGTCAGTTTTTACTGGTTCGTCAGCTTTTACTGGCTCTTCAGCTTTAACTGGCTCTTCAGCTTTAACTGGCTCTTCAGCTTTAACTGGTTCTTCAGCTTTAACTGGTTCTTCAGCTTTAACTGGTTCTTCAGCTTTTACTGGCTCTTCAGCTTTTACTGGCTCATCAGTGTTAGCTGATTCAGGCGCTTCAACTGGTTGCTCAGTTTGCGCTTGTTTAGCTTTTAATTCAGCTTCATATTCAGCAGCAGCTTGATCCGCAACAGGAATAAAGGCAGGTGTGTCACCTTTATCTTCATTTTGCTTTTCATCTTGCTCAGGACGACGACGGCGTTGTCCAGCTGCACGAAGGTGACGAGGTGAACGACGTGAGCGTGTGCGCGGCTGTGCTTGTTCATCATCAGCAACTGACTCAGCGTTTACATTTTGCTCCTCAACCGGTGTGTTGGTTTCTTCTGCTTTAACCGATTTAACGTCAGCTTTTGCAGGTTTTTCTGCTTTAACCTCAGTCTGTGCAGGCGTTTCAGATTTAACCTCTGGTACTACATCGTCTTTCGCTTCTTTCGCCTGTTTGGCAGGTTTTGCTGCTTTGTCTGTTTTCTCAGCCTGAACAGTATCACTGCTCTGAGTTGATTTTACTTCCTCGGCATTTTCGTCTTGTAAACGCACTTTCTTACGAATATTACGACGTTGACGGCGAACCTTAGGTTTAGTCTCTTTCGGTTGCTCCGTTTGCGTTTCTTGAACTGCCTCTGTTGACGTTGTTTCTACGTCATCAGTACGCTTTTCATTTCGCTTTCGGTTAGTCGAATTGCGACGGCGCTTATTACGGTTTTCGTTACTTTCTTTTTGCTCAGGAGCTGAATTAGTGGCCGGTTTCTCTTCTTTCGCTTCAACGTCTGAAGGACGCTTATTACGAGAGTTGTTACGACGACGTTGGTTGTTGCTTCTGCGACGGTTGTCGTTGTTTCGACGGTTGTTGCTGCGCTGTTGTGCCGCTTTTTTCTCTTCTTGCTCTTTTTCAGTCTCTTCTTCAGAGTTGCTGAAGAGTGATTTAAACCATTTACCAATGGCTGCAAATAAACCACCGTCACTTTTCTTAACGTCTTGAGCTGGTTGTTCAGCTTTTGGAGCAGCTTGTGGCGCTGGGTTTGTTGGCATAACAACACCCTTTAACACAGGCTCTTCACGAACAGGTGCTGTGGGTGCTTTAGCCATTTCAAATGCTTCTGGCTCTGGTGCAACGACTTGCTCATAGCTAACAGTTTCAATCGTTTCATCTTTGCGTAAACGAACTACTTCATAGTGCGGTGTTTCCATGTGTTGATTTGGAATAATGACCACATCAACACTATGGCGTTTTTCAATACGGTGCACACTACGGCGTTTTTCATTTAATAAGTAAGCAGCTACCGCAACAGGTACTTGTGCGTTTACTTGCGATGTATTGTCTTTGATTGCTTCTTCTTCGATTAAACGAAGGATAGACAATGCAATTGATTCGTTTGAACGAATAGTGCCTTGACCATTACAACGCGGACACGGACCTTGGCTTGCTTCACCTAGAGATGGACGCAGGCGTTGACGTGACATTTCAAGAAGGCCGAAGCGTGAAATTTTGCCTATTTGTACGCGAGCACGGTCTGGACGTGCAGCATCTTTTAGGCGATTTTCAACTTCACGTTGGTGGCGAGGTGGTGTCATATCGATAAAATCGATAACAATAAGACCACCTAAGTCACGTAGACGTAATTGACGTGCAATTTCATCAGCGGCTTCTAGGTTCGTGTTAAGCGCGGTCTCTTCGATATCACCGCCTTTGGTTGCTTTTGACGAGTTAATATCGATAGAGGTAAGCGCTTCTGTTGGATCAATAACGATTGAACCACCAGAAGGTAAGCGAACTTCGCGTTGGAACGCTGACTCAATTTGGCTTTCGATTTGGTAATGTGTGAATAATGGCACATCGCCTTGATAAAGCTTAACACGGCTCATGAAATCAGGGCGGAAGCGTTCAATATGCGCTTTAGCTTCTTCAAAAACACGGGCTTTATCAATTAAAATTTCACCAATATCACGACGTAGATAGTCACGGATAGCACGGAAAATAACGTTACTTTCTTGGTGAATTAAGAATGGAGCAGGGCCGCTATCTGCAGCTTGTTGAATGGCATCCCAGTGAACTAAAAGCGCTTTTAAGTCGTAGTCTAGTTCCTCGAATGATTTGCCAACACCCGCAGTACGGACAATGAGCCCCATACCTTTAGGAAGTTCTAAACGGCTTAGCGCTTCTTTTAGTTCAGTACGCTCATCACCTTCAATACGACGTGAAATACCGCCGGCACGAGGGTTATTTGGCATAAGTACTAAATAGCTGCCTGCTACGCTTATAAAGGTTGTTAGTGCCGCGCCTTTTTGGCCACGTTCTTCTTTATCAACCTGAACAATTACTTCTTGGCCTTCTTTGATTACGTCACGAATATTCGGACGACCTTGGAATGTATAGCCTTGTGGGAAGTATGTGCGTGCAATTTCTTTCAGTGGAAGGAAACCATGTCTTTCCGCGCCATAATCAACAAAGGCTGCTTCTAGTGATGGTTCGATACGGGTAATTTTACCCTTGTAAATATTGGCTTTTTTTTGTTCGTGACCTGGGCTCTCTATGTCTAAATCATACAGGCGCTGGCCATCAACCAGTGCAACGCGCATTTCTTCTTGCTGCGTCGCATTGATTAGCATACGTTTCATATTGTTACTCTACTAATTTCTGTCGCTGACATGACGATATCATTTCGTCTGTTCAGTGGTTTTTGACGGTTATTCTTGTGCAATCTCACGACTGGTTAAAATCAAAAACCGACGTTGTTCGCTTACATTGAGCGTGTCTATGGTGTGGCTGACAATAACATGTTGTCACGTTATTAAATTCTTTTTGGTGCCAAAACTGCCGCGTCTTTCACGGTTTTAATTTACGAGTTCTGTTCCGAAGTCGACCATGTTCAAATTTTAATTCAATGTCTTGCTACAACAGCTTACTCTGAATGACGTTGTTACGTCGTCACTATCAGACAATTTATCTTGTTCAATTGCTTTTTCTATTCATTAATCAGCATTCGTGCTCAAATTATGCAGGCAATATATTACGCGCATCGCCGATAATTGAACGCTCGTGTTGGCTGGGTAATTATAAAAGCTTTGGAAAACTTAGCGCGGATCTGTATGATCGGCAACCCAGAATATGCATCACGAATGTTTTAATGTGGTAAAAAGCACCGTTGTTACTTGCAAACTTTATGTTCGCAGCGGTGATTATCCCACTATTACAACCGCGTTAGCAACTAAATTATTTACTTAAATCAGTGATTAGGCAATGTCAGAAAAAACCGGCTTACAAGTATCATTTGTTACCATAGGTGAAGACCACTTAGGTCAACGCATTGATAACTTTCTTATTACTCACCTGAAGGGTGTGCCTAAAAGTGCAGTTTATAAAATTCTTCGTAAAGGTGAAGTGCGAGTAAATAAAAAGCGCATTAAACCCGTTTATAAATTACAACTTGATGATGTTATTCGTATTCCGCCCATAAAAGTGGCCGAAAAAGATGAATTTGTGCCGAAAAAGCTAGATAAGGTTAAACAGCTTGAAGAGGCCATTTTATTTGAAGATAAATACTTGATGGTGATTAATAAGCCGTCAGGAATGGCGGTGCATGGCGGCAGTGGTTTAAGTTATGGCTTAATCGAGGCACTGCGAGTACTTCGCCCAGAAGAGCGCAGCCTTGAACTGGTTCACCGTCTTGACCGTGATACTTCAGGCTGTTTACTTATTTCAAAGCGCCGTTCTGTGCTTACACACTTGCATCAGCAGTTGCGTGAAAAAAACATGGAAAAAAATTATTGGGCACTGGTTGATGGGCAATGGGATGCGAAAACTAAAAACGTCACTGAAGGCTTACGTAAAAATACTTTAAAGTCTGGTGAGCGCGTGGTGCGTGTAGACAATACCGAAGGTAAACCGTCGCACACACGTTTCCGTGTTCTAGAGCGTTATGCAGAGTGTTCACTGGTGCAAGCGTCGCCGGTGACTGGGCGTACTCACCAAATCCGTGTTCATACGCAATGCAAAGGTCACCCAATTGCGTGTGATGATAAATATGGTGTGGCTGAATTTGATCAATACGTTAATAAGTTAACGGGGTTAAATCGGTTGTTTTTACATGCGCATGATTTACGCTTTATCCACCCTAAAAACGAAACAACGATGCATGTTGAAGCGCCGTTAGATAAAGCTTTAAGTAATTGTATTAAAAAGTTACGTGCTGATAATGAACAGGTTTAAACTCGCTATTTTTGATTGGGACGGCACAGTCATGGATTCTGTGCCAAAAATTGTGACCTGCCTGCGAAATACTGCGCGAGATTTAGGTATTCCAGTTCCATCAGAGCAACAAGCGAAAGATGTAATAGGTTTGTCGCTAACCAAGGCCACTGAAGTACTTTTTCCTGCTTATTTGCATTTAAACGATGAACTCGTTGCAGGTTATAAAGCACAATATCGTGAATTAGATGTCACACCTACACCTCTATTCGCAGATGTAGAACCTGTACTAACGCAGTTAAGAGACGCAGGTATAGAGCTCGCTGTGGCTACTGGTAAAGGACGCGAAGGCATTGATAGATTACTTCATGAGTCGGGCCTCGGTAAGTATTTTATGAACGTAAAATGCTCAGATGATGCTATGTCAAAGCCATCCCCTGATATGCTTGAGCAAATTTTGCACGAGCAGGGCATAACGAAAAGTGATGCTGTGATGATTGGCGATAGCCAATTGGATATGGCGATGGCGAATGCCGCTGGTATAGCCTGTATTGGTGTGAGCTTTGGTGCCCACAGTAAGGCACAGTTGCAACAACATGCGCCGATTACTGTCGTTGATTCGTATTTGCAGTTACTTAGCGTGTTGACATCTCATGCTGAAGAGTCAGTACATCAACACCAAACTCAGCCAGTACTTTAGTTAATGTGATCAGTGGCAGGCCAATAAGTGTATTTGGGTCATCGCCACTGAGCTTGTCAAATAAGCAAATACCTAATCCTTCACTTTTAAAGCTGCCAGCACAATTGTAAGGTTGCTCAGCATCGCAATATGCGCCAATTTGCTCAAGTGTTAGTGTTCTAAAAGTCACGTCGAATGGCACAACCGTCGTGATTGCGTTATTTGATTCTATATCGAAGACACTCAAACCCGTTAAGAATCTCACAGTATGGCCGCTAAATGCGGATAATTGCGCAACGGCGTTTTCTTTATTGTGTGGTTTACCTAGTATTTTATTGTTGAAAACGGCCACCTGATCAGAGCCTATCACTAAGCCATTGGTAAAATGTTCAACTGCGACACGCGCTTTTTGCTCACTTAGTCGCTTAACAAGTTGCGAGGGCGTTTCATTTTCTAGCGCTGATTCATCGATATCAGGTGAAAAACTTTCAAAAGGTAGATTTAATTTAGTTAATAATTGCTGTCTAAATGGTGAGCTTGACGCTAATATAAGTGTTGGTTTCATAAAATATTCTGGGTATAAAATGTCTTTTGGCAAGGATAAGCCACAATGAATCCGAAAACAAAGCAGAAGATCGTTAAAAACCGACTAAAATTGGTTTTTTACTTTGACTAACCAACTAACTATCTATATGATGCAGCCCCTATGCAAAAGGTGAAAATTCCCATCACTCTTCATCCCAGCAAAGCAGCACAACATCGTTTAACGTATGACGGTATTGTACCGCTTGAAAAACTTTCTCGTTTAGAGCAAGTTGTGCAGGAAGAAGCAGGTGAAATAGCGGTAAAGATTCATTGCAAAATTGATGACCAGGGTTTAGTAGTGATAAGTGGTAATTTATCAGTACATGTAACCGTAACTTGTCAACGCTGCAATGGTGAATTAGGGTTGGATTTGGATCAAGACTTTGTGTATTCGCCAGTCGGTTTGGATGCAGAGTCAGATCATCTTCCTGAAGGTTACGATGAAGTAGAACTGGACGAAAATGGCGAAATCAACGTGTTTGAGTTAATCGAAGACGAACTGATTTTGGCAATTCCTATAGTGCCTACACACAACGAAGCCTCGTGCAGTTATTCATCAGAGCCTACAAGCTTTGGTAAATTATCAGCAAAAGATGACAAACCAAATCCATTTGATATTTTGAAACAACTTAAGAAAGATTCTTAGGAGAAGACTAATGGCTGTACAAAAAAGCAAAAAGTCTCGTGCAAGACGCGGCATGCGCCGTTCACACGATGCGATCAGTGGTCCAACTTTAACTGTAGACCAAGTTTCTGGTGAGACTCACCGTCGTCACCACGTAACTGCTGACGGTTACTATAAAGGCGTTAAAGTAATTTCTAACTAAGAGATTGCTATATGCTGACCAATCTAACCATAGCGTTAGATATGATGGGGGGCGATTACGGCCCCCGTTCATCTATCCCCGCCGCCGTAAGAGCGGTAAATGCTAATACCAACTTAAGACTGATCTTATGTGGTAATCAGCAAGTTATTCTTAAAGAACTTGAAGCGCTTGATTCGCTTTCTCATCCGCGATTAATCATTCGTCATTGTAGTGAAGTTGTTACTAATGCGTGTGAACCCGCTTCAGCTGTTCGTTCAAAAAAAGATTCCTCAATGCGAGTTGCCCTTGATTTAGTTAAATCGGGTGAAGCGCAAGCCTGTGTAAGCTCGGGTAATACTGGCGCGTTATTTTTTATGGCGCATTATGTATTAAAGATGCTACCGGGTGTAAAACGACCAGCCCTTATTTCAGCCGTCCCTACTGAGCGAAAAGATCCCGTTTATCTATTAGATTTAGGGGCCAATGTGCATTGCGATGCGCAAACACTTTATCAGTTTGGCATTATGGGCTCTGTGGTCGCAGGACAAGCGCTTGGCTGTGATAATCCTCGCGTTAGTTTATTAAATATTGGCTCTGAAGACATCAAAGGGCATGAGGGAATAAAGCAAGCTGCACAACTAATGCAGCAATGTAAATATCTCAACTACACAGGTTACAGTGAAGGTAGCGATATTTTCAGTGGCAAAGCCGATGTGATTGTGTGCGAAGGATTCGTAGGTAATGTGGCATTAAAAACCTGTGAAGGGATTGCCAAACTTATCATGCATAAATTAACGAAAGCCTTACACAAACATTTTTTATACAAATGTTTGGCGTTTTTATTGCGTCCAGTGATAAAAAAGCTCTACAAGCGGGTGAACCCCGACCAGTATAATGGCGCAAGTCTGGTAGGATTGCGCGGTATTGTTGTTAAAAGCCATGGTAATGCCTCTGCAAAGGCGTTCCATGCTGCTATAGATGAAGCCGTGCGGGAAGTCGAACGCCAACTCCCTGAAAAAATCGCTGCGATTTTTGAGCAAACACATCCAACAATAAAGTAGTGCAGCATTTAAAAAACTTGTTATGCTGCCTACGAAAGAATTATTTTTTTGTTTAATGATAAGAGCAAAGTATGGCACATAAAATTGCACTCGTATTTCCAGGTCAAGGCTCACAAACTGTGGGCATGGTATCTGAACTTTTAGCCGATTCTGATATTGTTAAAGCAACATTTGCAGAAGCATCAGACGCGCTTGGCTATGATCTAGCTGCACTTGTACTTAATGGTCCAGAAGAAGAATTAAATCAAACCCATCGTACACAACCGGCCTTGTTAACTGCCAGTGTGGCAATTTACCGCCAATGGTTAGCAGCAAACCCTGATGCAGACGTTGTTATGGCTGGCCACAGTTTAGGCGAGTATTCAGCGCTTGTTTGTGCAGGCGTTGTTAGTTTAAGCGAAGCCGTCAAGCTTGTTGAAAACCGTGGTTTATATATGCAAGAAGCAGTACCAGCGGGTACCGGTTCTATGGCAGCTATTATCGGTTTAGGTGATGATGAAATTAAAGCCGCATGTGAAGCATCGGCTAATGGCGAAGTGGTTTCACCAGTTAATTATAATTCACCTGGCCAAGTTGTTATTGCAGGCCACAAGGCCGCGGTAGAGCGCGCATCAGAAGCGTGTAAAGAAGCAGGTGCAAAACGTGCCTTACCGCTTGCTGTAAGCGTGCCTTCACACTGTGAGTTAATGAAACCTGCGGCAGAAAAATTAGCCGCTGATTTAGCCGCTTTAACATTTAATACACCTAAGTGTGATGTAATTAATAATGTTGACGTTAAAGCAGAGCAATCAAGTGAAGCAATTAAAGATGCGCTAGTACGTCAACTATACAGCCCAGTACGCTGGACCGAAACTGTACAAGCCCTTGTAGCGCAAGGCATTACACAAAGCTATGAATTTGGCCCAGGCAAAGTATTAACGGGTCTGGCTAAACGTATTGATAAAGCAATGGTATGCGCAGCGGTAAACACGCAAGCTACGATTGATGAAGCGAAATAAGTAGGAATAGAATGACAAATTTATTTTCTCTTGAGGGCAAAGTTGTCCTTATCACAGGTGCTAGCCGCGGTATAGGTAAAGCGATTGCGAATACCTTAGTGGCACAAGGTGCAAAAGTTGCGGGCACAGCGACAAGCGAATCAGGTGCTGCAAAAATCAGTGAGTACTTAGGCGATAATGGTAAAGGTTATGCGTTAAACGTGACTGATCCAGAGTCGATTGAAGCAACACTTGCTGCGATCAAAGCTGATTTAGGTGATATTGATGTATTAGTAAATAATGCGGGTATTACGCGCGATAATTTACTTATGCGAATGAAAGACGGCGAGTGGGATGACATTATTGACACCAACTTAAGCTCTGTTTTCCGTTTATCTAAAGCTGTTTTACGTCCTATGATGAAAAAGAAAAATGGCCGTATCATCAACATTGGTTCAGTTGTAGGCACGATGGGTAATGCGGGTCAAGCAAACTATGCTGCAGCAAAAGCAGGTGTGATTGGTTTTACTAAATCACTTGCACGCGAAGTGGCGTCTCGTGGTATCACGGTTAACGTTGTAGCGCCTGGATTTATCCAAACAGACATGACTGATGAGCTGACAGATGAGCAAAAAGCAGCCACGCTAGCAAATGTGCCAGCGGGTCGTTTAGGTCAGCCTGAAGAAATTGCAGCCGCAGTGTGTTATTTAGCATCTGACGCAGCTGCGTATGTATCGGGTGAAACATTGCACGTAAATGGCGCGATGTACATGGTTTAATGAATGTTAGCACCAAAGTGCTAACAAAAGATTATCGAAAAATGTTGAATTTTTTGTGATCTTGCTTTAAACATACTTGAATTCGCTATGAAAATAAGCGATAAATGAACAAATACCAATCAAGAGGTTTGACCAGATAAGTAATTATCAGCAAATCCTTGAATCACAGAATTATGCGGCGTAAACTACGCCGCAATCTGAAAATAACGCATTGGCGTATTTAATAAAGGAAAGAAGAATGAGCGACATCCAAGAACGCGTAAAGAAAATTATTATCGAGCAACTAGGTGTTAAAGAAGAAGAAGTAAAACATGAAGCTTCTTTCGTTGACGACTTAGGTGCTGATTCACTTGATACTGTAGAACTAGTAATGGCTCTTGAAGAAGAGTTCGACACTGAGATCCCAGACGAAGAAGCTGAAAAGATCACTACAGTTCAAGCTGCAATCGATTACGTTACAGCTCACGCTGAGTAATCAATCGCATTTTGATTTTAAGGGCAGCTTTAGGCTGCCCTTAGTCTATCTAAAGAATGATACTGAATATTTTGGTATACACCCCACCTAAAATAATTTCCTTATTGGAGGCAACCCGTGGCTAAACGTCGAGTCGTCGTAACTGGCTTAGGAATGTTGACACCGCTAGGTAATGATGTTGAATCTACTTGGCAAGGTTTGTTAAACGGTAAAAGTGGTATTCAAACTATCACGCATTTCGATACCTCAAGTTTCGGCACCAAATTCGCAGGTTTGCTGAATGACTTTGATGCATCAGCTTACATGTCACCGAAAGATGCAAAAAAAATGGATTTGTTTATCCAATATGGCATTGCAGCGGGTGTACAAGCACTACAAGATTCTGGCTTAGAAATCACTGACGAAAACGCGACACGCGTTGGCGTCGCAGTGGGTTCGGGCATCGGTGGTTTAACGTTAATCGAAGAAAACCACGTAAAACTATTAAACAGTGGTCCGCGTAAGCTTTCTCCGTTCTACGTACCGTCGACCATCATTAACATGATTTCGGGTCACTTATCGATCATGCATGGGCTACGTGGTCCTAATATCTCAATTGTTACGGCCTGTACAACAGGTTTGCATAACATTGGTCATGCAGCGCGTATGATTGCATACGGTGATGCTGATGCGATGGTTGCGGGTGGTGCTGAAAAAGCATCTACGCCAATTGGTATGGGCGGATTTAATGCAGCTCGTGCATTATCAACACGTAATGATGATCCACAAGCCGCATCTCGTCCGTGGGATAAAGACCGCGATGGTTTTGTTCTGGCCGATGGTGCAGGTGTTATCGTACTGGAAGAGTATGAGCATGCAAAAGCACGTGGTGCAAACATTTATGCAGAGCTTGTAGGTTTTGGTATGAGTGGTGATGCTTACCACATGACCTCACCGCCAGAAGATGGCGCTGGGGCAGCACTTGCTATGGAAAATGCGTTGAAAGATGCACAAGTAAATGCTGACCAAGTGGGCTACATTAACGCGCATGGTACTTCAACGCATGCAGGTGATAAAGCTGAAACATCGGCTGTTAAATCAATTTTTGGTGATGCAGCAAAAGATGTGATGGTTAGTTCGTCTAAATCAATGATGGGTCATTTGTTAGGTGCAGCGGGCTCTGTTGAGTCTATTATTACTATTTTGTCTTTACAAGACCAAAAAGTAAGCCCAACAATTAACCTTGATAATCCTGATGAAGGGTGTGATTTAGACTATGTACCGCACACGGCACGTGACGCTAAATTGGATTATGCACTGTGTAATTCGTTTGGTTTTGGTGGTACTAATGGCTCGTTGCTATTTAAAAAGGTATAATTGCCGGTAACAACGGACTAAATTAAGAAGAGCCCAGTTGTTTAACTGGGCTTTTTTATATGAGTAAATTTAAACAAACAATAATTATAACCAACGACCACACCATGGTCAGCTTTCAAGATCGTGGTCTTAACTATGGTGATGGCTTCTTCACGACGGCTCGCATTAATGATGCCAGTATAGAGCACTGGCCATTGCATAAAGCCCGTTTAATAGAATGTGCAGCGCGCTTAGCATTCCCAACTTTAGATGTCATGGCAATAGAAAATGCCTCGCTTCAGGCCATAGGCGATATGCAATCAGGCATTTTAAAAATTGTTATTACCCGCGGCAGTGGCGGCCGAGGTTACGGCTTACCTGAAGCGCCTTCGATTCAAGTTCTTATCACGGTATTACCTGCTGTTGCACATTATAAAACATGGCAAGAGCAGGGGGTTTCACTCGCTATAAGCAGTATTAAACTTGCACATCAGCCTGTGCTTGCCGGTTTAAAAACCTTAAACCGCCTCGAGCAAGTGCTCATTAAAAATCAAATGAACACACTTAATTGCGACGATGTTGTAGTGCTTGATATTAATGACAATGTAATAGAAAGCTCTGCTGCTAATTTATTTGCGATAAAAAATGAACAGATTTTTTCGCCACAATTAAATAACTGTGGGATTGCTGGGGTTTACCTAAAATCGTTATGTGCTAAGTTAGCAATTGAGTTTAAACAAATTAGCGTAGAAGAGTTATTAGCGATGGATGCGGTTTTTATGTGTAATAGCTTAATGGGTGTTGTGCCTGTTGCAGCCATTACGGATACACAGTTTGACATTACTCGAAGTAAAGCATTATTAGCGAGCCAGTTTGCCAAGGAGAATGTGTGATAAAAGTCATTGTTAGCGTGCTTTTATTAGCATTGCTATGTTGTGGTATTGGCTATCAACAACTTCAAGCAGCATTGAGTATGCCATTAAATGTTACTAACAGCACACTGTTTAAAGTGGACCGCGGAACAGGATTTAATCAATTATGCAAACAGTGGCAAAGTAAGCAATGGCTTGACAGTTGTTTTAAATTTCAGGTGCTTGCAAAGTTAGACCCGACCTTAACGGATTTAAAAGCAGGCTTGTATGAGCTTGATTCTACCTCTGTAATCGATAATATTCGCCGCATTAATCAAGGCGCTCAAGTCAGCTTTAGTTTTACTATTATTGAAGGGCAACCACTGAGAGAAGTAATTACCAACATTGCTAAGCAAACTCATTTAAAGCAAGACCTTGATGAAGAGAATTTAGCAAAGCAAATTAGCAATAAAGATGAAAATTTAGAAGGTTGGTTATTCCCTGATACGTACCACTATCATAGTGAAGACACGGCCAGCAGTGTATTAAAGCGTGCCTACTCTAAAATGCAAACAGAGCTCGATAATGCGTGGCAAAATAGAGCACACGATTTAATCTTGAACTCACCGTATGAGGCACTGATACTTGCCTCAATTATCGAGAAAGAAACAGGGCTTGCAAGTGAAAGGCCCTTAATATCGGCTGTTTTTACGAATCGGTTAAAGAGCAATATGCGCTTACAAACAGACCCAACGGTAATTTACGGCATCGGAGCCGACTTTGATGGTGATATTAAACGTAAAGATTTAACCACTTACACACCGTATAATACGTATAAAATTAAAGGGCTGCCGCCAACGCCGATTGCCATGCCATCGCGAGCGGCATTACTTGCAGCGGTGAATCCGCCTGAGTCAGAGTATGTTTATTTTGTAGCGAAAGGCGATGGGAGCCATCAATTTTCAAAAACATTGAAAGAGCATAATCGTGCTGTGCAGCAGTACCAATTAAACAAATAACCAGAATAGAGTCATATGACAGCGAAATTTATAGTGATTGAAGGTCTTGAAGGGGCTGGAAAATCAACGGCAATCGCCGTGTGCCAAGCTTACCTACAGCACAAGCAGGTTGAATTTATTAATGTACGTGAGCCAGGTGGTACCCCTGTGGCGGAAGCACTACGTCACATTGTAAAACAGGCCCATGAAGAGCAAATAACGGGTGAGACAGAATTGCTTATTATGTACGCTGCACGGTCTCAACTTGTTGCGAATGTTATTAAACCTGCAATCGATAAAGGGACCTGGGTACTGGGAGACCGTCATGATCTCTCATCGCAAGCCTACCAAGGGGGTGGTCGTGGTATTGAGCAATCAAAACTCTCTTTTTTGGCTGATATGGTTTTAAAAGGCTTAAAGCCAGACTTAACAATATATTTAGATATTGACCCTGCTGTGGGCCTTGCACGTGCGAAGGGACGCGGAGAACTTGATCGAATTGAACAAGAAGCGCTCGGCTTTTTTGAACGTACACGTGAGCGTTATTTGGCACTTGCTGAACATGATCCCAGTATTCAAACTGTTGACGCAAATAAAGCGATGCCTGAAGTGCATGCTGCCATCACCACGGTACTTGATACCTTTTTTGAGAGTTTAAAATAATATGCCACTGCCTTGGCTTGAACCCTTACAACAACAGTTAGCACAGAGCTATTCTCAGCATCGTTTTCACCATGCGCAATTGTTTAATGGTGATAAAGGGGTTGGCAAGCAGCGCTTAGTAGAGCAGCTAGCTGATGGTTTGTTATGTGCCTCAGCCAATAATTTGGTTGCCTGTGGTCATTGTAAAAGTTGTTTGTTAAATCAAGCAGGCACGCATCCCGATAAACGGGTGGTTAAAGTAGACGGGCAAACGATCGGTGTTGATGAAATTCGTGATATTACCGATTTTATCAACCATTCAGCTGCTCAAAACGGTAATAAGGTGGTTGTACTTGAGCAGTGCCATAAAATGACCACAGCCGCTGCCAATGCGCTATTAAAAACGCTTGAAGAGCCAAGTTTACGCCGCTACCTATTATTAACCTGTGAACAAATCGCGCAATTACCTGCGACCATACTCAGTCGTTGTGCTGTGCACGAAGTGAAAGTTAATATAGAAACTACGACACAATGGTTAGCCTCCCTAGATATTCCTAATTATTCTTGGTTAGGTTTGTTTTCGCAACAACCACTCCTTGTAGAACAATGGCAAAATGAACAGCAATTAGAGTCTATTGATACACTCTATAAATTTGCAACTGAGATAAAAGACAGCCATAATTTCAGTGCGTTAGTCGACATACTGAATAAAGATACAAGTTTGGTTAATGTATTTACTTTGTTTTTAACTGAGCATCTAAAAACGCAATTAGTATTGGGAATGGATTTTTTCAGCTATCAAAAAGCGCAATCTGCAATTTCTGAGTTTATTTATAACAGCTCACATGTGCTTGGTTTGAATATGCCGCTGGCCATTTCGAAACTAGCGTTTTCTTTACGTGAAAGCCATAATTAGGACATATTGTGCAAGAATTATTAGTAGATATCGAAGATTTAGAAGAATTATATCGCTGTTACATGCCTTTCATAAAAAATGGTGGTTTGTTTGTACGTACTAATATGCGGTTTGAAATGGGGCATTCATTGGCTTTAAAAGTGACATTACCAGATGCTTTAGAAGATGACGTAATTACTGGGAAGGTTGCTTGGATAACCCCACAAGGTGCACAAAGCTCGAATCCGCCAGGTATTGGTATAAGCTTTATCGACGATAAAACCAATTTAAATGCCAAGATCGAAAAACTGCTGGGTACTATGTTAAACTCTGACAATCCGACGTATACCATGTAAAAAAGTAGTACCATGATTGTAGATTCTCATTGTCATTTAGACCGTCTTGACTTCGACAAACTCGACCTTAATTTAGACCAAGTACTTGAAAACGCACGTGCAAAGCAAGTCGAACACTTTTTATGTGTTAGTGTGACTTTGGAGCAGTTTCCAAGCATGCTTGAAAAAATTAAAGATTATCCAGATGTATCCGCTTCGTGTGGCGTACACCCTCTTGATCAAAAAGATGCACTTGATAAACACCAACTGATCAACCTTGCTACTCACGATAAAGTCGTTGCAATTGGTGAAACAGGTCTTGATTATTATTACTCAAAAGAAACGCATATCGTTCAGCAAGAGAGCTTTGTTGGGCATATAGACGTTGCTAATGAGCTTAACAAACCCCTTATCATTCACACTCGAGATGCGCGTGAGGACACAATTAACCTGATGCGCGCTCATAATGCTGAAAAATGTGGTGGTGTACTGCATTGTTTCACTGAAGATTGGGATATGGCTAAGAAAGCGATTGATATGGGCTTTTATATTTCGATTTCAGGCATTGTCACATTTAAAAATGCCGTTGAACTAAAAGACGTTGTGAAGAAAATCCCATTAGATCGGCTCTTAATCGAAACAGATTCGCCTTATTTAGCCCCTGTACCATACCGTGGAAAAACAAACCAACCCGCGTATGTAGAAGACGTTGCGTATTATATTGCTGAGTTAAAAGGGCTTACTTTTAACGAATTGTCTAACGCAACGACAGATAATTTCTATTCACTGTTTAAGCAAGCAAAAAGGGCTTAACAATGACCGGCGTATCAAATTTACCTCAACTTATTATGGGGCCTATGGTACGCCGTGCAGATCCTCATCAAGTTTGTTTTCAGTTTGTAACAACCCGAAATAGTGATTATAGAATTGAGTTTGAGGGCCTTGAATCTACCTGTCAGCATGAAGTCATTCAATTAGGCGAGGCTCTCTTTCTTCACTATGTCATTGCTTTACCAATCTCACAGCCATTTGGGGTTGATTCACTGATCTATTATTCACTTCATGATCGTGATAAAAGCCTCGATTTATCTGCATTTTGCTACGAACGTGCCGACTTTCCTGCATTTGTAATTCCCAATAGACTCGATAAAATCTTACATGGTTCGTGCCGTAACCCCCATCATCCTGCTAAAGATAGTTTGGTGGCAGCCGACACGTGGCAAAATGAGCAGCGACAATCGCTAAACGCGGGTGCTGATTTACTTTTGTTATCGGGTGATCAAGTATACGCAGATGATGTTGCAGGGCCGATGTTACTGGCGATAGAAAAAATCATAACGCTGTTTGGGATCTTTATAGAGCCGCCGCTTAAGCTCAATTTACCCGTCTGTTTTAGCGAACAGCTTTATAGTCGCCATCTTTATTTGCCTAAAGTGCCTTGGCAAAATCGCAGCAAATGGGGAGTCGGTTATTGGCTTAAAAAAGATGAGCCTCATTTTTCTAGTTTAAAAGCTGAAAATCATTTAGTACATTTTCAAGAGTTCATTGCACTTTATATACTTAACTTTAGTGCTGTTTCGTGGCAGCTAATTGATTTTGCACAGACAGATTGCCCAACACTGCCGCCTAAACACGCCACGCAATTTCAGCTTGAAAAGGATGCACTCCTTGGCTTTGCGGATGGGTTGAATAAAACACAGCGGTTGTTTGCTAATGTATCAACCCTGATGATGTTTGACGACCATGATGTCACAGATGACTGGAATTTAACGGCAGGGTGGGAGCACGCTATCTATCAACACCCAGTCAGCCGGCGAATCGTTAATAACGGCTTAATAAGTTATTGGTTAATGCAAGGGATTGGTAATGATGCGGGTGAAAAAACGCTGTCTTTGTTATCTGCGTTCACAGAAAGCTTTGACGGCCAAACATGGCAGTTCAAAGAGTTCGATAAGCTGATCCTCAATTTTAATTACTGGCATTACGAGCTCAATACCATTCCTAAAGTGGTGGTGCTTGATACGCGCACCCATCGCTGGCGTAATGAGCAAAACTTTAATGAGCCTTCAGGTTTACTCGACTGGGAACGCTTAACCGAACTTGAAGAAAGCTTACTTTCGCATGATAAGGTTATTATCGTTTCTCCAGCGCCCGTATTTGGGGTGAAATCAATAGAAGCGATTCAGGCTATGTTTAATTTTTGTGGTCAGCCTTTATTAGTTGATGTTGAAAACTGGATGGCTCACGAAGGCTCTGCTAAAAAGTTACTCGATACATTTCGGCGTGAAGATACACCGAAAGAAACATTAATTCTTTCTGGCGATGTCCATTATTCATTTTGTTTTTCTGTTCAAAAGCGCTTTGGGAAACATAAAAACCGTATTTGGCAATTAACGGCCAGTGGTATTAAAAATGAGTTCCCGCGAAAACTTATTAACGTACTCGATAAGCTTGATTCAATTTTATATGCCCCGAAAAGTCCCCTTAACTTTTTTACTAAGCGCTGGCAGATGGAAGTTGATAAACATCAAACCAAAGGCGACGGGCAAAAATACCTTGTAAGTAATGCGGCTATCAGCTTGATTGAACTTAATGACGGGTTGCTTGCAAAGTATGAGCTTATTCACGCTGATAACCAAATTACTGAGTTTGATTTAAATGATCATTAATCAATTTCTTGTCGGTTAGCTTTTACATATTTAGCGACGTTACTCACGGTATCAAGCCAAAAACCATTGTCTGGGTTTTGTAAATACACGATAAGCTTCTCAAGTGCATCGCTGTCTGTGGTGTACTGACTGCTTTTACCCACCTCATGCCCCGCAAGAATAATCCAGCTGTTATTTGTACGGTGCTGCTCAAGCATGGTTTTTATTTGTTCAAAGGTAAGGCCATCAATCGCTAAGCTAGTAAGCTGAGTAAAATCAGTAAAATTAGGGTTGTTGGCGGTTTCATCTAGCCAAGTTCGACCTGTTTTGAAGTGCTTGGCAATAACAGGCACATAACTTTTTGTGTTAGCACCACGCCCTACAAATGTGTTTCCACACGGATATGCGAACGAGGTTGGTTCAATGCCCAGCGTATGCTTGATATAGTCTTGCGCTTTTAGAATATCTTGTTCTATGTCTTTGAGCGTAATTTGCTCAAGAGAAACCCCCTGTTTACGCAACCACTCAAAATTGCCGGTGCATAAATGGCTGGTAGTGTGGTTCGCTATCTCATGCCCAGACTTTACTGCCATTTGCCATTTTTCAACGCGTTCTTTGACATTAAAAGGGGAGACATAAAAGGTGGCCTTAACCTGATACTTGTCTAATAGTGCTAACCCTGTGTCTACCTGACTGTGTCTGGCATCATCAAAGGAAATACTAATGGCGTTCTTTGCCTTATTCGGATAGCTAAAGCCTTCGTACTGGCTGTTTTTCGCAATACTTTGGAAGCTAATAAAAACGGGAAGTAATACACACAGCGGTTTTAACATAGAGGATCCTTTTTAGTTATTTTATTAATGAAATCAAAAAGGATTATGTTTGGCTATGCGACTTTTGAATAAAAAACGCCCAGAACGAATCCGCATTGTTCTGGGCTTAGGGGGTGGCTCTTGCGAGCCTGCGCTAACTTTAAAAAACACCTTCTAAATTCAGTAGGGAGAAGTAGAAAGTACTTTTAAGTGTAGTTAATGAGATGAAAATTGCACTATAAATGTACAAATTTTATACTGCTTTAAAATCAAGTTGTTACCTTTGGTTACCCAAAGTAGAACCGTGTTTATGCAGTGTTTATTCGCATGTTATACCCATGTTATCAACTGGGTATTTTGCACGAGATCGCGTGGTAAAGAGTTTTTAATTTTATTTTTTTGCCATTTACCTAAACCCACGGGACAGCCACACAGCAATAACACAACTTCGCCATTGTCTTGAACCGGTTTCTCAAGACGAATATCTTTACCATTGAAGTAATCATTTGCTTGAGAAGCTGTCATTTCATAAGTGTTTTTATCGCAATCTTGGCCAAATACTGTGGCAAACTCATGCGTTAAGCGCACACCCCCTTTGTGGATCACACCAATTTGGATTCCTAAGCGGGAATATTTGATTTTATCTTGAAGTGCATTAAAAGATTCAGGAAATAGCCAAAGCTCTTTGTCACGCTGCATTAAGCTGCCTGGCAGTGATTTTAGACCGAACTGTTTTTTAATTGTTTGCATAAATGCTTGGCTTTGTTTTTTATCAAACGCCGTAAATGGAAATGCCCCTTTTTTGACTTTTTGATTCGGGTTATCAACTGAAGCTACTTTTTTGAATTTTGCGATAAAGAAGCCTTCGCTATCGTATGTTTGTGGCCATACGTGTAAGTAGCCCTCAGGGGTTGTCGCCTTATTTGCCCCTTCGAATAAACAATCAAGTGGTTGTACTTCAACACAGTTAGGAAATGTGTCTAATAAATACTCACAAACATGCTGGTTTTCAAGTGGGGTTAGGGTACAGGTTGAATAAACGAGTGTACCGCCAGGCTTCAATGCATAAAATGCACTTTTAATGAGTGCTTTTTGAACCGCTGCAATATCGATGTTAGATTCAATGGACCAATTTTTAAGGGCGTCTGCATCTTTACGAACGGTGCCTTCACCAGAACACGGTGCGTCGAGTAAAATGCTATCAAAGCATTCATACATGTAATCACCAAAGATCACACCATCAAAATGTGACAGCGCACAGTTACCCACGCCCATGCGTTTAAGTGTGGCAGCCAGTACTTTTAAGCGTGATGACGACAATTCATTCGCGACTAAAACCCCTTGATTATTCATCATGGCGGCAATTTGTGATGTTTTAGAACCCGGCGCCGACGCCATATCAAGTACCGCATCGCTGTGCTGTACTTCTGTTCTAAGTGCAACCGGGGGGAGCATTGAGCTTGCTTCTTGTACATACATAGCGCCACTTAAATGCAAGTCAGTATTGCCTATGGCAAGAGCGGATTCCTCTTCGCTTGGTCGCGTTAACCAAAACCCTTCTTCGCACCACGGAATGGCCGTTAACTCCCAGCCTTTGCGTGCGCATTGGCGCTGAAACTCTTCAACAGACATCTTTAATGTATTAACGCGTACAGAGCGTCTGAGCGGGCGCCTACAGGCAGCAATAAAATCGTCTAGGGATAAATGTGCAGGAAGGTAGCTTTTTACATCATCAATAAATGAATCGGGAATAAATGTATTAGCGTCCACGAAAGGGCTCTCAAGTCACGTGATAATGTGCTGATCATATCATTTTTGATGTGTACGGGGGACTTTTTTATAGTTTTACACGTATGACTAAACTGTCGACACTTCACCCCTATAAACACTGTTTATGGTCAATATTTTCAAAAGATATCACTTTATGTCGACATTTAGCTGTTTTTTTAGCCTGTTTTCATGGTCTGAAGGTTGACAGTTTATACGATAGCGCGCATAGTGACGTTATTAATTGTCGACAATCTAAATTCAGCACGTTTAAAGAAGTGACTATGACAGAGCAAAAAGCCAACGATAACTATAACGATATCACGATAACGACAGCGTCAGACCAGGTGTTTGTCGACATGCGCCGTGAAATAGTTCAAGGCACTATTGAACAGGGTAGTAAAATTTCTGAGCCTGAACTTGCGAAGCGTTATGGCGTTAGTCGCGCTACATTACGTGAAGCACTTAATCGTTTAGAAAGTTGCTACTTAGTTGAACGTAAAGCAAACGTGGGTTGTCGTGTTGTGGCACTGACTGCTGAGCGACTTATTGAAGTGTATCAGGTTCGTAGTGCGCTTGAAGGGCTTGCGTGTCGTTTAGCTGCCGACAATATGGAGCCACAAGAAGTGCAAGGTTTAAAGCAGTTACTTAATCAACACTTGCAAACACAACGTGTCAAAGAAGGTGAATCTTACTACCAAGAAGCGGGTGACCTTGATTTTCATTATCGCATAATCAAAGGCTCTAAAAACGCTCACTTAATTCATCTTTTATGTAATGAGTTGTATCAGTTAATCCGTATGTACCGTGTACAAATGGGCATGGCGGGGCCTCGCGTATCAAAGGCTTTTGATGAGCATCTTGCAATTATTAATGCCATTGAAAATCATGATGGGGAGTTAGCTGAAATGCTAATGAAGCGCCATATAAGCGCATCTCAGGCCAATATACAGACTAAGTTTGATTTACACGCGGCAAAAAAATAGCCGAGTTGTCGTCAAACCGTCACAGATTAATTTTAAAAATTAGACACAGCCAAAGAGCTGTGACCGTTCAAAGATAGGAGTTATCCAATGTCAGCAGGATTAAAGTTCAAACAGGCGATAGCCAACAATAAGCCACTGCAAGTGGTCGGCACTGTCAATGCGTATTGTGCCATGATGGCTGAAAAAACAGGCCACCAAGCGTTATACCTCTCAGGCGCTGGTGTGGCTAATGCATCATACGGCATGCCAGATTTAGGCATGACCAGCCTAGACAACGTACTTGAAGATATTCGTCGAATTACCAGCGCTACCGACTTACCGCTTCTTGTTGATGCCGATACAGGCTGGGGCGGGGCATTTAACATTGCGCGTACAGTTAAAGAAATGACGAAAGCGGGCGCGGCGGGTTTTCATATTGAAGACCAAGTAGCACAAAAGCGCTGTGGTCATCGTCCAAATAAAGAAATCGTTTCTAAAGATGAAATGGTTGACCGTATTAAAGCCGCGGTTGATGCAAAAACGGATAGCGATTTTTACATTATGGCGCGTACTGATGCATTCCAAAAAGAAGGCCTAAATGCAGCTATCGACCGTGCAGCAGCCTGTGTTGAAGCGGGCGCTGACGCAATCTTTGCTGAAGCAGTTCATGATTTAGCCGATTATCAAGCGTTTGCGAAAGCGTTAAATGTGCCAATCCTTGCGAATATCACAGAATTTGGTCAAACACCGATTTATACCAAAGAGCAGTTAAGTGAAGTGGGTGTTGAAATGGTGCTTTACCCATTAAGTGCATTCAGAGCCATGAACAAAGCAGCACTTAACGTGTATGCATCTATTCTTAACGAAGGCTCACAACAAAGCCAAATCGATAATATGCAAACACGTGCTGAGTTATATGAGTTTTTAGACTATCACTCATATGAAAATACACTTGATAACCTTTTCTCAGCTAAAAAATCATAACGACAACATTGAAGGAGAACACTCATGGTAGATAAAGCATTAGGCGGCGCAGGTTTACGTGGTCAAGTAGCAGGTGAAACAGCTCTGTGTACAGTAGGTAAGTCAGGCTCTGGTTTAACGTATTGTGGTTATGATATTAGTGAACTGGCTGATAAAGCCCAGTTTGAAGAAGTCTCTTTTTTACTATCGCGCGGTGAATTACCAACAACCGCAGAGCTTACTGAATATAAAGCTAAGTTAAAAACACTTCGTGGTTTACCAGACGCACTAAAAACAGTACTAGAAAACATTCCTAAAGATGCACACCCTATGGATGTTATGCGTACGGGTTGCTCTATGCTAGGTAACCTAGAAATGGAGCAAGATTTTAGTGAAGCCAATGATGCAATCGACCGCATGGTGGCTGTATTCCCAAGCATTATTTGTTACTGGTACCGTTTTAGTCATGACGGTGTACGTATTAATACTGAAACAGATGATGATTCGGTTGGCGCACATTTCTTACATTTATTACATGACAAAGCGCCATCGGCATTATTTGAGCAAGTAATGAATGTTTCGCTCATTTTATACGCAGAGCACGAGTTTAATGCATCGACATTCACAGCGCGTGTGTGTGCTTCAACTTTGTCTGATATTCATTCATGTGTGACAGGTGCAATTGGTAGTTTGCGTGGTCCACTGCATGGTGGTGCGAATGAAGCTGCGATGGATATGATTGAAAGCTTTACGAGTGCCGATCAAGCTGAAGAAGCATTAATGGGCATGCTTGAGCGCAAAGATAAGATCATGGGCTTTGGTCATGCCATTTACCGCGAATCTGACCCACGTAACGTGATCATCAAAAAATGGTCTGAAAAACTGGCAGCAGAAGTGGGTGATACTGTGTTATACCCGGTATCTGTTCGTTGTGAAGACGTTATGTGGCGCGAGAAAAAATTGTTCTGTAACGCTGATTTCTTCCATGCATCAGCGTATCACTTCATGGACATTCCAACGAAGTTATTCACGCCTATTTTCGTGATGAGCCGTGTAACAGGTTGGACTGCTCATGTTAAAGAGCAGCGTGCTAATAACCGTATTATCCGCCCAAGCGCTGATTACACGGGCCCAGAAGCACGAAGCTATACGCCAATTACTGAGCGTTAATAACACCAATCAAACCAATGACAGGGGCGGCTAAGCCGCCCTTTTATGAAAGGGCATAAAAACACTAAAAACAAGCCCAGCTTCCTTCATCGTCACCAAGTACAAGTAGAGTCATCATGAATACAGAATTTAGAAAACCATTAGCAGGCACCGGCGTTGATTATTTTGATACTCGCGCTGCTGTTGATGCCATTAAGCCAGGCAGCTACGCCACACTTCCTTACACATCACGCGTATTAGCTGAAAACTTAGTTCGTCGCTGTGAACCTGAAATGTTAAACGATGCACTTTCGCAATTAATTGAACGTAAACGTGACCTAGATTTTCCGTGGTTTCCTGCACGTGTCGTGTGTCATGACATTTTAGGCCAAACAGCGCTGGTTGATTTAGCCGGTTTACGCGATGCAATTGCCGCGAAAGGCGGCGATCCTGCGAAAGTAAACCCAGTGGTACCTACTCAATTAATCGTTGACCATTCATTAGCAGTAGAACACGCAGGTTTTGAACCCGATGCGTTTGAAAAAAATCGCGCCATTGAAGATCGTCGTAACGATGATCGCTTTCACTTTATAAACTGGACAAAAACGGCATTTAAGAACATTGATGTTATTCCACCGGGTAACGGCATCATGCACCAAATCAACTTAGAGAAAATGTCGCCTGTTATTCAAAAACGTGATGGCGTTGCATTTCCAGATACCTTAGTCGGCACAGACAGCCATACTCCTATGGTTGATGCATTAGGCGTTATTGCTGTGGGCGTGGGCGGGCTTGAAGCTGAAAGCGTCATGCTTGGCCGTGCTTCGTACATGCGCTTACCTGATATTGTTGGTGTTGAACTTACCGGTAAACCACAACCAGGCATTACTGCAACCGATATCGTACTTGCGATCACGGAGTTTTTACGTAACGAGAAAGTTGTTTCAACTTACCTTGAGTTTTATGGTGAAGGGGCTGATGCACTGACGTTAGGTGACCGTGCAACGATTTCAAACATGACACCTGAATTTGGTGCCACAGCAGCTATGTTCTATATTGACGACAACACACTTGATTACTTGCGTCTAACCGGCCGCGAAGAAGAGCAAGTTAAGCTGGTGGAAACCTATGCAAAAGAAACTGGCTTGTGGAGCGATAGTTTAAAAACGGCTGAATATGAACGTGTTTTAACGTTCGATTTATCATCCGTTGGCCGTAATATTGCGGGCCCATCTAATCCACATCGTCGTGTTGCAACCAATGACCTTGCTAAAGCAGGGATCACAGGGGTTGTTGAAAATGAAGCAGGCTTAATGCCTGATGGTGCATGTATTATCGCAGCAATTACGAGCTGTACTAATACCAGTAATCCGCGTAACGTGATTGCTGCTGGTTTACTTGCGCGCAATGCGAACGCGAAAGGTTTATCACGTAAACCGTGGGTTAAAACCTCTTTAGCACCGGGTTCTAAAGCGGTTAAATCATACCTTGAAGAAGCCAATTTATTACCAGAGCTTGAAAAGTTAGGCTTTGGCATTGTGGCATTTGCATGCACAACCTGTAATGGGATGAGTGGCGCGCTTGATCCTAAAATTCAACAAGAAATTATTGACCGTGACTTATACGCAACTGCTGTGTTGTCGGGTAACCGTAACTTCGATGGTCGTATTCACCCTTATGCCAAACAAGCATTCCTTGCGTCACCTCCCTTAGTGGTTGCTTATGCCATTGCAGGTACTATTCGTTTTGACATCGAAAAAGACGTATTGGGAATCGATTCACACGGCAACGAAATCCGCTTAATGGATCTATGGCCATCAGATGAAGAAATTGATGCAGTGATTAAACAAAGCGTTAAACCTGAACAATTTAGAAAGGTTTACGAGCCTATGTTTGATTTAAGTGTTGATTATGGTGAATATAACGACCCACTTTATCAATGGCGTCCGCAAAGCACTTATATTCGTCGCCCGCCATATTGGGAAGGTGCATTGGCTGGTGAGCGTAGTTTAACTGATATGCGTGCATTAGCTGTATTAGGTGACAATATTACGACTGATCACTTATCACCCTCGAATGCAATCTTAGCATCAAGTGCTGCGGGTGAGTACCTTGCTAAAATGGGCTTACCCGAAGAAGACTTTAACTCGTATGCTACTCACCGAGGGGATCACTTAACTGCTCAACGTGCAACGTTTGCAAACCCTAAACTATTGAACGAAATGGTTAAAGAAAATGGTGAAATAAAGCAAGGTTCTTATGCTCGTATTGAGCCTGAAGGTAAAGTGACCCGTATGTGGGAGGCTATCGAAACCTACATGGCGCGTAAACAACCACTCATCATTGTGGCGGGTGCTGATTATGGTCAAGGTTCGTCACGTGACTGGGCTGCAAAAGGGGTTCGTCTTGCTGGTGTACAAGTTATTGCTGCAGAAGGCTTTGAGCGAATTCATCGCACAAACCTTATTGGTATGGGTGTGTTACCACTTGAATTTAAAGCGGGCACAACACGAACTACATTAGGCATTGATGGTAGTGAGACCTTTAGCGTTAAAGGCGAGCCAACACCTGGTGCGACATTAACTCTGCTCATTACACGCACAAGTGGTGAGGTGGTTGAAGTACCGATGACCTGTCGCTTAGACACAGCCGAAGAAGTATCAATATACTCAGCTGGTGGTGTACTTCAGCGCTTTGCTCAAGACTTTTTAGAGTCTGAGGAGCATTAATTATGGCCTTTAAACCACAAATTAAAGTGCCTGCTACTTATATGCGTGGCGGCACCAGTAAAGGGGTGTTCTTTAATTTAACTGATTTACCTGAACCTGCCCAAGAGGCAGGTGAAGCACGCGATAATTTACTTCTGCGTGTTATTGGTAGCCCAGATCCATACGGTAAACAAACGGATGGTATGGGGGGAGCTACATCAAGCACCAGTAAAACCGTTATTTTATCGAAGAGCCGCAAGGACGATCACGATGTTGATTATCTTTTTGGTCAAGTTGCTATCGATAAGGCATTCGTTGATTGGAGTGGTAACTGCGGTAACTTAACCTCTGCAGTGGGCGCATTTGCGGTGAGTAATGGTTTGGTTGATGCCAGCAAGATTCCAGATAACGGCGTTGTAGAAGTTAAAGTTTGGCAAGTAAATATTAGTAAAACCATCATTGTACATGTCCCCATTACCCATGGTGAAGTTCAAGAAACAGGTGATTTTGAACTAGATGGTGTGACATTCCCTGCAGCCGAAGTAAAGCTTGAGTTTATGGATCCGGCTGATGGTGAAGGCGCGTTATTCCCAACGGGTAATCTCGTTGATGAACTCGACGTTCCGGGCGTTGGGGTGCTATCTGCGACCATGATTAATGCGGGTATTCCTACTGTATTTATTAATGCCAGTGAAATCGGTTATGACGGTACTGAGCTTCAAGATGCTATCAATAGTGATGCTTCAGTCCTTGAAAAGCTAGAAACAATTCGTGCCTATGGTGCGTTAAAAATGGGTTTAATTCAGCACGTAGAGGAAGCTAAATCACGCCAGCATACACCCAAAGTCGCGTGGGTTGCACCCGCTAAAAGCTATCATGCATCCAGTGGAAAAGAAGTAACAGCCGACAGTATTGATTTACTCGTTCGTGCTATGTCGATGGGTAAACTGCATCATGCCATGATGGGCACGGCAGCGGTTGCTATTGGCACAGCAGCTGCGATACCCGGCACCTTAGTAAATCAAGCTGCAGGTGGCGGACAGCGCCATGAAGTAAATTTTGGGCACCCATCGGGTACGTTAAAAGTGGGAGCCGCAGCAGAACGAGTTGGTGAAGATTGGCAAGTAACAAAAGCCAGTATGAGCCGCAGTGCGCGAGTACTCATGGAAGGGTGGGTAAGAGTGCCCGAATAAATATCTCAATAAGCGGCATTTATGCCGCTTTTTCGACTCCATAGCATTGCTGTTTCATCTTTTTAATGAAGTTTTCAAATTGGCCGCTTTGTCGTTTTTGCTTGATCTCGTCATTTAAATCTTTCAGTACTTTTTGCCAGTGCGGTGTTGATTTACTAATAGAAAAATAGAGGGGCTTATATTCAAGTTTTGGTTCAAGCGCAACCAATGATTCAATGATTTGTCTTTTGCCATTAATCGATAACTCTGATTTATAAACACTGGCTTTAAGCACTTCAAGATCTGCAACAATGAGACTAACGCGATTGCTTAGTAGTAGGTGGATAAGTTGGTACTCATTGTTTGCAACGATGGTGTCAATTTGTTTATTATCAATCATTTCATCAAGTTGCTGAGTGTTTTTGTAAGATCTGACAACGCCAATCACCTGGTCTTTAACAGAGTTTAGGTCGCCATTAAAACGAATTTGGTTTCCTTTCAAGGCAACAAATGAGAGATCCCCACCAGGAATCGGTTGGCTGAGAGCTAATAACTCGTTGCGTGTCTTGTCTAAAAAGTTATCTGAAATAACCGTGCTTTCAATAAAGTATTCAGGAAAAAGGATGTCTGCTTTGCCAAGCTCTGCCTCCCTTACTGCCCGTGCCCATGGGTAGAAGCCGATATAGACGCCATAGCCTTTTTTAAGCAAAGATTGAATTGTAAACTGGTAAAGCCAGCCTTTGTTACATAGGTGTTCATCGATATAGGGTGGCCAATCAAGAGTAACAAGCCTTAATACATGTTCGGCATTTACGTTGTAACCATAGCCGTCTTTGTAGCGTACCGCATTTTTGGTAATGACTTCTCCATCTTTTTCATAGGTCACGGGTGTAAGCATTGCAACCACTTGAGTAGAGAAGAAAAAAAAGAGCATTACTAATAATTTCATATTTTTTCTAAGCATTTGTTATGTATATAAAGCTTAGCCTCTTGTTGCAAATATACAACATCGAAAAGTAACCGTGTAAGTAGAATATACGCTTAAACGAGTTGGCAGAATTAAAAGCAGGGAATAAAGGGCCGATGCACCCGTTTTTAATCACTGCTATCAGAGGCTGAACTAGGGCGAGCATTCGTATCGAGTAAATTGAGTCCACTTTTAAAATTAGCGTTGTTTTTGGTACAAAACGATCACGTAAAAAATTATAATATTATAACGTCAAGAAGATTAGGAATTATGATGATATTTAAAAGGATATTGGGTGTATTATTTTTTGTTGTTTGCGGTGTATTTACTCAAAGTAGTTTAGCGAATATACACGCTGAGAATGAAGTCTTTATCACGAAAATAGATGAAGGCGTTTGGTTGCATACCTCTTTTTATGTTTATCCTAACGGGACAACATTCCCTTCAAATGGTTTGATTGTCAGGGAGGGGCAAAGTTTAACCCTGATCGACACGGCGTGGGGAGAGTTACAAACACAACAGTTATTAAGCGTCATTAACACAGAAATAAACTTGCCGATAACCAAGGCACTTGTCACTCATGCACATGCAGACCGAGCTTCAGGGGTTGATGTATTAGAAGCGCGTGGTATTAAAGTGTATTCTCACCCTTTGACGCAGCAATTGACAATAGAGCAAGGGACTGCTGTGCCAAACAATGTGATAGCCGAACTTGCGACAGTCGGTGCACAGGTGAAATTTGGCTCATTGAATGTGTTTTTCCCAGGCCCAGGTCATGCGATGGATAATATAATGGTATGGTTACCAGATAAACGTATCTTATACGCAGGCTGTGCGGTTCGTGCATTACAGTCTAACTCTGTAGGGAATATAGCCCATGGAGATATTCATTCATGGCTGAAAATTACTCAGCAGTTGAAGAATGATTACCAAAAATTACGAATAGTGGTTCCCGGACACGGTGAAATAGGCGGGGTTGACTTATTGAGCCACACCGAAAAACTCATTCTCAATCAACTTAAGTAACGTCAAAACGTTGGGTTTTTAATAAAATTGTTAGGAATATTTCGCAATGATTAAAAGCCCAAAGGCCCCGTTTATCCCCCTTTTTTTTACGCGTTAGAAAACCTAAATTCTGTCGCTAACCCTCTTTTATCTGAATCCAGTCTCGCTTTGTATTGTTTGAAACTCGCTTTGCCGAATTTGACTAGTAATGAAAAATGCTCCTTTAGATACTGTTAATTAAACGTAAAGACTTTAACACTAGAACACACATTAAAAAGGTCGAATATGCACACAATAAATAAAAAAGCTGTTGCTATCGCTGTCGCATTAGCATGCTCATTACCGGTATATGCACAAAATAATGATCAGCAAGATTCAAAATCTAAAGACGTTGAACAGCAGAATAGTGGGTTAGAAATTATCTCAGTAACGGCAACAAAACGTAAAACCAAATTGATGGAAACACCGGTGGCCATCACTGCACTTACAGAGGCTGAGCTTAAAAAAAATGGTGTAAATAACATAAAGGATATAGCGAACTTGGTGCCTAGCTTAGATATTTCTACAGCAACGGATCAATCTGCTCCTGTTATTTCAATGCGAGGCGTGCGTTCAACTAACTTAACTGAGTTAGGGGACCCTGCTGTTGGTGTTCATTTAGATGGTATTTATTCACCAAGAATGCAAGGTGCACTTGCGCTGATGTATGATATTGACCGTGTTGAGGCGCTTCGTGGACCACAAGGTACTTTATTTGGCCGAAACTCGACAGTGGGAAGTATCAATGTGATTTCCGCCAAGCCTGAATTTGAAAACCAATATGGGCAGTTGAATATTGAAGCGGGCAAGTTTAATAGCCGCAGTATTGATGGCCTTATCAATATTCCAGTAACTGAAGAGTTTGCAGTTCGTTTTTCAGCTAAAGGCCTCAAGCGTGACTCTTACCTTGAGGGTTACTATGACCCTAACCAATATGACACGCGCCGACTTTCTGATGAGGTTTTAAATGCCCCTGTAATCTCTGAAGATTCATACCAGGGTGTTGGACAAACAGTGACACAAAGAGAAAACTGGTGGATTGATGGCGCAGGAACCGATCCTGAGGCTCAAAAAGTTCGTCAGTTAACAGCTGCAGATAAAAGTGATTTTTATAATAATGCAGATGAATATTCTTTCCGTATAAGTACACTTTGGGAGCCGTTGGATGGCAATTTTTCAAACCACACCGTTTTCCAAAAATATGTAAACGATAGTAATAATAACCTTGATTTAGTTAACTGCGATAAGTTACGTGGAAGACCCGCTGAAATGGGAGGTGATTGTACGAATTTCCTACCGAGTGATAACACGTATCAAGCCGTAGTTAATGTGCCAGGAAAGTTGAATCTAGACATAACATACCTTCGTAATACCTTTAACTACACCATAAATGATCAATATGATCTGGTGTGGTTAGTGGGATATGAAGATATGGAAAGGTCTTCAGCACAAGATAGCGAAGTTGGTTTAGACCCTTGGGATGGCGCTACTTATTTCCTAGATGGCACCGGAGCAGAATCATTTTCTACAGAATTACAACTGCAATCAGATGAATACGGCGACTTTATTTGGATTGTGGGTGCCAATTATTTTCATGAAAAAACAACCACAGTTGGTTATTACGATAATCCAATGGATGATAAAGCATTTTGGGACCAGCCAGACCGTTCAACAGATGCGTATGCTTTGTTTGGCCAAGGCACTTATAAATTAACTGAAAAGTTGCATGCGACATTTGGTTATCGCTTTAGTGATGAAACGAAGCAGGATAAAGGCGGTCGTACCTATCGTTGTTCAAATGCTGATGGCTGTGCTGTTGGTTGGTTAAATAGAACAGAGCTTAACAATCAACCTGTCGATTATTATGAAGATCCGTCTATTTATGCGTCGTACTTTGAAAACGACAATAAAGGAAGTTGGCAGCATCATGATTTTCGTGTTGGCTTAGATTATGACATCTCCGAAGAAACAATGCTCTATGCCTACCTTGCAAGCGGATTTAAAGCGGGTGGTATTGGTGATGTTTACGAAGTGGTTAATGATAGAACGGGTGAAGTAACTCGGTTTGAAACAAAATTTGATCCCGAAGAAGTGCTGACCTGGGAATTCGGCGCAAAGTCTAGCTTTTTTGATAATTCATTGAACCTAAAAGCTGCATTTTTCTATACAGATTATACAGATATGCAATATGCGTCAGTGGGATCAATTGGTAATGTTGAGCGCTTGTCTGTTGTTGAAGATGAGGATGGGGCACCTGTAATCGGTGAAGATGGTCAGCCAATTCTTGATTATCAGAATCAGCCTGTAATTGCTTATTATACTCAAAACGTTCCGGGCTCTACGATTAAAGGTCTTGAGTTTGAATTTGACTGGAAACCCTATCCAAATGGGCGAATTACTGGTTATGTGACCTGGACTGAGGCAAAAATTACGGAAGATTGGCACACTAAATGGGATTATGATTCTGAGTATTTGTTTAATATTTCTTATGAAGAATCTAAAGACCCTGAAAATACATTGCTAACGACTAACCTTAGAGGTAATAACTTAGCAATGACGCCAAAATACACGGCTAACATTAGTTATACACATACCTTTGATTTGGGTGAATATGGATTTATTCATGGTTGGTTTAATGCCAGCTGGAAAGATAAAGCGTATACAACCGTGTGGAATCTCGATAAGCATTTGGATGATATGGATTTTGCAGTTTCAGACGAAGCAACTAAATACATAGACGATAGCCGCGATGCCTTTGCTGTATACAATGCCTCTTTAAAATATGAGCCAAAAGAGAAAAACTGGTATGCAGAAATGTTCATCAATAATGCATCTGATGAGACGATTCAATACTGGAACAATACCAGCAAGGGTATTCCTAAGGGCAGCTTTGGCATGCCTAGGTATTATGGTATAAGAGCTGGATTTTCATTCTAACCCCTCTATTTTACGCTCCCATATTTTTAATATGGGAGCCAAATTATTTAAGGCATAACAATGAAAAAACTGTTTCTTAGTGCATTATTGGGCTGCACAACTTTAGTCGCTACCCACGCGAATGCTAATTATTTTAAAGATAATTTTTCATGGGGATATGATAGCTCTGTTTGGACTGCACGTACTGGCAGTAATGGCACACCCTTTGGTTGCGCATTTAAAACTGATTTACTAAATCCCAGTGAGCATGGTTTAACGTTGTCATTAGCACAAGGCTCATGTTCAGAACTACAAAGCAACCATTTTTATGGGTACGGTAAAGTTCAGGGAAGATTAAAATCTGGCAACGTGGCGGGCACTGTTTCATCAATTTTTACCTATACATCGTGGTGGGATAGCCCTGGACGAGCGTGGCAAGAAATTGATATTGAATTGCTTCCTTCGTTAGGTAATGTTGTTCATACAAATGTGATTTACCAACCGCAAGGTGGTCAATACCAAAGTTGGGAAAAGGATATTGACTTAAGTCAGTATGGGCTAGATTACCGAGAAAACTTGCTGACTATTGGCTTTGATTGGTCAAGCAATGCCATTCGCTGGTATTTATTCGATGCCAATGGCCATGAGCAAACGATCCGAACGGTGTATAAAGAAAACGGAGATGGTCATTTAGCAGAGAATGAAATTCCAGCTTACGCGTGGCCCGTCGATAATAGCAAAATTATGATTAATCATTGGCATGGTGATAATTCTGTCGAGGCAAATTATTTCCCAGGTCAATATTATGGCGCTTCATCTTGGGTATATTACGATTTTATTGAATACATACCGCGTTGATTTTCTCTGTAATTAATTGTTTTTATAGGTTTTTGATGTCTAAATTTAAATTTTTAAAGTTACTGTTTTGCCCACTCTTTTTAACCGGCGTTGTTCATAGCCCATTGTCGTATGGTGTAGAAACGGGCAGTGTAAAATGGCCAAATGTTAATACGAAACTAAAACGCGATCCTGCAGTTGAAAAGCATATAGATAAACTGCTAGCCACGATGACAATTGAGCAAAAAGTAGCACAAATGGTTCAGCCAGAGATTGGCTATTTAACGGTTGAGCAAATGCGTAAATATGGCTTCGGTTCATATTTAAATGGTGGGAACACGGCCCCTTATGGCAATAAACGTGCTTCAATGGACATGTGGTTAAAGTACGCTGATGAGATGTATCTCGCTTCAATGGACGCATCTGTCGATGGTATTGCTATTCCGACTATTTGGGGTACCGATGCCATGCATGGCCACAGTAATGTTTATGGCGCAACGTTGTTTCCACATAATATTGGACTTGGCGCAGCTAGAGATACTGATTTGATTAAGCGAATCGGTCAAGCGACAGCTAAAGAAGTTGCAGCAACAGGAATTGAATGGAGCTTTGCACCAACCGTTGCTGTAGTAAGGGATGACCGTTGGGGGAGAACGTATGAAAGTTATTCTGAAAACCCAGATTTAGTAAAAGAATATGCTGCAGAGATGGTGATTGGTATCCAAGGAGAAATCGGCAACGACTTTTTGAAAAAGACCAAGCGAATTGCAACAGCCAAACACTTTGTTGGTGACGGTGGTACAGAGCGCGGTATAGACCGTGGCAACACCATTATCGACGAGCAAGGATTAAAAGTAATTCATAGTCCGGGCTATTTTTCAGCCATTAATGAGGGTGTGCAGTCGGTCATGGCCTCTTTTAATAGTTGGAATGGTCAACGCGTCCACGGTGATAAGTATTTATTAACAGAGGTACTGAAAAACCAAATGGGCTTTGATGGTTTCGTTGTTAGCGACTGGAATGCGCATAAATTTGTTGAAGGGTGCGATCTTGAGCAATGTGCTGCTGCCATAAATGCGGGTGTTGATGTCATAATGGTGCCTGAACACTTTGAAGCTTTTTATCATAATACGGTTAAGCAAGCGAAAGAAGGTGTGATACCAGAGGCTAGAATAAATGATGCGGTTAGACGTTTTCTGAGAGCTAAAATTAGATGGGGAGTGTTTGCAAAGGGTAAACCTTCATTACGACCTGAGTCGCAACACCCTGAATGGTTAGGTGCTCAACCACATCGAGAGTTAGCCCGAGAGGCAGTGCGAAAGTCTCTTGTACTACTTAAAAATAACAATAATGTACTGCCAATTAATGCTAAAAGTCGCGTTCTCGTTGCCGGAAACGGTGCTGACAATATTGCTAAGCAAGCTGGTGGATGGAGTGTCTCATGGCAGGGAACGGACAACACCAATGATGACTTCCCCAATGCAACCTCTATCTTTGCGGGTCTAAAATCACAAATTGAAAAGGCGGGTGGTGACGTTGAGTTTGCTGAATTTGGCGATTATTCTGTTAAGCCTGATGTCGCGATTGTCGTAATCGGTGAAGAACCTTATGCCGAATGGTTTGGTGACATTGAGTACCTAGAGTATCAATATGAAACCAAAAAAGATTTAGCATTATTGAAGACGCTTAAGGCAAAAGGTATTCCCGTTGTTACTGTATTTTTAACGGGTCGTCCACTTTGGGTAAATAAAGAGCTGAATGCATCAGATGCTTTTGTGGCTGCGTGGTTACCGGGGTCAGAAGGTGAAGGTATTGCTGATATTTTATTAACCAATGAAAAAGGCGCTATTCAGTATGATTTCACAGGGAAATTGAGTTTTTCTTGGCCAAAATATGATAACCAATATTCGTTAAATATTGGCGACGAAAATTACCAACCATTATTTGAGTATGGTTATGGTTTAACATACGATGATACGGTTAACTTACCTGTGTTAACCGAAAAAACGACACCGAGGAAAGTGGCAAGTACAGATTCGAAAGCGTTGTTTGTAAGAAGTTTATCTGACAACTTAGTGTGGACTCTTCAAGCTGGCCAAACTGATAAAGTCATTACCAAAAATTCATCGGCTACAAGTACTGATGGTATGAGTTTGTTGATGCAATCGGTGAATTTATCTTATCAAGAAGATGCGCGACAATTTATTTGGCGTTCTGGAACAGATAAAGCGACATTTGCTTTAGCGTATCAAAAACCAGAAAAAATGAGTGAGATGTATCAGTCAGGTTACTTAACACTGAAGATGCGAATTAATAAGTCACCCGGTGAACATACAGATTTACAGGTTATGTGTTCTCAGAAACAGTGTTTAAGGAAGGTTAGTTTTTCTTCATTTGATGCGATACTGAGTGATAAAAAATGGCATACCTTAGCAATACCGTTAAGCTGTAACGTTGAGGGTACTGAGTCTAAAGCGATAACTGAGGTTTTGAAAGTTGAAGCAAACGAAGCGAGTATCGCCTTCGCAGACATTGGTTTAACGATTAAACCTAACAGTGATGCTGTTGTGGTAAAATGCAGTAATTAAATTTGGAGCAAAGCAGTGGGGTTGATAGTCCGACTGCTTTGCTTTTTGGATAAATGATTTGAATACATCGAACCCTCGTAGCCAGTTATTTTGGTTATTTCAAATTTGCGGTTGGCTAGTTTACGCGATTCTGACCGAACTCATGATCAAAGTTCCCAGTAATGAACCATGGGCTATTCACATCCCTCATCTGATAATTGATACGTGCTTTGGCTTTTTAATTACTCTTTTTCTAAGAAAGGTTTTCACCTATCTTAGTTTACTCGAATTTAAGTTAAAAGTTGCATTGCATATCGTGGTCGTTATCTCTGCAACCTTAATTTGGACCCAAATAAAGTGGGTCACTTTACAATGGTTCTATGGTAACTTTTGGCTGCCAATGAGCTGGTTTGATTTTGGTACTTGGACATCCGCCTCATTGACAATGTTGTCGACATGGACTGCCTTTTATTATGGTATTAAGATTTATTTAGATAACTTAGAACAAACACAAAAAGCGGCTGAGGCAACACATTTAGCAAAAGAGTCCCAGCTAAAAATGCTTCGTTACCAGCTTAATCCTCATTTTATGTTTAATAGTATCAATGCGATTTGTACATTAATCCTAAAAAAGGAAAGCTTAGAAGCCGTTAAAATGCTTGAAAAGTTATGTGATTTATTGCGACACAGTTTGTATACCGACCCGCTCGAAAAAGTCACAATTAAAGAAGAAATCGCTATTCTTCGTACATATTTAGACATCGAGAAGTGTCGTTTTGCCGATAAACTATCTGTCAATATCTCAGTTGAAGAAGGGTGTAGTGAGCTACTTATTCCCTCTATGCTAATTCAGCCATTAGTTGAAAATGCACTCAAGCACGGTATGGCAGCTGATAAAACAATGGCTATAACAATCGTAATTGAAAAGAGTAAAAACACCCTAATAATAAAGGTTTCAGACACAGGCAAAGGCTTCACACATAATGAGAGTACTAAACGTGGAATAGGCTTGGCAAACTGCGAGCAACGTTTGAAATTAATTTATGGTAAAGCTCAGCGGATAGAAAAAGGCAATCATTCATCTGGTGGAGCTTGGGTATGTATGACATTGCCAATTAATGGTCTTATTAAATGATTCAGTTAAAAACGTTATTAGTTGACGACGAGTATAGTGCAATTGAAGGCCTACGTATTAGGTTAGAAGAATTTGCTGAGATTAACGTCATAGGCAGTGCAAGCAGTGTGGATGACGCAATTCAGTTTCTGAATGAACATGAAGTAGATTTAATTTTCTTAGATATTGAAATGCCATCAAAGTCTGGCTTTGAATTAATAAAACATTTTCAACCTGAAACCTGTCCTGCTGTTATTTTTGTCACTGCATTTCATCAACATGCAGTGCGGGCTTTTGAAGTCAGGGCAATTGATTACTTATTAAAACCAGTCAAACTCACTAGGCTAACAGAGGCCATAGACAGAGTGGTTAATAATGTAAAGCTATACCAAAAAAGTGAATTAATAGAAGTACAACAAGAAATAGACAAAGCAGAAGAATCAATATTTGAAAAATCAGCGCAGTCAGATTATAAGTTTGACGATGAAAACTTGGTTATTAGAGATGCAAAAAGCCCAATTCAAATAATACCTTTTGCAGATATTCTATGGATTGATGCGGCGGGTGACTACATGTGTGTTCACACAGAAACGGAAACCTATGTAATGCGAGCCAGACTAAAAGAGCTTGAAAGCAATACCTTGCCAGAGACATTTTTGAGAATTCATAAATCGACGATCATCAATCTAGAATATATAAAACAGCTTGATCCCTTGCGTAACTCTGAGTACATGGCAACACTGCACAACGGAAAAACACTAAAAGTAAGCCGTACTTATAGTAAACATCTAAAGGGCTTATTTAAATAATGACGCGGTTACGCTTTTGATAATAGTTGCTGACACTGCGTATATTGCGAGTGGCAGCAACGATGATTAATACTTATCACATTACTGTTTTGACCATACTGATTTTACAATATTAAAACCAATCACACCGAGAACAGCACCTGTAACTTTATCTATAAAATAAGACGCTTTAACAAATTTTTCCCTGACTCTTTGTTTGGATAGCATGTAAATAATGGCAACATCCCATATAAAAACAATCAGGGTCATCCACACACCTAAAATCACCTTAAAGGTAATGCTAACCTCTGGAGTGAGCGCGACCGTAAACAAGCTCAGATAAAATAAGAGATTTTTTGGATTAAGAATGCCTGAGAGGAATCCAGTCGCAAACTCTTTACAAAAGCAGGTGAACGAAAACGCAACCGAGCTGTGAGCTGCGATAACAACATTATTGTAAGCGCTCTTTGGTGCTTTCAACGCGTGAAAAGCGATATACATTAAAAACAGCCCACCAATCACTTTAAGTGCGATCATTAAGCCAACAGACGTTGATAAAATTGCCCCCACACCAATCAAACATAACCCTATATAAACTGCATTTGCTATCGCAATTCCGAGGGCGACGCCAATAGCGTTCTTTTGGTTTCCTTTTAGAGCACTTTTCACTACCAATACGAAATCTGGCCCTGGGCTGAGTAAAGCAAGGAAATGGGCTAGTGCCACAGAAATAAAAATACTCAGTAAACTTATATCCATATATACCTCTGTTAAAAATTATCTAGATTTAATTAGCGCTTACGGGCTTTGATTGAAAAAACCAATGGAACCTGTTGCCCGTTATGTAATAGTTGATAACCAGCGTGGGGAATATATTCTAGGCCATCAAAGCAATCATAAGGGCTGAAAGGGTATTCATCGTATGCTTCTATACTTAATCCCGCTTTTAGTAATGAGCTGATTACTTCACTTATTGAATGACTCCAACTGACTGTTTTGGATTTCGTGCCATCGCAGTTTTCGGTGTATGTTCCTTCCTCTTCAATATCAGGTGTTGATTTAGGAAAGTAACTGTAGCCATCAAAAAGTCCTTGAAAAGGATGAAATTCAATTAAGTAGAATTCACCACCAGCCTTCAAAGCATCGGCAATAACCTGTGCCCAGTTATCTAAATTTGGCAGCCAGCTAAGCACCCCATAAGACGTGAATACAATATCGTATTGTGTATCATTGAACTGACCGAACTGGTAAATATCACTTTCAATGAAATGCGCATTTAAAGCAAGAGAGTCTTTGAGTTTATTTGCCTGTTCGATAGCCGTTGATGATAAGTCAACGCCAGTTACATTAGCCCCCAATCTTGCCCAAGACAAAGTATCTTGGCCAAAGTGACATTGTAAATGCAGAAGTGACTTCCCTTTAACATCACCCAAAAGTGAAAGTTCTATGGGGTTTAGTGACGTTTGGCCTTCTATAAATGCGGGGAGATTGTAAAATTTTGATGCGATGTGCAATGGGGTCTTGTTGTTCCACGCCTCTTTATTAATTTTAATATAATCCATCATTATTCCGTTTAAATATATGCGAATATTTAGCGGGGCTCCCTCATAAGAGCAACGCTAAGCATAGAGTATAATAGCCTGTACTTTTTAATATAAGCCTTTAGTCACAGTGTGAACCCCGTTTTATAATATCATTAAGCCAGTGTTGTTTTTGGGCATCGTCAGATAATATGACTGAGCGTATTCTGCAGCTAGCTCTGCGGGTGTGTCCATTGTAAGAATGACTCTTGCAGTTTTCCCTTGAGGAGTTGAGTCGGGAGTAAGTTGCTATTTTAAAATTTAAAAGTTGAGCCCGGTAAAAATGCGCGATCAAATAAGCCCAATGAAGAGATTTGCTAAATTACTTTAAACATGGCGCAAGCGGTTGGTCATCATCATAACCACACATTAAATTTGGATCAAAATCCATTTCGGGTAGATTAAAAATACGAATGTTCGCGGACTTGCGTACTGCCTGTGCATATTTATCAGTAATACACGATGAAAAGCTGTTCTTTTTAGGATTGCCATTTACTAATATAATATTTTTCACAATTACCTCTCATGGGTAGAAAATAATTGTTATTTTAAAGTCTCCCCTGTGGTGGAGAGTCAATAGGCTTTCATTATAAAGAGTGTTTATTAGCAAATATTTATAATGTGAAATATTAATGTACTTGTATGGGGTCTTGGCAAAATTGCATTACGGGTAGCTGCGGCTATTTATTTTTTACCAACCAGTTAAAAGATTGTCGCAAAAAGTCTGTTGCGTCTTTCTTAATTATTTCACCATGCGCCATAATTAGCATATCTGCCTCCCAGGCAAATATCTTTCTAATATGTTTACTCGCTTGTGTTTTATTAAACATAAAGCTTAAGCGCCAGTCTATCGGCGTTTTTCCCTTTGGCGCTAAAATACCTGCGCCTTTAGCCAGCCATTTTTGCCAAAAGTTAAAATCGTTACCCGAAAAGTTTTCAACCAAATCGGTGACTATTAGGGTGTTAGATTGCTTATGAAAGAAGACACATTCCTCCATTAATGCTGAACCGGTGAATAATATCTGTGCAATGTCGTGTGACCAAGGGTATGACGTTTCATTATTTAATGATGCGTTGAATGAAATGTCATTGCGTTTCTTTATAAGCTCTTGCGTGCCATAAACTTTAGCGTCGCTGTATGCATTTATCCATTGTGGTAAAAACAAATGATGAAGGTGGTTAGGTGCAATTAAAAACGTTACTTTTCCTAAGCTATCTACTTGCTGCTGCAAAGCCTCTGTTAATTCGATAGGACTGTGTACCCACAACTCATTATTTGAAAGCTTGATTATGGTCATACGCGTAGAAAAGGGTAAGCCTAAAAACGTGACACTTTTGCCATTAAAGATCCAAAGGTTTTTTGCTAAATTTTCCATGTCATTCCTTATAGTTAGAAATCACTTATAAACAACGCAGGCAAGGGCCTGAAAGAGTAGGCTACAAAGCGAATTTATCTATTCAAAAACATACCAATTCAAAAACTAACCGATTAGTAAACGGATAAGCAGTTTGTTTAAAATGGTTTGATTTATTTCGTTATCGCGACCTTTTGTCCATCATACACTCTCTCGTTAAGGGGAGAGTCAAGAGGTGTTTGCTGATTGATTATACTGATACATGAATCTATTTTGGCAATTTTTGCTGCGGTTGCGTTTATTTGCTCTGTTAGACGTTCTTTTAGTATCACTAAAAACTCACTAATTTCTGACCAGTTAGCCTTTGAATCCTTAAATTTAATTAATCCCTTAAGTTCAGACAATGTGACGCCTAGGGTTTTAGCTTCAGAAATTAGCTTTAATATTTCAACGTGATCGTCTGTGTAGACACGGTACTTTCCTTGTCTTAGAGGTACTGGTATTAGACCTTTTTCTTCATAAAATCGGATTGTTTTGACAGTTAATTGTGTCTTCTTTGATACTTCACCAATAAACACCAACATCTCCTTTATCATATTTAGATATTAGTTGAATGTAACAAGTAGAAACGAAGACGTTGTCAACGCTCTACTTATTTATATTAGATAATACTCTCAAGGGGTTACCGTTAATTTGACCTTGGCGTTGAGTCTCGCATCATAAGATTGGGCGAAAAGATATGTTCTATATCGGCACGATTTTGTTTATAAATATCTCTTAAAACTAAATTAGCGGCCATTTTCCCCATTTGTTCAACGGGATTGTCAATCGTCGTGAGAGTAGGGTACAAATAACTTGTAAAATGAACATTATCGAAGCCAATAATTGCGAGATCTTTAGGAAGTTCAAAATTATGTTCTCGCGCACATTTCATCACGCCCGACGCCATTTCGTCATTAGCACACACGATGGCAGTAAATTGCTTTTTGTTTTCAAAAAAATGCTTTAAACCATTGTATCCGCCCGTTTCCTTAAAATCGCCAACGTACAGAGATTGCTCATCAAAATGGATATTGTATTCGTTGA
Organism: Pseudoalteromonas lipolytica; assembly: GCF_900116435.1. GTDB lineage: Bacteria > Pseudomonadota > Gammaproteobacteria > Enterobacterales > Alteromonadaceae > Pseudoalteromonas > Pseudoalteromonas lipolytica. Next base: position 20,684 of record NZ_FPAZ01000012.1, on the reverse strand, counting down.
GAGCCTTTTTATGCCCTGTCAGACGGTCCGCTGCATCTGGCTTAAACAAGGGCCCTGCTATGTAAGTTATATCGCGGTGCCCTAAGTCTAGTAGGTGCTTGGTTGCTAAATAGCCTCCCATGACATTATCAAGGCTTATGCAGTTTTCTTTCATTTGCTCAACATATCGACTGATTAAGAAAATAGGGGTTTTTCCTTTATTTAGCTCAACTAAATAATCATCAGTAACAGCCTCAACATGGGCAATAATGGCGTCACAGTTTCGAGAGATCAAAAATTCTAAACCATTTTTTTCTTTGTCTTCTTCACTGTGCCCCGGCGTGATTATGACATGCTTACCTGCCGCTCTTAGTTGGGCTTCAATGGCAGACATCATTTCTCCAAAGAACGGACCGTCGAGCTCTGAGACTAACACGCCAACACTATTTGAACAGTTTGAAGCAAGAGAACGAGCAATAGAGTTAGGCTGATAGCCTAGCTGTTTCATTGCATCAAGCACTTTTTGTTTTGTTTTTTTACTTACATAGTCGTTTTCATTCAACACGCGAGAGACGGTTGAAAGAGAAACACCTGCAAGCTCAGAGACCTGATAAATAGTTGCCATAATGATAATTTAATAAATACCTTTGTAGATTAATTTACAGACTTGCACGTCTAATTGCCAAGTCTTCTGTAATTTTTTCTGTCATCTCAGTGGTTAATGGATATAAGAGCATGAGTGCGGCCGCTAAAAGTGCAAACGCTGCGGGTAACCAGCTCATAAGCAATTTCATACCTTCTAAAGATTGAGCGATTGTTGTTTCATCCATACCGTTATAGCCGTAGCCCGCGAGTACGACTAAAACAAGCGCACCGGCGAATCCACCGCCTGTCTTTTGCACAAATGTACCTGCAGAATAAATAAGGCCAGTAGCACGGCGGTTATTTTTCCACTCAGAATAATCAGCACTATCACCGAGCATCGAGAAAAACAGGGTAGGCATCATGGCTGCAAAGAACTCGGCACTACAACCAAGAGCAAAGATCAGCGGGATGTTGTCACTTGGTAGCCAGAAAAAGGCAATTGTAAACAGGGCGCTTAGAATTAATGAAAGAATAAATAAAGTGCGTTTTCCAAATATTTCAGCCAGCTTCCCCGTTAGTAAAGCCCCAAAGATAGAGACAACTAACAAGGCAATAAAATATTGTCCGGCCATCAGCTCATTACCCACATAATATTTAAAGTAATAGGCAATCACACCGTACTTTATGCCATTAAACATCATGGTTAAAAAGCCCATGCCTAATAATATAAGCCACGGTTTATTGGTTAATAAGTCCACCATATCCTGCTGAGAGCCACTGAGTTTACTGTGATCTTGAGACAGCAATTTACGAATGACAATTGTCATTAAGCCCATTGTTACTGCAAAGAAAAGGCCTGAATAAAGTTCACGATAATAAAAAAACAACGTAGTTGCTAATAATGGAAGCACTATAAAAGGTAAGCTCTTACTTAAATCTAATAACTCATATTTTAATGAGGTCTGTTTTTTTAAAGCGGGTTGAACGCGCTCTTTCGTACTGGCAAAGGTGATCAGCATGAGTATTGTGAGTAAAGCAGCGAATAAATACATAGTGTATTGATAACCTTGCGCACTGTTTCCTTGGCCAAAGTAAGCAACTAAATCCGGCAAAAAACCCATCACTAATAGTCCACCAGTGAATGCTCCAGCAAAACGGAATCCAGAGAGTTTTGCCCGCTCTAGGTCATCCCCTGTCATGACTCCCATTAAAGCTGAATAAGGGACATTACTTACTGTGTAAGCTAATGTGAGTCCGATATAAGTAAAATAGGCGTATATTAGTTTTGCGACTGGGCTAATGTTGGGGGTGGTAAAGCACAGTACCATAAATAACGCTAAAAAAGGCGTCGACCACAAAATCCAAGGACGAAATTTTCCTAGTCGCGTTTGCGTGCGGTCAGCTATCATTCCCATAATGATATCGGTGACACCATCGGATAAACGTACGACTAGAAAAAGGAGGGCAGCGGCAGACGCTGAAATACCAAACGTGTCAGTATAAAAAACGGCTAAGTAGGCTAATGCGCCACGCCACACTAAGTTGGCGCCCGCATCACCCATTGCGTAGCCTATTTTTTCATGTAAGGGCAGAGTGTTTTTTATCATTATTGGTATCTTTATTATTAGCGGTTTTTAATTAAGTGACTGTATGCGTTGCCACTGTCTTTAATAACACGTTGCTGGGTTACATAGTCGACATACACAATACCGAAACGTTTTGAGTATCCTTCTGCCCATTCAAAATTATCCATTAAGCTCCATGCAAAATACCCCGAGACAGTAACACCTTGCTCCATTGCGTCGTTCACAGCGTTTAGATGGCTATTATAATAATCAATTCTATCTTGATCATGAACCTCTGAATTAATCATCTTGTCATCCATAGCTGCCCCATTTTCAGTAATAAAAACAGGAGGTAGCTGGTATTTTTCATGCAGCGATACTAATAATTCAGTGAGCGCTTTTGGGTATATCTCCCAGCCAATATCGGTCATTGGTGCTTGGTGAGGCATTTCTTCATAATAATCAGTTTCGCTCGCTTGATAGTGTAATCGCGTGTAAAAATTGACACCCAAAAAATCAAGTGGTTGAGCAATTGTTTCCATATCCCCTGGTAATATGTCAGGTTTATGAGCCTCAGGTAACTGCTCTATAATGTCAGGGTACGCTCCGGTCATTACCGGTTTCATGTACCATTGATTTATATAGTCATCAGCAAATGCTGTGGCAGCTAAATCGGCATCACTTTGAGTAACCGGGTAACAAGGGGTGAAGTTAAGTACAATTCCATTGAGCGCGTGTGGGCTATTTTTATTCAGAACCTTCATGGCTAATCCATGGGCAAGTAATAGGTGATGCGCTGCTTTTCGGCCAAATTCACGGCCTTTTATTCCAGGAGCATGAACACCAATTTCATAGCCTAAGTATGAACTACAGAAAGGTTCATTCAATGTCGCATATGAATAAACCTTATTACCAAATGCTTTACTTATTAAATCAACATAGCGTTCAAATTCAAAGGCGGTTTCTCGATTTAACCATCCCCCTTTGTCTTCCAAGTGTTGCGGTAAATCCCAATGGTAAAGCGTCACAAAGGCTTTTATATTACGACGTGCTAACTCATCTAGTATATCGGTATAAAACTTTACACCATCATGATTTAAAGTGCCGTCTAAGGTTATGACTCGTGGCCAAGAAATTGAGAGGCGATAAGCATCCACTCCCAAAGAGTCAATGAGAGCAATATCTTCACGCCATTTTATGACATGTTCACACGCACGTTCACCATTCGAATTATCGGCGATTTTCCCCGGGGTTGCGCAAAAAGTGTCCCAGATGCAGGGGAGGCGCTTATCCGCAGAACCTTCAATTTGAAACGAAGCCGTAGCGACGCCATAGATAAAGTCTTTGCTAAGCATAGGTGAGTTTTTTGGTAACGTGAGCTGAGTCATTTAAAGAAACCTTTGGTGAACAATTGCAAGTTAAATGGTGACTAATTCTTTTCTACTGAAAGCGCTTCCATGTTTTTTCAAAAAAAACACGCAAAATATTGGGTGTTTATGGTAGCGCTTCCATATTTAGGTTAGAGACTAATTTGGTTATGGTCAATAGTTTATTTTAATAACGGGTTTAATACGGTGTTGTTTGCATTTTAAAAAACAATAAAGCAAGTGTTACTGCTTGCTTTATAAAAGAAAAAACGATTAATAATTACACATCTCTGCTGACACTCGCTGTAATAGTATGACCTTATAAAACGCGTATACTTATCAAACATATTTAACGAGGTATGAGTACTGACACAGCATACAGACTCTATGCGAAATAAGCCTAAATAGTGCATGGCAATCAGTCAATACACTAATTGTTCTGTGAGCAATACTTACTTACAAACTCTTTATGGTTAGGCAATTGCGCAAGGCGATGTGCTATTTGCTGTTTAATACCGTGTAAAAACTGCATTAATTCTTGTTCACTCATTAAGCTGGCTACATGATGATATTGCTGTGGCTTTATTCCTTGACCAAGCATTACCTGCACCCATGAATCAACGCGAAATATGTCACCGTCATCTAAAAAAACGCGCCCTGTTTGTTTAAATAATGCAATTTTATGGCTGAGTGTTTGAGTGATCTCCATTGTTTTGCAATGACGCCAAAATTCACTATCGTCGCGGTCGGTTACCCTGTAGTGCAGCACGATAAAATCACGAATGCTCTCGAGTTCAGATTTTAATTGTTTGTTGTATTCATCAATTGCATGTTGGCTGATATGGGTGAACGGGAATAATCGTATAAAGCGGATTATACCGGTCATAATAAGGTGAATACTGGTTGACTCGAGAGGCTCTAAAAAGCCACTTGCGAGACCCAAAGCGAGGCAGTTTTTATTCCAGCCTTTTAGACGACGCCCCGTTTTAAATTTTATGACTTTTGGGTCTGTTAAAATCTCGCCACTAATATTGTTGAGTAATAGGTGTGTGGCATCCGCATCAGTCAAATAGCGACTGCAATACACTAAGCCATTACCTGTGCGGTTTTGTAATGGTATTTGCCACTGCCAGCCCGATTGGTGCGCGATTGACCGTGTATAAGGGAGAATTTCATCTGAGCCCGTTGTTTGTAAAGCGACAGCGCTATCACACGGTAATAAGTGTGACCAGTCTTCAAAGCCTGTATGCAAGGCTTGCTCTATAAGTAAGCCTTTAAAGCCAGTGCAATCAATAAAAAAATCCCCCGAAACGGTGGTGCCATTTTTTAAAGTGACACTTTCAATGAAGCCATTCGTTGCAGATTTGTTGATGTGCTCTATCTTTCCTTCTATGCGTTTTACGCTGTGTTGTTCAGCAAAGTCTCGTAAAAATAAAGCATAGCGATTGGCATCCAAATGAAAGGCATAGTTGATTGGGTTTTGCTTGTTGAAGCCAAATTTTCCGTGTTTTGCAGCCTGCAATTCGTAACAATAGTCGCCAAAATCATCTTTAACACCTTGATTTTGAGCATGTAACCAAAAGTGATGGAATTCGCCAGCCCAGCACTCTTTGCCTGTCATGCCAAACGAGTGAATATAGTCACTTTTTGGTTTGTGCCAATTTTCAAAACTGATCCCGAGTTTAAAAGTCGCCTGTGTTTGGGTCATGAAGCGCTGTTCATCTATACCCAGTAACTTATGAAAGGTGCGAATAGGGGGGATTGTTGCCTCGCCGACACCGACAGTCCCAATTTCATCAGATTCAATTAAAGTGATGGTTATTTCATTGCCTAATAATTTAGCTAACGCAGCTGCGGCCATCCAACCGGCGGTACCGCCCCCAGCAATAACGACATGTTTGGTAAAGTGATTTGTCATTCTTAACCCTTACTTAGCTAATAGTTGTTGGAGTAATAAGCGGTTGCTAGGTAAATTTTTTAAGTAGTGCCCAATCCGCTCTCGATTTAGCTTACACAGTTGCTGCGCAAATTCTTGCTGTTTTGTGCTCATATGAGCGGGTAAAGGGGTGTGAAAACCCATGCCATAAAGCACATATTGATAACTAGCCGAAGGGAATACTTCTTCATTTTCAATTAAGTCAAACCGACTTGGCGGTTGATAACACCATAATTCGAGTAATTTCTGTAACGCGGTTGGAATTGTATTCGTTTGGCGGTTATCGAGCCAGTATGGGCTATCATTGCGTTTGCTAAGCACATAATGGAGTTTTAAGAACTCGATGACTTTTTGCCAGCGGTAGTTAAAGCGCTCATTAAAACGTGCGCTTAATAAAGTCATATGTTGGCGGTTTGACGGCATTTGCTCGCTTAGCATACTAATACTTAGCTCCACCATCGCTAAAGCTGACGCTTCCAAGGGCTCAATAAAGCCTTGTGACATACCAACAGCGACACAGTTTTTATGCCAAAACTCTTTTCTGTATCCTGGTGTAAAGCGCAGTGTTCGAGTATCAAGTTGCTCCGCTAGTTTGGAACCAATAGATTGCTCTGCATAGTGTTTTAAGGTCTTTATTGCCGTTGCTTCGTCACAATATTTATCACTGAATGTGTACCCTATGCCGCGTCGAGTAGGTAATCCAATATCCCATATCCAGCCTGCTTGTTGCGCAGTGGATAACGTTGCTGACGCGATATTATCGTGTGGATCCTGATAGGGAAGGTGGGTCGTGACTGCGCAATTATTGAATAAAATGTGATTCTGATTTAAGTACTCTATTTGGTAGTGCTTTGCAATTAATAAGCCTGCACTACCTGAGCAATCAATAAATAAATCCCCAGAAATAGCTGCGTTACTGAGCGTATTTACGCTTTGAATATAGCCATGACTATCATTATTTGCATTCAGTACATCATCAACAATGTGTTTTACATTAAGCTTGTTAACACAATGATGCGCTAAAAAGTGAGCAAACTTATGTGCATCAAGGTGGTATCCATAATTTGTAACAGCTGCATAATCAGGTGTTTGGGCTTGCTTTGGGGCGAGAGCGGCCTGACAAACAAAGCTTTGCATGTTTACAGTGTCAGCGTATTTATGCTCTGGGGATAGGTATTGCCATGCCGCATGAATATCACATTCGGTATAGCCTTGAGGCACCATAAAGGGGTGATAGTAATTATCGCCTTCTAATTCTGTTTGCCAGTTAATAAATTTAGAACCTTGTTTAAATGAGGCGTCGCAATGACGTAAAAAGTCAGTTTCTTTAATACCGATGCGTTGCAGTGTGTTTCGCATCGACGGCCATGTGCCTTCTCCAACCCCAGAGATCCCAATATTAACTGACTCGATTAACGTTATGATTTTATCAGGGTGTTCGCTTGCCAGTAATCCCGCTGTTAACCAACCTGCGGCGCCACCACCCACGATGACTATGTTATTTATGTGTGTATTCATAGCATTACTTTAAATAATAAAAGCCGCTCCAAACAAGGAACGGCTTGCGGGCATAAAAAGGGTTCAGCTAAATATGCCTCTGACAACAAAGCTAATTCTCATTACCATGAGCAATAATTAACCAGCGGTTCACACTGAAACACGTACGGTGTTTGTGCATCAAGAGACTGGCTAAAAATGCATCACGATAAGAGATAGTATCTAGAAGTTATAGCGCATACCGACATTATAACGCGCGCCATTTTGTTCTAAATTCCATAACTGTGCTTTGTAGCGACCATGCTGGCGGCTATTTTGTTCTGTGATGTTAATCCCTTCTATAAAGAAAGACATTTTTTCACTGTAGTTATATGCCACATTAAAATCGACTTGATAATATTCTTCTGTGAATGCTGGTTCGTTAACATATCGTGCAGCACTGTTTAAGAACTTATCCCTCCAGTTATAGGCAATACGCGCTTGGAATTTATCATTTTCGTACATGGCTATGATATTTGCTGTATCACTTAAACCGACTAATGCAAATTGTGTTGTTGTGGGATCTGCTGCAACGTTAAAATCAATATCGCCATTTACAATGGTGTAGTTGGCTTGAACACCAAACCCAGAGTCACCGAAGAAGTGCTGAATCGCTAATTCATACCCGTCTATTTTGGCGTCTTTATTGTTGGTTGGCACTTGAGCTGTAAATTCCATTAACGGATCGTCACCATTAGGCAATATATCATATGCGGCTTCGAATTCTTCGTAGCTCATTGAGTCAAATTCAACCCCATTTTCCATTGCAGCCACCATTTGGAATAGGTTTGAATCTGTTATTGCAAGTCCTCTGGCTTGTAATTCAGCAATGGCCGCTTGTGCACGAGGGCCAGCTGAGACATCACGTAAGTCATAGTAGTTTTGTGTCATGGGTGTTAAACCAATAAAGTTGTCGACTTTTTTATTGTAATAACCAACAGATACATAACTGACATCACTGTAATACCATTCAACAGACACATCAAAATTGTCAGACTCAAGCGGGACTAACCCCGGGTTACCTGTTGATGCTGGTGCATTCGTTGTTCCCGGAATAAGTTTTGGACCTGTAGGTACGCCGACAGTCGCTGCAGAACTTAAATTATCATAAGTAGGGCGGGCGATCGTGGTGCTGTATGATGCTCTCACTTTTACATCATCAACCACGTTTATATCGAAATCGATACTCGGTAAAAAATGGTTGTAGTCAGAACTGAGAGAGTAATCTTGTTTATCTGTACCATAACGCACATTGAAGTCATTATTGCCTTCCCATGCAACAGCATTAGGTAAATCAATATTAGCAGTTGATGTGACATCTGTGGTTTCGTAACGCGCACCCACTAATAGGTTGAATGGCATATCACCTATTTCACCTTGATGTTTATATTGTACAAAGGCTGCTTTAATTTCTTCTTTTATTGTTCGGTTGGTTGCGAATGCACCGTCAGCAGCAAAGTTAAAACCGTACTGCTGTGCAGCCCAATAACCAATTTCAGATGCGCTGCCAGTAAACCCTTGATCAAATGATCCTGAGGTATCGTAGTCATCAAATTCATTTAAAAAATTAGTCGGGTTTAAATAACCATCAGGAAGTTCCCCTGGGTTTTCGATACCCCAGTTACCCATTGTATTTCGAGTAAGAGATTGTAATGAATGACTTTCCATTGAACGAGACTCAATGCCGAAGTCAATCACGCCCGTTTCTATTTCATATTTACCGAGTAATCGGAATTCATCGACCGTTGATTCTTGACGAGCAAAGTTACTATCAAGAATAGAAGTACCTACATCGCTTTGTTCCAAAGCCCCACTGCAGTTAAGGTTAGTGCGCGAGCAATCATCAAAATTGATAACCATCGAAGGAAGATCGCGGCTAAAGTCAACTTGCTGGCCTGCAACTATATTGGCACCTAATCCCGCATTTACCCAGCTGCCGTAGGGGGCATCGGGTTCACTTGTTGCTTTTGAGCTATGTGCGTCAAAAACAAAGCTGAGTTGATCATTAAAAAAGTACTCAAGGTTTAGGCCGATAGAGTCATTTTTATTTACTTGATTTAACTCTTGTAGAGCCAAACCTATATCTCGAGTTGATAAATCACGACGCTCTTCTTGGTAATAAATAGGCGTTTTTACGGCATTATCGTCAAATATTAGGTGGGTTTTATAGTTATCCATCCATATTGACTGCTCTGCGCGTGCTTCATATAAGTCTTGTTGCGAATAGGTATAATCAAGTGTTGCTGTTAATGATTCGACGGGACTATATTGTAAAGTTAATTGAGCGTTCGTACGTGTTCTTTCGCGGTCCGCAATTGTATAGCGAAGATCAGATGGCATTGAATAATACTGGCCCATAGCAGGGGCGTTCTCAACAATAATGTCATCAGCTGCTTGTGGAATTGTTCCATCGTATGCTGTTGTGCGCCATTCGTTGACAAATGCACCCGTTGCAGAGCTATCACGTTTTTGCATACTCGCGGTGAGTGATACGCCAAATTTGGCATCGGCATCAGTCCAACTAAAAATACCTGATATCTCTGGAGTGATATCATCAGCAACACGATTTGTTGTATCGTGCATTGCTTTTACACCCACGTTTGCAATTAAACCAGGGTTATCTAATGGGCGAGTTGTATTAATGTTGATTGCTGCACCAATTCCACCTGAAGCAATGCTTGCTTTACCTGTTTTATAAACTTCGACTGATTTAACACTTTCAGAGGCTAAGTTTGCAAAGTCATAAGCTCTTGAGTTAGGTGTTCCTCCTCCCGCTGGTAAGGAAGCTGCTGGCATAGTACGGCCATTGAGGGTAACCATATTATAATCAGGACCAAAACCACGCACAGTAACCTTCGAGCCTTCACCATTACTTCTATCAATTGATACACCCGTAATACGTTGTAATGATTCTGCTAGATTCGTGTCTGGGAATTTACCAATATCTTCAGACGATATTGCATCCACAACACCGGAAGAGTAGCGTTTTAGTTGCGTTGATTCTTTTATACTACCTTTAAAACCAGTAACTTGAATAACTTCAATGTCGCTGTTGTGTTCAGTTTGTTCTGCGAAGGCCGGTAAACAGGTACTTGCACCTAAGAGCAAAGATAAGCTAGTTGCTAACTTTGTTCTTTTAAAGTTATGGCTTGACATTAGGTTTCCCTCGTTCTTTATCATTGTTATTCACGCAGCAAGTGCATGCTATTGTTGTCTAAATATGCCTTTTCATAAATATGGAAGCGCTACCATAAATAACGAAAAAGAAAACGCTTCTGAAAGCGCTTCCAGAAAAGGGTAGTGCTAATTTTCGTTTACGTCAACAGTTGATTTAAAAAATTGATTAAAAAATAACACAAGCCATTTACCGTTATTTATTAATTCGTTTTCATTATTACCGTTTACTTCATGTAGTAATTAAATGATAAATAAGTGCGGTAACTAACAGAGTCATTGCGATTTTTAATTATTCTACGACTCGCTTAAAGCTTGCAGTATCTGGCGTGGGCTAGGAGCAGTGAGCGTGATATAACCAACAGTGCTAGGGAAGATATAATTAAGAGTGGGTGTGCTTTAAGCAATTGGGCTAATTATTTTTATGTAAAAATTTTGGAGAGAATTGGTACGACCGAGTGGATTCGAACCACCGACCCCTACCATGTCAAGGTAGTGCTCTAACCAACTGAGCTACGGTCGTACAATAAAGAAATATCAAATAAATCGTGGTACAACCGAGTGGATTCGAACCACCGACCCCTACCATGTCAAGGTAGTGCTCTAACCAACTGAGCTACGGTTGTATTTTGATTTAAGCGGTTGTTTAATTGGCTAAACAACGGTGGCTAATATATAGCGACTGGTTTCTTGAATCAAGCTGCTTTAGCTATTTTTGTGTTAAGTGCTGTTTTTTTATTCATAATGGACTAATTTCACACTGCTTATAAAAGTTTTGCCACCAAGTAACGTGTTGTTTTGCTGAAAATTTAAGCTCTATAAGAATGTTGCCTTCATGGCTGCTATCAACATAATGACCTAACGTTGGGTCTTGCCATATTTTTTCGTACAAAGGTAGCAGTGACTCGAGTTTACCTGTTAAGAATGATTGATAAGGTTGTAACTGCTCTAAATAAAACTTTTTAAAAATATTACTGAGCTTTTGTGCTTTCTGTTTATTTTTGTTAGCAGGGCAGAGTGCGTCTATTTCATATTGCTGCAATAACGTTGTGAGTTGCTCATTATAATGAATTTGTGTTCTTACGGCAGACACTAATAAGGTGTTGTATTTAAACTTATTTAATACTTCTAACGCGTTTATAAGCGACGCTGTATCAATTTCACTAATGTCACCGGTTTTAATTTGTTCGTTTAACATCGCGAACATGCTCATAGCGTGCTCGGTTTCTGTGAAGCCTGCCGTGTGTTCATCTAAGTTAGATGACGTAAGTTGCCAAATAACTTTAAATTCTCTTTCGTTCGTTATCATTGCTTCAAAATACTGCGGGAGCGTTTGTTGTTTTTGCTCAGAAGCTTGGGCAATTTTTGTATACAGCGGATTGTCAGGCGATAGGGTATCTAAGCACTTTTCAGCGGCTTGAATAAAATCAATTTGATAGCTAAGCACACCCGCAGCAGTGGCTGTTTTACCTAATTGATTATTATGCTCTGCAATTAACGTTGCGAGTTCACATTGACGTAACTGCGCAAGTTCTAACATGCCAATGGTGTGAGCGCTGCCTGAAACGATATCAAAATGAACGGGCTCAATGCGCGCGGGTTTAGTGAGTTCAAATTCTTTAAATGCAAGAACATTATTGAGCCTTTCGGCATATGTTTTGTTTATATCACTGGCTGAGGGTGAGCAACCAAATAGCACAAGGCTCACAGCACACACTGTGAGCTTAAATAAAGACTTAGTTTTGCTGAAAAGGTGCATAGTTAAATCGCCTATGAACTGTGTACATCAACATGATGGCCGCAGCACTGAGGCCAACGATAATACCTATCCAAAACCCATGAGGCCCCATCGCTGGCACAATTAAATCTGTACGAGCAAGTACGAACCCAAGTGCAAAACCGATCAACCAATACGACACGAAGGTAATATAACCAATTGGGGCGGTATACTTTAAACCACGTAAAATTCCATTGGCAGAAACTTGTAATGCATCAGGTAATTGGTAAATACAGGCAAGTACCATGATTGATGAGGCAAGCGCTAAAACCTCAGGATTATCTGAGTACAGTTGGCTAATAATATCTCGCGCAAAGAAAGTCACACTCGCCAATAAAAAGGCAATAATAGCGGCTAAAATATAGCTTGTACTCACCGCACTTCTTAATTGTTTGAAATGCTGTTGTCCAAACAAATTACCAATACGAATACTAATAGCTATAGATAAACTCAACGGCATCATGAAAAGTAAAGTGGTTACACTTGCCGCTATTTGATGGCCTGCGACAGCAACAGCACCTAAATGTGCAATAAACAGCGGAATACAAGCAAACAGTGTCACTTCGAAAAATGTGGCCAATGAAATAGGAATGCCGACTTTAGTGATTGCCCACATAGTGGCAGGCTGTGGTAACGAGAAATTCGCTAATAACGCCTTCGCATTAATTTTTTTATCAAAATGGCAGTATATCATTTGTGTGATAGCCATCGCCGTAAAGACTAACGCGGTTGCAATACCACAGCCTGCACCGCCATACGCATTAAAACCTAAATGACCGTGTATAAACACGTAGTTAGCAGGAATATTAACGGCTAAGCCAATTAAGCTTATGTAAAAAGCAGGTTTGGTCATGCCCATACCCTCAGTGATATTGCGATAAACACTAAAGAGTAAAAAGCCAAAAATGCCCCATTTTACAAAATGTATATACTGTTCAGCGAGCGTTGTAATCGCCGCTGTTGTATTTAAATGAGAGAGAATACTGTCTGCTATAGTAGCAAGCCCTAAGCCAATGACACTAAGCACCAGCGCTAAATATAGGCCTTGTTGAAAATAATGGCTTATGGCGTGTTTGTCATTTGAGCCCGAAAACTGCGCAATAATTCCCGTCAGTGCAAGCAGGATACCTTGAAGCGCTAACATTAAGGGGTTCCAAATACCTGTTGCGATTGATAAAGCAGCCAGATCTGTTGCACTCACTTGTCCTGCCATTACGGTATCAACAACCGTCATTAATATCAGGGTCACTTGCGCCAAAAATACAGGGATGGCTAAAGAAATTAACCGTTTGGCTTCCCAACTACAAAAAGACATAAAATACACAACTAAAAAAACAGGTTGTCATTGTAATCTATTCAAAGATCAATAAAAATCGCAGATATGTATTTTGCGAATAAAAGAAGACGCCAAGATGTTTACTGGAATTATACAAACTCAAGCCATTGTCGAACACACAAAGCTCGAGGGTGGGGTACTAAGGTTAACCTTAAAAGTCGCTAATGAGTATGCGCAAAAACTGACTATGGGTGCCAGCATTGCAATTAATGGCTGTTGTTTGACTGTTGTCGAATTTAAAGCACTTCAGGACAGTGATTTTACACTTATTCATTTTGATGTGATTGATGAGACATTAAAGTTGACTAACCTTGGTCAATTGCAAAACGGACAGTGGGCCAACTTTGAGCGCTCCGTAACGGTAGGCACTGAGCTTGGGGGGCATATTGTATCGGGCCATATTCACTGTATGGCAAACATAACGTCTATTATACATGAACAAAATAACTGCAAAATGCATCTTGCAATCGATCCAAAGTGGCAAAAATATGTATTGTACAAAGGGTTTGTCAGCGTAAATGGTGCAAGTTTAACCGTGGGTGAGGTTGATGAGCGTGGTTTTTGGTTACACCTCATACCTGAAACTCTCGCGATTACTAATTTAGATAAACAACGCGAAGGCAATCTACTCAATATTGAGGTTGACCAACAAACTTACACAATTATAAACACGGTTGAAAACTATTTGGCACGACAAGCAAATTAAAAAATTTGCTCGTCGTCACTGTCAACATGTAATTCTAATTTGTTGTGTGCGTAATCAATGTGCATGTTTAAATGAATAGGGTTACAGCAAGCGCTACATTCTTCGTAATAATCTTGGTCGCCTTCGCTGGCATCTAATGCCACGAATATATGATGTCCACAATGAGGGCAGGATATACGTTGAGAAAAGTTATCTTTCATCAGCTTTTACCTTAATCAGGCATGCCTGAATTCGTTAAATTGCAATCTTATAAAATCGTAATCTAATGGTGATGAACGCAAATTTAATAAGATTGATATAACTTACACACTAACCGCTAAACAAGCGGCTAGCACCTGTATATAAACGTGTTCTATTTACACTATAGTCCTGTTCTTGCGTTTATGACATTCGTTTTACAGCAATTTAAAGTTTATTTAAGCAGCAAATCAATTTGTTGTTTAGCTTCAGTCAGATAGTGTCCGGAAAAAATATTAGCGTGATTTAAAATAGGGTATAGCTGATAGATTAATTTACGCTGTTCATAGCCATTTTGCAGGGGGTATTGTTGATTGTATGCAGTATAAAAAGCATCAGGAAGCGGTGCAAAAAGTTCGCTCATAGCGATATCGCATTCCCGGTCACCATAATAGCAAGCAGGGTCATACAGACTAGGAACCGCTTGTATAAAGCCCATATTTCGTCGCCAAAAGTCACCATGCAGTAATGACGGTTCGACATTATGGCCGTGCAAGGTGTCTTTAATAAAAGCGATAAACATATCTTGATCAACGAGTTCAATGCCTTTCTCTTGTAAGAGCTGAAGTTGCCAACCAATCCGTTCTTCTGCAAAAAAAACATCCCATTTTTTGTGCCATCGGTTTGGCTGGACTGTGGGGCCTAAAAAGTTGTCGTGATCAAAACCAAACATGGCTTGCGTATGTTTTTGATGAAGTGTGGCTAAATGTTCGCCCATCGTATGCCAATTTGAGTGAGGAAGTTTGTCCAGTTCTAACCACTCTAAAACGATGAATGAAAATTCAATATTGCACCCTGTGGCAATGCAGTCGGGGATCATAAATAAGCTTTCTTGCGTTAAAAGCTTTAAATTAAAGGATTCGCACTCTAATCTTTCTAAATCACTTAAGTGAGCCACCTTGACAAAAAATCGGTGATTTTCATCGCGCAGTTCAAAGTATTTATCGCTGTTGGGCGATTGCAGTTGGCGTTTAAAGGTATGCTTAAAATCAAAGTGCATAGCTTGGCTTATCTGTTCATTCACTGAATTCCACATAATATCGCTCACCTTTTAACCATGTAGTTAAACTATGGCAAAAAGTCGGTGAATTAACAATCTCATAGCGTTAATATTATTAAATATTTTGCTGTGTGCGTGAGGATTTAAATGAATAAAAGTCTTGTTACTAATTTAGTGGCTTTGGCCTTCGTGTTAGTTGGATTTTTGTTTGATCAGGCAATTGTATTATCTGTGGGATTATTTGCTTTGTCTGGCGCTGTAACAAACTGGTTAGCGATACATATGCTGTTTGAAAAAGTGCCTTTCTTGTATGGCTCAGGTGTCATTACGCTAAAGTTTGAGTCGTTTAAAGCATCAATCAGGCAGTTAGTCATGACGGAATTTTTCGCGGCAGAGAAAATAGATCAAGTGATGGCTCTTGCGAAACCTCAAATAGAATTAGAGCCTGTCATTGCTGAAGTAAACCTAAGCCCAGCCTATGACTCATTAATCGAAGTTATTGAGCAATCGCAATTTGGCAGTATGTTAGGAATGTTTGGTGGACGTGATGCCTTAGAGCCAATGCGTGAGCCGTTCATAAATAAAATGAAACAGGCCGTCATTGATATTTCTCACAGTGACGAATTTAAAACAATACTCGATGAAAAGCTGTTTGCAAACTCGCACATTGGTGGCTCGTTACATAACACGGTAGAAAGGTTAGTGGATGAGCGTTTAAACGAACTAACTCCCGTTATGGTAAAAGATATCATTCAAACAATGATTAAAGAACATTTAGGCTGGCTGGTTATTTGGGGTGGCGTGTTTGGTGGTGTATTTGGCTTAATTGCTGCGCTTTTATAAAAAGTGTGTAGCAGACCTATACAAGGTCTGCTACATCAAATCTGTCATTATTTAGAACCCGAAATTACGTAGACGGTGTTATCACTGACTTTAGCGATATCTTGAATACTTGTTTTTGTTTGTTGCTCTAAATTTAAGTAGCTTGCTGATTTATTAAAGCCATAGGTGCTGGCAAACTGTGCCGTAGACATATCATTGCACTGTAACTTGTCTGAGATGACGCGTTTGTTTAAGCGTAAATCACGCATTGTTTGAGCAAGGTTTATGGGTTTATTTGACACAATAGCCATACATGCTTGTGTCCCTGCAGAATTATCTGCAGCTACAAACTGTGCGGCGTTTGCATCTGTTGCTGCCATTGAAGAACCGACAATAAGTGCTGTACCAAATGCTAATGTTAATGTATTCATCTTTCTCTCCAGTTGTTTGTCCATGTGACATGAAAGTCGTGCAACCTCGCGTGGGATACTTCACAATTCCTATTTGCTAGGCACCATTAAAGTATTACCCTAAATTTGATTGATTGCTGTTAATGAAAACGGACAAGATGTAAGCAAGTATGTAGATGTGTACCCCAATATATAACCGTTTGATTAGACATATTTTAAAGTATGAATTTTGACACAAATAACGAGAAAATAATTTCATTTTAGAGCAAACTGAGCAGGTTTAGAGAGCGTATTTTCTATTTGTTTTACGGTATTGCTACATTTACGTTTTAACTCTAATTTAAATGTTCACTATTAGACACTGAATAAAGTGTAAGGAGTTTAAGTGACCACAAAATTATCAGGCTATTATCAACAAGCCTATGCCTCACATTCTAAGCATTTTAATCAATGCTTTTATTGTGGTTGTGAGGCAACTGAGCGCGACTATTGCCCCCCTCTTCATATGATGCAAAGTATTATTGATTTAGGTGAAGACGCTGAATTTATTTCAATACCAGCGTGTTATGAATGTTTTGCGCTACTTCATAATGAGCGAGTGCTAACGATTGATGGCCGATTCACCAAAGTAAAAAAGAAAATAGCCAATAAATATGCCAAAGCGCTGCGAGTATTTCACATGTGGCACGAAAATGAGCTTGATGATATGAGTGATGAATTTGTTCATAGCATTAAAGCGGGAATGAAATTGGGCGAAGAAGCTGCACAGCGGCTTGATTTTCAGGGTTACAGTTATGCGACTGAAGATGCCCGCGTTACTATTCGCGAAAAACGCACTGAATTTGATGTGCAAGGAATAGTCTTTTACGACTTTAAAGAGGCGCTAAATTACTGTATCAACGAGCTTAGCGTCGATAAAAGTGACTTTTATAAATTAGTCGTTGAAGATTATAACGGCGATTTTAATCGTGCCTTGAGTCAATATCGCCACCGTCATGAAAAAGTAACGGCAGCCACTGATGCCAATACTTTAATCAAAAGCTTTGCTAAACAACATAAACAAAACTCTGATTTCGTAACCCGTACCGTGACGCATTTTATTAATAAAGATCCTAGCCTCACGACCGAAGGTGCATTAGAGAAGCTCTATACGAATTACATTAAAAAATAAGTAACGGAAGAAATAACGTAATTCGTCTTACTTAAACGTCACTTACCTCGTTTGTTAGCATTGCTATTAACATTTGATTAAAGTTATATAATAAAAAAAAGGAGAAACAACAAAATGCATAAATTTGCACCATCCTTGATGGTTATTTCACTTGGTATCGCGCTTGCGGGTTGCCAAGATAATGGCCCACAAGATCCAAAAGTAACCATTGATAAAAACCCATACCCAAGTACTTATAAGCCACTGGCATCAACAAGTACTCTTATTACCAATGCAACGGTACTAACAGGCACCGGTGAGCGTTTAGACGAGGCTGATGTTTATTTTGTTGATGGTAAAGTACAACAAGTAGGCAAGGACTTATCTGTACAAGCAGATAACACCATTGATGCACAAGGCAAATGGGTCACGCCCGGTATCATCGATGTGCATTCGCATTTAGGCGCATACCCAACACCGTCTGTGGCATCGCATCAAGATGGTAACGAAATGACAAGCCCAGTGACTGCTGAAGTATGGGTTGAACACTCTATTTGGCCGCAAGACCCTGGTTTTAACCGTGCTCGTGAAGGCGGCATTACGTCATTACAAATTTTACCAGGCTCAGCAAATTTAATTGGTGGCCGTGGTGTTACTTTAAAAAATGTTCCTTCACATACAATGCAAGGTATGAAATTCCCTGATGCACCCTATGGTTTAAAAATGGCTTGTGGTGAAAATCCAAAACGTGTTTATGGAAGTAAAGGGGTATTACCTTCAACACGTATGGGTAATATGGCGGGCTACAGAACAGCATGGATTGATGCAACGGAATATAAGCGTCAGTGGGAAAAATATGACAGCGATTACGCGGCAGGTAAAAATCCTGAAATTCCTCACCGTGATATTAAGCTAGACACACTAGCGGGTGTCCTTGATGGCGATATTCTTATTCATAACCATTGCTATAAAGCAGAAGAAATGGCGATGATGATCGACCTAGGCAAAGAATTTGGTTATCACTCAGGCACTTTCCACCACGGTATTGAAGCGTACAAGATTGCCGATTTACTCGCTGAAAACGGCAACTGTGCAGCACTGTGGCCAGATTGGTGGGGCTTTAAAATGGAAGCCTATGACATGGTTCAAGAAAACGTGGCTATTGTCGATGCGGTTAAAAACTCATGCGCGATTGTCCATTCAGATTCTGATACAACTATTCAACGCTTAAACCAAGAAGCAGGTAAAGTGATGTACCGTGCAAACGATGTTGGTTTTAATATTTCAGAACAACACGCTATTAAGTGGATCACAGCAAACGCTGCTAAATCACTGGGTATCGATGATAAAACAGGTTCACTTGAATCGGGTAAACAAGCCGATGTTGTTATCTGGAATCAAAACCCTTTTAGTGTGTACGCAAAAGCTGAGCAAGTATTTATTGATGGTGCCAAGGTATACGATCGTCATGATGAAAAATATCAAGCACAAAGCGATTTCATGCTTGGTCAACAGTAGGAGTAACATTGATGACAAAATTAACTAAAACATTTTCGCTCTCTTTAGTTGCTGCTGGTTTATTTTCGTCGGTAGCGAGCGCACAATCGATTGCAATTATTAATGCAACCATTCACACATCAACAGAACAAGGTGTATTAGAAGGTGCTAGTGTCGTTATTGACGAGGGAAAAATTGTTGCAATTAATCCAGAATCAATAAATGCAGACACCACTGTTGATGCTCAAGGTCAAATCGTGACCGCAGGGTTTATCGGTACGATGAACCAACTTGGCTTAGTTGAAGTAGGGGCTGTTGCGGGTTCTCGTGACGGCGGTGATGATAAAGCGAGTATTGATTTCGATCCTAGTCTTGCTTTTAACCCACGCAGTAGCTTAATTCCTTATGCTCGAAAAGGCGGGATTACTCAAGACGTAATCGTACCAAATGGTGGTGAAAGTATTTTTGCAGGTCTTGCCTCTGTTGTTGATTTATCGGGTTCTTTCGATAGTGTAAATCAAAAACAAGTTGCCCTTGTGGTTCATTTAGGTGAAAAGCGTAAAGGCTCACGTGCAATGTCGATGAAAACACTGATCGACAAGCTTGAAGGGCACAAGTCAGCTAAAAAAGATGATAAAAAAGACCCCACCACAGAGCAAAAGATCCTTGATAAAGTACTCTCAGGTGAAATGCCACTGATTGCCAGTGTACAACGCGCGTCAGATATCTATGAATTAGTGAAATTAAAAGACACGTTTGGAATTAATTTAGTAATTCATGGTGGTGATGATGCCGTTGTTGTTGCGGATACTTTAGCAAAAGCTAATGTGCCGGTGATTATCAGTTCTATGGCAAACTTACCGGGTAGCTTTGATTCAATGCATGCTAACTTAGCCAATGCAGGCAAACTCGAAAAGGCCGGTGTTAAAGTGATTATTGGTGTTGCAGGGGACTCGAGTCACAATGTTTACCAGTTACGTTTTGATGCGGGTAACGCTGTGTCGTATGGTATGACACAACAAGGTGCATTGAATGCGGTGACCAGTAATATTGCGGATGTTTTTGGCTTGAACTCAGGAGCAATAGCAACAGGCAAACGTGCGAACTTAGTAATGTGGTCTAATGATCCATTTGAATTGAAATCACACGTAAGTAAAATGTGGATCAATGGTGAAGAGGTTTCAACTGAAGCGCGTCAAGATAAATTGCGCGAACGTTACACAACCGAATCAGCGATGCCAAGAGCGTACACAAAGTAATTTTAATAAGAAAGGCCGCCTATGCGTAATGCAGATCAGTTAAGCATATTTTTATGATCACTTGACTGATCTTTTCATAGCTTCACAATCCGATATTAGAAATAGTATCGGATTTTTTTATGTCTCTAATTCAACACTTCGATGATATGTCCTCCTTTTTAGATGATGTACATACACTCGACAAACTTAAGCAGGTTCTTGACCCAGATATTCTTGAACAAGCATTTGAACATGCGGGAGTTGCCACTGTTCGCAGAAGGCGGTTACCGCTAGAAGCTATTATGTGGTCTGTAATTGGAATGAGTTTATTCCGAAACGAAACTGTGTGGGATATTGCTAACAGACTCG
>NZ_FPAZ01000004.1 GCF_900116435.1 Pseudoalteromonas lipolytica | reverse complement strand
TTACGCTAATGTAAAACGCTTTCACCAAGCACAATTACCAAAAGACATTAAACTAACAACTCAACCAGGGGTGTTATGTGAGCTTAAATACCAAGCGATTGAAGCAGTGGGTATATACGTACCCGGTGGCAGTGCGCCATTACCTTCGTCGGTTATTATGCAAGGTGTCCTTGCACAATTAAGCGGTGCAAAAACGGTTGTGCTTGCAACACCTGTTAAGGGCGATGAAAGCATTAACCCTGCAATTCTCTATGCAGCTAAGCTATGCGGTATTAAAACAATTGTTGAAAGTGGCGGCGCAGGGGCAATTGCAGCGATGGCTTACGGCACTGAGTCTGTACCGAAGGTCAATAAAGTATTTGGCCCAGGCAACAGTTTTGTGACAATGGCAAAACAGCTTGTCGCCCAGACGATTCCGGGCATGGCAATTGATATGCCTGCAGGTCCTTCTGAGGTACTGGTGATTGCTGATGAACGTGCAAATCCTGAATTTATTGCTGCCGATTTATTATCGCAGGCAGAACACGGTGCTGATTCACAAGTAATCTTACTGTGTAATAGTGAGCGCATTATTGAACTTACGCAGCAAGCATTAACAACGCAGCTTGCAAAATTAAGCCGCAAAGAAACCGCTGAACAAGCCCTTGCAAATTCAAGCTTGATTTTAGTCGACTCTATTGAGCAGGCATTTGAAGTATCAGCACAATATGGTCCTGAACACCTAATTTTACAACTTGCTGATGCTCAGCCTTATTTAGGCTTAGTTAAAAATGCTGGCTCTGTCTTTGTGGGCGACTATACGCCGGAATCTGCAGGCGATTATGCGTCAGGTACTAACCACGTACTACCAACGTATGGTTACAGTGCCACCTATTCGAGCTTAAACTTACTGGACTTTTTTAGAACTTACACAGTACAAACCATTAGCAAAAATGGGTTACGTGAATTATCTAAAGCAATTTTACCTTTGGCCGCAGCAGAAGGGCTTGATGCTCACGCTAATGCTGTTTCAATTCGTCTTGAGGCACTGAATAATGAGCGATAACTCAACACTTACCACACTGTTGCCAGACAACATTGCAGCCCTAACAGCTTATAGCTCAGCAAAGAGCGAGAAACTGACTGGAACAACGTGGCTAAATGCCAACGAAAGTCCCTACTCTCGCACGCCTACTGTGAGTTTGGCCGATTTAAATCGCTACCCCGATCCACAGCCAACACAGGTTATTAACCGTTACGCATGTTATGCCAACTTAGAGCCAGAACAAGTGCTGATGACACGCGGTGCCGATGAAGGCATTGAGCTATTGGTGCGTACATTTTGCCGCCCAGCAAAAGACAGTATCGCGCTATTTTTACCAACCTATGGTATGTACAAAGTCACTGCCGACACTCACAACGTAAGCATTAACGGTCTCACCCAAGAGTTACTGTTAAAAGGCACGGTGGATGAAATTGTTGCTGCGATAGCTGACTCGAAATTAGTTTTCATTTGTAATCCTAATAATCCAACAGGCAGCATGACGAGCCTAGACAAGATCAGAAAGATTACCCAACAACTTGCGGGTAAAGCCATCGTCGTGGTAGATGAAGCTTATATAGAGTTTTGTCCAGAACACACTGCAGCAAGCTTAATTAATGAATTTAATAATCTTGTGGTGCTAAGAACCTTATCTAAAGCGTTTGCATTAGCAGGTTTGCGTACAGGCTTCACACTTGCAAACAGTGATTTACTGGCACCGATCCGTAAAGTAATTGCGCCTTATCCAGTATCAACTGTAGTTGCACGTATTGCGGCTGATGCACTCAGTAGCGATAACATCGCCTCAATGCGTCGCCAAGTTACTATATTAAATAGTTTAAAAGCCAAACTAAAAGACTGGCTTGAACAATCATCGGCCGTGGTTAAGGTACTTAGTGGTGAAGGTAACTTTGTAACCTTAAAGCTAAAAGATAGACAGTCATTTAATATTGCATTGGCACAAGGTCTTGTGATGCGCGCATTCACTCTTTATGGTGAAAATGATTGGCTGCGCATTTCAATCGGTAATGAACAAGAATTAGAACAAGTAAAAATTTGGCTAGATGGTTTATCACTTGCCAGTAACACAGTAGAACAGGAAGTATAATGAGTAACCCGTATTTATTTATTGACCGCGATGGCACCATTATCGAAGAGCCAATCACCGATAAACAGGTAGATAGCCTCGAGAAATTAGTATTTTTACCCAATGTGATCCCTGCTCTACTGCAACTTCAAGCAGCGGGATACCGCTTAGTTATGGTATCGAACCAAGATGGACTAGGTACAGATAGCTTCCCAACGGCTGATTTTGACATTGCGCAAGACAAAATGATGAATATCCTCAACAGCCAAGGTATTCAATTTGACGAAGTACTGATTTGCCCCCACTTTGATGCAGACAATTGCAACTGCCGTAAACCTAAAACAGGGTTGCTGACTGAACTTATGCGCTCAGGCAAAGTAGATTTAGCCCGTTCATTTGTCATCGGTGACCGCCAAACAGATATAGGTCTTGCTGCTAACTTATGCTGCGAAGGCATTTTATACACCGGCAGTTGGGATGCCATTGTCACTCAGCTAACAACACAAAACCGTGAAGGTCGCATAACCCGCAACACCAAAGAAACGCAAATCGATGTGCAGGTTAATTTAGACCAGACCAAAAATGGCGACATTAGTACTGGCCTTGGCTTTTTTGATCACATGCTTGACCAAATTCGCACCCACGCCAATATCGGACTTAATGTTCAAGCCACGGGCGACTTACACATTGATGAACACCACCTCGTTGAAGACATTGGTATTGCCTTAGGGCTTGCACTTAAACAAGCGCTGGGTACAAAAACGCAAATTGGCCGTTATGGATTTGCGCTACCGATGGATGAATGTAAAGCCGAGGCGCAAATAGATTTATCGGGCCGTGCATCGTTTGTGTTAAATGCCGATTTTAGCCGTGAAAAAGTCGGCGACTTAGATGTGCAAATGGTTGAGCATTTCTTTAAAAGTTTAAGTGACAACGCCGCAATGAGCCTGATTTTGTCAGTCAGCGAGGGTAACTGTCATCACCAAGTAGAAGGCTTATTTAAAGCCTTTGCCAGAGCGCTGCGCGCTGCTATCGCAAAAGATGCCACGCAACAAACTGCCAGCTCAAAGGGGTGTTTATGATTGCCATAATTAATACGGGTTGTGCCAATATCAACTCGGTGCGTTTTGCGTTTGAGCGACTCGGTCAAAATCCAGAAGTGATCACTTCGCCTGAGCAACTAAAAGGCTTTGAACGTGCTATTTTACCCGGTGTAGGCCATGCTTCTGTGGCAATGAAGCGCCTAAAAGACGGTGGCTGGCAACAAGCCATTGATGAATATCAGCGTCCGCTTATGGGCATTTGTTTAGGCATGCAATTACTTTGCGAAAGCACCGAAGAAGGCAATGTTGATTGCCTAGGTAAAATCCCGGGTATTGTTAAGCAACTTGATGTAGGTACATTGACATCACCGCATATGGGCTGGAACGACCTAACAGTATTAAAAGAGCATGCGCTCACTAAAGGTTTAACAGCGCAAGATCATGTTTACTTTGTGCATAGCTTTGCTCACACCGTCAACGATGCCACGCTTGTCAGTGGTGAATACGGAAACACTTTCTCTGCGATTGTTGCAAAAGATAACTATGCAGGCATGCAATTTCACCCAGAGCGCAGTGCCAAAGTCGGCACCCGATTATTACAAAACTTTTTAGATTGGCAGCTGTAAGCGCAGCACAAAAATAAGAGACCAAAACGTGATTATTCCAGCACTTGATGTATTACAAAACCAAATTGTGCGCTTATACCAAGGTAAGTATGATACAGCACAATTTTACCCTTACGAACTAGGCGCACGCTTACAAGCGTACGCAAACAGCGGTGCAGGTAAGCTGCACCTTGTTGATTTAGAAGGCGCACGCGACCCGAGCAAAAAGCAATGGCAACATATTCAAACCGCGACCAAAGCATTAAACGTCCCTTATCAGGTTGGCGGCGGTATTCGCTCTGAACACGATGTGGCCGACTGGCTAGAAGCCGGAGCTAACCAAGTTGTGATTGGTTCAATGGCCGTTGAAAAGCGCGAGCAAGTCCAAGCATGGATTGAAAAGTTTGGGGCCGAACATTTCGTGATTGCCCTTGATGTAAATAAAACCGAAAACGGCTGGGCTCCTGCCACTCACGGTTGGTTAAGTGAATCTGAGTTTGGATTATTTGAACTTGTTGATTTTTACGTAGCATTGGGCGTCATTGACTTTCTGTGCACTGATATCAGTAAAGACGGCACCATGACAGGCCCTTCATTTGCACTGTATGAAGATTTAATAAACCACAACAGCCAAATAAAAGTACAAGCATCTGGCGGCGTAAGCTCGCTTGACGATATCGCCAAGCTTAAAAAACTCGGTGTGGGTGGGGTTATCTTAGGTAAGTCATTGCTTGATGGTGCCTTTAATGTTGAGGAGGCGTTAGCATGTTATCAAAACGCATAATTCCTTGCCTGTATGATACCAAATATTTATAAGAAATAATAAAAACTAAAAAATCATAAAAAATCCAATCATTTTAAGGGCTTATATCTATAGTCAAGTAGTAAGCCCTATCCACTCCATTAGATTAATAATATAAAAAATGTAGCCTATACGTCTCCAATTGACTATTATAAATAACAAGTGTCGCCTATATGTATCCTATGACACTCTGCAAAAAGGCTACTTTATGTAGGTTCTATGCACTATTTATTCACTCATAAGGAGCTAAGGTGGCTAATAAAGAAAGTAACCTCGCCGAGTATTTTCCAAGAGATCAACTGGAGGATTTTTCATTTTCTCATACCAAAATAAAAAAACTTTTGACCTCGAAATATCCGGTACAGGAAGAGCGTGTTTTCAAGGATAAGAATCAATCAGCTAACGGTTTACGAATTAGAGTTTATCCCTCCAGTAATGCTACCTACTTTGTCGAAAAGAGAATTAGGGGGGCCTCTGGAGGGGCAAAAAAAAGAGTTATTGGCAAAGCAAATGAAATAGACCTATTTGAAGCAAGAAAAACTGCCTACAAATTTATTTCTTGGATGGCAGGAGGAAAAGATCCGTATGAAGAGCTTGAAAAAGAAAAACGTGAAAACAGAGTTTACACAATTCGAGATGCATATAATTTATACATGGACAACAGAACCATTCAAAAAGAAACGCGAGACAGATATGAGCGCCAAAAAGATGTTCTTAGCTACATTCACATAAAAAGAAAACAAAAATGGCAGGATGTAGAATCTGAATCGCAATTGGTCAATACAAATACTTTCAAAGGTAAAACCGATAATTTAAAAAGCCTTTTAGATGCTGACTTAAACGACATTACCTCCCAAGCAGTTCTATGCTTCCATAAAAGTATTACTAACAATCACGGCCACGGTAATAACAAGGCATTTACAGAAGGCGATAGAGTTATTCAGTTTTTAGGCTCACTATATGATACGGCCATTGATATAGTAAATGAAAAACAGGATGACGAGCATTATATTAAGCGTAACCCTATAAAAATCATGTACCGTGCTCGAGGGCGGTGGAACAATCCACGCGGTAAAGCTAAAAGACGTCACGAAAGTCTAGATACAGAACATATTGCAGCCCATTACCAAGCCATTATGCAACTAAAGACTCTTAAAAATGAGACTAGAGACGACTACCCTAAAATGAAGTATACCAATATACCTATTCCCGGAGCAGTCAGAGCACATTACTTTTTACGTTTCATGTTTTGGACTGGATGGAGGCCCGGTGATGTTGCTAGAATCCAATGGGATCAAATAGAAACTATTTCAGAGAACGATAAAACTTATACCGTTGTGTCGTGGAATGACAAAGAAGCAGCAGAACGTCTTAAAAATGGAGAACCAATTTATCGTGTTCCATTAAATCAGCAAGCTGAGTTGGTTATCAAAGAGCTGGAGGAAATTAAATCCGATAAATTAAATAAAGCGAAAAAAGGAGAGATTAAGATCAGACATGACTATGATCACAATCATGTATTTCTTAATGTGCTTGAAAATAATCACATTAAACCTAATCAGCATCACTATGAGAAAAAAATTCAAGAGCTAGCCAATACTAGGTTCTACCCTACTGGAATATACAGAAAAACCTTTCTCACGTACGGCAATGAACTCAAAATCAATATTTATACATTAAAACGATTAGTGTTCCATACACAAAACTATTTCGACGTTACAAGCGGCTATATTAAAACACATAGGCAAGTATTATTAGATGCTAGTGAGAAAATTGCTAACTATCTAAACAGCTATATATCTCCAAAGTTGATACAACCTGAACCATCAAAGCAAATAATTGAGGTTTCAGATGTAAGTATTGATAACGATATAATCGATGAATTAACTGCACAATATGGTGAAGATGCGACACGTAAAACTAATGATTTAATTAGAATTGCTTTAGCATTAAAAACCCTCAATCATAGCATATACAAAAAACTTGAGCTTACTACTAGTGAGTTTGCGGAGTTTGATGATTCAGATTTTGCTGGAGACTAGTATTTTGTCATTTACCACAACATTGTCGATTCAAAACGCTGTTGCTGAGATACCTATTACTAATGTTTCCTTTAGTTCAACTGGCATGCATGTTCCCTATTTTGTTTTTAACCTTAACAATAACCTCGATTTATATCCAAAGATAGTATCAGTAATTTACACAGTAAATTCGGACAAAATAATTTCCAAACAATTCGTTCATATCTCATTGAAAAACTTCGGATAAATACTTGATGAGATTTTATTTTTCATACAAAACAAATAGTTACTATATTTTCAATTGTTAGTTCTGTATAATTATAGGTAAAAGGCGCCATGGCAGGGTATGTTAAATAGTAACTATTTTTACTGCCGTAAAAGTTACTCAATTTAACCCCTGTTGTCGCTCACGCGACAAATCTAAAAAACAGTTGCTCATGCAACCAAAAGTAAACAATAAAATAAGACGAAGTCTTATGGAGATACATAAGTTTAATTTAAACACAGGATTGATTTCGTCATAACTAATAAAGGTAAAGTTATGACAAATAAAAAACGTAAAATATCACTAGTTACAAGAGTTAACGTTAACGAGCATCAGATTATTTCTGATGCCTGCAAAACCGCTAATTATAATACCATCGGCTCTTTCATTCGTGACACTTTAATCTGTAGCTTAACAGAAGAAGATTCTCTTCACGGCATTACAGTCCCAACTCAAACTGCTGAAGAAATGGCCAATAATGTTCGTCTACTAAATCAATTAATTGAACATCTGAATTTGGCATTGTCTGATAAATCCCTATTTGATTCTCATCAAGATAAAGAGCAATACCTAATTAATGCTATACAAATGGCTTATTTAACTGGCAATGCTCTTCAAGTTTGGTCTCATTTTCTTAAGAAAAATTTTGATGAATCAATTAAACAAATTGCGCTATCAAACTTATCAGCTGATGAACTTAATGACTTAGCCTCTCAAAAAAGCTGTATATTAGATGAGGGTAATTAGTATGATTATTAAATTTGTAAAATCCAAGAAAAAGGATAATCAAGGTAGAATTAGAAAGCTTATTAAATATATCTTTGGAAAAACGAAACACACTCATGATGCTAATGGTCGTGAGCTTACACATGAAACAATTAAGTTTATTGGAAGTAGTAACTCTTTGCCAATGACAAATCCTTTACTATCTTTCGATAATGGAGTAATGACAAAGTTAAGTGGTAAAGAAGCCAGCTTAACACCGTTAATCAATACTTTTTTGAAAGTAGAGTCATTAAATGCTCGTGTTATGCATCCGTTTGAACATATAATTGTTTCTTTACAAGAAGGCGAATATCTTAATATATTCCAGTGGCGTGAGCTAGTCGATGATCTTTTAGTAAAATTAGGTTTCGATGACCACCATTGGGTTGCGCTTTGGCATGGCAATACATCAAATAATCACTGCCATATAGCAGCTTCAACAATTTCTAATACCCCACCTCATCGCCGACTAGTTCTAGGTAATAGCTTTAAGAAAACAGCAATCATTCGAAACCTGTTAGAGAAAAAGTTTGGCTTAGAACACGATAACAATCCATATACAGATGGTCATGGGAAAAGAGTTAGTGATTCGAAATACAAAACTAAAGTGCAGGCTATTCGCTCTTGTATTGATAATGTAATAGAACAATATGGCGACAATATTCCCCTACCCGTTCTCATCGAACGCCTAAACAATCTTGGTGTCGGCTGTTTCGCTCAAACACGACGAGATAGCATAAGAGGTGTTTCATTTAGTTTAGGAAAATATAAAATCACAGGCTCGAAATTAGGTATTGGTTATAGTTGGAATTCATTGCAAGAACGTGGCGTTTACTACGATCATTCTAAACACGCTATTAGCATAGAAAACTCTAACAGTTTAGAACAAAAGGTAACTAGAACTATTGAAGCTTATTCGTTACCAGAGCAACCTACTTACAACAGCAAATATTTACTAGTAAAAAAGGTAAATCTCAAATTTAAAGCTCATAAACAAAAATCTACATACAAAACTGGTTATTCTTGGGGTTTATGGATAAGACCACCAATGTCTTTCAAAGGCATGAACAAACAACAAATTGAACAGCAAATCTCATTCTTGCGAATGTTACGTAGATTACTTTGGTTTTATTTCAAGTGGTTAAAGAAAAAAGACGTAGAACAACAGTTTGCTTATGAGTTGATAAAGCCGTACCTTAGGAGAATAAAAGAACCAACAGACGGTGACTTTGAAAATACATTTTCGTTTTAGTAATCATTTAAGCCTTTAACTCAATCCGTATTTATATAATTTTTGTTAAACGCTATAATTGCGCCACACAAAGTTAAGGGAAATGATGGATTTAGCTAAATTTAAATACTTTTTAATTATTGATGTTGAAGCAACTTGTTGTAAAGATAACTCTTTTCCAGTAAACGAAATGGAAATGATCGAAATTGGTGCTGTTTTAATTTGTGCCGACTCACTTACCAAGCTAGATGAGTTCAACACGTTTATTCAACCCCAACGACACCCAAAACTAACCGACTTTTGTTCAAATTTAACGTCGATCAGCCAACACGATGTTGATAACGCACCATATTACCCTGAAGCAATTAGCGCTCTCCAAAAATGGCTAAGCAATTACGATAACTACCTGTTTTGCAGCTGGGGGGAGTATGACAAACAGCAATTTGAACAAGACTGTGCTTTTCATAGTCTGCCATACCCTATTACAGCACCACACCTGAATATTAAAAAGCAATTTTCAAAGACTCAAAAAGTACGCAAAAGACAAGGAATGGCCGGAGCGTTAAAACTTGCGAAAATCCCTCACACCGGCTCGCATCACCGTGGAATTGATGATGCGAATAATATGATCAAGTTAATGCCGTATGTGATGGGAAGAGTATTTATTGATAGTCAAAAGAAATTCTCAAAATAGAAAGTAATATTACCATGCGCCCCATTCACCACAGCTAGGACACTTCATATTAAATGGCTCGAGCGCTCTTGCTGAATGATAGCTCCAATAAAGGCCATTCTTTATCAAACGAGTACTGCTTTTATCGCTAGCGCAGTGATTATATATTTGAAGTTGTTCACATTCACAACACTGCATCCATACCGACTTAGGTGTACGCTCAACCCAATCACCATGCCTATTTCGATAGCGAGTAGTCTTTTTTAAGTTTTTGATGTCACTAGAGCCACACCTGATGCAAATGGGGACTGCTTGACTGCTGTCATTATCCAAATCGCTAGTTTTAGCATCCTCTAACTTATACTGAAGAAACATACCCAATAAGCGCTGTAATTCGTCTGAGTAAAGCGAGCGATCTATAGGATTTAAAAAAACAGCACCCCGATCATGAGAGAAAAGATTAACATCGTCGTTAATGTTTAGCTCTCCAAGGAAACTGTGTTTCCCCCATGATTGTGCAGTAATGGGATGTTCAATTAGGTTATTACAGGGGTGAATAAGAAATACAGGATTTGAATTATTTTCACTATAATTTTTACCGTCGAATAACTCATTAATTTTTGAAAGCATTCCTCCCGCTCTATCAAATGTTAGTTTATCGTAAAATTTCGCGTCTAATACAAAACGTTTAAAATGGCGCTCGGTAGTACCGTCGATATTATTGGAAAACCACGTCAGATCCAAAATAAAGTCAGGGCGCTTATTATTTGATAAAGATTTTTCATACCATAGCGAAATATATCTTTTTGCCTCATCATTAGTTAAATTTACGTTAATATCTGTTTTGTTAGACTTTACTGCTTCGATAAGTTTATATTTCCAATCCTTCTGTGGTACAAACCTAAACGAATTTTTTAGAACAAGTATGAGTTGTATTAAAGTCCAACGTTCATATAAAAGAGGCATATTTACCAGCCCCATATCATCTATTTGTTCAAGGTTTAATAAAAGCTCATCATCTGTAAGTTTAGTGATATCTCTCAATACCTTATAGCCATTATGAACGGCCTGATAATTAATATTTTGGACGAATGTCATTGAGTTAGGAAAATTAGACGAAGGCATAATTCCAAGCCCTTTCATATGTTGAATTAATTTTCTTAGTTCTCGATATTTAGGTTCTATTCGTTTGTATATATAATCTGATAATTCTTGATTTTGTGAGTAGTAATTGATTCGATTAAGTAATGAGGCTTTTTCCCTATTTTGCTCCTCCAGTTCTTGCTGAGATAAGGGTTTTACCCAGCCATTTTTCGCCAATTCTTTACCTATAAGTATCTCTTTTTCAAAAGCTTCTTTTGCTTTTTGACTCGATTGACAGTCTATCAATTCAATCGAATGAACGTTATCCAAATTAAATAAAACGGCACGTTCACTAGTGCGATAATTGTAATCACAATTAAACTTCAGAGTTTCGCCCGGTTCTAATACTTCTAATAGAACCTGATAACGATTCCTTAAACTTAAAATACCACTTTTATTATCTGGCTTTCCCCAGCTCTCACCGTTCCATATGAGAATAAAAAAACCATCCTTTTGTTGTGTTTTATTCTCTAAATGCAAATATAAATCTAGTGAACACTTTGTTGTCTTTAGTTGAATGTTATTGTCTTTTATCTTTAGATTTAACTTGTTTTGCCAGTATTCTAGCTTTGTTCTTTCCCTAACCCTTTCTAAATCTTTTACCACTAACTCTCGATTGACTTTCACACTAGTGGTAAAAGAATGAAGTTGCTCTCTTAGTTTGTTGGTTGTGTCCAAGAATCGTTGTGATTTATTCTGAGCAAGAATAACTATTTGTTTAAGAACGCGGCCGCATCGTTCCAAAGCGAAAAGAATATACCTATTTTCTGGCACATTATATGATGGTTGGGTCGCTCTACTGGTTAGAAAACGTTGATTAGATTTCGAAACCAACTCCATAAAGGTACGGTTAACTGGTTTTACCAATTTTCTTGGCTTTATGGCCTGAATTTCTCGAAGCTCAACTTTTGGTGTTTCCAATATTTTTTGAGCCGCATTAACTATTTTACTGATACACTCAATTATTTCTTCACTAACACCTATACCATTCGTTTGCTTTGCATTTGCCTGTACGGCACTACTGTCATCAAGAATAAGTTCCCATAAATCATTTTTGAAAACCCTTAAATATTGTTCTAATTGTTCAACACTAAAATCAGAGCCATTGATTTCGACCTCACAAAGTTGACTAGTTATATAAAACTTTAAAGTTCCAACAATATTCGGCGCAATTCCAAACCATTGTTTTTGCTCGCTTATCCACTTTTCTTTAAGTATCCACCAATAAATGCCAGTGTCTGGATCTTTAATCTGGGTTAAAAGCTTCTTATCATTGTTAGGCAAATTAATATACGGTTGTCCAGCTTCGACATTTAAAACACGAACAGCGAGTTGGCCTCGCTTAATTTCATCAAGTTTTGGATAAATTGTGGTTTCTGTCGTGAAGCATTGATTCACCGAATCATACTCCACACGAAGGGCATTTAAAGACTCAGTTACTTTAACTAAAGTATTTTTGTCATACCACTGAAGCTCTATGTACTTTATTTCAAATTGAGGCTTCACGTTCAAGACCAGAAATTAACAACGCCATCATTTGCCTTGGCATTCTTTACAACGGTTTCAATGGCGTGAACTGCTGAAAATACTTCACTATACTCTTCAAAATTAGGTAATAACGATTTAACCCTTTCAACAAACACTCTATCAACTAATTCTAATTTGGTTTGCTCTCCAACATGCTTGTTTCCATCAAACGTAAATTTTGGCAACACTTTATGAAGCATAAAGTTATTGATCGCCATACTTGAGTCGTCGTTTACTTCTTGGAAAAGCTCCAGATAATTTAAGCCTTGGCGAATGGTCCTCATACCAAATTCGACACCAAGCTTGTGGAAGTAATCTTTATTTAACTCTACAAAGAGTTTACAAAACGCATTATCTCTATCGAATCTCGGATAATTATTTCGATAACCAAGCTGGTCTATATTAAAAAGCAATGGCTTTGAAGTATCTTCGAATTCATATGATTCGACTTGAGTTAATATTTCATCCCAATTTGATAGAAGTGGAGACTCAAACCGCATTATATGCGCACGGTCTAAAATTTTAGGTGATAAATAATGTGTCGTTTCATCTATATTGATAGCCCCTATGATATGCAGATTAGCAGGCATTTTGATACTTGAAGGCATCGTCATAACTCCCGAAAGCATGCGTCGTACCTCACTATGATATTTAATAAGCGAATCCTTATCACTAAAGCCAAACGCTAATCTCAGCTGATTATTTAATGTTTCATCTTTAAGTAACTCAATAAAGTTAATTACACCTTCTTTACTATATTTTTCCTTTGTAGACTGAATAATATCTACAACGGCTTTTAGCTCAGAAAGAACATGAGAAGATTCGTCTTCAGAGTAAAGTGTAATTTCAGGCGACTCATCTCTTGTTTCAAGGAGCGATAAAAAGTCAGCAAAATAATACTCTACTCTCGCAAGATTCATTTCATCTAAGCATATAAAATAAGGTATTGTTGGATTTTGCTCTGCTTCAATCATTGCCTCTAAAAATGGTGTGGCTAAATATTTTTTTTCAAGTGGATTGTAATAACCTAATAAATCTTCAGAGCTTGTCCAATTAGGCTTTACAGGAACAATAATTGATTTTCCACCAACAGCCTTAGCAAAAGATTTAACTAAGTTAGTTTTTCCAGAGCCGGAATCTCCCGCAAGGATGACAAGATCTTTAGTTCTTAACAAAGTCATATAATTTTCAATTATATGACGAGGATATAGAATATCTTGGCTGACTAAATATGATTGGATATATGATACAGCTTGTTGGTAGTCACCATTTAAAATATCATTAAACGAAATCCCTTCGACTTGAACACTTGAAGGTTGGCTTTCCTGTATAAAAAGCTCCAACACTTCTTCATCGATAAATTCAAACGTTTTTAAAAATAATGCTTTATCAGCTACATACTCTTTTAATCGCTTAATTTTATTATTCATTTCTGCTTCTATCCTTGTATAGCTGGCGACCAGTGTTTGAATTTCAGTTTGTTTAGTTGCTTTATCTTGAGCTAATTTACTAATAGTTTTATCAAGCTCAATTTGCTTGCTATTTAATTTTTCGACTAGCTTTATAGCAGTATCACGCTTTTCTTCATTTTCTTGTATTTTATCTTTAATAATTTCAAGAGATTGGGTAGCGTCTCTTTCTTTTTGAGCCATTTTTAGCTCAAATTCACTTTGTTCTTTCTTTACAAGTTCATCTAGATCTCCCATCGCTTTTTCATGATAAAAGTCATATATAGATTTTGAGATAAGCTGAGAAATTTCCTCTTCTGAATTGGGGTTTGTTAAAATTTCTAACGGTATTTCTTTAGGCAAATAACGAAGATTTTCTCCAGTACCACTTTTCACGCATAAACTTAATGGATTTCTATGTTTTCGGCGCTCTGATTCAGGAGATAGTTCCAATTCGCAACGGACGAAACGCTTGTGCTTTTTTGAACCACAGCTTGATGCATCTTGGGGTGCCATAAAAAAACTACAAGGCTCTATTTCTACACCTTGTACTGGGTAATACAACCTATCTCCCGTTGAAACTAAATGAGGATTTCTTAGGAAACCAAAAGTAGTGTCTCCAAGAGCTGGTAACTCTCCCCAAACTTCAATTTTGTTGTCATTCACACCCCAAGACTGCTTTAAAATATCCAACAACTCGGCTTCAGAAAGGTCTTCTAGTTCTTCCTTAGAATATATTACTTCATTCATAGAGCACTAATCCTTGTATCTAGCTTAGTTTTTTTTATTATTACTGCACCCCAAGAGCCTTATAAACAGCATCTACAGGATCACTGTAAAAGCTTACTTGGAACTTGGTGAATGTTTCAGCAGGTACAGAAGGTATATCACTAGCTGATGCCATAGGCAGTAACACTTTAGTTGCACCTGCCTCCAGCGCTATCTGCATACTTGATGCTAAATCTTGAACTGGGTTTACTACGCCACCAAGTGTGATGCTGCCTAATACCACCATTTGCTCTTGCACAGGCTTATTAAGTAATACTGAACAACATGCTACTAATGCACCTAAACTCGCTTGGTGACTATTTCCTGATGTTTGTAAATCTACAAAATGTATGTGAAATTCATGCTCAGAGAAACGAGAATTAGCGGCTATTCTGTTTAAGTTACCTTTAAAGTATTCAAATCCAACGCGTACTTGTTCTTTAGCACTCGTATCTGAACCAAATCCCGATGTTGAATGTTTACCTGTGCCCGGTGTCATTTGTGTTTCAATACGATAAACACCTAATTTTCCAGAAGCGCCATGATCAACAAAGTGCACTACTCCGGGCTTTGTGACCCCTGCTGGGATTAGATTTGAGCCACCTTGCTCTGGCACATTGACAAAAAACTCTTCAAGCGTTTCGTTATCGATATAACTAAAATTAACGTCAAAGAATTCCATACCGCCAATTTTCTTAAGTTGCTCTTTTACCCGACGACGCACTTCAAGAGCATAAGTTAAACATGTGCGTACATCTTCTTTTGTATATTCACCATTTGGATATAGAAGCTTAAGCAAACCTGATGTTGTTCTTCTTACACCAATAACGTCACGTTGATTAAGGTTGTTACCTAACTTAAAGAACTTATCGATTGCATCTGAAAACGTGGTTTTACGCATTTCACGCATATATTCTGCTAAGTAGTCTGTTATCAGTCCAAATCGGTCTGTAAAGAACTCTGGGCGCATTTTAGGAATTTCCCAGCCCGGAATATAAGCATGGAAGCGATCAAAATAAGCTGAGTCGATCATTTCATCTGGAAATGGCGCTAATAAGTGACTAGTTTTTACCAATGTCTCAACGCTGTGATCGATATTCCCAACAAACACCATAGAGGCTTTTGCTTCAATAGAATCACGGCCACGAGAAAAAGAACCAGACGCCATGTAATCTTTCATGATCTGAATGCCGTCTTTATCTTTAAAACGAATACCTGCGACTTCATCAAAGGCAACAACATCCCACATACCAACTAAACCAATTTGGCGTGAAGACATGTTATAAAACAGGTTAGCTACCGTAGTTTGACCGCCTGAAACTAACAATGAATTCGGAGAACATTCTTTATAAACATGAGACTTACCCGTTCCACGAGGACCGAGTTCACATACGTTATAGTTATTCTCAACAAATGGGATCATGCGAGCTATTAAGTGCCACTTGCATCTATGTTCAAGGTTAGCTGGCTCCATCCCTATTGAACGAAGTAACAAATCTATCCATTGATCAACTGAGAACTTACGACGAGCTTGATACACCTCATCCATATTCATTGAAGGCATTTGGATTGGTTTTAAACTAAATACAGAGAACGGCGATGTTTTCTGACCTTCTTCATAGAAATAACTCACCGTAATAATGCACCAGATACCACCGGTTAATAACTTTTCGTTTTCTTTAACAATTTTATTAGGAACAACGG
This sequence comes from Pseudoalteromonas lipolytica, assembly GCF_900116435.1. Lineage (GTDB taxonomy): Bacteria > Pseudomonadota > Gammaproteobacteria > Enterobacterales > Alteromonadaceae > Pseudoalteromonas > Pseudoalteromonas lipolytica. Next base: position 309,510 of record NZ_FPAZ01000004.1, on the reverse strand, counting down.
CATCTTTAATTCCAATATTTGATAAACTCGCTTCATAGATATCTTTTTTCTGATTGAGTTTTACCGTTACTTTATCAATGACTTTATGAGTGCCCTTTTCACGGATCAACGACTTGGCTTTTTCAGCTTCATCTGGACGCACATAGTTTTCCGTCAAGATCTTCTTAACGTTCTTCAACCCTTCTTGGATTAACTCATCCTCTGCTGAAGAGCAGTACATGCCCAATAAATATTCAAGTACATAAACCGGAACGTTCGCACCTTCTTTTAACTGTTTTGTTAAATCTTTACGAACAACACGACCTTTAAATTCAGTCGTCATTAAATCGTCAAGGTCAGCGCTTCGAATTTGAGAGGATTCATTACTTGTGATGTTACTATTATCTAAATGTTCATTTTCCATTTGCGCTATCCTCTAAAAAAAATCATCTTCGAAGGCTAAATCAATAATAACGGAGTGTGTTGTTTTGGTTTTACTCTCAGTATCTTCCATTATCAATTTATAACTTACAGTGCGATCAAAGCCGCTGCCCTCTAATTTAATTTGAATGTTACGTTTACGTTCATCGAGCTTTTCTGAAACTGAGTCAAATATATGCTCTTCTTTAGAACTCACCTGTTTACCAAAAGGGTCTTCAATCCAAAGTTCCAACTTACGAGCTTTAAACTTATCGCCGACAGGGTCTGTTTGTAAAAATGAGATCCTATCGATATTTGAAACGATTTTAATTGGGTTCTGTAAAGGAACAGCACCAACTTTTTGTTTAGCTAATTTTGTCTGTGCTTTAATATCAAGCTCACGAACTTGAAGCACAGGAACACAAATTTCCTGCGGCATAATGCCACCATGGATAAACTTAGCACCGCCTACAAAATTGAATCGATTACTACCTCTAGGCACAATAAATTCTGCATCATCGCCTAAAGTAGGGTCAATTCCAGCTGTATTGGCTATTTTCCCAGTCCAATAAAAATCATCTGAAGGCAAATTTGAACCAATCACATAACGTTTTTTATCTTCAATTGCGCCTTTAGGTTTTGACTTATGAGCGGTTTTATCTGAATCCGTTAAATCGGTCATTTTAAATAAAAAGCCATGATCAGCTGTTAAGAGCACTCGACTACCATTTAAACGGTTAAAGATTCGCTTTATCAACTCGATTAATTCAACAACCGTATCTTGTGCAGCTTCAAAAGTCTGATTTTCAGTACTTTGCTTATCGCCTATGGCATCAATCATATCGTGATAAATATAGACAACTTCAGATTCACCAATTTGCTCTTTGGCTACTTGTCTTGTCCACTTGAAAACCTCATCGGCTTTAAAAGCAACGCCGTTATGCTTTGCCAACACCTTTTGACGGTTGTCATGACCATGTACAGAAATACCGTCAGCTTTGTATTCTACTTTTGAACCTAAATGCGCAGTTAACTTTTGGTGTGGAAGTAGGCTTCCCATTCCTAGTTGGGTATAAGATGGAACAACACCTAGCTGAGATTTTAATTCAGGCTTTAAACGCCCTTCATCACTGATACGCTGATAAATATCGTGAGCAACCTCATAGCGTAAAGCGTCTGAAATAATCACAAAAATACGTTTGGCTTGAGTATTTCTTAATAGGCCACGCACTTCTTGTTGATAAAAGTGTTGTTGATTATGAACGCCTACAATCTTCCAATTATCAAGAAGACTCTCGCTATCAACCAATTTACCCCATGCTATGGCTAAGTCATTCAAGTACCAATTCACATAAAGATTTTCAATATCATCAACTAAACCTAAACTTTGTAATAAGTCACCGCCATTGTTCTTACGTAAATTGATAAAGTTCTCAAAGAAAATCCGATAGGCATGATCAAACTTATAAAGCTCTGATTCGTAGGCTTTATAGAGAGCCTTCGCACTGTCGAAATAAAAACCATCAAAGTACTTATCTCTTAAGTCGTAGAACTCTTTTGCAGCGCGAAGAGAAGCGAACAGGTATTGATAATTTTTATCGACACTGCACCAATGGCCGTATAATTTAGTCGACACCCAATCACTGATTTCATTAGCAGAATAAGCCTGTAAGTCTGTCGCAATTAATTTGATCAACTGCTGTTCAACTTCAATGAAGGTCTCAACATTTATGAAGTTACTCGGATTTTTAAACTCAGCTAACTTGTGTTTTATTTCTAATTCATCAGCAACTTCTTGAGCTATGTCGTTGTACGATGCAGACAAAGTACGGCTTTCACGCCAAGAAGAAACAAAACTAACCACAGCTGCTCGCTTCGCAGCTGCATTGCCTATTAGTTCTCTAATAGACTTAGGAAGCTTGTCAAAGCTTTCGGAATCAATAGAAAGTGGTAATACATGTGCAGATAAACTTGTAGCAAAATCTGTTTTACTAGTTGAAACACCAGACGCCTGTAGACCATGGTAACAATCGGTTACTAGTAGTTTAGTTATAAGGTCTTTAACATTGGCAACTGGCTGTTCAGTATCTTCATCGCTAACCCAATTACCTAAAGCAATATAACCAAATTCTTCAACCGCGTGACGCCAAAATATATTGGTTAATTCAAATTTTTCTAATTCAGTAATGGCTTCATCGCACTTATTTGGAGACTCAACAAATAGTGAAATTAATTGATGTAGTATGGTTGTAAAACTAACGGATTCTACCTTAGCAACTACCGCAACCATTGCTAATTCTAGTGCTTGCTTATCTGCGCCTTCAGGTAATAACTTCTTAAGTTTGCTGTAACGTTGCTGATTACCAAAAAACTTTTTATAGCGGCTAATGTCTTGGCGAAACTCCATACGCATACCAAGTTCATTTAATATCATTGAGCTTGAATCAGCATAAAAATGCTCAGCATAAAGGCGAATATCGTAAAGCCAATCACGCGTTGGTTCGTTTAGAGATTTATTACTATACAGTAAGAATTGAGTGTTAGGCTCTTTTAGCTCAACACGTTGCTTGACTTCAAAGTGCGAATATTCATCCAACTTGATAAGCTCGACACCTGATGATTCAAATTCAGTTTCAATTACCGGTAATTGCTCTTGAAACTCAATCTCTTCATCTTGCCAGAATACTAATCGGCATCTATCAAATTTTGCTAAGATGCCTTGTTTTATTTGTTCTAAATTCATTTCTTATGCCTTTAAACATTTCGGCTTTACTTTTGGTTTGAGGAATAACATAGAACACAGCGAGAAAGTATGGGTGAAGTGTAGCAAATAGAGCAAGCGTGTGTTGAAAATGTTAAATCAGACTCCTCATAATGACGAGAAGCCTTTAAGCAAAAAATAAAAGAAAATTTTAAGCTTTTAGCAAATGGAAATGTCTCAATTAATTTAATTAAATTATTCTGTATTACCATTTTGAGGCTTCACTTGCATTGTCGGTAATGCAACTTTTGGAAGATTTAAACGGTTACACATATTCATTAAGTGTTCCCTCCAGAAAGGCCAAACATGGTAGCTAACATTTTGAAGCGCAAAAACTTTTAATGAATCTTCATCTATTTCTTTGTCAAGCATCTGGTATTCTGCACAAAAGCTCGCTTCAATTTGAGCTACAGGTTCTGAGTCCTTATTCTCTTTATCTTCTTCTTTTATAAAGCGACAACCCACATCCACAAAAACTTTAAAAAAATGTTCTTCACTTCCGTCTTCATCTTGGACACCAAAAACTTCAGAACCTCTAACTACATGCATGAATTGATATACTAAATTATCAAAATCAGTTCTTTTTGGATCAAAATCATTATGCGTGAAACAATGAGTATTTTTTATATAAATATCATGAGATTGAAGTGAGTCTTTTGCTTTTTGAAAATTACTACTAACTCCCATAGTACCGATTCTCCATAACATTCTCATTTAATACAATGGGCTTAATTGGAACAACTTTATTGGTTCTTCTTGGTTGCGACTCCAAGTGCATATAATCAGTTTGATTCAAGGAACCAATAGACGACTTGATACTGTGAATCGTTCGAGATACACCAAATTGCTCACCCAAGTTAAAAGCTAAACAATTAACAAGTAGTTGGTTTAAGCTAATATCTTCACTTTCCGACCATGATGATAACGCAGCGTGCATACTTTTAGGCATTCTCAAGGTAACTCGCCCACTAAAGTCGTCATTTTCTAAAATAGGAGCTGGCATGACTTTACCTTGTTCAGCTAAAGCCTCAGCAGTTGTTTCAATCGTATCAATCGCAAGTAAATATGCTTCTTCGTAAGTTTCTGCGTATTCGGCTACATCGGGTAATTCTTTTACTTTAGCTTCAAAGAACACTTCGCCGTCAAAATTTCCTTTTCGTACAGTGATATTGTATAGACTTGCATCAAACATTTTTTCACTATCCATCTCGTTTCTCCAAGTATTTTACGAGTTCGTTCTCGTACTTCTCTAATACCTTTATTATTTTTTTTATGTAAGGCTTTTTAATTTCTGGATTTCTACCGTGATCACAATTAAGTGAACCTGAGGTAAAACCTTCTAAATGAGGATGAGTAAAAACCTTATGCCCCCCTTTGCGGCCATCTTTGACATTAAAGCCTAACTCTCCCAACAAGGATTTCGCTTGTTGGCACCTCATACTTGCACCAGCATTCTGAAATGTGGTTATTACTTCATCATATAATTCTTTAGGCATCTGACACCATATATAGTGTCACTATTTAGAGTTTGCAAATTTTTGCATTAAAAAACACAATATGCAACAACTAAATCGTGACCTCCTCCTTGTCATTCAAAAAGGCTAGATGTAACAAATTGGTTTTAAAATCATTATCTCCAACTACAATATCCCACCTTTCTTCCATAAATTTTAGTAACTCTAATCCGCGTTCTAAAATTGATTCGGGCAACCACTCTTCTTTTTGAGCTAGTTCATTTTCTGAAGCAGACCCGTTGTAGAACCCTACGCCATTACCGTTATTTTTCTTTAAATCGAAACTATCGTTTTGCAAACTAGAATTTTTAGCTCTACTTAGTGGAACTAAGTTACCTAAAGAGTGAGCAACAAATTGTGTTTCTTCTTTACTAAAAGTGCCAAAGCGCGAGAGCCAATAAGGATCTTTTGGAGTTTGAGGAAAAATATGTTCTATCGTTACGCTATCCTTTTTAGTAGCAGAGAGTTTTTCCCACGACAACTTATTTGACGATTGCTTCCCTCGTGAACGTAACCATTGTTCATGCTCATAAAGAAAATATCTAATTCCATCCCACTTAAAAAATCCATGATTACCTAATTCATATTTTTCCGAGATATATGCAAGAAAACGATTGGGGTCATAATACTTATCAACCCACTCTGTAATGGAGGCAACAATTGATTCAATGGTTATTTTTTTGGTCATTAAATCACGAGACATTGAGAAAAACTCAGTATCACCAGTATTGGAACGTCTTTGGCTCAAAGTGAATAAAGTGAAGTTATATCTTTCAGCCGCTGATAGTAATAAATTAACCTTCTCTACGCTCTGTTGGGAAACATATGCAGCCAACAACAATGGTTTAAATGCCCTGAAACTCAAACGGTGAAGTCTATCAAGCAGCAGCTTATTTTGCTCATCAGTATACTCTGGCAGAGGAAAATAAGGGTTATGCATATAGAACCAAGGCCTAATAGATTGCTGAAGGCTCGTTACATACTTATCGATTTCCTCAACAGAGATCCTGTCTTCCTCTTTCTTAGGATGGGTAACATTTCTTGCTGTAAATTTTTCATCCAACAAAAATTTAATATAGTCATCACCCTTACGTCGAGTATATTTAAAATACATCGTCCAATGGTTACGTAAGAATAAATGTTCACTCAGAGGTGCTTCTGGGTTTTTCCCTAAATACTCATAGATAGTCTTCCAAGCATTATTTATTTTTGCTCTAAGCACCGCATGACCTTCGTGCTCTTTAAATAATGTCGAAAGGTAAATAAGACGATTTTTTAATAATTCTAAACTTGTTAATGGCTTTCCTCGGTTATTCATTGTTTCAAAAGTAACGTACACATCGATTTCATCGTCAATTTCATACAAGTTAAATTTAAACTTCTGTGTCAGCTTTTTATAAATAACCGCTATTTCATCTGTAGTTAATTCACTCAACTTTTCCTTAAAAAACGCTTTAGCTTTGGAAAGGTTTTGTGTGTATAGCGTTTCTTGATATTGGTTGCTATGTGAATGGACGCCAAAAACTTTTGTTTTTAAATACTCGTCGCTTGGATTATCTTTCTCATATCCAAAAATAAAACTTGCTCTCTGGCCGTCTTCAGCCCTATTAATAATGTACTGCTTTCTGATGGTTTCAAGAGACTGATAATTTAGAAGCTCGCTAGCATCAACTGATTCAAGGATTGCCTGCATAAGCAACATAGAGGTTGTTAACCTTTGCTGCCCGTCGACCACATAAAAAGGTTTAAAGCCGACTCCCTCAATGATCCATTCATCATTTTCCCATTTACGCCATATATCCCTAGGCACAGGTTCTAACGTAATAACCCCAGTATAATGAACCCTATCAATATTTAGATGTAGGATATCTTCCCAAAAATCATTGTACTGATGTTCTAACCATGCGTAACCACGTTGATAATCAGGTATGCGCAATAGTCGCTTTTCAAAAATATCGCTTAAACTTTGTAACTTCATGCTACTTCACCGCCTTTCCGTGGATGGCTTTTACGTCGGCTAGCAGGTTGCCGAATTTGCCGTAGTTTTCTTTTACGCCGTCGTCTAAATCGAGGGTGATGCGTTTTTCGGCGTAATGTTTTAGCTGCTCGTCGAAGGTGCGGAGTTCGACTTGTTTTTTCTCTAGCGCTTTAATGTCTTTTTCGATGCGGCGAGCTTCTGAGCCGGTTGCGTTAACCATGTCGTCTGAGAGTCTTGCTAGTTGCGCATCGTATTTACCCATGAGAGGCGTAACATACTCAGTGCGCATACGAGACAAGGTGCCTTCGTTATAGCGATGAAGGTAAACTAGACACTCAAATGCTTTTTCTTTACCAGAGCTAAATAGCCAGTAAATAGGTCGTTTTTTGTAAGTCTTACAGTGATCTTTAAAGAATTGCGTGGAGAAGTAACGGCGGATAGTATCCATAGCACCTTCACCTTTTTTTGGTTTCAGTGCATGTAAACATAAGCTTTCAGCAACAAAATCTAAGTTCTCAGACAAGTGCTCCCCCCCCCAAACGGTTTTAACAAACTCTTTAAAACGAGTGGTTGCATCATCATCAAATAACCATTCTTCTGATGCCAAAGGAATAATTCCATCATCATCGGCAGGGAATGTTCCATATGCGCCTTCAGATTCTAATTCTTTAAAACCGTCATTATGAGCATGAGCGTAAATTAGTCCTTCCCGAACTAATGAGTAACGGCCCATCATGCAACCCAATGAATAACTTAAAACTTCGTATATTGATTCACTTTGGAATCTATTGTCAGCATCAGTTTGATTTACTGTCCTATATCTATATGTAGGGTTAATATTTAAGGTTATATCCCTATAACTGCTAATTTTAAATAGACTTTTGTGTTCCTCTAACCTTAATGCATGAAGGACCGACTCATTTAAATCATTTTCCAATGACTCATATTCTTGTATGAGTTGCTTACCCTTTAAAATGTACTCGTTAAAAGAGCTTTGTACTTGGTTTAGCTTAAATTCCAGTAATGGATTCTTGTTATATGACCAAGATAACTCGTTTAAATCCCAATCAACTTTTGAAATAGAAATTAATGCCTTTACACGGGAAGTAATTGATTCACTACCATTAGGCAATATAACTTTACTGACATCACCTGCTTCAAAGTTTAAAGTTGGGGATATCGCGCTAAGGACGTATGGTGCAAAAGATGAATTGAGAACACCTGCCAATGTAAATAACTCACTCTCCGTTTTAGCGAAAGCAGATATGCCTGCATCAGCAAAAATAAAGTTCTTTGGAAAGTAGCGACAGTTGAAATTTCCTGAAGATATCTTTGACCAACTAACATGTGGGGAAAAATACTTTGCTATGTTTTGAGGGCGACTCTTTTGCTTACCTTTGTCGTCTACAAAGTTTTTAATTTCATATCCATCATTTTCCCAATTGACAACGTAATCATGATTTCCATACCACTTACGATATTCACCACCTTTATTATAAGGGAACCATTTCTTGGATTTATCAAGTTCATCTGTAGGTTTTGCAAATTTCTGAAAATTCACTTCATGCCAATATCTAGCAAACCTATTGTTATCGCTAGTTTGCAGTCCTACTGCAACTTGAAATTTATCAGATACACTATCGAAGTCCGTGAATTTATCTCTTACTTCATCGTGAACCCAATATGATATAGGGCTACCGGGGATTTTCTTGAAGTTATCAGGCTTCGCATCGAAAAACCAACCACAAGCTCTATTTTGAATCGCTTCTAGCGCTTTAGGGCCTTGGTTTGCGGCGCCTTTAAAATCAGATAGTCGTATGTAACTGCCAACATAATCGTCCACATGACCTTTGGTTAAGGTAAACGTACAAATTGGTACTGTCGCCCCATCAAAGCCAGAATATTCGAGCTGAATTAATGTTGATATAACTTCATCCTCGATGAGCTTAGCTCGAAGTTCTTCATAGCTTGATATGAACATCCATACAAACGGAGTCATAAACCCTAGTTCACCCCGATATTTTGCAAGTTGTAAATTTCTAACTATGAATGCAGAGAAAAGATCCTTCTCATAACCTTTAAAATTATCTTTTAAATATTGTTTAACTATCGGTGTTTGATATTTAGATCCCATGTATGGCGGATTCGCACATAGCGCATCATACTTTTGAGTAAGGACAATTGCTTGGTTAACAATAGGCAATATTTTTTCTACTTCGGGTTTTGATTGAGTATCGGAGTTCACTAACTTTTCTAATAAAAGCTGTTTCAGTGAAAGAAGGTTATCTAAATGCTTAGCGTCAATTTGTATTAACGAGCCAAGGGTTTTAGCTTGTAGAAATGCTGCTTTAAGTGTTTGAAGTAATTCAAAGTATTCTTTGTAGATTCCTGCATTCGCGGGAATGACGTCGGTGGATTCGTCAAAAAGCCCACCTGTTGAGCCAATTTGTTGATTGCCTTCTAAATCTAATCCTTTCCATATGGTGGTAATGTCTAACCCTTCGGTTGATTGTAAAGAGAACACATTAAGCGATACTTCACCATCTTCAACGCGTTGGAAGATGCGTCTATCATCTTCGCGCGCTTTCATCATTAACGCGAAGCCGGCAAGCTGCGCAGCACGATCATCTATGTCTAAGCCGTAAATATTTTTGGTAAGAATTAACTCTGGAATTTCACGAAGTCTGTAACCTCGCTCAAGATAGATCTCACGTAATACCTCATAGACTTCAACCAAGATATGACCTGAGCCAGCGGCGGGATCAAGTACTTTAATTTCTTCGGGGTCAATACTGGTTGGCGTAATGGCTTTTAGCTGTTCAATCACTTCGTCAGATTGTTCGGCTGGCTCAATGTAATATTCCATTTTTCCTTTGAGTTCTGAATCAGGATATGTAGCCAACCACTGCCTACCAACTGAGTTTTGAACTAGATATTTAACGATCCAGTTAGGGGTGAATAACTGTGTAGCCGCTGGAATATCCTCTGATTTAACCACTTTACCAATTACGGCATCTTTATGCTCTGAGATGTAAAACTGATAAAGCCAACCAATGACCTCTATTTCTTGCCAATCTTCTTCTGGAATGTCGTTGATCAACCCTTTAAGAATAGAGTCTGTTTTAGTTAGGTTATTTGGCAGTAGAAGCTCGGTAGCGTCATCCAATGCCTCAAACCCTAAGCCTTTAAAGATCTGGGGCATTATTTTAGCTAGTTGATGACATTGACCCAGCAGTAACTCCCGGTATAGCGCTTCTTCTTTATCACCTGCTAACTGTAACTCAATGATATGGCTTTTATCTAACGCTAAACTGTCAGCTACATCTGACGCATGACTTAGAATTTCAGGTAATCCGTCAGGGTTACTGGGATTAGAAAGCACACGAAAACCATGGTCAAAGTAATCATGCAGTTCCATATAACGAATGGCTGCAAGACGGTTAAACCATGTGTAGGCCATTTCACGGATGAACATGTCGTAGTTTTCTTTATACGTCGCAGATGCCCGTTCAGCTATTTTGCTTTCTAATCTCTTGCGCTGCTCACCTTCTTTACGAGTAAATGCACGACCTTCAATAATGGCAGCGCCACCTTCTATGCGCACCTCTTCGATACGATCTTCATAAATGCCAAATTGGGCAGCACGCTTTTTAACGGCTGCGATAAACTCTCTTCGCGCTTTAGGTGCGTATGCTTTCAAATTTTTCGTGTTCATGTAATTTGCCTCTAACTCTTCCTTGATTAACGAATGCGCACTTTGTTATTGCTGTTAACTAACGCGGTGAGTTTTTCTTTTAATGCTGCAAGGTAATCATCTATGTCTTGCTCGGTTTCAATGACGCCAGTGGCATTCACATCGCGAATAATGCTCGCGGTATCGATAGACACGATTTTTTTCGGAATTGGCGTGTTTACCGCTGGCTCTGCTACTTGTTGAGGCTCAGTCGTTGACGGTTCGTAGCCGCCACTTCCTGTGTTAGAAGTAGACTCAGAGCTTGGGTTAGCGCTTGAATCCGAAGTTGAATTAGATGCAGCTGCTGCTTCTTCTTTAGCTTGTTTTGCTGCTAACGCTTGCTGATCTTCTATGTGCTTATTGATCAAATCATAAGCGTCTTCTTCTAAATTAATCGAATCTGCTTGTTCTTGTAAGATCTCAGCAATTCCACTTAAGCCATCGAGCCTTTGTAAAGCCAATTGCAGTGGTCGTAATGCTCTATTGCTTAACTCGCTTGGTACGTGTGCCGCTGTAATTTGCTTTTGCACTTGCTCAATACGGTGCTCAATGCGTGATTTTGCATGCGCTCGTTTATCTTGTAGCAGTTGATCATTAACTTTGCTTACTGACTCGATTAACGGCTCTATATCTTTAATCTCTCGATATGGGCGAGGTTTGTTGTAGATATTTTCGAGCTTTTGCAATGCAGCTAAAGCATCGTTGTCTTTTTCTAGTGCAGTACGGTTTCTATCAAAATCAATAGTTAGCGCTCTTTGAAGCTTTTGCCAAGTTGCAAACTGGGTTTCATAAAAGTCTTCTATATCTTGATAGTCTTCTTCAAAATCGAGCAAGTCATTTTCGCTTGCGAGGAATTGTTCAATAAATTGGAAGCTGGATTGTGTTTCAATTAACCCGGCCAATAACACTCGGCCACTTTCAATTTCACTCACTCCCGGATAATGACCAGTAGAGGCTTTGTTGGCGAACGCATCTAGCTTGCCTTTTATAGTCGCAAAGTTAGATTTCGCATCGTTAAACAACTCTTTTTCGCTATCAGCCGCATTCTTTTGGAATACGTCTTTAAACAATTTTGCAGCACGCTTTAGGTTAGCTTCTGACTGCTGCTTTATACGACGAACTCGAAGCTCTGCACGTTTACGCACTTGCATTAAGTTATCGTAAGCGTTCTTTAACGAGACGTCTTGCTGACGGCTTTGGAAGCAGATTTTGTTTGCTAATGCTAGACGAGAAATGATCAGTACAATTTCTTCATCGTTCCAGCCAAAAGGTCGTTTTGAGAAACGTTTTACAATGTCTTCCGCTGTGATTGGCCTTCCTGCATCATCACCAAGTGAAATAAATTTCTCGACTTCTAAAATGGCATGAGGGTTAACTTCTTGGCCTTGCAGATCTAAACCAATTTGACCGATATCATCAGCCACTAAAGTGTTTTGAATTTCTCTGCGAATATCGCCCGGAAACGGTTTAACCAGTTTTAATTTACTGAAGGTGTTTTCGATAACATACTTGTATAGCTCTTGTAGGATGGTGCTGATTGCTCCACCTTTAGGATTTTGTTGTGAACCTAATGCATAGAATTCCGCATCTTTTAATAGATCTTCAATGGCTAATTTAACCCGGCGATTACGATCTTGGTTTTCAGAACCTTTTTGATGCAACAACTGCTGTTGCTCTGGCCTATTCCCCGTGTTTCTGCGTAAAAATTTATCGGTTTTTATAAATGTACGAATTTCATCGAAAACTTTGTTGTTATCAGCAAGCTTAATGATAATGGCGCCTGCTCCACCTGAAGAAAGGCCGTCCTGCGATTGATTGGCACAAACCGTAGAATCATATTCGCTGTAATTCGGATCGATAGGTGAAATGATTTTAACTACTAAGTCATTTTCCTGTGAGCCATCACGCGGCATGCCATTACAGAATCGACTAATCGGAAAATCTTGTTTGTTTTCAGGATAACGATAGATATTATCTCTGCGCAGTACATCATCAAAAATTAAATCGCTGAGTTTTTTAGTTTCATCCGATAATTCAATTTCGGTTTCGCGGATCTCGTTCTCAATTTCTTTTTCTTCGTTAGTTAAGAAAATGTATTCATCACCTTGACGTGCAATAAGCAAGTTCGCTTCAAGTGCATTGAGTGCTTGCTCGATATCGCGTCTTAACGTTAATCGGTCTTCGTCAACCTTACTAACACACAAGGTTACTAAGTTATCCATAGTCGATTTGATTACGTCGACGTAACGGATCAAGAATAGTGTTTTAAGAATGTTTAGCGCAAAGCCTGAAATTGAGTCTTTTTCTGCTGCTTGATCGATGTCTTTTTTAACGGACGTATCTAAGAAGCTTTCAATTGCTGGGTAGAAGTAATACAAAGGGATTAAAACGCCCACTTCTTCATAACGAACTTGTTTAGCCGCACTTTGGAAGGCATCTAACAATGACCGTTCACCACGACTCAGGTGAAGACCAGTTGCCCCCGCCTTACGAATTGCTTCAAATATCTTTTGCACTAGATTGTAGTGGTACGGCACAAATGGGTAGCTATGAATAAAACTTGTGGCGTCTTTGTAATTGGCTAGCTCTGCGGTAGTTGTGCTATCAAATGCTAGTTGATTACGAAGAATATCGCCTTTTTGGTCATACAAGGTTTGTAAAACGGGACGAGCTTGTTCTAGTTTAGATAGCAGACGCTTTTCGATAACTTCACTGGTATTTGAACTTGATAACGATAGACGTTCAAAACGACCTTGGATCTTTGAAAAGTCATGGCCTTTGGAGCCTGCCATGTGGCCAATAACAGAGTCAATGTCTTCTTGCGAGGTCACGACCACCCACGCTCGACCTTCACAAATAGTGCCGAGGTTTTCTGTAATGGTTTGCAGCTTTAGCATCATTTGCGTGTTGTTGCCGATAAACTGCCCTACTTCATCGACAAAAAATAAAACTCGGCGATTTAAGTCAGTGTCTAAATACTCTTTAACCCACTTACAGAAATTGGCGATATCGAGGGTAAAGTTATTTTCAAGTTGGTCCATCCATTTACGTGTTGATTCTAGTGATTGATTAGTGACCTTACTCAATACCTCCGTAATATCATCTAGGTATAAACCGTATGAATCACGATTTTCCACCCAACTCAAATCAGTTAACTCATAAAATGTATTCTTGAAACTTTCAAATAACCCTTTACTAAATAACTCTCGTTCTAGATGAGCTATATGAGGGTAATCACCACTAAACCCCATTTGCTCGTTAAAGACTTTAAGAAATACTTTTAATATGGCATCAACACCATCATCAGTATTAGCACGACTATCTATGTTAAATAAGATGACTGTATTGTCTTTGGTTACGGCAGTGTCGATTTCACCAAGTAAGAACCCATCAAGTTTTTTGTCTTTAAAGAACTCAATGGCTGATCTGTCAATCTCGCCATTCGTTGCTTTGATGTTTTGCAATAAGTAAGAAAGAATTTTAATAAAATGCGATTTACCTGAGCCAAAGAAACCACTTACCCAAACGCCGATTTTACCCGATTCGGCTTTTTTCTTAGGGTCGCGTACGGATGGCATATAAGCATCAAAAAACTCTTCAAAATGAGTCGCGAGTTCTTTGGTGATGACGTACTCATCTAGTTCGGTAAAGACAGTGTTACTTTCTAATTGATCTGCTTTAACTACGCCATTGATTGGGCGGTTTATGTCTTTTATAAATAAATCTTTAATTTGCATTTTCTTTTTATCCTTCTTAACTCAAACGTCCATTTATGGAACGAGTTTAAATGCTCGGTAATAGTTATTTGATTCGATACGGCCAAAGGGTTTTAGTGCAGTTCCGTCGTATTCGCCGGGGTAAAACAATACAGTTGGTACATTGCCTACTTTTGCATGTAAGGCATTTAACAGACCGTGGCCTCTTATAATTGGCCATGCACTGCCTAAACCGTGTAATAATATAAATTCTGTTTGAGCTTGATTATCTGCACCGAGATCGATTTTAGAGGCAATGAATTTGGCAACACGATTTTGTTCAAGTGGGCCTTTTAGTGCATTAAACAGTGCATCGTCACCGCGCTCTTTTTGTACTTTGAATGCCCGCTCGGTAAGATTCCGCGAGTCCAATAATTCCAGAATCGCTTCAAATAAATTGATACTGGCGAAATTGCGTCCGCGCTTTGTTAACTTGTCTGTGATAAACGCCAAGTGCTCTCTTACCGTTAACTCAGACTCAGCTGGATAATCAAAAACATAAAAACCAATTTCATTTCCTAAACCTTGGTTCTTAAGGAAATCTTGACTCTCGATCTTAGGTAGAATTTGATCGAGTCTATCGTTCAAGTTCTTATGTTGTTTCGTTGTACTAAAGGTCGTCATAGTTACGTATCCTTCCTTAGATTAATTCCATAGCTGCAATAATATCCTCTCTGTCTATCGACAGAAGCAATTGCCTAACTTCAGGCAGCAGATAAACATTTTGTAACTTCTTATTACGAGTTGTTTCTATGTATCCACCATCAGCAATGGCCTTAAAGGCAACTTGCGATATTTTATAAGTGGACGCGTCAGACATATTGGCTAGATCAGGAAACAGACGGCAACGGTCTTCCCAATACGATTCCCAGTCACCAACGTCTAGGCTTTCTCTAAACATACGTTTTGCGTCGAGCACGACATTTCGCATAAAGTCAGCTAACAAAGTGCTATTTATTAACGTTGCTGCGAACATCAGCTGAGTCGAAAGCTCCGTGCTACCAAATGCTACCTGCTCAAGATATTCATCTGGCAAGTCTTCGATACGTTTTTTTATAGTCGCAGCGTTACGTTTAGCTGTCGCATCGGAACGTTTTTGTAATATATTTCGGTTAACGATTGCATCTAACCATTCTTCTTGAGATGGTTTTTTAAGTAATAATTCAGCAACGATTTGGCTTTCTTTGATCATTAAACTGCCACCAATTAAATCACCAAGGTAGTCCTTGTGTGTTTTGATGGCGTGTTTGTTTAACGGGTTATTAGTTGAAGTCATTTATAATTCTTCCAATTCTGGTACGTAGCCGGGGGCAATTGTAAGATTTTCTGCACCAAACAAGGCTTTTCGATTCTTTAACCATAATTGATACTCTGCACCTACCAACTCAGCGTCAGCTGTACAATCGACGTTCCAACGCCTTAATAAATATCCTGCCATAGCCGCTCGAATAGTTATGTCTAATTGTCCTTCGGTCATACCATAATCAAGTGCTATGGCAGTTGGGTGCTTCACATTATTTGGATGAGGCACTAATTGTAGTGGCATCATGCGCATCCACTGGTGATCTTCGAGTTTGTTTTCTTCTGCGCTTGGCGTATCTGCTTTAATAGTTACTTTAGTTACACGAGTCAGAACAAAATCACGAAATGACTTTGAATTTCTGTCAAACCCTCGAACATGCCAACGAAGGCCATTATCAACTATGGTATGAGGTACTATTTCCCTTGCCTTGGAGCCTGAACTTAATGATGTATAAATGATCGAGATCGGCTTTTGTTTTAAAATAGCTTGCACTATTTTCGCGACAATAAAGATATCTGGGACATTGAGCTGATACGGTGCATCAACAGGAAATGGTATTTCTAACACACCGTCGAAACCATCGCTGATTTTGTTAGACAGCTTCGCCATGGTTTGACGAGCATCATAACTAAAAAGTGGTTTAAAGGTTTTCGCTTGAAAATAAGTGCGCTCTTTTTGATCAAAATCGATGTTATTTGGTGCTAGCTCTTTATAAACCGCAAGATCGCGAGTCGCATTGGCCATCCCCATTTCGAACTTGGCGGTCAATTCTTTACGATTCACGCTTCCTTTGAACATAAGTGAGAAGTCTATAAAAGACAGCCTTTGCTTTTGAGCAAAGCTCAGGTTGTCTATGTTTTCGGTCTCTTTGGTTTCTCTTATGAAGCTCATATACGCACTTTTATTTGTATGACACTGGTATAATCAATTTGATTACCACAATGTACTACAAATTAAGAATGCGTCAACTTTTAAGTTTGATCTAGATAGACTTTTTAAGCAATTCGCTAATTGCTTGAATGTAATGCTTTTGAATAATATTTTTGCTCAAAATACTTTTTGGTTAATTCACTCTTATTAGGAAGCAAGAAATAAAAGTCGACAGGTCTATGGCCTAACTTGTCTTTTGAACCTACCCTTATGTAGTCCTGTACCTGACCAAATAAAACATTTAGGATACCCCGAGTTAAATATCCTCTATCTTTATACTCCCCTGCGATATCTGTTGAGCAACCAAGCGCTATAAGTTCATTTCTGACTTTGTAGCCCTCTATTTTTGCTGTTTTTATGTACTGTGCCAGTTTATCGATATCATCAATTTTATAGTTTGCTGTTAGGTTGACTTCATCAACATTGAGAATACTAAAAATGTGTTTAAATATTTTCTGAATAACAACCAATTTAGGATTTTCTATTGGACAAAATCCACCTTGTAATACTCGAATATGCTCAAGATGCCTGCGGCTTTTCCCGCCTTTATCAAATTCTATTAATCGTCTAGCTGAGTCAACGCAATCAAATGTTTTAAGGTTGTAAAATCTCTGCAATTCATAAACTTGAAGTTTAAATTTTTCTTCATTAGTTAGTATTTCAAATGAATTTTTTAAGAAGTCATGCTCCGTCTTGTCGTAGACAGTATTAGCGGCAACATCAATAAACTTGCTTTTGTTTTGATTGAATAATCTTTTAATGAGTTTGCTAATAGCTTCACTATCATCCTTTATGTCTTCTAGGGTGATTTCGTAACCCATTTCTTCAAACAACTGTAATGTTGTAAAAACATAATTTAGTTTCATTCGGCGATTATGGGCGATACGGTCTAGCACCAACTGACAATATTTATCCTTAAATAAAGCTGAAAGATCGCTTGAACATTGTTCTTCATAGGCTTTATAGGCCAATTCATTGAAAATCAGTTTCTTGTCTGTAGTCGTGAATCGCGACCGTTTATCAAAAGAAATAATTATTTCCTGCGACTTTCTGAAACGCCCAGAACTTTGAACAAGCTGTGTAGGTAGTAAAGTGTGACAAGCAAAGATATTAACGGAATTCACTTTGTTAGTAACAACGCTAATGCCACTCGTAACTACCGGAGAAAATATATGACAAGGCTGCTCTTCTATACGAGTTGTCAAATCATAAAAATAATCCGGTTGGTCTTTTTTTATGAAAACGCTATCCACGACTATAGGTTTAACATTTGTTTGTTCTTTTATGACATTGGCTATAGTATTAAATTTACCGTTATAACTATGTTTTCCGTCACAGAAAGCAATAGCTCTTTCACCAGAATTTAAGCAGTCCACCAATTTACTTAACTGTTTCTGATAAGGGAAAACCGTTAATTTCTTGTTTTGCGTATTAGCTTGATCTGTGTTTTTTACAATAGTAATTGAACGCCCTGATTTTACGATTTGCTGTGCACTAAAATTTGAAAACATGGCATCGGCTATAACCACAGTCTCCGTTTGTAATATCCTCTGCCATTGTTCCATAGCTTCAGAGCAACGATGTAAAGTTTTCGGGTACATTAACTCTGTAGAACAAATAGCCGATTCACACTCCTCAAATTCTTCAATTAAGCACACTTTTGAGTCTTTGCCGTATTTCTGATATTTCCAGTTGGCAGTCGCTGAAATTACGCAAGCGGCTACAGCCTTTAGATCTGAAACGTCTAATTCTTTTTGATGCTGATAATTTCGTTTGTCATTGATGAGTTGGGTGCTTAACGCAATAGTCGGAGTAATGACAATAGGTTTTAGATCAGTTGAAGAAAACTCATTAAAGAGTGGAATGATCACATCTTGACTTTTACCTGCTCCCATATGCTCGTTAAGAACATAAAATCCGGGATTTTTTTTGATATATTCGACTAGCTCATTTTTGTAGCTAAGACATATTTCTTTTACTTGATCTGACAAACGCGGTGAAACTAAGTCTTTGACTTCTCGTTTCTTCTGTTCGAAGAAATCCATAACCATTCTTTTTGCTACATTAGTCGCCTTCTCACCACCTATGTTTAGTGCCTGCGGGGTAGCAGCTAAAATAAGTTTTTCGACTTGTACTTCAGACAGCTGTAATGGAACTTTTTTAATTAATTTATTAAGCAGTTCGTTTAATGATTGAGTAAATAACTTGGGTTCTTTAGATACGGACAGCAATTCTCTTAATACTTGCTCTTTATTCGTATCAACAATCTTATGATCGCGAAAATCATATTCATACCCATAAACTGAAAGTGTTAAACCATATTGAATTGCTAACTCTGCGCCAAATACAACATCAGTTTCACCCACTACCAACACATAATCTATCTCAATTAATGTCTGGCGCTTTAATTGCTCAGCCAAAAACATAGATAAGTCTTCACGATAAAAATGTTCTGCTTCGACACCATTTGGTAATACAACACATGATTTTGCTATACATAAATATTTAACTTGCTTCAAAATACATCTCCAAAAATTTGTTATTAATGAAGCTGGAAGTAACTCGTCCCGCGTCAGAGTTTTTTGTTCTGTATTAATAACTAAATTAAAACTCTGACGTGATTTAAATGAATTTCCCAACTTCAAGTTGCTGTATTTTGAACTATCGCAACAGGGCACCCATCGTTGGAAAATGAGATCAGTTTTTGGAATTAGGATTTACCTAAAATAGATAGGCCTATAAAGTGCGCTAGCACTGGGGTTTGAATAAAATAATTTCATCCCCGCACGATGTGCGAATTTGCTAATTTTCTTTATTCGTTGCTTTCTTGTTGGTTTATTGTTGGTTTTGCGTACTTGGTAGCTTTGTGTTGAAAGGTTATTCGAGCGTCAGAGTTTTAATTAGTATATTAATACAGACTTTAAAACTCCGACGTGAATGGATTGGCTTATTTAGGCAATTGGTTCCGTAATTTTTAGCATGTTTTCATGCAATTGCTTGGCGTCGTCTTGTGCTCTGTGTCGTTTATTTTCAAAATTCTGTAACTCAGAAAATGATTTTATTAAATGGCATCCATTACGTTTTTTAAAATCAATTAATTCAAGATGGCCTATCAATTTAAAACTAGGGATAACATTAGCCTTAGCAAACAGCTGTGTTAACCATGTTCCATCGAATTCAACTACATCACATACAACAACACTGTTACCTAGAGTTTCATTTAACCTGATAGCCGCAGAGACGACATCAATCCCCTTTCGCAACAACATCTTTTTTGAAATACCATGAACGTGAGTTTCAGCGTATTTACACCAAAACCCATTCTCTAACCAATCTGGCTCGGGCTTAATGAGAAATGAACCTGTGGAATCATTACTGTACCAACCAACTTCAATTGGGTATCCGTTTTTACTAATGCCAGATGATTCAATATCAATAGTGATGAGTTTTCCATTAACATCAAAATTCGACGAGTTTAAGTTGCCATAAAATCTAGGATCAAAAATTTTCATAACAGCCACCTTTAATGAATAAAGCCAATAGGTTTTGACTGGTTATTCATAATTGATACAAAGTCATGAATGCTCAAGCAAATAGTTCTAGGATTGTTTACATCATAGCGCTGAATGGCTTTTCTAATCGCAGATTCAATAATTTGCTTCGCTTGCCTTGGTACAACGCCTAGATAATGGTGCAGGCATTTTTCAGGAATTTCACTGGATAGAATATCTTGAAGGCCACGTTCTTGAATATGTTTTTGGTATATATTCTGGCCAATGATTTTCATTTGCTCTGGTGAAGGTTTCTCTACTGTAAAAGAAACGATTCTGGATTTTAAAGCAGGTGTTAAGTTCTCGATATTGTTTGTTGTTGTAAAGATAATAAAGCCTGAAAAATCAACTTCGACATCTAAATAGTTCTCTAGTAAGCTCTTTCGTTGTTCCGTTTCAAAAAAACCGAGCAAAGTTGGCACTAGATTGCGCTCGCCGGAATTTTTAACTTGGCAGAGTTCATCAATCAAAAAACATTGATTATAAGTTTCACCGTCAAGCAACATTGCCTTAGCAAAAGCTCCAATAGAAGCGTTATTCCAAGTACGATGCGCACCAATTAACTCAAATTTATCCCCCATTGATGTGACCGGCAGAGAGGTAGATTCAAGTTCAAATAATTTAGCAAACTCCAAGACAAATTGTGATTTTCCACACCCCGGCTCGCCATCAAGATTGATTACGGGCAAATTGATCGGTTTTGATGTTAGAAACGCTTCTGTCATGACCCCTCTTAAATATTCAACAATATGAGCGCAATTTGGAAAACTAGTCGCTAGGTCGTTTAATCGAACTATAAAGTCAGACGGAACTTTAACTATGCGTTTTTTATTGCCTTTAGCTTGGATCTGATTAAAAATTTTTTCGTCATGCTCTTTTAATCCCAACATAATATTTGTCATTAGATCATCGTGATTATAGACTTCGATTGTCTCTGGCTCAGAGCATTCTTCATCGGGGTATAGTACTGGTTCTTGTGTTACGGGAACTCGCTCCAAAGATTCATCTGAAATGCCATGAAATTTCATGATTTCATTTTCTAATGCCGAAAAGTTTACGTCATCAATAAACGCTTTTATACGCTCACACTCACCAATAATCTTATCTTGGAAATCCAGTGCTTCAATCTCAGTGACTTCAATCGTGTTATCGAATTTCTGGTAATTTATCTGACGATCTTTTGCTTTTAAGAAGTCGTTAAAATTGTTCATCGATACATCATTGCGACAAAAACAAGTCGCACAATAAATTAGTTTCTCGGTTACGTCGTCAATTAATTCTTCCCAAACTTGCCAGCTATAGTCATTCAACCTATGGAAGTTAAATGGTATTTTGGATTCCTCTAAGTCTATCGGTACCGATTCTTGTTTAAGCTTGTATGCTTTAGCACCGACACAAATCGCCTTAACTATTTTATTTAAATACTTGAAACCCACTTCATGAAAACTTGGCTTAGTTTTATATAAATCAAAGACTCGATTGGCGGTTTCGTTTTCAAAAATGGACAAAAACCTAAATTGCTCGAATGGCTCTAACACCTTTAATGCAGCAACAACCCATTCATCCCTTACTGATGAAATTCCAAGTCTCCTAACTTCTTCAGGCATCATGTATAAAAATTCAAGGACTTTTTCTTGGTAGGTTTTCAAAGTAAAAGTGTAAGGATCTGAACCATATAAATCTGGCTTTAACAAATATTGTTTCAACTCAAATGCTATCAATGTTAAGGTTGAATGCGTGTCTTTATTTATCCCCATTTGCTTTTGCGATAACTGCTTAATCGTCTTAATTCGGCTAGCTGGTAAACATTCTAACAACAAATCAGTGTTGTCTTGAAAGCCGATAAGGTCTGCTAATGCCGAATCAGGAATTGAGGGTAAGACATTTTTTAAATTTTCGTACCCATATTCCGCTAGATCTCGTATGTCAGAGAATGATCTACAATTTAAACCTACCGCTAGCTTTTGTCCTCGCGATAATAAAATGTTTTTGGACTTTCGAAGTGCTTTCTTTAATTTACTGACTTCTAACTTACAACTTGAAGGTGTCGCAGTTGTTAAATTTCGTTTGTATTTATCTTTTAACGAATAGACATCGTTAACATCGCATAACAGTAGATATCGGATAACAGTCTTATTGCTAACGTAAGCCAGACAGGTGTCGAGATCTAAATTTGGGAAATTTGAGAGTGCATGCCTAATTACAACAGGGTGATAGTTTCTAATAAAGTCTAATGACGTTATTTCTTTATCTAATTTAATCGTGATCTTGTTTGATGAAGTATTTTGCATAAATAATCCTCTGTATTAATAGGATTATTTAACCACTTCACCATTACGCACCCACCGTTGGAAACTGTATAATACATCCGATTATCATATTTTGACACTAAGCAACTAGATCGATAGTTTTGGCATGCTCAATAGCATCTAACAATCGATGGGAATGCTTATCAATATATACGCCGTCATTATAGATACATAATCTGGCGGGTGAACCATCATGCAACTGAACAATAACATCAGTAAAAAGGTAATCCATTCCAACAGAATTGAATTTGCAAATTACTTTTTGAATTCGCGGATCATCAACAGAGTAAACTTCTGGTATGCTTTGTAAATAAGGTTTAGTTAACAGGCGGCCATTGATAAAAAGCTGTGGTTTTAACACAACTTCATTATTAACATGACTTGCCGAGGCGTCTAGTAAGACGTAACTAGCTACACTTAATTGTTCAACCGTTTCGATGGTTTCAAGTGGTTTATTATTACTTTGCTCTGCTAATTTTATTAAAGCATGATCTAAATAGTTACTGTTAGACTTTACACCTTTGCTCTTTTTACAACTTTGTTGTTGAACTTGATAACTAAGCTCTTGGTTTAAAGCTGAAGTCAGCAGCCCTTTGAGCAGAGTTTCTATCAAACTTCCAACTCTTTGTTCCGAAGCAAATCCTTTGTAAACATTTGCGTGAAGCGCATTTAGGAATTGATTTGCCTTACTACCAATTCCACTAATCATAAAGTATTCTTTTTCAGCTTCTTCATTCTTACCGTTATCTAAATTGTACTTTTGCCACTCAGCATCAGAAAAGTGCCAGCCTTGTTCAAGTAAATAATGGCTAGCTAGTATCAATTTAAACAAAGTACAGTGGTTAGCGTTATGCAGCTCAGCTTTCTGAGTAATAATGCTTTCTATTTCATCTTCTATGCTTTCGTTTTGCTGCTGTTCATTACTCCCAAAGAGAAATGGGTCTATGATTTCATCAGCCTCCGCAACTCCAGTAAAATCAATCTCTAAGATAAATAGTAACAGTAAAGTTAAAGCATATATATCAGAGGACTTTTGAAGCGGTTTTCCAATCAATACATCCGGGTTTAACCATTCCAGTGAGCCTGAGCTTGCTTTAGACAAATGTTCATAACTCGCTGAACCAAAATCGATCAACTTAGCGACGCCTTCATTGGTGACGATAATGTTTTCTGGCTTTAAATCCCCGTGGATAAGATTGTTTGCATGAGCCGCTGCTACACCATTACAAATTTGTTGAAATAACGTAATTTTTTGATCATTGCTCAGAGTGTTGTTGGCCAAATACTTGTCCAGAGTCATTGCATCAAAATGGTATTCAGTGACTAAACCATAAACATCAGCATTTATATGCCTTGAAAAAATGGACTTTTCTACACTAATAAAATCATAGACCTGAATAATGTTTTCATGTTTAAGAGTAGCAAGTATTCTGGCTTCTCGTTTAAACACTTCTGGGTGAGTGAACTCTGAAGTGGCATTAAGCTTAATCGCAACTTCACGGTATAGATTATTATCCGCGGCTTTCACTACATAACCATTACCACCTGAGCCTAGTTTATTGATAACTTTGTAACGGCCATTTAAACGTTCATCCATATTAATTAACGCAAGTGAATTATTTCGACTGGTTACGACTTTATGTTTTTCTAAAGGGTCAATGCTATTGCAAAAGACAGTATTAAATCGTTTATACACTTTGGGACTAGTGCCACCAACTTGTGACACTATTCGATTCCAGCGAGCGCGTTGCATTTTAAAGCCGTCCTCACTTTTATCCGTTTTAGCAAAAGTTTGAAGTGCATCAATAATTGTCTCTGTCACAAAGATATTTTTATCTTGTCCTTGAAAAACTGAATTCCACCAATATTCGAAATAACTATCATCATGCGTAAAGGCTTGTTCTAAAGATAATTTGTCAACGTTACTTAAATTTAACTGGCTAGCTAGTTGCTGAGTAATAGCCTCTAGGTTTTGATTGTCGAAAATATCATCACCACCATGGCTTTCAACCCAGTTAACAAAATCTTCATTTATTTTGCCAGACAAGCTGTCTTGAATTCTTTTCGAGCGAATATTGTCTTCTGATAAGTTCTTGAATTGCGCCTTATTACTTTTTAGTTCACTGAGCTTAAATATCAGCTGGTTCTTTTGCACAAAATATCTAAACCGTGCTTCTAACCAATCCTCTAGTGCAAAGCCTTTGTAAGTATATTCATTACGCTCCAACAAATATAAAATCCAGACTTTAGCCACTTTAAATGTACCCGCTTTAAATGAGTTAAAGTTATGCTCAATTTTGTTAAAAATGTAGTCAAAACCGGATTTTACTTGAGTATACTCCAATAGATTTATCAGTGATGATAAATACAATGCACGACGTGCAATCAGGTCAACATTTACAATAGTATTTGGGTTGAGTGTGAGTACACTGTATAGCTGAACGTTGATTAGCTGAGTAAATTCAGCTTCGAATTGTGTTTTATTAGCAGTGAAGCTCTGGCTATTCACTATTTGAGCTGGCAAACAAGTGAGGCACGCATTAAGGGTTTCAGTATATGGCTTATTTTGCGAATTGCCATCGTTAAGTAATTGGTTAATTTTATCTTTGAGGTTAATAACGCTAGTTAAATTCAGTAAGTCTGCGTAAGACACCTGTTTCAAAATTTGGCACTCGCTACTACTTAGCCAACCTTCAATTTTATTTCTTTGCTGTGACGTTAAATCTCTGTGATGATAAAACAATAGTGCTTTAGGTAATAATACTACTTTGGAAAAGTTTAAAGTATCAAGAAAGCTAAATATTAACTGCCGTATTTGAGTCTCAAATACCAGTTCATCTGTTGTTAAGTCTCGTACTTTGTTACTGGTTTTAGCACTTGAGTAAGATGCAATACTTGATAGCTTCATACACTCATGAACAAAGGTTAAATCTGTTGTGTTGGTTACATTGACAGCCGTAAGTTTATGATCTCCTTTGGCATTATTAACAATGATAGAAATAATTAGCTCAGCAGTGGTTTTGTCTTGCTTTAGGTTTTTATTAAGTTCGTTGATAAATTTATTGAATTGAAATCGCTTATCAAGCTTTTCACGCATAAGGTGATCGATAAACTTAATAACCTGCTCAGCTAACTCTTTTGAATATGATGTTTGATTTGCTTCAAGAGATTGAAGTAACAGCGCAGTAAATAACTCAACACCTTTTGATCGATCCCTTTTGTAGTCTCTGCTATCTGTTTTGTGACTTAATTCAGCCTGAGTAATGGATATCCAAACGTCTTTTAAAATTTGCGCTTGAACAATGGAAATTGATTCGCCGCTTTCATGTAAATATCCCTTCTGCCAGTTCTCATATTCATACGCGATTCTAGCTAATTCATTCATAAAAGCGACTCCATAATTTAAGTTATCAACTTATCATATTTTTCCATTTTTGTCTTTATAAACAATGAGTAAATATAAATTTAATTTTCCAACGACGGGTGTATCAGCTACCTAAGGTAAGCTACTAATTAGAAACTTAAAGAGGAAATTTATAAATGACTAAACAACAAGTAACAGTTCTAATTGGCCCGGCATGCACAGGTAAATCGACCTTTGTTCAACGGAGTAAGTTTGATTATGTCGTATCTTCGGATGACATCGTAGAAAAAATAATTCACGACAATAATTTAACTTACAAAGAGTTCTTTGAACTCGAGTTCAACCACCCTATCCGCCGCGAGCAAAGATCTTTGTTTTTTAAGTCGGATCAAGAGTCAAAAAAATACAAAAACATTGTGTGGGATCTTACCAATCTTACTAAAGCAAATCGGCAAAAGATTTTTAAACATTACCCTAACGCAGAATTTCATGCGATTGAGTTTATATTTAAAAACAAGGAATACTTCATTTTAAAAACGTGTCACGAGCGTAATCAAGAAACTGGAAAGTTCATTCGTGAAAATGATCTTAAAGCCATGTTTGATAAATATGAACCAGTATCAAGACTTGAAGGTTTTGACACAATTTCACGAGAAGAAGCGTTACCTGCTTCCGTTTTGATTTTAGACGATGAAGATTTTGATATTCATGCCCCACACCTCAATGCAGCAGAACATGTGAAGTCGTTAAAGGAATTTCTTGATTCTTATTTTCCCTACATCAGTGACTTGGATGGTTATGACGACGTGTTTAAAGAAAATGAGTCTTCAATTCTTTGTGCCGTTCACGATTTGTCCGCATTAACTATGAAACACCACAACCTCTATGTTGTATTGATGTAATAAGGTTTGACTAGGAGTCAGGATGAAATACAACAGAGAAATTAATCAGCTAGAAAACGCAGGGGCTGCCGCTGGAAACATAATCGGTGCTGTGGCAATTAATGGCTTCATGGGTCTATCAATCGCTGGAAAGTTATTTGTTGCTGCTGTCATGCTATTAACAGGTTTAGGTGCTGATCCAGTTCTTTTAGTTGGATCAGGCCTTACACTTTTCTTTGCTCTAGCCCTAGTACCTAATTTATTAGGTTTAGCGATTATTATCTCTGGTGTTTATTGGGCTGCTTCGCACTGGGATTGGCCAAGCTGGTTGGCACTTGCGCTATACTTTTTACTTATATTGACTGCCTCATCTATGCATTTGTTGGGAGAAATAGACGACAATGGTGATTTGCAAAAATCACCGGATATTGTAGCCACTACTCAATTCTTGAGTAGCATTTCTCTATTGGCCTTGGGAACGGCATATTATTGGGAGTTTAATGTCTTCAACCTTGAGGTGCATGGCTACCATTTTGCTCTTTGGTTTGTGACAGCTGTGTTTGCCCAAATAACCTCTGAGGCAACATTATCTGATAGAAAGCTTGCAAATGTATTTAATTACCTACTTTCATTACTTGCAACCTATTGGTTTACAGCAATATTTACACTAGATCCTCTTCTTATTAATAGCACAGCAGAACTAATTAAAGGAATTATACTATGAAGTTGGCATTATTTTCAGACATTCATAATGAATTTGAGGTTTGGACCCCACCTAAAATTGACGCAGACGTGGTCATTTTAGCGGGTGATATACACTCAAAACACCATGGCATACAGTGGGCTAAAGATTTCTTTGAGTTGCCGGTAGTCTACATTCCGGGGAATCATGAATATTATGGTTCAAATATCCAATCGATTAATAGAAAACTAAAAGAACAATCTAAAAACTCAAATGTTCATGTATTAATCAACGATAGTGTCGAAATAGGTGGCGTTACATTTATAGGCTCTACCCTATGGACCGATTTCAAACTCTTTGGTGAGTCGAATAAACAAGAATGCATATTTGATGCGAGTGCTAAAATGAACGACTTTCAGCACATTACAATAAACGATAACGGTAAATACAGAAAACTTAAGGTATCCGATACCATCGCGTTTTTTGATAATTCATTAAATTTCATTGAAAACGAATTAAAAAATAGCAATACAGGTAGAAATATTGTGATTACACATCACGCACCTTCTCCTCAATCAACACCAACGCAATACCAAAGCGACCTACTTTCGGCCGCATTCTCTTCTAATTTAGAAGAGTTTATTAAAAAATATACAGATAGAATTGATATATGGGCACATGGTCACACTCATCACAATGTAAACTATCAAATTGCTGATACGAGAATAATTTCAAATCAACGCGGTTACTCCAGTCTAGAAAACTATAATTTCGATTGTGGTTACGTTGTTGAGATTTGATTTAGTAACTGCTAATTGAATAAAAATTAGATAGATTGTGAATACAGAAATCCAGTACGTATCTTCTTCATCAAATAACCTGCTAAAAGTGCAATAAAAGTATTAATTTTTTTAGACATGTCGTTAACCTCGATTTGTAAAACCAATACAGAACAATAAAAAATGGGACAAACATTGTCCCAACTTGAATTTACTCATTTTATAAATTGCGTTATTGCATGGGGGAATCCTAATATTTAAGCTGCCTTTTTGGCCCTATAGGTTACTTTTCCTAAGCCGGAAGGGGGAGTGTCAATTATTTCAAGAGTAACTCCAGATTGGTAGAAGAACGTTGGCTTTTTTAGAGCGCTACATATTGCAGTTAAGTCGCCACCTAGCTCCTTTTTAATGTCACTGGAAGTAAACTCAATAGATGCTCGTGTTTTTAATCCTTCCTTAATGAGTTGTAACGCAAATGTTCTAACTAAATCTGCTGTTACTTTTGAATCTTTAGAGCTTGAGCGAGTACTATAGTTCTCTACCTTGTCTTTACTTTCATCTTTGGGTTTTAATTCAGGAAAATCATATCCGATCATAAATAGTGCACACTCAATATCTCGTATTAACGTAGCCTTATCACCTTTCAAGCTAGTTTGATTTTCAAGTGCCTCAGCCAAAAGCCAGTTGGCCTTTAAGTTATCTCTAGTATGAACATTGCCAGCTGAAAGAATTGAGAATTTAAAATTATTTACTGACGGGTTACGAATTTGTTTGCCTCTCGCAGAGCCATAATGAAAGCTTAATAATTTACTTTGTGCATTACCTGTTTTTTTATAAAAATTCGTTTCTAGGTATCCCAGCGCCCCGCCTACTCGACCATCATAAATAATAAAACTCGAACAGATTAGCGAATATATTTTTGTAAACCCTGCATTCATGATTACATCAATGGATTCACCATTAACAGATACTTTATATTTATCATTACAAGTAATATCTGGACCATTAAACAGTCTTATGCAACATGCTAGATACTCTGGAAGTATAGAGCCTAAAGATAATATTTTATCTTCATTCTGATAGAGGACGCCTCCCCAATCTAAAATCATTAAACAATAATTTTGGCATGCTTTAAGATCTCCATTGCCTATAGCTGAAACCAAACCTTTGCTAAAGCTTTCTAAGCAAGTTTTATTATCATGTAACGATTTGCCAGTTTTAACTTCGTTAATAAATCGATCTGTATACCTAAATGGCCATTCATATTTATATAATGCATCTAGAAAAGAATCGAAATATATGTCTTTTTTTTCATCATACCAATAATACTCATGCTTAAAATACTCGTTCCCATCAATTAAATTAGAAAGGTAAGATGTAAACTCTTTTACCACAGGTTGATTTAAGTACTCTTTTTTATTCATTATTACTTCCTGCCAACTTGTGTTGGCTAACTAATCTATTTGTCTGCATAGTACAAAGCTAATAGGACATACAATATCCCATACTATACACATCTAACTAGTTGGTAAACGTTACTGTAGTGGTCAACTAATATTGGCCACGGTTTTATAGTTAAGCCAGTATCTTCTTTCTGACTCTATTTGTTTTCATTAATCATCTCCCTCCAAGCCTCTTGGATCATCACCATTGCCAATGTGTCTAGCTCACAATACATCAATAGTCCGCGTTCAAGTTCTTTTCTTTCATAATCAGACATCTCAGTGAACTGGAGCCGAGCGTATGCAGTTAATGCTAGGCCACCATTATTTAGTTCATCGGATTCTGATAGCAGCTCTATGTCATGCTCAGATGCTTCTGTGAACATTTTTGGCAATGACTTATACGGATCTTTTACTTTTCCATTGTCATCGAATTCAATCCAAGCTTTGTTCTTAAAATTTAGGCTTGGTAATTCCTTGGTCCCATAAATAGGCTGTTCGTATTTTTCTTGTAAAAATTGAGAACTATTTAAAATGGCTGGCAGTACAGCCTTAATAGAGTTTGAGCCACCTGTGGCAGGATCATAATAATACTTTTTCACCAGCTCCCATTGGTCAACCATATTTCTATCACCAAGCCAATTGTCTTTGCTGTTATTAGAAGACTTAGTGATTGACTTAATGAAATCGCAAAGCTCGTCTTTATCCACTTCAGCCGATAGTTTTAATTGCTGATAAACCATATTGAGGTAGGCATTCTCATGGTTGGAATATCTGAAAATAGTGCCGTTGTCTTTTTCTAATTGAGCTTTTAACTCTCTTACGAAATTGAAGTTCGGGAACTCTCCAACCTGTGAGCTAAGAAATTGGCCCGCATGATCCACTCGTCCATCTTCGTGCAAGATATGATGAGAAAACTGGAAGGCTATGCCTTCGTATGGCGACATCCCTTTATAAAATGGTATCGCCACGGCACAGGTTTCAAAGTCGATAAAATGAAGAGGGTAAGTCCAAGATGCCATTTCATTTCGCATGCTATCAACGTCGAAATAAACACTAGAATCCTTGCCTTGCACTTTTTCTATTTGAAGCCACTGCCTTTCTTTTAATGTAAGCGCTGGGTTTGATGATTCTTCATAATTGATATCCTCTGGCGAAAGGTCTTTTAGCTTTACTTTGCCATTTTCTATACAGCGATTTGAACCTCTATAGTTAGAGATGCTTAATACTGTTGGTTCATTAAAATCTTCGTCACTCCAATGAAGTTGTTCTTTCCAACATTCCTTAAATCCATTTTTAAAGCCATTCGCCTCATCTTCTTCCGAGCATTTGAACTCACAACTTTTACACTTTGAGCCGATAACTGGCATCACCTTTTCATCATTAGCGTACTGTTCAGCTAGCACTTCGATATTAGGGATGAAACCTTCTGCTGGCATACCCGTTTGTAATTCGGTTTCATAAGCAATTTGAACCGCTTTGTCGGTATTTACCTTTTTGAGAATTTTAACCAATAAGTCCGAGGCAGATAACGAATTAGAAACAGACACACCGCGTCTATTCCTGTCATCACGAGTTAATTTAAACTTCTGATTTAAACCATCTACCGGGCAAGGTGTATCTTTATCAACTACCATCAAATAGCTGCTGACAATCGCACTGGGTATTGTCTGTTTTAAAACGTATTTTTGAAACGCCACGTCTAAAATGTATGGCTTCCACTTTGAATCTAACTTTCCAGATTTGTTTAAAAAGTCTTTATCTTTTTTAGCCGAATATGACTTGGCTTTAACTTCAATGAGCTGATATTCATTGCCTTGTTTAACTAAAATATCAACACGAACAAATAAGTTGCCAAAGCGAATAGCAGGCTCAAAAATGATGACGTTGTCCTGCTTTAACAGCCCATTAGTTTGTTGAACCGATTCTTCATAATCTAAAGAAGTAATGTCATGACCTTCAGGGTAATAGCACTTAGCTAATTCACCCACCTGAAAACCGCCATCAGCTAATGAGGCAAGAAAAGGGTCATCAAGCTTGTTATCCAAGTATTCTTTTTTGCCCGTATAAAACAGTTTAGTTGGACACTCAGTAGCTAACTTAAATCGTGATTTGGTCAAATACCTTGGTTGGCTCATTTTTATACTTCCTTAAATCAAGTCTTTCCATAAGTGTACTTTTAGCTTAGGACACGCAACGTCCCAATTAACCATAAAAATTTGAATATTTACAGTGAAACTACAACTTCTTCATAAAGTTATATGTGGCATTCAGCCCCATGCATTTGAATACACTTCATGAATCCGTCGTGGTAAGTCATTTTTGATCTCGAATGCTTCACAGGCAGAAGTCAAAAAGAGAAAACTGTATTCGTTATCTGTTTGTTTATCTAATAGTGAAAGTTTGATTTGTTCTATATGAAAATCGTATTCAACTTTACTGTGAATTACGTGATCTCCAGCCCAAATTAAACATAACTCTAAATTAGTCATAGCGACCTCCCAAAACAAAAGATTAGCTGGCTATTGGGACAAAAAGCGTCCTAACTTTTCCGTAGGCTTATTTAAACAGTTAAATTATAAATGAGTGAATCAATGAATCGCGAAACATTTAATGAAGAACACTTTTTAATTAGCATTGAGCCAAGCACGGTTGCTTCAGCTTATCTGTTAATAGCCCAAACAGGAGTCTTATTCTCTGAAGATTTAAGTTACAGGTTAGCTATTTCAGATATTCAAATTGATAAGGCTAAAAGTCAAAAATCTTATCTATTCTTTAGAGCACAAGCAGAAATACATGACATTTCAGGAAACGACTCAAACTTCGTTGAATCAATAGCCGCTGTTGGTAGCTTGTCTCAAATTTATCACTATTTAGTTACTCAGTTTGAACTGTTTTTGATTCAGAAAGGGTTAAACATAGTAGTATTTCAGGAGGAAAAGGATGCATAAATGCCTCTATATATTACTTGCTCTAAACATTTCTGGCTGTGCAATTACCAACTCTAACTGTGGCTTACCTGCCGATGTATATAGCAAGGTTAAACAATACAACAGAGGCCCAGTAAATGGCGCCATTGATGACAATCTCGACGGCAAAATAGACCAATATGAAGCTTTTGGGCATTAGGATTTCGAACAGCTCTCAAGAGTTTTCCAATCAGGCGAACCAGATCAAGAATATATTTGGACGAACATAGATACATGCTACGTATTTAACGTGAATGTAGAAGATTACTTTGAAGATTCTAAACGAGGTATTTTATACCAAACATGCAGAAAATTTACTTATTCAGTGACTAACCCAACTGGCCAAAAACTAGGTTCGGGAGCAGGCCAAGCCTGCCGGAATTTTGCTACCCAAAAGTGGGAAATCTTATGATTTTAATTTAGGTGAACCTGTATGTTCAAGCTTCACAAAGACTTCACCTATAGACTTACCTGCAACTTCAGCCTCATAACCGTAATGTGCAGGTCCAATATCAATTTCTAGCTTAACACCAGATGGCTCCATATCCATTTCAACTTCGGCTTCAGATTTTCGACTTACTAGTCTTAAGTAATTTTCAGTCGCCTCTTCACTAAACTCTATAATTAATAGATTCGCCATAATTCACCCTATCGTTATTTGAGTATTTTCTCAGCAAAAGAGAAAATGCTACTACCCTTTAGCTCCCCAAGCATCAAGCAGCCACCAACAAAAGCCTAATAAAGTAATATGAGGAGTAAAGAAAAGCAAATAACTCCACCATACTTTCGAAGCTCTATTCGTTATAGCTGTGATGGCTTGTTGTTTTTTGTATTTAGGCGCAGTTTCGTCACTTAATCTTTCGATATAGTTAATATCGATACACTTGATTCGAAGCTCTCGATCCTGCCATTTATCATACCAGCGCTTTGCTCTCAGCAGTGTAATGGTTCCGATAAAAGCACTAACCCAAAATAGAATATCTCCTCTCATCACTACAATAGAAAACATAACGCCAAGTTTACCCGCACCAATTAGGAAAAAGCCGTTTTGAACACACTCATAAACAGGGTTAAAGCCCCCAATATAGACTTCTTTTGGTTGATACTGCATAAAAGCACTCCTAAATATTTAAATGTTAATCATTGTCAATCTGGGTGTGTCCACATCGTTTAATGTGAAATAATCTAATAAGGTCTTGATTGGAAGTTTTCATTAGTGCATCACCCTTTCTTCAGAGAGTAATGTTGATTGAAATTGTTTAAGTTCATCGACCAGTTTCGTCAGGTCAGACATGACTGCTGAGTCAGCTGCTTTTTGTATACTTGATTCTAAAGCTTCTTGAACTGAGAGAATCAGGCATGAAATAACGTACTTTTCTCTATTAGTATTTAGTTGCCCTAATGAAAGTTGATTAATCACATTTGTAATTTCTGTACTCGTTGAAAAGTCTTGATAAAGCGAGGGTTCACAAAACATTTTCATGACATTTAATAGTTGTTCAGACAGCATAAAAGTTACTCCTCGATTGACATTAGTGGCATTTTAAAAGAATATCGAGACAACACTTGTCCTATAGAGTTTGCTCACTTGTATGAAGTCATCGAATTCAGAATTTAGAAACGCGATCGTGCGAAGCATTGGTGTCGGTGAAGATAAGGCAATTAAAATAAAAGATTTAATTGAAAACCGACTGTCTAGCTTTAGAAAAGAAAGCCAAGACTCTTTTGATTCTTTCAAGAAAAACGCATCTCGAATTATTACTTCTATACTAGATGATGAAGGAGAAGGACTCTGTAGAGTAAAAAAGGGAAATGCTTATTTATATTACTGGACCTCACAAAAAGACAAAGATGATGCTGTTGAACAGTTTGAAATGTCAGAAGAAAGAGCGTTTGCATTTGCGTTTATTAAAGAATATCTGCCGGAGCTAATTCCTCCTCATATTTTTTCAGCGTTACAAACTGAATTCAAAAGAGCTGAAGAAGTATTAGACCATTCAGAGCTTACAAAATATTTGTCTAAAATAGATTTCAATCCGATGGGTTATGACATGCATAGCGTATTAGATCACGAGTCAGCCACAATTGAAGAAAGAAAAGCTTGGCAGTTTGTATTTGATTGTACATTTGAAGAACAGTGCTTTTCTGCTAATTACCAATCAATTCACAAGAGTTTTGATGCAAAAGAATTAATCTTATCGCCTCAAAGAATTGTACTGTTAAACCAACACTTAAAAGTACTGGCTCATGAGCATAATACTAATACGACGAGATATTTTGAAATAGGCAAATTGCATGATTTAACTGCGTCAAAAGAGCAGTTTATTGAAGTCAAAAAAACAGAATATGAAACAAGAGAAAAGATCTCAGCTATTTGCCATACATGGGTTAAAAGTAATTTTGAAGCCACCTCTATAGCTGATAAAGCGACTTTTACTAAATTAAAGACTGATGACTGTTGGCTAATTGAAATGGAGTTAAGTTTTCCAATTCACTTCAATAGAAAAGAGCCAGATCCTTTCTTTATTGCAAATTATTTAAGTGGATTTTCAGATTCCATCGTTGTTTTGGAGCCTGAATTCTTGCGACGAGAAATGCTGCGAAGAGCCGCTAGCTTAGTGCAAGCCTACACTGTCCAAACCAACTCTGAATTAATAGTATCTGCTAGCCCGAAAGCCATGACTAGAAATTAGTCTTAACTTGAATTTTTTGAACAATTATTACTTGATTCGAATCTACACTTTCGTGAATTTAAGAACTATCAACTTTTAATTGCGAAGGTACATCTGTCAGCCAGAAATAACTAGCCTAAAGATTTACTGACTTAAGGATTCAAACCGTCGAGAAAACATAAGCCCACTCCCCTTATAATTAGCTGAGTTTTGTTATTAAGAATAATGATAACAGTTATTACACTTATGTATTAACTAACTGCTTCTTATGCGTTATATTCCTAGTCAAACTCAATAAATGTGACGATTTCAGCAATGCGACGTTGAATTGTTATTCAAACATTATTAGATAAATAATATGTTAAGTGTAGCCTATGTGTATCCATTTTAAATCAAAATCAAAAACCGAAAAAGAAATACCCCTTAAATATCAAGAGATTAAAATAATGGTGACACTATGTTATCAAAACGCATAATTCCTTGCTTAGATGTCAAAGACGGCCAAGTCGTAAAAGGCGTTAAGTTTAAAGGCCACGAAGTGGTTGGTGATATTTTAACACTTGCAAAAGCATACAGCGATGCAGGTGCTGATGAACTGGTGTTTTATGAGATTAGCGCCAGTGTCGAAAAACGCCTACTTGATGTAAATTGGGTTGAGAGTATTGCCCGCCATATTGATATTCCATTTTGTGTGGCTGGTGGCATTAAATCAGTTGCCGATGCAGCGCGTGTGCTAGAGCGCGGCGCAGATAAAATCAGTATCAACAGCCCTGCCATTGCACGCCCTGAACTTATCAAAGAATTACACGATGAGTTTGGTAAACAATGTGTGGTTGTCGGCATTGATAGCTTTTACGATGAAACCACTGGCGAATATTTAGTGTACCAATTAACGGGTGACCCTAATGCATCAAGCCGTACACGATACAAAACCGAAGAATGGGTCAAGCGTGTGCAAGACCTAGGCGCAGGTGAAATCGTGTTAAACTGCATGAACCAAGATGGTGTGCGTAAAGGTTACGACAATGTTCAGCTTTCTAAAATGCGCGCATTATGCGACATTCCGCTAATTGCATCAGGTGGTGCCGGCACAATGCAAGACTTTGTTGATGTATTTCAGCAAAGCCACGTTGACGGTGCACTTGCTGCCAGCGTATTTCATAAGAACGTCATTAACATTGGCGAACTAAAACAATTTTTAATCGATAATAATATAGCGGCACGACTATGCAATTAACCAAAGATAACCTTACTCAAGTCGATTTTGCCAAAAGCGAATTGATCCCAGCCATTGTGCAAGACGCACGCTCTGGGATTATTTTGATGCAAGGTTTTATGAATGCGGACGCCTTAGCCGCCACCTTCGACAAGCAAAAAGTGACCTTTTACTCACGTTCAAAGCAGCGCTTGTGGACCAAAGGCGAAACATCAGAAAACTACCTTGAAGTCGTCTCTGTTCACACTGATTGTGATTACGATTCCATTTTAGTACTCGCAAACCCATTAGGACCAACCTGTCATTTAGGCACGCAAAGCTGCTTTGGTGATGACGCTAAACCCAGCCTAGCTTTTTTAGCTGAACTTGAACAAGTGATTGTTTCACGCAAAGACGATGACCCAAGTAAAAGCTACACAGCGTCTTTATTTTCAAAAGACTTAAGCCGTAGTTGCCAAAAAGTCGGTGAGGAAGGTGTTGAAGTAGCACTGGCAGCCATGAAGCATGACAACGATGAATTAACCAATGAATCGGCTGACTTACTGTATCACTTAACCGTGTTGTTACAGCGTCAAGGCCTTTCACTGGCTGATGTCGTGAGCTGTTTACAAGGCCGCCATAAGTAACATTAAAAGCTTAAGATGCCGCTAAAAATGGCGCATCTTAAGCTATTACATAAAAAATTTTAAACCCATTTAAACCTTTCTCCTCCACGTTTACGACTAAGCTAACAACACCATACATATAAAAGGGAAAGTCATGTTGAGCACAGTTAAAACGTTATCACTCATTGCCGCAGGTTTGTTATCAGCGCAAACATTCGCGTGGGGCGATATGCCTCTACAAAACACTAAAAACCTGACACTAAACGCAAAATCACTAAACGCTCTAAAAGTAGAAGCCGGTTCAGGTTTTTTACACATAACAGGCAGTGACACTGATGAAGTAACCGTAAAAGCTGAAATTTACCAAGATCAACCTCACGATGAATACTGCTTAGGACTTGAGGCTAAAGGCAGTAATGCAGAGCTTTCTGCTGGCCAATGTGACTACCACACGAATAAACAAACACGCATTGATTTAACCGTCAGTATTCCACGTTCATTTAATGTCAACGTGCACGACGGCTCTGGCGAAATTATTATTCGCAAAGCTGCTAACACCGTGATCAACGATGGTTCAGGTTCCATTGAGGCAATCGACATTCAAGGCACACTTGAAATCAATGATGGCTCTGGCAGCATTAACGTAAGAAACGTCAGTCGTGATATTAAAATTCACGATGGTTCTGGCAACATTGATGTCGCACACACCCAAGGTAATATAAATGTTCACGACGGCTCTGGTGGCATCGACTTAAACGATATCGCAGGTGATGTGGTTATTTCAGACGGTTCTGGCAGCATTCGTGTTGATAAAGCTGCTAACTTTGAACTACTTAGCGATGGCTCAGGTTCAGTTAACGTAACGAATGTTTCTGGTAAAACAACGTTATAAATAAGCGTATGTATAATAATGTTATTCAATTGCCCTTATTTTATGGGGCAATTTGTCATCACAAAACCCCCACCAATAAATCTTTATTAGCATTTTTACAAGGGCTTAGGTATCCTTTAGGAAACGTTAAAGGAACTGCTATTTAAAAGGATAGCCTGATATGAAAAAGCCACTCGCCGCCTTACTTTTTGGCCTTGTTTTAACAGGTTGTACTGGCCTTACGACCGAGCAACAAGCCGCCATAGATAATTTGACACCTTGCGAGAAGATTAATGCACTTTTAGGCGCATACGACAATCGCTTTGAAGGCTTAAAACGCAGCCGTGTGAACACAAAATACATGGAAACATGGACTGCAAAATACAACCTAATTTCCGACAACTGCCAAATTACAGCGCTTGATAATGACAATGTCACGTATCGTTGTGTAGGTAACTATGCGCAACAACAGCAAGCGGTTGCAGATCATACTCGAGCAGTCAATTTTACCCAAGCCTGTTTAGCAGATAAAAACTGGCATCAAACCCAAAAAGAGTCTGCAGAATCACTGCGTACAACGTTTGTGCTTGATGAAAATACCCCCGTTATTTCTATTCATTCGGGTAAAACATTATCGCGAAAACAGCCTTGGTCAACCACTCTTGAAATTGGTAAGCCTGTTGCAGGTAAATAACCTATCGAATGCATTAAGGTCACATTGTTGTGGCCTTAACATTTAACTCGCATGACAGACTCTAAAAAGCCAAAATCCACATATAAAACTGACTGCATTGGGCAATGCCATCGACTTAATGGCTACTGCACTGGGTGTGGCCGAACGAATGATGAAATTTTTGATTGGATCATTTTATCTGAAAAAGAAAAGTGTGCGATTTTAAATACCCTCGTCCTGACATAAAAACGAAATAATGCTGACACCCAAGCGTCATTAAAGCTTGTTAGCCTGATTAAAACGACTCATCAGGTAAGCATAATGCCCCCTATTTTTGTAATTAACTTAGCAAGCTCAATAGAGCGTCTAAACCGCGTAAGCGATGAGCTTAATGCACAGAACTTAGCATTTGAGCGCATTGATGCTGTCGATGGTAAAACATTAACAGACGCAGATATCGCCAAGCATTACAATGCCCGTTTAAACCTTAAAAAGTACCACAAACCTTTAAGTCGAGGTGAAATAGGCTGTTACCTGAGTCATCGAAAAGCATGGCAAACAATCGTAGATAGGCAACTCGACTACGCCATTATTTTAGAAGATGATTTTGTGCTCGACCGCTCAATTCACAGTGCTATCGAGAACATCAATCACTTAAAACAGCCATGGCAACTCATTAAATTGGCCGCGTATAAAAATCGCAATCGTGACATTGCATACGCAAAACCGCTTGCAGATGGTCAGCACTTAGCAATTCATAAAAAACTCATGTCTGGCTGCTGCGCAACGGCTATTAGCTTAGCGGGGGCTAAAGCACTGCTTAAGGCCACAGACACATTTGCGCGCCCTGTAGACTGCGATTTGCAACACGTGTGGGAAACTGGCGTTTATGGCTATTCACTCCTGCCTTACCCTGTTACACAGCCTGACAGTGCGCAAAGCGATATTCGTGATAGGTCTTGTCAGGTTAAAAAGTCATTTTGGCGACGTAAAAAGCAACAGCTCCACAGTGCAATTTTAAACGCAAAATACACCAAACAGTTTGTAAAAGCCCAACAAACGCCCGACAAAAAGAAAGGAGCCGCAGCTCCTCTCTTACCAATCAAAAATCATTAAATGTTTACTTAGCTTGGTTTGGGTGGTCAACACCCATCCATGCTTTAAACAACGCCATTTGAGCAGGTGTAGCATCTTTTAATGCTGTTACTTTTTTCTCTTTATCGAAGTCTTCGCCAAGTGTGAGCGTTGTGCTTTGCAGCGCATCACGGCGGATAAAGTCAACAGTCACTGTGTCGCCCGCTTTAAACGTTTCTAAGCTTGCTTTTAAATCTTTGCCAACATGCTTTTTGTTGAAGGCAACGATTTTATCGTCTGTTGTTAAACCTGCTTGCCATGCTGCACCACCACGACGAACATGTGTAAGTGTTAGTAACTCACCGCTATTTTTAGCGAATGAATCAATACTCGGTACTGATTTTGCGCCTTCTGGGCGAGTCAAACCTAAGCCAACTTTTGCTAGTAAGGCATCAAAATCAATGGCTGCTGGCTCATCCACATTAGCTTGCCACCATGCGCTGTAATCACGACCCGTTAGCTCTTTTAAAATGGCTTTGACATCATCAGGTGTAAAACCATCTGGCAAACGATGCTTATTGTAAAGCGCACGGTGCACATCACGATAACTGATTTTGCCATCACTTTTCTCTAGCAAGTCGATATCAAGTGCCATTGAAATTAACGAGCCTTCAAGGTAGATATTAGTGCTGTAGTTGCGAGCATGGTCACCACCTTGATTGATCCACTTATCAAAGCTGGTTTCAGCGGCGCTTTGTACTTCACGACCTGGGGTTTGCAAGTGGCGGTTAATAGTTTTAGTTAGGGTATCAAAAAACTCATCCGTTTTTGCAATACCAGAACGCACTAACAAATGATCTTCAAAGTAACTTGTAGAACCCTCTGCAATCCACAGTGTTTTCGCGTAGTTAATATTTGTGTAATCGTAAGGAGCGATTCCTTTCGGACGATACGCCTTTACATTCCATGTATGAATAAACTCATGGGCAGCAGTACTAATGAACGCTAAGTAGTCTTTACGAGAGCCAAAACGGTCACGTGGGCGCTGAATAATTGTTGAATTTAAATGCTCTGTAGCTCCCCCTGCACCAGACGTTGCATGTACCATAAATACATAACGCTCATACGGATAGCTATCCCAAATTACATTACCTGTAGCCACTAGTTTTTTAAGGTCCGTTAGCATTTGCTCAACGTCGTAGTTACCGTCGCCCCAAATAACCAGCTCGTAGTCTCGGCCATCCACCGTGAATTTATGTAACTCGTTAATGCCTGTTTCAATTGGCGAGTCGACCAAAATATCGTAATCAGCCGCTTTAAAACTGTGTTTTGAACCTGCATTTTCCATACCCGAAACAGAGCGCCATGCTTTAGGCACATCAAGCTTTACCGTCACAGGGTCTTGGCGAAATGATTCACTGAACATGAAAAAGCCCGATGCATCAATAAACGCATGGCTGTCATCGATGTGACGCGCGCGTTTACCTAGTTCATTGGCATAGACTTGATAATCAATATTTACGTGTGTTGGCTCATTTAAATGAACACGCCATGTGCTGTGGTCAATTTTTTCCCATTTTAACGGCTTACCATCATCATCTTTCGCATCGAAAAAACGTACCCCATTCGCAAGGTTTAAAATTTCGTAGCGTCCAGTACGCCATGCCGGAAGTTTTACGTCTAAATGCGCTTGGGCTGTCTCAGGAAACTCCACACTAACATTACCTAGATGATGTTCAGGTTCAGTGATCGCCAGTGAATAGTTTACATCTGCAAACACACTGCTAGAGCATGCGGCCAAAATTGACATAGCCAAAAACTTTTTCATAACAACTCTTTTTTATTACTATCGATAATTGCGAATTAGCCTATCAACTGAGATATAAAATGTGAATTAAAAACCGATAAACTGCCGTAGCAATAAGCCTGATAGACAAAATAGTTAAGTTTTTGACTTATCACCTACATTTCACAATAAATTGTTGTAGACTTAAGGTACATAAATATAAAACTTGATGGCGGTGTAAGTAAGTGCAGCAACAGCATGATGTTCTTAATAAAAAGTTAAAGCAAGCGATCGACGCAAGGATGGTTGTCGAGGATGCGCGCAAACATCAAGTTGAAGTACTTTCACAGTTTGCGGCGAAGTTATCGCTGAGCTGTAAAGGACTAGACATGGAGCTTGATAACCGCCTTGCTAAATACCGAAGTGCTCTAAAAAAAGGCGTTGATTTTAACCTACTAGCCCCCTTTATTGACGATGTACTCGGTTTACTCAAACACCAAGAAGCAAAACAAATTGCCTTGCAGCGCGATCTTAATAAAAGCGTATTAGATGCAGGCAAGCAGTTACAAAAAGTAAAAGGGTTACCTGATGATGCGCGCCGCTCGCTGCGCAACTTGCTTGACCGTGAGCTTGACAATATTCAATCGAACCATGATTTTGTGCCCATTTTATCCAAGCTGGTTGTTATTTATCACCAAGCCCTGCAAGCAAAGCTAGCTGAAAGTGATACCGGCGAAGCTTTAATTAAACCCGAGCTTGCCTCTGAGCTAATGACATTGGCTAATGGACTGTTATTTGAAGACGAAAGTGCTGAACAAATAAAAAATATCAGAAACCAAATTACGCGCAACGACAGCGTTGATGAGCTACTTGATGCTGCGATTGGCATTATTACCATTATTTCACAAAATATAAGTAAAGAACGCCAGTCGGCGCAGAGCTTTTTAATTTCGTTAAATCAGACAATTGAAGATCTGCATCATTCTATTGTATCAACCACTAAACACTCTGAGTCACTGAGTGCAGAATACGATTCACTTAATAAAAGTATCGAAAGAAAAATTAAAAATCTTAATCAGCAAACTCAACAAGCAACATCAATTTCGGCGCTTAAAGAATTAGTGGAAGAAGAGCTCAAATCATTGAGCGATGATTTAATCACCAAAGAAAAACTTGAACACGCTGAGCGTGAAAACTTACTTGCAAGCTTTAAAGACATTAATAATCGGGTAAGTAGTCTAGAGAGTAAACTGACAACTTATAAGCAACGTTTAAACGAACAACGTTTTAAAAGTTTGCTTGATGGCTTAACGAAACTTCCGAACCGTGCCGCATTTGATGAGCGCTTTGAACATGAATTCCAGTTGTTTTTATCGCAAGGTTCTGAGCTTACTTTAGTCGTTATTGATGTCGATCATTTTAAATCAATCAACGACAGATATGGCCACAGTGCAGGCGATAAAACACTTCAGGTGATCGCCAAAGCGCTGCAAAAATCAGTTAGAAAGTCTGACTTTATAGCCCGTTACGGCGGTGAAGAGTTTGTACTTTTAATGACTGGTATGCCACTTGAAAAAGCCGTAGCCCCCTTAGAAAAACTACGAAAAACAATTCAAAGTATCCCATTCAAATTTAAAGATACGCAAGTTGAAATTACGATTTCAATTGGCGCGACTCAACTTAAAAAAGGCGATACGCAATTGATTGCCTTTGACCGAGCTGATGAAGCGCTTTATACAGCTAAAAATGAAGGACGAAATAGAGTTTGCATTAGCAAATAAAGACCTCATGTATACCTTACTTAGGGTCTTTAATACATATTAGACAGGCTCATTGACGAGCTAGGAGAGTGCTTATGTTAAAACAACTGAATCCTACCGGTGTACTGGATTTACTATCACAACTAGAAGTTGATCTACTCGAACAATCATCCACCAGCGAGCGTTATAAATTATTTAGGAACTGCGTGCTCGCTGTTCTCAATGTGGGTAGCCACACAGACTCAAGTTCTGAAATTTACGACAAATATGAAAATTTCGACATTCGCTTATTAAGCCGTGAGCGCGGTATTAAAATTGAATTAGAGAATCCACCAGAATCCGCGTTTGTCGATGGCGAAATAATCACGGGTATTCACGAACATATTTTCTCAGTGATCCGTGACATCCTGTTTATTTGCCAAAAATACGAAAAAGATCTAACAGAGCAAAAGGCCATTACCCATATGGTATTCGACATGCTCAGAAACGCAGGAGCACTCAGAGTTAATAGCGATCCTAGTATGATTGTATGCTGGGGAGGCCACTCTATTAACGAAGTCGAATATAAATACACCAAACAGGTGGGTTACGAGTTAGGCTTA
Organism: Pseudoalteromonas lipolytica; assembly: GCF_900116435.1. Taxonomy (GTDB): domain Bacteria; phylum Pseudomonadota; class Gammaproteobacteria; order Enterobacterales; family Alteromonadaceae; genus Pseudoalteromonas; species Pseudoalteromonas lipolytica. The sequence continues at coordinate 265,901 of NZ_FPAZ01000004.1, read as the reverse complement.
CGTGGTTTAAATATTTGCACTGGTTGCGGCCCAGGTGCAATGAAAGGCCCCATGAAAGGGGCGACCATTGGCCATGCAAAACAGCGTATTACCGACAACCGATATTTAGGCTTAACGGAGCCTAGTATCATTGCAGCTGAGCCACCTAACCCTATCGTGAATGAGCTGGTTATACTGCCTGACATCGAAAAACGTTTAGAGGCTTTTGTACGTTCTGCGCATGGTATTATTATTTTCCCTGGCGGCGCGGGCACTGCTGAAGAGTTGCTCTATTTATTAGGCATCTTATTGCACCCTGAAAACGAGAAGCAATGTTTACCCGTTATTCTTACAGGGCCTAAACAAAGTGAAAACTACTTTATTGAGCTTTGTAAATTTGTTGAAAACACACTCGGCAAAAAAGCCCTTGATAAATTTGACGTCATAATTGATGACCCTGAACGTGTTGGCAGAACCCTTAAAGCTAAAATGGCAGACGTACGCGAATACCGTAAAAGCCAAGGTGATGCCTACTACTTTAACTGGACATTAAAAATTGATAACGATTTTCAGCAGCCGTTCGCGCCGACACATGCTAATATGGCAAGCTTAGATTTACATTTAGATCAACCTACTCAACAACTTGCAGCTAATCTACGACGCGCATTTTCGGGTATTGTTGCTGGCAATGTAAAAGATGAAGGCTTACAGGCGATTAAACAGTACGGCCGCTTTGTACTCAGTGGCGAGCCTGCATTAATGGCCGATATGGATAAACTGCTTGCCGCTTTTGTTGAGCAAGGTCGTATGAAGTTACCTGGCAGCAAGTATATCCCTTGCTATGAAATCAAAGCATAACTGGAGAACATGTGACCACCCAATTACTTTTAATAGATGCGTTAAACCTTATTCGGCGCATCTATGCCGTTGATAGTAATCAGAGTCATCACAGTGAAGAGCATATGATTAAAGCAAGCTGTGCCCGCGTGGCACATGCTTGTAAAAAATTACTAAGTCAATGCAACGCCACCCATGCAATTGCGGTGTTTGATGGCGATAAAAGCTGGCGATATCATTACTACGCTGCTTACAAAAGCACGCGTTCCCCCATGCCTGATACTCTAAAAAACAATTTAGCGCGTTTTAAACACGCTATCGAAGAGACCGGTATCGTGGTGTTCTCACCTGAGAACGACGAAGCAGACGATATCATTGCCACGCTTGCCTACAAAGCAGCATCTAATAATGTCTCGTCCACTATTGTGTCTACCGATAAAGGCTTTTTACCGTTTTTATCAGCGCATATCGCCATATTCGATTACTTTAAAAAACACTATATTGAGCATCAAGACATTAAACAGCGGTTTAATGTCCCCCAGCACCGCCTTGTTGACTTTTGGGCACTTGCAGGTGATAAAACCAATGACATACCGGGCGTTAAAGGAATTGGTAATAAATCGGCTGAGCAATTAATTAATGACTATGAGTCGATTGAAGCGGCCATGATGGACGACGCACTCAATGCCACTTTAAAACGAAAGTTAACCGCTGATATGGATAAGCTGATTATCTCTAGAAATTTAGTAATGTTACGAACAGATATAAACTTAGGCTTTAGTTTAAAGCAGTTAAGGCTCAATTAGTCGCAATCTCGTAGCACAGTTTATCAACTGCGCGTATACTGAAAATTCGTGTTTGTTTTATAGAGTTACACATGATTAAAAAGGTTTTCCAATATCTGGTATTAGGGTTAGGTGTTTACGCACTTATAGCAGCCCTAGTGATCACTTTTTATAAAGATGATCCGCAAGCCATGATCTGGCAAGACCGTGAAGCCTTCAACAAACGCTACATCGCCAAGCTTTCAATAGAAAAACCCGAAAACCTCAATGCCGTGCTTGATTATTTAGGTAGCCCCGATTTAACCTATGCAAAACGCGTTGAAGACAATGTATGGCAAATTATTTTTTATCGCACTCAACATGTTAAATCAGATGGCATAACCACGATTGATGAGTGTACAGGCTTACTGTTTAAAAATGGCCAACTTGTATTATGGGGGCCCAGTGCCTATGAAAGTTATCAGCAAGAAAGTTAGCACACAATGATGGACACTGTGACGCCGCGGGAATTGGCACGCTTATTCGATAGCACACATCAGCTACTTAACCTGTATTATCAAAAACGCAAATGGTCACAAATTTACCCATTACTCAGTAATCTTGCTGAGCGTTATTACCTGGTATACCAAACATACCCTAAAAGTCTGCAGGCACAACTTAACTTATACGTCGCAGCCCATGGTTACACAACGAACCTGGTTGTTAACCAGTGTGTCATTGCGTGCATAATGTGCCATAGCCTCAATTATAATAAAGCAGTAAGTGAGCAAATTATAAGTTGCTGTCTTGCTAATTATTTATGTGTGCAATCACAAAGTAATAAGCTCGCATCAGGGCAAACACTGACCGAGCAAGACAAAAAACTGTGGCATTGTCGTCATCAACTTGCTGTAAAATTGCTCCATGCAGCGGGCCCAAATACGGTTTCAATTCAGCACTTATTAGCGCGTTTAAATAAATATAAGCAAGCCTTACTCAGCGCACCAAAAGTGATGATTTACGATGGTGCGACAACCCTTGTTGCACTCGCTAATATCATCGCGATGAATACTACCTACCGAGAGTCCGGTGGCCATATTAGTGTGCATAAAGCATTGGCCGATATTTACCTTCGTACACCTAATGAGTTTGCGCAAAATGCAATTAAAGCCTTTATTGCACATATCGGTCCGTACATTCCCGCAAGCGAAGTGAAGTATGCCGAGCAAACCTTAATATACCTAACGACTGACGAGCAACATCGGCATATTTTAATTGATGTGTCTCAACCTGAAAAAATTCGTTGGCATCGATTTAAAGCCCCCTTGTCAATTATTGATAAACAACGTGTTTGCAATGATTCACGCTTGCTTTATACCGTTTGGTTTAGTGAAAAAATCAATTTTGTGCTGCCTCCCCCAGCAAATCAGCGTCGCCAGCAACAGTATCTAACACTGATCAGCGAACTTAAAATAGCAAAAGAGTACAGTTATCGGGCGTTAGACAAATTACTGAGTCCATACCCTGAACTTATTCACCAGCTTACGTACGCTGTTAAGCCTTATAATAAAGAGCACCAACGCGCAAAAGATTTACGCCATTGCTTATCTATGGTGGGCTATGACAATGCGCCAGCGATTATCCAGAAAGTATTGTTTCAGCGCTTAGTTGCCACCACATCGCACCCTTTATATCCGCACATAGCCAAACGCCTTGAAAACATAGTACGGATTATTCAAGCACTGTTTAAACACTCACCTATTCAGCAATTTGAGCAAGTCACCTTGCCCTTATATGCCTATGTCTTGTATCTGTGTGAGAATCAGGCAACAAGTTTGTCACGCAAAACCGTGTTTGAACACGCAGAAGAGCATACGGTAAGCCCTCCACTTGCGTGCTTGTTTGGGATTAACACGCTTGATTTGGCTCCCCTGAGCGAATACCTTACCCAATTAATCGGCGATAATCCTTGGACACAGCATTTACTTAACAGTGAGCAATTAAAAAAACAACAATTACAACAGAATGAAAAGCTTTGGATTGCAGTAAAATTGTTCAGTTATTATGTATTTCAACCTAAGGCTATGTTTAGTAGTTGGCAAGAAAACATTATCGCTGAAACATTAACGACGGTCGGTTGGCATTCAAAAGCGGATTTTTATTCATACCTTCGTACATGCGAGTTTGCTGATAATTTTTAAAAAATGGTGCTAAAACGTTCGAAGTCGTTAAGAAAATATGAACTTTCGTCTATTTATAGTCAGTATTCACAGTATAAACTGGCAAAAAGCTGAATAAATTGCTATAAAAGCCGCTTAAATTTTCAAACACATCCACGTAAATCCTCTAACAAGTAAATCGCGCTCATTTTCGCGATGTATTTACGTGTATATCTACTCATAAATAGGAAAAGTAAATGGCTAAACAAACCATCACAGTGATCAAAGGCGACGGCATTGGTCCTAGCATTATTGATTCAGCACTTGAGATCCTAAATGCCGCAGGTTGCGATTTTGATTATGAATTCGTTGATGCTGGCCTTGCTGCCCTAGAGAAAACAGGTGAGTTGCTTCCGCAAGAAACAATCGACACTATCGCACGTAACAAGATCACTTTAAAAGGCCCATTAACGACGCCAGTAGGTGAAGGTTTTACGTCTATCAACGTGACACTTCGTAAACAATTTGGCCTTTATGCTAACGTACGCCCAGTTAAATCATTTGAGGGTACTAAAGCGCGTTACGATAATATCGATATCATCACTGTTCGTGAAAACACGCAAGGTATGTACTCAGGTCTTGGTCAAGTAGTATCTGAAGACGGTAACGAAGCTGAAGCATTATCAAAAATCACCCGTGAAGGCGCTGAAAAAATTGTTACATTCGCATACGAACTTGCAGTCCGTGAAGGCCGTAAAAAAGTAACCGCTGTTCATAAAGCAAATATCCTTAAATCAACATCGGGTTTATTCTTGAAAGTTGCACGTGAAGTAGCAGAACGTTACCCACAAATCGAATCAACAGAGATGATTGTTGACGCAACATGTATGAAACTAGTCATGACCCCAGATGAGTTTGACGTTATCGTTACAACTAACTTATTCGGCGACATTTTATCTGACTTATGTGCTGGTCTTGTTGGTGGTCTTGGTATGGCTCCAGGTGCAAACATCGGCGAAGATGCCGCTATCTTTGAAGCAGTACACGGTAGTGCGCCAGACATCGCAGGCAAAAACCTTGCTAACCCGACGTCAGTTATCTTAGCATCAATCCAAATGCTTGAGCACTTAGGTATGGCTGACACAGCAGAACGTATTCGCAGTGCAGTCGCTGACGTTATCAAAACAGGTGACCGAACAACGCGTGACCTTGGCGGCAGCCACGGTACAACAGACTTCACACAAGCAGTGATTGAACGTCTATAATTAGCTGTATGCTAACTAATAAAAAAGCCAGTTTTTTAACTGGCTTTTTAATGCTTAAAATTTGCCGTACCTGCGTATAATCAGCGGGGTAAAAATCAGTAATAACCACCAGATAGCCCCACCACTTGATCCCGAATTACTCTGTGTTTTAACAACCCTGACTGATAAGCTTGTTTGTTCTACAGCCTGCGTTTGGGTGTCTGTTACTGTTAACGTGACTGCGTACGTCCCCTCATTTGTGTATTGGTGTGTCGGCGATGCTGAGGTACTTGTACTGCCATCAGCAAAGTCCCACTGATAGCGATATTGCCCTGTACCACCACTTATTTGACTTGAAAACTGCACATTCAAACCTTGTGCATTAAACCGAGCACTGGCATTTAAAGGCACATCCACAGTGACTGCAAATTGCGAAGATGTTGACTCCATGTTGGCATCAACCACCGTGACATTCACATCAAAGCTACCCGACAACGCATATTGATAACTGACCGTTGCCGTTGATGCAGCACCTCCGTCGGCAAAATCCCAGCTATACTGATACGGTGCAATGCCCCCTTGTGCAGTCGCTGTCGCAACCAGTAAACCATTTTCATTCGCTGTAACCGAAAGGCTAAGTGTTAGCGGCTCACTAACAATAATTTCTTTGTTTAACCGCGTAACCTCTCCTGACTCAGTCGTGCGCTCAAACACGACAGTATAGCGGCCATATTCTGCATATTGATGGGTTGGCGCGAGCACCGTTGACTGCTCGCCATCACCAAACAACCACAGAAAAGTATCGGTTTCATTTAAAATAAGACCGTTGATACTAAACGACACATCTCGGTCGCTACGTTGGGCACTAATACCAGAAGTTGCATCATAGTTAAGCTCTACATTCACTTCACTGCTATCCGTTGCTTGCGACACAATGCGCCAACCGAAGCCCAATGAAGGTACATTAACCCCCGACGCAGGCTGAATAGGGAAGCTGTAATCTTGAGCATCTGAAAATGAGCTAATTGCTAATAGGTGCTCGTCTCCCAAGCCCTGGCGTTGATCATACAAACTAAATGCCGCATCGCGCACTTGAATATCAGTATTGGCAGGGCCTGATGTTGTGCCCTTACGAATCGTATTTTGGTCAGCATCAACCACAAGTGCAAAGCCTTCACCTGGGTGAGAAGCTGTGTTGTTATTTTGCTCAGCAGGGTCAACATACCACAACAATACCCCTGGAGAGTAAGACTCAAACTGGAGGCCACTGTCAATGCCGGCATAATCTCTTAGCTGTAAAAAGTAATGTGTTGGTTGCTGATAAACGTACTCACCAATACGTGAGAAACCTGCTAGTTGAGCGATTGATGATTGCTCTGCATCATCTTTAAATACAACGGTATTCCCCTGAGTGATAATTAAGTCGTCAACCACAATGCCATAAAAGTGTATGTTCACATCGGTGACATACGTAATTTCAAGCTCGATTGTTTGCCCTTCATAAGCAGACAAATCAAATCGCATATCAAGGTGACCGTGCGGCAACTTTGCGCCATCTTTAAATTGCGAGTCGCCACTTAAATAAGGACCAATGTCACCATAGTGTGGGTTTATCGCCTTGGTATAGCTATTAGCAAGTGCAACACCATTTACTTTAATTTGTGCATAGTCGTAGTCTTGTTCAATGCTAAAATGTGATAACAACGCAAGCTCGGTACTGCCAGCAGTAGAGGGTAATGTAATGCGTTGCTTGTAACTGTGTACAAGCTCATTCCCTTTACCTGAGTAATACTGATAGCGCCCTTGTAACGGTGCTTTAAAGCTTTCTAATTTAGCGGGTAAGGTGACCTTTAACTGATTTACGCCAGAACTAAAGCTACTCGACGCTTTTAAATTATGTTCAGAGTCTGTATTTACGTCGGCTAAGTCAATTTCGGTTTGATGTAGCCAATTTCCTTTGTAACGTGTTTGCAAGTAGTCAAGCGCGTACGCACTAAACATCACTGGCGCTGAACCTCTTGGCGACCCAGCCCAACTCCCGCCGGCCATAATAGACCAAGACGCAACAGGTTCACCAATTGCGCTGCCCATTAAGTCATATTCATCAGGCAATCCAAGATCGTGACCAAACTCATGAGCAACAACCCCAATTCCCGCATCGATGGGATTAATCGTGTAGCCAAATAATTTCACATTACTGCCAGCAACAGCAGCGGGTTGGTTTGCGTTGTTTGTAACGAAAAAACGGTGTGACCAAATAGCATCGGTGCCCAGTACTCCACCACCCGCTTCTTCTCCAATACTAGAGTGAAACACCATTACATGATCGATAATCCCATTAGGTTCGTTGGTAATACCGTCACCATCAATATCATCGAGATCGGTTAAATCGTAGTCTTGTAAATTAATATTAAAGGTTGCAACGGCTTTTTCTACCGCTTCTAATATAAGATCTGGGGCGTTTAGATCACGAATGTCACCTTCTCTCTCACCGTAAAACTTAGCGGGCTTATCTGCACTCACCCACCCATAAACATCTCCGGTAAATGCAAAGCTTTCACCTGATGCTTGTTGATAATAATGATGAACCGTGTTTAACGATTGACCCGATGGTCCCGGGTACGATGTGTCATTAAAGAGCATTTGTTGATAGTGAGCTTGGCTGTAATCGCTGTAGTACATGGGTGTATCTTCAGCAGTGAGTTGATTATTGTCGTAAGGCAAGTCAGGAAAGTCGATTAAGATTGCCAATACTTTAACGTTTGTTTTGTCATCGGTTGGGTTTAACGATACAAAATTTGTGAACTTATTATCAAGCACTGCTTTATTGTGCACCTTTGCGGGGTCTAACACTCTGGGTTTAATCGCAACGCGTTGAGCTGTATTCACTTGTCCAATGTAGTCTTCTAAAGCAGCTTGCTCGTCGCGCTGATTAAGTTCACCGCGTTTTTTCAGCCAATACACTATTTGTTCTTTATTGATCAAGCCAATATCATGAGTCGCTACAGGCTTTGCAAACACCGAAAAGCTCGACAACAAACACACGCCTGCTAAATAATTAATAAATCTCACAATTAATACCCTACCCCAGTTTCGTATATGGCTAATCATAGCTAAGTTATGCATAAATAACATGACCTTAGGTTATTTATTACAGACACTTAACGCTTGCCACACGAACAATGTAATGCATAGTTACACCTTAATATACGTGCAAAAAATGAATTTAGATGCAATAAATACAAATTACCGCATCAAAAAAGAAAAATTAATGCAAAAAGATGCTTTTGCGGTTGACATCAGTTTCCAAAAGGCTTAAAAATAACCCTAACAAATTTTAAACAGTAGCCGTCTAGTCGGCTGTTATTTTTATAAAGAAAAAAACAATGAATTTTCGCAGCCATCTTTTAGTCGTCAATGTACTCGTACTGGTCTTAGTAAAAAGCCCAGCGGGGACGTATTAAAAGATGAAAGCACGCTTTTAAAAACCCCCGCCATTTGCGGGGGTTTTTTTATGCTCTTGTAGCTAGCACACAGAGGAATGAGGATGAGTACAGCAGAATATAATGGATCCGAACTTGTTGTTCGGGCACTTAAAGAATTAAAGGTTAAATATATCTTTGGCTACCCAGGCGGGTCAGTGCTGGATTTATACGACGCACTTTTTCAACAAGATGATATCGAACATATCTTAGTACGTCATGAACAAGCAGCCACGCATATGGCCGATGGTTATGCCCGAGCAACGGGCGATGTCGGTGTGGTGCTTGCAACTTCGGGTCCTGGAGCAACAAACTGCATTACCGGTATTGCTACCGCTTATATGGACTCCATTCCTATGGTTGTGTTGTCTGGTCAAGTACCCACAGGACTGATTGGCGATGACGCCTTTCAAGAGACCGATATCGTTGGCTGCTCTCGTCCGATTGTAAAGCATAGCTTTAACTGTCGAAGCGCACAGGAAATCCCGGCCATTCTTGCCAAAGCATTCTACATAGCCAGCACAGGGCGTCCTGGTCCTGTTGTGGTTGAATTGCCAAAAGACATGCTAAACCCAGCCATTAAATTTCCATTTGATTTTCCAAAAACAACAGAGCTTCGCACATACAACCCAAATACCAAGGGTCATTCAAAGCAAATTCGTAAAGCTGTCACTGCCATTCTAGAAGCGAAAAAGCTTGTTATTTATTCTGGTGGCGGCATTATTCTCTCCAATACATCAGAGCAATTAACCCATCTTGTAGAGTCACTTAATGCCCCCATTACAAATACATTAATGGGACTAGGTGGTATTAGCGGCACACACCCTAACTTTATCGGTATGTTGGGTATGCACGGCAGTCTAGAGGCAAATAAAGCGATGGCCCATGCCGACGTTATTTTAGCGTTAGGGGCACGATTTGATGATCGGGTAACCAATAATGTAAAAAAATTCTGCCCGAACGCCACTATTGTTCATGTTGATGTTGACCCTACATCGATTTCAAAAACCATAAAAGCACATATTCCTGTCGTTGGTTGCTTACAAACGGTACTTGAACAATTACAAAGCGCAATTGATAAAAGCTCCATTGCAATTGACCGTTCTGCACAAGAAGATTGGTGGCGACAAATTATTAGCTGGCGAGAGCAAAAGTGTCTGAGCTACAGCACCGATGGCGATAAAATTAAACCGCAAGCGGTTATAGAAGCAATTTACAAAGCAACCAATGGCGATGCGTATGTCAGCTCTGACGTAGGCCAACATCAAATGTTTGCAGCTCAGTACTACCCGTTTAAACACCCGCGCCAATGGATTAACTCTGGAGGCCTTGGCACGATGGGCTTTGGCTTGCCTGCGGCTATGGGTGTAAAACTGGCTTTCCCAGACAAAGAATCAATTTGTGTTACCGGTGATGGCTCGATTCAAATGAATATTCAAGAGCTTTCGACTTGCTTGCAATATAACCTTGCTGTGAAAGTCGTGTCACTTAATAACCGTTCACTAGGCATGGTTCGCCAATGGCAAGACATGATGTATTCAGGGCGTCACTCATCATCGTACATGGAATCATTACCTGATTTTGTAAAACTGGTTGAAAGCTATGGCCATGTCGGTATTCGCGTAGATCATATTGATGAACTACAACCAGCCATTGACAAAGCGATGTCGATTAACGACCGATTAGTATTCTTAGATATTTGTGTTGATGAAAAAGAGCATGTTTACCCAATGCAAATAAAGCTAGGGGCTGTGGATGACATGTGGTTACGTAAAGGAGTAAAAGCATAATGCGCCGTATTTTATCGATTTTATTAGAAAACGAACCGGGTTCACTGTCTCGCATTGTTGGCTTATTTTCACAGCGCGCTTACAACATTGATAGCCTGACAGTGGGCACCACTGATGACCACTCACTTTCACGTATCACTATCACCACAATGGGTGATGACCGCATTGTTGAGCAAATCACAAAGCAAGTAAATAAACTTGTGGATGTACTTAAAATCATTGATTTAACAGAAATGGCACACATCGAGCGTGAGTTATTGTTAGTTAAAGTCTTTGCTCAAGATGAAAACACCCGTGCCGCAGTCACGCGCGTTGTCGATGTATTTCAAGGTGCCATACTCGATATGGGCCGCCACAGCTATACATTACAGCTTGTCGCAAGTACCGAGAAAATAGAATCGTTCTTGGACACGCTTCGCCATGAAACAGACTTAATTGAAGTCGTGCGTTCGGGTGCGGTCGGCATTGGTCGAGGTGATAAGGCGTTAAAGGCATAAGCCTTTACAGCTTTATTACAGACACAAAAAAAGGGCTATTAGCCCTTTTTTTAATTAATAAGTACTTATTCTTATTAAGGATTAACTTGGTCTTTAAGACCTTTACCCGCTTTAAAGCTTGGGATAGTTGCTGCTGCGATTTGGATTTCTGCACCAGTTTGTGGGTTACGGCCAGTACGCGCTGCACGCTCTTTTACCGAGAATGTGCCGAAACCAACTAATGCTACTGAGTTACCTTCTTTAAGAGAGTTAGTAACTGCGCCAGTGAATGCATCTAGTGCACGCGTTGCTGCCGCTTTTGAGATTTCTGCATCAGTAGCGATTTTTTCAACTAATTGAGCTTTATTCATTGTTAGATTCCTATTCGTTATTATTTTGCCTTCGCAAAACCTATCTTTATGCATTTTTGAAAAGTTAGCAACAGCAAATTGCTATTTTTACGTAAATTATTCAAAAATGGCTACATTTTAACTGTCTATCACTAACTTAGTGACATCAGGATTAATAAAGACTGAATTTAACCATCTTCCAAAAGGTTTTATGACAGCTAAACGATCATTCGATTTTCTCGATAACCAAGGTTACTTCCCCAACCTCGACACCAAACTTATCAATAGCGGTACGGTTAATCAAGCGCGATTGTGTTACCAAGTACATCCAATCATCGAAGTTTACAACTAAAGTACTATCGTTATAAGGAAGTTCTACCGAGTAAGTCCAATGAAACACACTGCCGTTACTATCCCCTTTCGCTTCACCCACTACATCTGAAGCGGTACCTGAAATACTCCCGTCATCATTTAGAGTGATATACCAAGTGCGAGTTTGCGTTTCCCCATCGTCATAAACAAACTGCTCATCAATCACCCCTTGGTTGCCTTGCCAGCTTGCTTGCATATCAACAACTAACTTACGCGTTAACTCGCCCTTGTGGTCTTGAACAACGCCGTACGCTTTAAGTTCACCACTGAAGAAACGTTTAAAGTTAAATTCTGGCTCTGTCCCTTTATAATAATCAACATCAGGGGCTGAACAACTCGCGACTAAAAATACCATAGCTGAAATGAACATTGCTTTGAGCTTAATCATGTTTCCCTCCTATAAGCTGTTTTCTAAGTGAAGGCTCTGTTGTGTCGGCACTAAGCCAAATTGCTAAAAAATTATCGGCAAACCTTTCATCTTCAATAGCACCAAGTTTTTCGTTGTTGAAGTAAAAAGTTCCAATTCCCTGTTGGTTTGTTTCAAATGACAAGGAATCGTTTTCTTTTATATCTGGCCATAAATCAAGTAATTGAGTATCAAAGGCACCAACCATTTCATCAAAGCCCAAATGCTGCCATTGCTCATTAGTGGCTTTAACAATATCTTTTGCCGAAAAATCGCGCAGATACGTTAAGGTGAGTTTGGTTGGGTGCTGGCCAAAAACATAGTGTCCTGTGGGCGTTTCTAGTTTTGCGTCATACACATCCCAAAACAAGTATTCCATTTTTGCTTGGCCTACGGTTTTAAAACCCGTAGCGTTAGCGTTTGTCATTAATACCAGTGAGGAAAATAGGAGTAATGCGAGTCTGTATTTCATTGTTCTATACCTTAAAACATATCTTTTAGACACTACGCATCACAGGGGCTAAGTGATCATTTTGAGGTTAAATAGCGTTTGTTTATGACAATAATTGCCATGAACATCGAGGCCCAACTAATGCCATAACACAACCAGAACATCCAAAGCGATATATCGATGTTTAAAACACCAAAACGCGCCCCTGCATAATAGCTACCCGGTGCAAAAAGAGCGCATACAAGCCACCCTAAATACCATGGAAGCTTTTGCAGAAACTGCATTGAAGTATTGATGGTTAAAAGCAATGCTCCCCAAAGGAGTACCAGCCAAAATGGAAAGGGGTAGACTTTAAAACTCAGTAAATTTAAGGATGTCGCAAGCCATTCAAAGCCTAACGCAAGGGGCAGGCCACACACTAGAAGCAAAAGGTCTTGCTTGCGTTGCTCGGAAAGATAGATCATCAATCCAACAACGCCTAAAGCTGGAATAACGGCTTGTTGCTCAAGGAGTAAGGCCATAAACCACACTCCCTGAAACAACACGAAATTAATAATTGAGCGCAATGTCATCGCCTGAGTGAACAAAACGAGGTCGACGAGCAACCAAATGAACTGTGCTAATCGAACGCGTTCTGAACGCGCCTTCGCAATAAGCCAAATAAAATAGCCACAAGCGATAGAAGCGTTGATCGAATTTTACTTTATCGATTTCAGGCCAGCTTGCCACAAAGCGTTCACGCCAGTCAGCCAACGTTCTGGCGTAATGCACCCCAATGTCTTTAACACTGTGAACAACCATGTCAGTTTGCTGTTTAATTTGCTTGTTCATTTCATCTAAGCATGGCAAACAACCGCCGGGGAAAATATACTGCTGTATAAAATCTGAGTTCTTTAAGTAATGGCTATAGCGTTGATCCGCAATTGTGATCGCTTGTATAAGCATTGCCCCATTAGCTTTTAACAGTGACTGACACTTAGCAAAAAAGCCAGGCAAATACTCGTGACCCACAGCTTCAATCATCTCAATAGAGACAAGCTTATCGTAGCGGCCCTCAAGGAGTCGATAATCGTGTTTAAGCAACGTTATTTTGTGCTCTAAATTTAATTCTTTTATTTTTTCTGCAACATAATCATGCTGCTCATCAGAAATAGTGGTGGTTGTGACATGGCAATCAAAATACGTTGCAGCATAGATAGCAAATGCCCCCCACCCGGTTCCAATCTCAATGACCTTATCGCCAGGTTGCAAGTCGACTTGCTCACATATAAGAGCGAGTTTGTGTGTTTGTGCTTGTTCTAGCGTCGCTGCTTTCGATGGATACACAGCGCATGAATAAAGCATTTCGTCACTTAAAAATGCGCTGTATAAATCATTGCCTAAATCATAATGCGCTGCGATGTTCTTTTTAGAACCCGATGCAGAGTTTTTATTTTTTAAGTGGTTGACTCGGTGAGCAATACCACTTAAAAAAGCGAATTTTTTTTCAAAAGCGTCTAGTTTGTCTTGGTTGAGGGCAAATATTTCGATGAGTTGCGTTAAGTTATCACAATCCCAATACCCTAAAATATACGCTTCACCAGCCCCCACACTGCCCGACATGGCAAACATTTTGTACATTGCGGCGTCATTTACTGTCACCGTAACACTGAGCGAACTGTGTGGATTACCAAACTGTTCGCGCTCGTTGCCATCAATTAATGTGATGCAGCCTATGTCGATACTGCTGAACGCACCTGTCACCAGTTTCTTATAAATTTTTGACAACCAACCTGTTGTAGAGGATTGCGTTAAATTTGATACTTTTTCCATCACATCACCTAATTTTAATTCTCTTGCTTGCCTGAGTGACCAATAAAGGGCACACGTTTGCAAAATAGTTTCAGCGCATGAATGTAAATACCTTTAAAAATACTCAACGTCATCGCTGGAAACTGTTTCAGCACGGCACTAACCTGCTCTTTAGTCAGGGCTTGCCTTTGCAAACGAAGTGTTGCATCAAACAAAAGAGTGTCGTCTTTTTTATTTTCAATATGAATCATAGCGTTATCAGAATTAAGTCTGACATTCCAATGATAGTTCATATCTAAGTTCATGAAAGGTGATACGGAGAAAACCTTTTTAAAGTTCACTTTTTTTTCTAAAGGTACGACATAATAATGACGTTCATTCCACGGCGTGTTACTCACTTCTGCAAGCATGTGTGTGAAATTGCCATCGGAGGTTTGATAAAAGAAAAAATTTACGGGGCTGAAGTAAATGCCAAAACAGCGCATTTGCCCCAGCATATAAACATGGCTAAACGTTGTGTTAACCCCCAGTTCCGCAAGCTTATCCAGTGCGCGTTGCTGCAATGATAACTGCATGTTGGTTTGATAGTTAAAATAATCGCTTTGTTTAAACTTTAATAGTTTAAAGCCATTACAACCAAGCCAAGGATGAATATTATTCAGCTCCTCTGGCTTGGCTAAATCGACCCACATCATGTAGAGCGGGTATTTAAAGTGATGCTCTTTTACTGCAAAACGCCGATGTCGAACATCACCAATGTAAATAGCACTATTCAAACTCAACTCCGAGTTGTTTAGCAACATTCACGGCACTTCTTACACCATCTTCATGAAAACCATTGTACCAATAGGCACCGCAGAAATAGCTGTTTTTATGGCCATCTATCAGCGCTTTTTTCTGCTGGGCAGCAATAGATTCTTTGTTAAAGACAGGATGGTGATAGATAAATTCGCGTAAGATTTTGTTTTTGTTAATTCCCTCTAAGTGGTTCAAGGTCACACAGAATTGTGGTTTACTTTCAATTCCTTGCAAAATATTCATTTGGTAAGTAACCACAGCAGCTTTGTCTGTGTTGTTATTAAGCAAATAATTCCAACTTGCCCAGGCAGCCTTACGTTTAGGAAGCAAAGAGGTATCGGTATGCAATACCACTGAATTCGCTGTGTATGGAATCGCAGAAAGTACCGCTTTTTCATCCTCAGTTGGGTCTAACAAGAGCTTTAAAGCTTGGTCTGAGTGACACGCAAAAACAACTTTATCAAACGTTTCGCTGTAACCGTCATCAAAATGAACATGGGCACACTCTTCACCACGCGATACAGAACTAATATTACTGTTAAGACGAATTTTGTCTGCAAAACCTTTAATCATTGGCTTGATGTATTCACGAGACCCTCCCGGAATAACATACCACTGAGGGCGGTTGGTAATATCTAAAAGGCCATGGTTATAAAAGAACTTAACGAAGAACTCTGTTCCCACTTTGGTCATTTCTTTAATACTGGTCGACCAAATTGCAGCTCCCATAGGCAGGATGTAGTGGTAACGAAAAAATTCGTTAAAATCATGCTCATCTAAAAACTCGCCTAGCGTTTGGTTAGGTTGATAATTTTGCTCTGCATGTAACGCCTTACACACATCATTAAAACGCACGATGTCTTTGAGTAGTTTCCAAAACTTAGGACGAAAGATATTTCGCTTTTGTGCAAATAAACTAAAAAAAGTGTGGCCATTGTATTCAAAGCCCGTTTGTTCGTTATGCACACTAAAACTCATTTGCGTTTTTTGTCGTTGCACACCCAATCGGTCGAGCAATTTTTCAAAGTATGGATAGGTTCTATCATTAAACACAATAAAGCCTGTATCAACGGCATAATCAACACCGTCAACGTTGACATCAATTGTGGCAGTGTGACCGCCTATATAGTCATTTTTTTCAAACACTGTTACATCATAATGTTTATGAAGTAGGTGCGCACAGCTTAAACCTGCTATACCCGACCCAATTACGGCCACTTTTTTCAACGTGATAATCCTTTTGCAAGCTTCAGCCATAATGGCGTAGGAAGCATTCGTAATAATTTTAAAATGAGGGTAAATCGATAAGGGAAATGCACTTCCTTACGTCGTTTTTCAACCCCTTTGTATATGTAACTAGCTGCTTTTTCTGCGCTAACCGCCATGGGCATAGGAAAGTCGTTTTTATCTGTTAAAGGCGTTTTCACAAATCCGGGATGAACCAAGGTCACGTCTACATCATTTAAATCAACAGCAAGGCTGTTTGCTAAATAACTGACTCCCGCCTTAGAGGCGCCATAGGCTTGGCTTCGTGGCAAGGGTAAATATGTGACGCTTGAACTGACAATGACCAACTGGCCACCCGGCTTAATTTTTGGCAGCAAGGCCTCTAAGCAGTAGCCCATGCTTAATAAGTTTGTTGTTACAACGCGGGTAAATAATGCACTGTCGAAATTACGCGCATCATCAATATATTCACAATTTCCTGCGTTTAATATAACGCGATCAAATTGTGTGTAGGCCACGGTGCTTGAACGGATGTCTTGCAAATTTGTGGCATCAAACTCACAACGTTCAATGTTGCTGTGGGCACTTAATTTAGCAAGCTTGTCGGTGTTACGACCACATGCTATAACCTGCTCGCCAGCATCTGCGTATTTATACGCAAGCGCTTCACCTATGCCAGATGTCGCGCCTGTAATTAGTGTTGTCATTATGCACTCGCTCTTTTATCAATGAAACGAACTGCTGAACCAAGTAACGGAATGTGTCTGTACAGTAAGGCACCCGCATCGAAATAATCGCGATGTTGGATAATTTTTTCGTTCGAAAAAACGAGCCGACTGTGCCCTTCCACCGCTATTTTTTTACCTTTGTTTAATTTTGGATGACGGTAAAACATTGTCCAATAAATAAAGGCTTTGTTGGTCGTGTGCTCGACATCAGTGATGTTAAATTCACAAGAAATAACATTAGCGTACAAATTTTTAAAATAGCCGTGTAAAGCGGCTAAACCATCCACTGCATGAAGGGGGTCTGAAAACTGGATATCTTGATGGTAGATTTCATCAAGCAGATGCAAATTGTCTTTATTGAGTGTTTGATAAACATTAATAAATCTGTCAAGGGTCGCCTTGTCCATATCACACCTTAAACGCGTTCAACGCACGCTCTCGCGCCGCTTTATGATCAACTATTGGAGACCAATAACTGCTTTTACTTCCCTGTTTAGCTAAGTAGTCATGTGGGAAGTGAATGTGTTTCGCAGGTATTTTTTCCAACTCTGGTAGATATTTACGGATAAACTCACCATCTGGATCAAAGCGCTCGCTTTGGGTAATTGGATTAAAAATACGAAAATAAGGTTGTGCATCACACCCTGTGCTAGCAGCCCATTGCCATCCACCATTGTTTGACGCCAGATCGCCATCAATCAAGTGTTTCATAAAAAAGCGCTCGCCTTTGCGCCAATCAATAAGGAGGTGCTTAGTTAAGAAACTAGCAACCACCATTCGCAACCGGTTATGCATCCAGCCGGTTTGCAATAATTGTCGCATTGCTGCATCCACAAGCGGATAGCCGGTTTTACCTTCACACCACGCATTAAAGTCATGTTCGTCGTCGCGCCATGCTAGGGCATCGTATTTATCGTTAAAGTTGGCGTATTTACTCAAATTTGGATAAATCGCAATCAGGTGACGATAGAACTCGCGCCAAATCAACTCGTTTACCCAGCAAAACAGACTACTTTTAGCATTTTTCAATACATCGGGATGACGCTGCTGAATGAGCGCCAGCAACTGATGAACACTAATAATGCCCAGCGCTAAATAAGGGCTTAAACCTGAGGTGCCTTTAATACCTGGGATATCACGTTGTTCCTGATACGTACCAAGCTTTTCGTCGATAAAGCGTGCACATACATGGCTTAGCGTTTCATCATCAACCGGCCATTTTTCGGAGCTGCCGTCAGAGGTTAATAATTCATTTTCTTGCCACTGAACTGCAGGTGGCATATTAGGAGGCTCGGCAAAATAAAAATGCGTATCTTGAAACTGCTTTAACCACGCATTTTTGAAAGGCGTGAACACTTTAAACATCTCGCCACTTTGGTTTTTAATACTGCCTGGGGGGGCAATAACATCACCATCATAGCTGTAAAAATGTACATCTAGCGAATCAGCTTTAGCTAAAAATGCATTATCTCGTTCAACTTCATTGAGTTCGTATTCATTATTTGCATAAACACTTTCAATAGAATGCTGTTGGCAAAACGCTGAGAGCTTATCAACACACCCCGAATAATCGTGTGCATCAATAAGGTGTAATGTAATGCCTTTATCAGCTAAAAGTTGCCCTAAAAATGCTAAACGGCGCTTTAATAAATCAATCTGAATAGGTGCTACATCATGTTGTTGCCATTGTTTTTCGGTTATAAAAAACACCGCATCTTGGCATCCATTGTCGATAGCGCGATATAAAGCGTCGTTATTAAAAAGGCGCAAATCGCGCCTAAACCAAAATAATGTCTTCATTAAATTCCGTAGCGTAATTTCAGTTCGTTCGGGTAAGGGTCAAAATAGACTTGCTTTGCAAGGTATTCATTGGGATGTATTTTTAGATGGTGCTTAATTAAGGTAAGCGGTACGTACAAAGGAACAAGTCCTTTTCGATACTCATCAATCGCATCGCGAAGCTCTTGCTTTTCAATTTTAGTGAGCGACTTTTTAAAATACCCCTGCAAGTGCATTAAGGTATTGGCATTATTTTTTCGCGAAGCAGGTTTCTTTAATGCGGTCATTAGTCCCAAAATGTACTCATTCGCGAGCGCATTAATATCTTCGCCATCAAATGTGCCCAGTAAGTTACCCAAGTTTCGATACGCCTCGTAATTATGAGCCATCAGCAAATATTTATATTGCGCATGAAACTGCGTTAAACGGTGCACGGTAATGGGTTGCTCATTAAGCGTTTGCCAATGTTTGTAGGTGTAGACCCGCATGACAAAGTTTTCACGCAGATGCATATCGTTTAAGCGACCGTTTTCTTCACAGGGTAGTAGCGGGTTGTGAGCCATAATTTGCTCAGCAAAAAAACCAACGCCCTCAGAAGTATTTCCGGTACCCGCTTCATTGTAAATTTTAATCCGTTCCATGCCACAGCTTGGGCTTTTAGCACAAAACACAAAACCGCTTAACTCAGCAGTTTGTTCTGTTGCCACGCGCTTACCATACTCTGTCAGTTTAGGGCCAACATCGCCCGTGCCATCTGGTCGACATACTTTTATCGTGTCACCAACACGCACTTGGCGAATGGTCGGTCGCGGTATTGGCAAACCAACCGCGACTTCAGGGCAAAACTTTTTATACTCGACATGATTAGCTAACTCATCCATGCAAAAGTTTGATTTTTTGTGACCACTATCAAAACGCACTTTATCGCCTGCTAAGCAAGCACTAATACCTATTTTTATTGTCGATTGCAGCATAAAGTTCCTACTAATAAATCAAATTACCAATTGGATTAAGTAATTTGCTGATACCCTTGTTAAAGTGTAGAGCACTGCTCACCACCGTAAAACATAAGCACCCTTGCGCCGTTTTAGGCGTATGATTATGACGCCCATCAAGCATCATAAAATCTCCAGGTACGTAACTGCCTTCTTCATCACTAAACTCACCCTCTAGTAGTAAGGTTAGCTCAAATCCAGTATGTGTGTGCTCCGGAATTTCACCCCCTGCATCAATATGTAAAAGACTGGCTCTTAAAGCACCGTCGTCTATGTCAATGCGTGAGCGCGCCAACTTACCAAGTTGCATAAAGTTACTGTGACCAATACGTGTTAAGGCGCGAGGCAATGTGTAAGTTTTGTCTTTAACATCAACCGTAATGGGGGCTTGCTCGTAAATTTCGTCGATTGCATCGTCTGCTGTAATTGCATCGAATAAGCCTGCATCAAATGAATCTTCACTATCAGCATCAAATCCTGCAAATACATTATCAGCCTGTTTGGCTTCGAGTGCTGCAATCTCTTTTTTACACACGGGGCACATTTCAACATGAATAGCGACAGCGATACTCAACGATGCTGGCAAATTGCCTTCGCTGAACTGCATGAGAATGTCGTTAGAAGGATGGTGCTTAATCATGTTGGTCTCCCATTTCGTTGCGTAACTTCTGCAAGGCCAAGCGAAGACGAGACTTCACTGTGCCTACGGGAATGTTTAAATGCTCTGCAAGTTGTTCTTGCGACATGTCTTGAAAATACACCCCACGTACAACTTCACGTTGCGCCTGAGGCAGCTTGTTAAGGTACTGCTTAATTTGTTTGTCTTCTAAATGGTCGCTAAATTCGTGTTGACCCGGAGTTGCTTCATCAATAAGTGGCCAAATATCTTCGCTGATACACTCTTCTCTACTGCTTTTCATTTTTCTTAGCATGTCGAAAGAAGCATTACGCATCACGGTATAAACCCATGTCGTTGCAGCCCCTTTATCCTTGTGATAGAGGTGTGCCTTGCGCCAAACTGAAGTAAGCGTTTCTTGCACAAGCTCCATCGCTTGCGCTTCAGAGCCAAATTGTTTAATTCCAAAGCGCTTTATTTTTGGCGAAAAATATTGGAACAACAGCGCAAACGCCCGTTTATCGCGGTGCGTTGCAACTGCAAATAATGCATCTGCAAGCTCTTTGCTTGGTGTATCTGGCATGGCAGTGAATTGACCTGTGTTAGGTTTACAACCTGTTTGAAGTTGTTGACTTACCATTTTAATGTCATCCAATTATTGTCGTTACGTACATTACGCAGAGCAACAACAAACAGATCACATTAATCAGTAAATTCGGTATTAATCAAAGTATGGAGGAAACTTAGCAAATTTTCAAAGTTAGATTTAAAGGCAAGTTGTTGTTTTTTAACTAGTGAAATGGGTAATATTTCGAGCCAACGCGCAGCAACCCACGCAAGGTTATCAAATTGAGGGGCTTTATAAAGTGCAGCTAAATCAGGTTGATTCGCAAATACAGCTTGCAACGTATGGCTTAGCAATAAGTTTTCATCGGTGACGACTGATTTTACATACCAGCTCGGTTTCGACACGCGCTCAACATCAGCATGACGAAGCGCTTGTTTATCATAAAATGGTTGATTGATAGACACGGCATGCTCTGCATACACATCAATGAGTAACTGCCCGCTATCATCTTGATTAAAATCGGTTATTTTCATCATACAACCGAACTCAGGCAGGTTAAGCTCTGTGTCGTGTTGGTATGTGCAAAGCACAAATCCGGTGTTGTCTTTAACAGCTTCTTTTACCATGGTTAAGTAACGCTGTTCAAAGATTCTTAGTTTTGTGTACCCTTCAGGTAAAATAAAAACCGGTAAAGGAAAAATCGCACGCTTCATAAAGTCTACTATCAAAAAACCACATGCCTTTAGTTACGTGCGCTTTTAGTCCGCCGATCAATATTTCATGAAATCTTAATTCTATTTCCTATCCTAAAAGTTGAACCATTGTGCAACATTACGAAATAACTCGATTGATGCATACGCACTGAGTAAACTCAACACAGGTGCAACCATTAGTAAAAATAAGCTGATTTCACTACTCATTTTCCTGCCTCCTTACTGCTTGTTAGTTACTTCAGATGTTTTTGCAGCCAACGTTACGGCTTCTTTTGAAGCGGTGTCCGCATCACCCATGTAACTTTCAAGTAATTTTTGAGCATCAAACTCAATGCTTTTATTCACACTTTGCTTAAGCTCTATACTTGCTTGTTGAACATAGCTCTTAATGGTTTGTGTGATGGTGTTACTTATGTCTAATTCAAAGTCAGTAGCACTTGCTTGAGCAGACCCTAATACAAGTAACGCAGCAGTCGTAAGTTTTAGTGAGTTATTCATAATGATATTCCTTGTCTCTTTAAGTAATTAGTCGTAATTACATAATCAAAGGTTGTGCCATCATGAAAATATTTTATAAACAATTGTTTTTAAATAAATTTTATAGACAATTAATTCTTACACTTATTCTGTATTGGTTAATAAAACCAATGAAATTTACTTTTTTAACCAACTTTTAGTGAAAAAAATAAGCGTTGATAAATTCAGCGTACACTTGTACACTGAAATTGTTTTTTAATTCATTTTTATTAGATGGTCTATGACAACTGTGCTTCCTTATTCACGCCAAGAAGAACAACTTAATGTGCTCACACATGGCTTAGGTGTCCTATTTTCTGTGTATGTACTGTGGGACTTAGTGTCACAATCAAACGCAATGTCAGCCACCGTGAGTGCTGTTGTGTATGGCTCAAGCTTATTGGTACTTTTTTTAGCCTCAACGCTCTACCACGCAAGTACAAAAGAGCGCCTGCGTGCTATTTATAAAAAGTGTGACCACTGTGCAATTTACTTACTGATTGCGGGTACCTACACGCCTTATTTAGTTATTTCGTTGTCGGGCGCGTGGGCAGTGGCCGCATTAGTGTTTATTTGGTCTTTAGCCATTGGCGGGGTAATTTATAAGTTGCTTGTAAAGCATACCAATAAAAAAATATCGCTCACAACATACTTATTGATGGGTTGGTTTGCACTTGCTCTTGTTTACCCTTTATATTTGAATCTTGACCCAAGTGCGTTGTGGTGGTTACTCGCAGGCGGCATTGCTTATAGCTTGGGAACTTTCTTTTACAGCGCTAAAACGCGACATTACAGTCACGCTATATGGCATGTATTTGTACTTATCGGCTGCGTATGTCACTACCTATCTATTAGTTTATACGTGTACTGAGACGGGTTTATATATTTACAGCAGGCGTAGTGGCTTAGTCCCATTGATGTATACGCATATTAATTTTTGACTTGTTAAAGGTGACACCCTCTATTATCAGTTTTTCACGTTGCTCACGGTGTTTAGGTGTGCCTTCAGGGAAGGATATTTTGCCCTGACTATTGACCACCCGATGCCATGGAATTTTAGAATCGCTTGGCATCATTTTCAATAATCGTCCCACCAGTCTTGCATTATTAGGATAACCAGCAAGACCAGCTACCTGCCCGTAGCTGGCTACTTTTCCCTCTGGAATAGAGGCTATAACCGTATAAATAAGTTCTTCTTTAGTTGCTTGTTGCACGAATTGAATCCAAATACTGTTTACTTACTTCACTAAATGCCTGCCAAATAGCCCTCGCAACCGGGCCATGGTGCACGGAGTGCTGTCTAAATACGCGAATTTCTGCGCCAAATTGATGCTCTCTATCTGTAATTTTTATTTGCTGTAAAAGACCTGCTTCTATTTCACTTTGACAGTGCTGTAAACTGATCATTGCCCACCCTGCCCCAGAAAGCAAAAACGATTTAACACTGGTTATATCATCAATTTTCATCAAGGCAGACCCTAGCGTATAAGAGAGTCTGTCGCTATCAAAACTTAAGTCACTCTCAAACATTGCCAGACACGGGTAATTTTGAATGTCGGCAAAGCTAATTTCCGCTGGCACGACACCTGGCGCACTCACAATGCCAATGTCAAATTTACCAATGGGTAAACTTTCTAGATCACCCGTCGCATGAAACAAATCAAACCATGGGCCAATTCCTAAATCTGCTTGATGGCTATTTACTTGCTCTAGCGAAACAAAGCGTTTACCAGACGAAATACTAAACTCGGTGCTCGAAAAGCGCTTGAAAGTGTGGCTAATGACTTGGTTATAACTATGTTGATGGCACAGCTGCTCGTAACAAATTCGGTAATTAGCTTCATTACCGAGTGCAAGCTCTTTAGCTAACGAACTTAACTCACTGTTAGCATTAAGCAACTGACGCGCCTCTCGATAAAAAATACGCCCTTTTTCAGTCAAATGTAATCGGTAGTGTGCACGGTCTAATAACTCAAAGCCTAGTTCAGACTCTAGCTTCTTGATGGCAATTGTAAGGGCGGGTTGTGTTTTATGAAGCTTTACCGCCGCTTGGCTCAAACTAGAGCTTTGCACGATAGCATCTAAAATAATTAATTGATTTAAATTCATTAACCGCAAACCCTATTAATAAAATTAATGATGTTTCTAAAATTTAATAATTTTTATTTTATATCTTTGCAGCGTATCCTGCAGCAAATTTATGCTTTCATATCTATGGAGAAGACAATGAGATTGGCATCCGCCGTGTTATTCACCACTGTATTATGGTCACTTGCGGCATGTACAGAGCAAACTGCGCAAAGCAACGCTGAGCCGGTCATACGCCCTGTTAAACTTTTCAATACCAACAGTCAGTCAGATCAGGCTATTCGTAGTTTTCCTGCTGAAGTCGTTGCCAACCAAGGGTCTTACTTGGCCTTTAGGGTTAATGGTGAATTACTTGAGTTTCCTGCACTTGCTGGCCAACATGTTGAAAAAGGCCAACTTCTTGCCAAACTTGACCCAGAAGATTTTCAGCTTCAGTACGAAGAGCGAAAAGCACGTTTTGAGCTTGCTGACTCGCAACTTGAACGCGTTCAAAAACTATTTGATCGCTCCATCGCAAGCCAAGCAGAGCTAGACCAAGCACTGGCAAATAAGCAAGTGGCAGAGTCTGCTTTAAAAATTGCAAAAACCAATTTAGATAACAGTGAACTTCGCGCTCCTTTTGCGGGGACTGTGGCAAAAGTTTTTGTGAAGAACTTTGAAAATATCCAAGCAAAGCAAAACATATTACGTCTTGAAACCCGCGACTTAATGGATGTGGTTATCCAAGTGCCTGAAAAACTCATTGCACGCATTGATAAAGACGTTGACTACCAACCTGATGTTATTTTTGATGGCTACCCAGACAAGTCGTACCAACTCACCGTAAAAGAATTTGACACCCAAGCTGACCCAACCACCCTTACATACAAAGTGGTGTTTTCGCTGCCAGTGCCTGAAGACTTTAATCTTCTTGCGGGAATGACAGGCCGTGTTGATATTGATTTAAGCAAAATCACCCACTCACAATCAGCGTATATTCTGCTGCCTGTTGAGGCAGTGTTTTCAGAGCCTACAGAGTCTGAAAAAAATAATAGCTATGTATGGCTGTATGACGAAAACACCGGTTTAGTTCACAAAAAAGCGGTTAAAGTGGGCCAATTACACCGCAACGGTATTGAAGTGCTTTCAGGTATTGAGCAAGGTCAAATGGTGGTTGCTGCAGGTGTGCATTCCTTAGAGGAAGGCATGAAAGTACGTCCATGGCAAAAAGAGCGAGGCTTATAATGAGCTTTGCTGCACTTGCTATTGAGCGAAAAGTTATAAGCTGGATGTTCGCACTGTTTTTGCTAATAGGCGGCACCGTGGCTTATTTTGGTTTAGGGCAACTTGAAGACCCTGAGTTCACTTTGAAAAAAGCAATGGTGATCACTCTGTACCCAGGTGCCTCACCACAACAAGTTGAAGAAGAAGTTACTTTTCCAATTGAAAATGCAATTCAACAATTACCCTATGTTGATTATGTCACCAGTATTTCGTCGCCCGGTAAATCACAAATTACCGTTGAGATGAAAAGTAATTACCGCAAACAAGACCTTCGCCAAATTTGGGATGAATTGCGCCGTAAAATTAACGACCAAGCCGCAGCAATGCCTTCGGGTGTTTACCCAAGTAAAATTATGGATGATTTTGGTGATGTTTACGGTGTGATGTATGCCGTGACAGGTGATGGCTATTCGTATGATGAGTTAAAAGACTACGTTGATTATTTAAAGCGTGAGTTAGTGCTGGTTGATGGCGTAAGCAAAGTAACCGTTGGCGGTGAGCAACAAGCACAGGTAATGGTTGAAATTTCAACCCGAAAATTAGCACAATTAGGTATTTCGCCAGACCGTATTTACCAGCTTTTGCAAACCCAAAATAGTGTTTCTAACGCGGGGAAAGTACGGGTTGGCGATGAATCAATTCGTTTACACCCCACCGGTGAATTTAAAGACGTTAAAGAGCTTGAAAACCTATTAATTTCAAAGCCGGGTGAAAACGAGCTTATATATTTAGGTGATGTTGCAACGGTATTTAGAGAGTACGCAGAAGTACCAAATAACATTATTCGCTTTAATCAGCAGCAAGCACTCCTTGTAGGCGTGTCGTTCAGCACAGGTGTAAACGTGGTTGATGTGGGCGCTAAAATAGACGCGCATTTAGCTTCGTTAGAATACCAACGCCCACACGGTATAGAGATTAATAGTGTTTATAATCAGCCAGCAGAAGTCGAAAAGTCAGTCAGTGGTTTTATTATTAGCTTACTTGAAGCCGTTGCTATCGTCATTGTGGTGTTGCTGGTATTTATGGGCTTTAAAAGCGGTGTACTAATAGGTGTCATTTTACTCCTAACCGTACTCGGCACCTTTATCTTTATGAAGCTATTTGCCATTGATTTGCAGCGGATTTCGCTCGGCGCTCTGATCATTGCGCTCGGTATGCTGGTTGATAACGCGATTGTTGTTACCGAAGGTATTCTTATTAATTTAAAGCGCGGGCAAACTAAACTACAAGCTGCAACCAATATTGTTGATCAAACTAAATGGCCGTTATTGGGTGCAACCGTGATTGCGGTTACTGCATTTGCCCCAATTGGTTTAAGCTCGGATGCCAGTGGTGAGTTTGCAGGTAGCTTATTTTGGGTGTTGTTTATTTCGTTATTACTCAGTTGGATTACGGCAATTACACTCACGCCTTTCTTTGCTGACTTAATGTTTAAACAAGCCACGGAAAAACAGCCTCACCACGATGAAGACCCTTATCAAGGTATCATCTTCAATGTGTATAAAGGTGTTTTGCATTGCGCAATGCGTTACCGTAAAACCACCTTATTGCTCATGGTGATCATGCTCGTTAGTGCGGTATTTGGCTTTAAGTTTATTAAGCAATCATTCTTTCCGGCCTCGAACACCCCCATGTTTTATGTCGATTACTGGCATACTCAAGGTGCCGATATTCATACCACGATGGACGGGGTAGCAAAACTTGAAGCGTTTCTACAAGCCGACCCTCTCGTTGAAGAAGTGACCACCACGGTTGGCCAAGGTGCTCCTCGCTTTATGCTGACATACGCGCCAGAAAAGTCATACCCAGCTTATGGACAGTTGATTATTCGTGTACAAGATCGTGAGGCCGTGACAGCCATGATCAAAAAAGTGCGCGACTACCAACATGAACATGTTCTCGATGCGCAGCTTAAAGTTAAACGCATGGAAATTGGGCCATCGACCGATGCAAAAATTGAAGCGCGCTTTTCAGGCGCTGATCCTGTCGTACTTCGTCAGCTCGCTAAGCAAGCAAAAGACATTCTTCATCAAGACGCTGGTGCCTTTAATATTCGTGATGATTGGCGTGCTCGCTCTAAACTTATTCGTCCGCAGTTCAACGAACAAAAAGCACGCCGTTTAGGGATTGCTAAGTCTGATCTTGATCAGCTTTTATTAACAAGCTTATCGGGTAAACAGGTCGGCGTGTATAAAGACGGCACGCAAATGCTGCCCATTATTGCACGCTCGCCTGCAGAAGAGCGGTTAAATGTCGAAAGCCTGCGCGACTTACAAATATACAGCCCTGTATTGGGAGTCTTTGTGCCAGTTACGCAAGTAGTTGATGACTTTGTTGTTGAATGGGAAGACAGTTTAATTATGCGCCGTGACCGAAAACGCACTATCACTGTCATGGCAGACCATGATGTGATTGGTGATGAAACACCTGCGAAGCTGTTTGCCCGTGTCCGCAAAGATATTGAAGCGATTGACCTGCCACACGGCTACGAGTTGCAATGGGGCGGCGAGTTTGAATCAGCAAGCAAAGCACAAAAAGCGATTTTTGGCTCATTACCGCTTGGTTACTTGGCAATGTTTGCAATTACTGTATTGCTGTTTAACTCAGTTAAAAAACCACTGGTTATCTGGGCTACAGTGCCTCTGGCAATCATTGGTGTATCGGCAGGTTTGTTATTAATGAATGCAGCGTTTAGCTTTATGGCACTGCTTGGTTTACTGAGCTTAAGTGGCATGTTGATTAAAAACGGCATCGTATTAGTGGATCAAATTAACCTCGAACTCGATAGCGGAAAAGAGCCCTATCAAGCCGTGTTTGATTCAGGCGTTAGTCGTGTGCGCCCAGTCGCTATGGCAGCGATCACGACTATTTTAGGAATGATCCCACTTTTATTTGACGTATTCTTCCAATCAATGGCGGTCACAATCATGTTTGGGCTTGGTTTTGCGACAGTACTGACACTTATTGTTGTGCCAGTGCTTTATACACTGTTGTTTAAAATTAAAGTACCTAAACAACGCCACAGCAATTAAGTACTCTTGTATTTGTGCCTCCCCTGAAAGGATATTTTCAGGGGAGGCACTAAAAATTAATTGTATTTGTATCCAATCAATTGCTCTAACCGATGCGCAATTGCAATCAACTCTTTTTCACTCAACGCACCACCCGTAATAGAAAGTCCAACGGGCATATGATGCACTTTACCCATAGGCAGCGTTAAATGAGGGTAGCCAGATACAGCCGGGTAAGTAGAAAAGCTGCCCGTGAAGTGATCCCCATTGATACGGTCTATTGACCACGCGGGTGTTAAAGTCACAGTAATAATTGCATCAAGATTGTGTTCTTTAAGCATTTTATCTAAGCCATCTGCTCTGGTTGCTTGATGCACTTTTTGTAATGCTGTTAAATACTTCTGGTCGGTTAACGTTGCTTTTTGCTGCGACTTTTCAAATATTTCTTGTTGAAAGTAAGGCATCTCCTTAGTAGCGTGAGCTTGATTAAACTGGATCAACTTTTCTAGTGTCAGCGATTTATATTCGTTTGGCAGTTGAGCAAGGTAGTCATTTAAAGTCGCTTTAAACTCATAGAGTAAAACATCATAACTATCTTGATAAAAATGATCATATGGCTCTGTCGATAACCCCTCAACTAATAAAGCACCTTCTTGTTCGAGCATCTGTTTAGTCTGGTTAAAAAGTGACTCAACTTGCTCATGAGCAAGTGGCGCAGCATACAGTACACCTAAACGCTTGCCTTTTAATGAGATGGCACTTTGCTCTGGCGTATAGTCATAATTAAGGTGCCCTTTTGCGATGTTTGTTGCGGGATCTTTTTCATCAAAACCTTGCATAACTGACAGTAAAATGGCCGCGTCAATTACCGAGCGTGTCATAGGCCCCGCTGTATCTTGCGTATGAGAAATAGGCACAATGCCATGGCGGCTCAATAAACCTACCGTGGGCTTTATACCCACAATACCATTTGCAGAAGACGGACACGTAATAGAGCCATTTGTTTCAGTTCCAATCGCAGCAACACTTAAAAAGGCGGCAACAGCAGCACCAGAGCCTGAACTAGACCCGCACGTAGAACGATTTAAATCATGGGGATTACGCGTTTGCCCCCCAATCGCACTCCACCCAGACGATGAACGTTCAGAGCGCATATTGGCCCATTCACTTAAATTTGTTTTGCCTAAAATAATGGCCCCTGCACGTTTAAGTTTGGCAATAATTGGCGCATCTCTGTGCGTAAAATTATCTTTTAATGCTAACGAGCCTGCCGTTGTAGGCATAGTCTCAGTTTCGATATTATCTTTTACTAAAATTGGTATGCCATGCAAAGGGCCGCGTAACTTACCATGACTAAGCGCTTCATCAAGTTGCATAGCTATGCTTATAGCATCGGGGTTCATTGCAACCACAGCATTTAATTGAGGATTGAGCTCATCGATTTGCTGAATAAAAAACTGTGTTAATTCAGTTGCTGTGAGCTGTTTTTCTTTCATTGCCTGAATTAATTGCGGGATTGTACTTTGTTGAACAAGGTTTTTTAGTTGTTGATTTCTTTGTTCAGAGAGTGGGGTATTTTCTTTTGCAGACACGCTAACTGTAAAGCATAAAGCGGCTAAAAAAACACTTAATGCGAATACATGTAAAGCACGAATAACCTGACTAATTCCTGTGTACATTTGTCGTTCCTGTTTTATAGAGTGTTGTTGATTGTTATTTTAAAATCGGTATTTACCCATACTTTTATCAAAAATTGCTATTTTTTTACTTCACAATGGATTAAACACTGAGCGTTCTCTTGCCCATTACCAGCACCAAATACCCATACTGTTTAATAGTCTAGCCCGACGAAGGTACACGGTGCTAAATGAGTGTTTTAGCCAAATCAGCGATATTGGGCATGCACTGCTTATCTTTTAATTTAACGTCAATCGCGTCAGTTACAAAGCAGCATTTTCAATCAGCGCTTACTCATAGCCATCACGTTAAATATTCTCACGAAGAAAATTGAGTCTATAGCCAGTGTTATTGATTAAACAGGCGCTATTTTGTAATCACTGCCGCCAAGGCATGCCGTTTCTT
The DNA here is from genome assembly GCF_900116435.1 of Pseudoalteromonas lipolytica. Classification (GTDB taxonomy): domain Bacteria; phylum Pseudomonadota; class Gammaproteobacteria; order Enterobacterales; family Alteromonadaceae; genus Pseudoalteromonas; species Pseudoalteromonas lipolytica. The sequence goes on along the minus strand of NZ_FPAZ01000004.1, from coordinate 235,416 downwards.
ATTGTTCAAGCAGATTATCTGGCCGCAGGCTGTTAAAGAGCATGGCTGACGGTGAAATAAACCGCTTTTTGGTGTTCATCCTCCCCCTTTTTAATCATGCGGTACGACTGTCTTTAATTACCTAAAAATGTATATACATGGTATGTGTGAATGTATTTTAAACACACTTAAACAGTGATTTTTCCACCAATAAAAAACGCCATAAATAGGGTTAAACACACCAAAGTATTGCATTTAAATAAATAATAAAAACCATTCAACCGCTATTTACATGTAATTAAAAATACAAAGACATGAATAAAAAAACAAATTTAAAAACCGGTTAATCCTTCTTTACCAGTTTATTTATAAAATCAAGACTAACCCTAACGTACTAAAAAATACTCCTTACACTACCCTTAGTTAGGTACTCCTTACTAGGTATATCATCTCTCTAAAATTTATACTTAAATTAATTATTAAATTTTCTGTAACACATTAACCCCACTCGAAAAAACACATGTAGTTAAATGTTATCTAGTCAAAAATTGATCAAGGTCACTAAAATCATTGTAAAGAAGAGTAAGGTTATTAATGAGAAAAATAAAACAATATAACTTTCCTAAATAAAGCCATTTATAAGGAATTGTTGGTGCTGTTATGAATATAAAATCAACCTGGCTTTTGTACCTCTGCGCGATGATGTTATTTATACTTACATTACCCTGCGAGGCGGTGTTTGTAAGCCCACCAAAAGATCCCATGCCATTCATTGAGGAAATTTTTCCTCAAGCGACACATATTGGTGAAAAACAGCGGATATCTAACGACGAAAGTGCGCCTTTCGCATGGGTCGTTTATCAAGACAAAAACGTACTGGGCTACGCTTTTGAAACCAATGATATTGCCAAAATTCCAGCTTATTCGGGCGAGCCAGTGAATATGCTTGTTGCTATTGACCCCCAAGGTAATTATTTAGGGGTGAAGGTATTAGAGCATCACGAGCCGATCATTTTAACGGGTATCCCAGAATCAAAACTATGGGAGTTTACTGATCAATACACGGGCTTACATGTTAGCGATCGCCTTAAAGTAGGAGGCAGCAGCTCAGATAATATCGTCAACATTGATGGACTTTCTGGTGCCACAGTCACTGTCATGGTCATGAATGATGCGGTAACTAAGTCAGCAAAAAAAATCGCCGCACGTTTAAACATAATTGATCTTGAAGCTTTAAATCGCTTACCAATGGCCACTATAAAGCACGATGTTTATCAACCAGCAAGTTGGCAAGCGTTAACGGGTGACGGGTCTATTCGCCGCTTGTACCTAAGTCGAGAGGCCGTTGATGAGGCGTTTGTAGGCACAGAAGCAGAACACATTGATGCAGCTGCTCCTGAACAAAAAAGCGCTATGTTCGCTGAGCTTTATTACGCGCAAGCTAATATTCCTCACATAGGCATAAACTTACTTGGTGAGAGTGAGTACCAATGGCTTATGGCGCAATTAGCCCCCGGTGAGCATGCCTTTATTGTGCTAGGAAATGGCTATTCTTTTAAAGGCTCAGGCTACGTTCGTGGCGGTATTTTTGACCGTATTCAACTTTTGCAAAATGGCGACACCATTTCATTCCACGATTTAGACCACTTTCGCGTCACTGATATTTACGCCACAGGCGCACCCAAATTCAAAGAAATGTCTATTTTTATCGCACGCGCTCACGATGAGTTTAACCCCGGAGCCGATTGGCAATTAGAGCTATTAGTACGCCGTCAAATGGGCGCTATCGACAGCACATTCACGAGTTTTAAAGGCGATTATCATACTTTAGATAAATATGTCAGTCGCCCCGCTATGCCTGAACCCGAAGCTGAATTATCACTGACGCAACAAGTATGGCAAGACAAGCAAGTGGAAGTGATTATTCTGCTGTTCCTCATGCTTCTATTAGTCGCTACCTTAATATTTCAGGATATTCTGGTGCGTCACCCAACCTTTTTACACAATTTCCGACACATATTCCTTATCGTGGTGGTGGTGTTTATCGGCTGGAGCTGGGGCGGACAACTCTCTGTAGTGAACGTATTCACTTTTTTACAAGCACTGATGTCTGATTTTTCGTGGGATTTATTTTTACTCGACCCCGTTATTTTCATTCTTTGGTGTGCTGCTGCGGTGACCATTATGATGTTCGGGCGCGCCGTATACTGTGGTTGGTTATGTCCATTTGGCGCTTTGCAAGAGCTACTAAATGTATTTGCACGCTATGTGAAGCTGCCGCAAATAGAGCCCCCTTTTGCAGTGCATGAACGTTTATGGGCCATTAAGTACCTTATTTTACTGGCTTTATTCGGCATGTCTCTTGACTCTATGGCTGTTGCAGAGCAAATGGCTGAAGTTGAACCATTTAAAACCACCTTCTTACTCAAGTTTGATAGACAATGGCCATTTGTGCTGTATGCCGTGTCTTTGCTGGTAATTAATTTATTTAACCGAAAATTCTTTTGTCGCTACTTATGCCCATTAGGCGCAGCGCTCTCTGTGGGCTCTAATTTACGCTTGTTTAGTTGGTTAAAACGTCGGCCTGAGTGTGGTCAGCCATGTAAAACCTGCGCTAAAGAATGCGAAATACAAGCTATTCACCCTGATGGTTCAATCAATATGCGCGAGTGTCACTACTGTCTTGACTGTCAAGTCACCTATTTTAATGAACAGAAATGTCCACCACTAAAGAAACTTGCCAGGAAGAAGAATAAATTTCAGGAAAAAGAAATACCCACGGTGGACGTTAGCTAACTACGCCCATCACCAAGCACAATGAAATAACCGGAGGAAGTCCATGAGTGATAGGAAAAAGCTCCCAGAACAAAAACAGCTGAAAGACGAAAGCAGACGTAAGTTTTTTGCTAAAAGTGCTTTATTAGGTGCAGGTGTAGTTGCAGCGCCTATGTCAGCTACTATGTTCGCATCAATGGCTAAGGCACAAGCCGCAGAAGCAGGCAGTAACAGTGCCACTGTTCACCCAGGTGAACTAGATGAATATTATGGTTTTTGGAGTGGAGGCCACTCGGGGGAAGTGCGTATTTTAGGTATTCCGTCAATGCGGGAACTCATGCGTATTCCTGTTTTTAATACCGACAGCGCAACAGGCTGGGGTCTGACGAATGAATCTAAACGCATCAAAGGCGACAGCGCACATCTGCAATGTGGTGACTCACACCATCCGCATATGAGTATGACTGATGGCCGTTACGACGGTAAATATGTGTTCATTAACGACAAGGCCAACAGTCGTGTAGCACGTATTCGCTGCGATGTTATGAAGACCGATAAAATGCTAACCGTTCCTAATGTTCAAGCAATCCATGGCTTGCGTGTGCAAAAGGTTCCATACACTAAATATGTGATTTGTAATGGCGAATTCGAAATTCCCATGAACAACGATGGCAAAGCATCAATGGACGACATTAGCACCTATCGTTCATTGTTTAATGTGATTAATGCCGAAACCATGGAAGTCGCATTCCAAGTAATGGTGGATGGTAATTTAGATAACACCGACGCCGACTTTGACGGAAAGTATTTTGCGTCAACCTGTTATAACTCAGAAATGGGGGTCACACTCGGTGATATGATCTCATCTGAACGTGACCATGTTGTTGTATTTAACTTACCGCGATGCGAAGCCGCCATTAAAGCAGGCAAATTTAAAACCTACAATGGCAATAATGTCCCAGTGTTAGATGGCCGTAAAGGGTCAGCACTCACAGCGTACATTCCGGTTCCTAAATCACCACATGGTTTAAATACCTCACCCAATGGCGACTATTTTGTTGCTAATGGTAAGTTATCACCGACTGTTTCTGTGATTTCAATTAAGAAACTAGATGACCTATTTGATAACAAAATTAAGCCTCGCGACACCATCGTTGCAGAACCTGAACTAGGCTTAGGGCCACTTCATACCGCATTTGATAACCGTGGTAACGCTTACACCACGCTGTTTATCGACAGCCAAATTGCGAAGTGGAGCGTTGAAGATGCTATCAAGGCATACAATGGTGAGAAAGTGAACTACATACGTCAGAAGTTAGATGTTCACTATCAGCCGGGGCACAACCATACTTCACAAGGTGAAACCCGTGATGCAGATGGTAAATGGCTTATTGCACTGTGTAAGTTCTCAAAAGATAGGTTCTTACCTGTCGGGCCATTACGTGCAGAAAATGATCAGCTCATAGATATTTCAGGTGATGAAATGAAGTTGGTTCACGATGGCCCAACTTTCGCTGAACCTCACGACTGTATCATTGTTCACCGCTCTAAGGTGAAGCCAAATAAACTGTGGGAGCGAAACGATCCTTTCTTTGCCGAGACTATCGCAATGGCAAAAGCAGACGGTGTTAATGTTTACGCTGATAACAAAGTGGTGAGAGACGGCAAAAAAGTACGTGTCTACATGACCTCAATTGCCCCTAGCTTTGGCATGACTGAGTTTAGAGTAAAACTAGGTGACGAAGTCACTGTGGTTATTACTAACTTAGACCAAGTTGAAGACGTGACACACGGTTTCTGTATGACTAATCATGGTGTGCAGATGGAAGTTGCACCGCAAGCAACGGCATCCATAACGTTTATCGCTGATAAACCGGGTGTGCAGTGGTACTACTGTAACTGGTTCTGTCATGCACTGCATATGGAAATGCGAGGCCGCATGTTAGTTGAAGCGTAAGCTTTGTATTTGGGTATGGGACTTTCCCATACCCTTTATCGTTACAAATAGAAGGTTTATTGAGTGCAGTTAATTTGGTTACACCGTTTATGTGGAGCAATACTGCTCTGTTTTTCATGTTATTCGTTGGCAGTGAGTACGCGACTCTCTGCAGCTGATGATTTACAAGCGCAGTTAGACAGCGCAAAAGCAGGCGACACAATTGTTTTAACGAAGGGTATTTACCAAGGAAATTTTGTTGTCAATAAAGCCATCCACCTTATTGGTGAAACAGGTGCTGTCATTGATGCTTTAGGCGAAGGCCACGCATTACTGTTAAAAAGTTCACATATTTCGATTAAAAACCTCGAGATAGTGAATTGGGGAAATAACTTAACCGAACAACATTCCGGTATTTATTCAGATCAAAAAGCAGAGCAACTAATGATTGCCAATAACCACCTTAAAGGCGATGGTTTTGGTATTTGGTTACAAAAAGGCCAGCATGTACAGGTTTTAAATAACGTGATTGTTGGCAATAAAGCCCTGCGTTCAGCAGATCGCGGCAATGGTATTCAGCTCTCCAATGTGCAACATGTACTGGTTAAAGGAAATGATGTCTCTTACACGCGCGATGGCCTGTACATAATATCAAGCCAAGATAACGTATTAGAAAATAACACGCTTCATGATCTACGCTATGGCGTTCATTACATGTATTCCCACGACAATAAAGTACTCAATAATAACGCATACAATACGCGGGCTGGTTATGCCTTAATGAGCTCGCGCAATTTAGTGATCCAAGGTAATCGAACGACTAACAGTGAAGATTATGGGTTACTAATGAATTTTATTACCTCGTCAGACATCCTAAACAATCACATTTCTAATGTGTGGACCAAGCCCGAAAATAAAGTATTAGGGCGAGACGGAAAAGGTTTTTTTGTATACAACTCAGCGTATAACAACATTGTCGATAACGTGGTTGATACCACAGAAATTGGTATTCACCTCACTGCAGGCTCTGAGCATACGCAAGTATATGGCAACAGCTTTATAAATAACCCCACGCAAGTCAAATACGTTTCCAATAAAAAACAAGAATGGAGTCACGATAGCCGCGGTAACTATTGGAGCAATTATTTAGGCTGGGATATGAATAATGATGGCGTGGGTGATGTTGCCTTTGAACCCAACGATGGAATTGATAAATTGGTTTGGCAATACCCAGAAATGAAAATGCTAATGGATAGCCCATCGGTATTAACACTGCGCTGGGTACAACGCCAATTTCCTGTATTAAAGCCTGCAGGGGTTAAAGACAGCTACCCATTAATGCGCTCTCCACACTCACCTCATGTTATTAAATCGCAGAGTGATATCAAGGACAAACAACATGACTAACACGCCCGTGGTTTCAATGAACCAAGTAACAAAAAGCTATGGCAGTCTCACAGCAGTCAATAACCTTAGCTGCGAGCTCGCGCCCGGTGAAGTGCTCGGCCTTTTTGGTCATAATGGTGCTGGCAAAACAACCATGATGAAACTCATTCTGGGTATCACATCGCCAACAAATGGCAGTGTCGATGTACTCGGTGCTAAACCAGACTCCAAAGCCGCATGGCATATTCGATCCCAAGTCGGTTACTTGCCTGAAAATGTCAGTTTTTATGAGCATTTAACAGGAATAGAAGTACTCAATTACTTTGCAAAACTGAAAGGTTTTAACAAACAACACGCAAAAGATTTAATAGCGCAAGTGGGATTAACAGAGGCAATGAACCGCGCGGTTAAAACATATTCCAAAGGAATGCGTCAACGTTTAGGACTTGCCCAGGCATTTTTAGGTAAACCTAAATTACTATTACTAGATGAACCAACGGTTGGGCTTGACCCGGTTGCAACAACTGAATTTTACCAACAAGTTGACAACCTTAAAGCACACGGCACCAGTATTATCCTGTGCTCTCATGTGTTACCAGGGGTTGAGCGCCATATTGACCGTGCGATTATTCTGAGTAAAGGGCAACAACTTGCTTGCGGTAATTTAGCCAGTCTACGCGCACATGCAAACTTAGATATACGCATTAAAACTCGCGGTGTTTCCCCTTCTGAGCTCGTTAATGACTCACAATTAATGACCCATGTTGAACTCTGTCACGATACCGATTTATTGGTAAAAGACGAGAATAAAATGAATGTTCTCCGCGAGCTCGTTAAATACCGTCATTTAGATGATATACACATTGAACAACCCGATTTAAATCAGGTTTATCAACAAATTTTATCTCAAGCGCCACAAAAGGGAAGCATATGAAATCAGTCTTCACTGTTGCTGCAAAAGAGTTTAGCGATGGTCTTCGCAACCGTTGGTTGCTCTCAATTACAATTATTTTTGCCTTATTATCAGTAGGGCTGACCTATTTTGGCTCAGCGGTCGCAGGTGAAACAGGGTTAACCTCAACCTCGACCACTGTAGCAAGCTTAGCAAGTTTAGCTGTTTTTCTTATTCCCTTAATCGCCTTGTTACTCAGTTACGACAGCTTTGTAGGTGAGCTAGAAAGTGGCACCTTACTCTTATTACTTACCTACCCTATCAACAAAACCCAATTACTAATGGGAAAATTTATAGGGCAAGGAAGTATCATTGCACTGGCAATTTTAATTGGCTTTGGTGCATCTGGTGTCATTTTATATGCCCATACTCAGCAAACTGAAATTATTACTGTATTTTCATTATTCATAGCCAGTGCCGTTATGTTAGGCCTTAGCTTCATTGCTATTGCCTTTATAATTAGTATCTCGGTGAGTGAAAAGTCGAAAGCTGCCGGTGCTGCTTTAATCGTCTGGTTTATTTTCGCACTCATATTTGATCTCGGTTTACTCACTCTTCTCGTAGGCACTGAAGACGGTATAAGCCAACAATCACTCACGTTTATGATGATGTTGAATCCCGCTGATATTTTTAGATTAGTGAATCTAGCAGGCTTAGACAGCACCGATGTAAACGGGGCTCTTGCTATTGCAATACGCTCAAGCCTGTCGCTTACTCAGTTGCTTTGCGTGCTCGTCACTTGGGTTATCTTTCCTTTAATTTTAGCCATCACACTATTTACTAAAAAGAGAATGTAATGAACGTTAAAACCTTACTGCCGATACTGCCACTTCTATTCATACTTTGTGCCTGTGGGGAGAGTGAAATTAAACAAACACCCAGCCAAGCAGTTGCAATTGAAGCAACCGATGAATGTCATTTATGTGGTATGTTGATTTCAGAATTTCCAGGCCCGAAGGCTGAACTACTGCAAACTGATACGAACTCGGGCTCGGGCAAAAAAATACATAAGTTTTGTTCAACACGAGATATGTTCAGTTACTACCTAGAACCTGAAAACACACGTAATGTAAGCGATATTTTTGTACATGACATGAGTAAAACACCCTGGCATAAACCCGCCGATAATTACTTTATAAATGCGCGAAAAGCTTGGTATGTTGCGGGCTCATCTCAACAAGGCGCTATGGGGAATACATTGGCCAGTTTTGCAACTGAACAAGATGCGATAAACTTTCAAAATGAATTTGGCGGGCATGTCATTCGTTTCGAAGATATCACACACGCTATTCTAATGCCTGCTCATCATTAAAAATGATAAAAGCGATACGCAATCTACCCATGTAAATCAGGTAGATTGCTTTTATCTACACGATACTTTTTCTAGTTTACTAGCTTCTGACAACAGTTCCCAAAGATTCACGGTGTTGAGGTAATTCACCAAAGCCTTGCTCATGTAATTTAGCAACGAGCTGTTCAAGCACGTCATCTTTTTGAGGGGCTACGGGCTGCGTTAATAGCAAAGAAGTAAGATTACCAAACCCAGGATGCTCAAAATCAGGATTCTCAAGGCCATGTTGTGCTCTTAGCGTTAACAGCATAAGTGCAGCATAAGGTGTAAATTGCCAGTTCATATTGTCGAACTCAAAAAACATCTTACTTGGTGGCGATGCAACCTGAGTAACTTGATCATCACATAACTGATTTAGAAAAGCGGTAACTTCAGTCAAGTCAGTGCTATCCCAGTTATCTAAAAGAGCTTGGTAAGCAAAGTCATCTACGATCGGTTTTAGGGTATTGCCACCTTTTACCTTATCAAACAGCAAGATAATAAAATCACCAATGTGACTTTTTGATCTATTAACCCAATGCTTCATGTAACCAGCTTGAAATAACGTATAAATTTGGCAAGCATATTCATTATTATGCAATATCACTGCAATACTTAGCTGAAATACAGATGTTGGTGATACCAACCTTAAAGGTTCACGACTAAAGCGATATCTAAAGCGCTTGAACTTATAGCTTTGTATTGTAAGCATGTAATATCCATAACTTAAACATATATTTAATTTACCTAAATCAAGTAAATTATCATCCAAAAAACTAGCTTGTGCATCCATCTCATAATAATCACATGGAATTAACAGTTCTGTATTTAATACCTCCCAGTTAAAAAATGGTAATTTTTCATTGCTAGGAACACCGCTTTCGGTTTTTCCATGCTTAATATAAAAGTCAAGCTTCTCAATATTATTTACATAAACCTTTCTATACTTTTCTGGATTTTTGATCGCTTTCTTACGCTTCCGTAAAAATTTTTCTAAATTTTTATTCATAACTGTAAGAATCCATATTTAGAGTAATAACTTTAGCCATTTTTAAGGCTGAGCTAACTGCTCTTCCGTTAGCGAGTATTTAGTTTTTATCGTGTTAATACACGCATTAACATCAATTAAAAACGAGGTATCTGATAGAGAGGTAACTGTAGAAGCTCTTAATAACTCACACCCCACCAGTTTTTGTGATTCAGCAGCTGAAGTGCTTGATACATTTAACCGTGCCGTCGGTTTCTGTGCATAAAGACCACTTCCGATACTGACATTATCTATTACTACTGATAACTCATTGATAATTACTTGATGGTGCTGCTCACTCAATAAAATACTGGCTCGTAATAGTGCAAAATCCATCGCTTGCTCTGCACTTACATTGCCATTGCCGTAATAGGTCACTCTGTAACTGTTTTCACCCAATTGTTCCTCACTGTACCCTCCGCGAATACCCCGAGGTTGATATGAAATAGCAGCGCATCCCATCACAAATAAAGTACTTATTAAAACACCCAGTTTAAATAATGTTTTAAGCATTCAACACTCTCCCTTCAAAACTCACGTTCACATAACATAAAACGTAAGTTACATCGACCCTAAATAATATAACTTATTGATAATAATAACTTTAATTTATATGAAAAGCAATATAAGGTACAAAATTGGGGGTTAAGCGATAAGTACAGTGTTGTTGGTGAAGCGAGCACCAACAACACATAATAGTTGAAGATAAAATTGAGCAAAACGCCGTTATAGCGTTTACTTTTTCAAGCTCAATGTGCCAGTGCGTTTTGTGCTACTTCGCTTTATTTGGTTTGACCTAGGTTTACCTTGATTCGCTTTATTCAAGCCTGGTTTTGAGTCTGTGCGGCCTTTTTTAACATAGCTAGAAAAGTCGCGTTTTTTCTCGCCTTCTGAACGTGGTTGAGGCGTTCTTGGCTTAGTTGGCTGTTTATTATCGTCAATTGAACGTTCCTCTGTTTTACCCGAGTCTGCAATTGAGTTATTAATTTCAGCCATCTCTTGCTCAGTTAAATGGCGCCATTGCCCCACTTTTAAGCCTTTTAACGTCACATTCATAATACGTGTACGTTTAAGCGTGACCACTTCGTAGCCGAGGTATTCACACATACGGCGAATTTGACGATTTAGCCCTTGCGTTAACACAATAGTAAACTGCTGTGGGCCAGTTTGTTTCACTTTGCACTTTTTCGTCACGGTATCTAAAATTGGAATACCATTTGCCATTTTGTTTACAAACTGACGATTAAGTGGCTTATCGACAGTGACTACATATTCTTTTTCGTGGTTATTGCCCGCTCGTAAAATCTTATTAACGATATCGCCTTCATTGGTCAAAAAGATTAAGCCTTCAGATGGGCGGTCTAATCGACCAATTGGGAAAATACGCTCAGGATAATTAACCGCTTTTACGATGTTACTTTGAATTTTTCGCTCAGTGGTACAGGTAATACCAACGGGTTTATTATATGCAATATAAACACGTTTCGGTTTGGCTTTGAGTGGTTTACCATCAACAAGTACTTCATCAGCATCACTGACTTTAACACCCATTTCTGGCAAATTACCATTAACAGTAACACGACCTTCCTCAATATATTTATCAGCCTCTCTGCGCGAACAAAACCCTGTTTCACTGATAAATTTATTTAATCGTTTTAACTCTGTCATGGCACACTTCTGTCTTAATTTTAAAGCCGCTAGTTTATACCAGAACCCTATAGCACGCTAGGCAGATTAATCTTCGTTTAACGGCTCGCTTTAATGCAGTGCAGGTTTTTCGGTGAGCAACGTCTGCAATGTGTCAAAATCAAACCGATACTCTGCATTGCGAGTATTGCGCAGCAAAAAAGCATCGAATGGAATAACTGACCAGTCCGTGATATCACTAAGCCAATGGTAACTTGTCACATTTTGGTTCGTGATCACGCCTAATTTAAATTTAATTTCATGATGAGTTTGCAAATATGGATGACCATTGTGATGATCGACCAAACTAATTAACGCCCACGCCCCCATCATAAAGTGCCCACCTACACTGGCTGTTAAGCGCCCTTGTTCAATTAACCTTAAGTTGTCATCAAGCCAGTCTATGCCGCCGATAAAATAGCGTTTTCCTGACTTTTCTTTAACTGCATCAAGTGCGCCCAGTGCCATTAAATCCGATGCACACCAAATAACATTCGTTTGTGGGTAACGATGCAATAGACGGCGCACTTTTTCAGTGGCTTCGGTTTTATTCCAATTTGCATAAACAACTTGCTCAAGCTCGACATGTTGGGTTCGTAAATAGTGACTTAAACCATTACTGCGAGTATCTGATTCAGTCCCATAGTGACCGTTAATGGCCACAAATTTGGGTTCTTGTTTTGCTTGTTTAGCATTATCAAACAATGCTTTTCCTAATTGTATACCCGCTTCAAAATTATCGTGATAAACCTCTGCGAGCCAATATTTAAAATGCTCTGAGGGTTTACCAATTTGCTGACGCTCTGCGCCGAGGATGGTTTCTTCTAATGTGATGAACTTTATCTTGTGACTTTCAAGTAAGTTCATTGATTGCTCTGCTCCCCCAGGGTAATTAATCAGTACGACATAGTCGGGAGTGGCGTTGTATTTAAGATAGTGTCTGAGCTCTTCTAGCTGAATATGCCGATTGCAACCACCGTAAATAATATCAAGCCTGACGTTACTGTGTGTTGCCGCAGCTTGCATTACTGCTGTGACTTTTTGCCAAAAAGGCTCCGCTTTTACCGAGGGATTTACAAATAGCACCGAAAATTGCTCTACAGCAAAAAGTGGTAAAGAGCAAAGCAGTATTAAAACACTCAATATAACCCGCATGTTCATTCCAGCACGTTATTTTTTAAAAGTATAGTATACGGGTAATTATCGTGACAGTTTTCGCCACACGGTCTCACACGGACCGTATCGAAACAGTTGAGTATATACTTTGCAAAATACCAGCTGAAAGACAACCACACCCGCAATAAGAAGCCAATAATTAATGCGATCAAAGCTCAACACCCACTCAGGGAACATGACTTTAAAACACACTAAAAATATCACGGTTTGCATTAAGTAAAGGGTTAAAGACATACGCCCTGCTTGTTGTAATACTAAACACTTTTCGGGGTTATTCTTAACGTATTTTACGAGTATATGAATATACAACGTTGCCATCGCAAGTGCTGCAAACCAAGAGAAAGGCTCAGCCAATGCGACCATAAGTACATGTGTATTTGGTTCAACCGCTAATCGTAAAACGGTAAAGCCCAGCGCTGCAGGCACAATAAAGTTTAACTGTTCTCTAGTAAGGCCATTTTCGAAGATCTTTTGTTTATACAAATACATCCCAATCAGCATGAGCCCGCCAGCCATCCACAGCGTAATAAGCGGAACAGCTATAATCATGATGATAAACATCAACATATTACTCATAAAGCCCGCTAAATAGGATGAAAATGCCGCATTGTATGCCTCTAAAAAAGCCGCAGAGTCACGCGTAACAGGTAGCAGTTCAGGTTCAATAAATGCCAATAAAAAAGAGGGGAGTGCACCGAGTAGCAGAAATAGCATGCCCATTCTTACTATTTTATCATTCGGCTCATGGCTGAACTTGAGTGCCAACCACCCTGCACATGCATAAATGAATAAAATATCACCCGCCCAAAGTAAAAACCCATGGGCCAACCCTATAAACGCTAATACTTTTAAACGCTTATGCAATGCATCTATGCTTTGCCAGCGCTGTAATTGAATTGTAAGTGCTGCGCCAAACAATAAACAAAAGAGGGTTCGAAACCGGCCATCAATAAAGACTAAGTTAATAATATTTATAAACTTATCCGCCACAGAAGGTGTTGCACTTGTTACATAGCCATACTCAAAAACACCAAAGTAATAGGCATTCATGAACATTAAACCCAGTACCGCAATCCCTCTTAACACATCCATATTAATATTGCGCATATATCACTTATAAATTTTGTCTGCAGCTATCGCTCCAATTTACAGCATTTTCATATATTTTGGGAAGGTCTGCGCTTTCTATTGTTAAAAAAGCCACTGCTTGTTCTAATGCCCACCAGCTTCCAGTTTCGTAGGCTTTAACTGTTTCGAGAATATAATAAAGAATGTTCTTTTCTTGCATTAATGCACTGTGTATTTCATCTGGAAATGGTAAACGTTCAAGCAACTTTTCCATTGGTTGGTCTAGAATAGCATCGAGTAATGAAAACAACCCTGTTAAAAACGCTTCTCCGGTTTGCTGCTTAGCCACACGCTGTGCTATTAGCTCACAAAATCGAGCTCTTACAACACAAAGCCGCGTGAGCTCGGCAGGTTTAGTTTGTGCGCTATGTGCAGTAATAATTAAGCTAACAAACTTTTTCAGTCGTTCATGACCAAGATAAACAAGCGCTTGTTTTAACGAACCTATTTTACTTTTTATAGGGAATACACCACTGTTTATTAAGCGTAAGAGCTTATAAGCTAAAGCAGTATCTAGCGAGAATAACCCCGCTATTTCGCTAATATCGGGGTCTGGACGCATGACTTCAGCATAAATTGATAAAACCAATGCGTAGTTATAATCAATATCACGCTGTTGGATCATGGTTGGTTTGGCAAAGAAATAGCCTTGAAAAAAGTCAAACCCCATTTCGTAGGCTTTTTCAAAATCATCTGCCGTCTCGAGCTTTTCTGCTAATAACTTTATTTTTTTGTGTTTTTTTAATTTTTTAACTACGGGTAGAATTTCTTCAAATGGGGTTTGTTTTACATCAAACTTGATAAGTCGAACAAGCTTTAAAAAGCGGTCCCACTCGGGCTGGTACACGAAGTCATCTAAGGCAAGTTTATAATTGTTATGAAATAACTCACGACAAAACGCATAGTTTTCATCGGTAGGCTCCATCGTTTCTAGCAGCTCGATAACGACATCTTTCGTTGGCAAAAAAGCACATAGATCCAGTTTTAAAGACTCTGGACCTATATTAATTAATGCTTTTTTGCCCGACGTGATATGGCGGGTACCTAAATTGAGCTGATTTTCCATAATGAGACGTGCCGTTGCGGTGCTTTCTGACACGTTTGGAAAACTGTTTTTTTCACTATCGCGAAATAGTAGCTCATAGGCGACAACTTGTTGACGACGATTAAAGACCGCTTGTCTAGCAACAAATACAGCCACTTTACCTACTTTTTATCATTTATATAACACTAAGTAATTAATAGCGGAAATTGACATAAAAGTCACTTAATTGCCATGAATCAGGGTGTTTTTATTGATATAAGTACGATAAATAACCATCTGCGACTGATTGCCACGAGAAACGCGCATTTTTAGCCTGTTCACAAATTCCTTGCCACTTTTTAGGATCTGCATTTTTTAGCGCAAGCGCTTCAGTAAAACCAGTAATAAGTTCGTAACTTTGAGCGGTTAAACTCTCACCATTAAAACTAAATCCCGTTTCAAGGTGCTGCACAGTATCACGAAGTCCACCGACACCATGCACTAGACACGGTTGACCTGCGCGCATGGCGAGCATTTGACTAATACCACAGGGTTCAAATGAACTGGGCATTAAAAACAGATCGCCTAAATGATACAAGTACTCGCCAACAAAATGAGCGTATCCTTTCAAAAATAATAAGTTATCTTGTCGGGCCATGACTGTGGTCATCACTTTTTCAAGTTCAGTATCACCTGAGCCAAGAATAATCATATACCCATCATGTTGCTTTAAACGCTGGCATAATTCATCTAGCACTAATGCTTTATCATACGGCTGACAAAGCAGAAGCACTTTTTGATCTGTTAATCGCCCAACACTCGTCACTAAAGGGCCAGAGAAAGGCTGTGTTTTAAACTTAAGCACACGCTGATGTGCTATATAATGCGCTGAGTCAAGCTCAGACGTTTTTGCCATCCACTGAAAAAGTGCCGACTCAGCGTGCTGATATAAATGAGCAAAACTGACATCGGATAGTTCATCACCTGGATACTCACACCCGTTTAGAATGCCTACTACACGGCCTTGCTGATATGCAGCTTGTAAATCAAGCTCGAGCCCTTCTCCGCCAAAAAAGCCATTAACAGGATCGCTTGGTTTTAGCACCTCTTGACAATATGTGGGTGATACTAAATGTATTTTATCAACCAAGTTAATCGCTGTGCGCATTGGGTTGAAACAGTCAGGGTAACGTGGATCGCATAACTTTTGGCCGTCATAACCCAGGCTTGGAAACCACGCTTCTAAACTCGAAGTATCCCCTTTAAAAGGACGGATCCCTTGCAGAGCAAGGTTATGTACGGTGTAAGCTAAAAATAAGGTGGAGAAATCGTTATAGCGACTATCTGTTTTAAGTAACAACGCAACACACGCACTATGCCAATCATGTAAATGAATAACATCAGGCTTACAAATGAGTCCTTGTAATAAGGCTTCGCACACAGCGGCATTAAATAAGGCAAATTTACTGGCATCGGTTGCAAATGGGCGACCTGCCTCGTCATTACAATAAACAGCGCCATGGTGACGGCTAAATTCCCAATGAGAAATAACCAGCTGTCTAACCCCTTTCTGAGAGTGAGCAAGTTGCCACACTTCGAGTTGTTGCATGTGTCCGGCAAACGCCACATTGACCACACCTAGGCTATGACGGTCTAAATCGTGAAAACCATAATCGGGGATCACCACATCAACTGTCAGCCCCTTTTCAACAAGGGCTTTAGGACAATCTCTTACGACATCGGCAACACCACCTACTTTTGCATTCGGTAATGCATCATTCTCTGCAGCAACCATCAATACATGCATGCTTTGCCGTACTCCTTTTTACTTCTATTTTTTATGCTGGGGGGTGATATTAGTACTTTCCACCCCACCCATATTTAAGCAAGGCGTTTGTTATCTTGCTCTTGTTGTTTTAACTTTTTTGCCAGTTCATTCAACATATCACGCGTCACTAAGACAATCCCTTTTTTCGAGACTCTAAAACCATTTTCTTTATCAACTTTATGATCATAGCCTATTTCAAGGCCTGCGGGTATCTCGCAGCTACGATCAATAATCGCGCGTTTTATACGACAATTACGTTGAATTTTAGCCCCTGGTAATATAACTGACTCTTCTATTTGACAATAAGAATGGACATGTACATTAGAGAACAATAGCGATTTTCTCACCAAAGACCCCGAGATAATACACCCGCCAGACACTGTTGAATCGACCGCCATACCTCGTCTGTCATCATTATCAAAAATAAATTTAGCCGGTGGAAGTTGCTCTTGGTAAGTCCAAATAGGCCAGCTAGGGTCGTATAAATCTAGCTGCGGTTCTGGCATAACCAGCTCCATGTTCGCTTCCCAGAACGAATCAAGTGTTCCTACATCACGCCAATAAGGTTGTCCATCATAGCCTGGGTCTCTAAACGGATACGCAAAAACGTTATGCTCTTCAATAATGGCTGGAATGATATCATGACCAAAGTCACGGCCAGATCCCTCTGTTTCGGCGTCTTTTTTCAGTTGCTCAAATAAAAACTCAGTATTAAAAATATAGTTACCCATTGAAGCGAGGCATGTGCCAGGTTTGCCGGGGACTGAGGTTGGCGACGCAGGTTTTTCATCAAACCGGCGAACGCGCTTACTTTCATCCACAGTCATGACACCAAAGGTATTCGCGGCCTCTTCACACGGTACCTCGATACAACATACGGTCATGTCTGCACCATTTTCAACATGCTTTGCGAGTAAACCACCGTAATCCATCCGATATACATGGTCGCCCGATAATATCATGACGTATTTTGGCAGCTCATGACGAATAATATCCATATTTTGAAACACAGCATCAGCTGTACCACAATACCATTCATCACCATAACGCTGTGACGCTGGCAGGATTTCAACCGACTCACCCAGCTCTTTCTTAAAGTGACCCCATGCACGATTAACGTGGCGGATCAGTGAATGCGATTTATATTGTGTAGCAATGCCAACACGACGAATGCCCGAGTTAATGCAGTTCGACAGCGGAAAGTCGATGATCCGGTGTTTACCACCAAAATACACCGCCGGTTTAGCTCGCCAATCTGTTAATTCGTGTAAACGTGAACCTCGCCCCCCTGCTAAAATAAGGGCATACGTTTCTCTTGTTAAACTACTTATATATCGATTTGCATAACTTGGCATAACTCTCTCCGTCTTAAGTTAGCTGCTTTTTTTCTGTGTGTGTTGCTGTGCGCTCGTGTCTAAAAGTGGTTCCAAATGCCAAATATCATCGCTGTATTGACCAATGGTTCTGTCGCTTGAAAACATGCCACTGGCAGCAGTATTCAAGATACTCATTCTGGTCCAGTGTGCGCTGTCTAAATAGGCTTGTTCAACTTGTTCTTGCGCTTGAACAAAGCTGGCAAAATCATGGGCTACAAGCCATGGATCGTGCGGACTCTTTATCGCAGCAATAATGTCGTCGAATAAGTTTGGTTCAAATAAATTAAAATGACCGCTTTCTAAGAGTTGCATTACTTTGTATAAGCTTTCGGTCTGATAAATAACTTGCTCCGGATTATAGTGCGCTTTTATATCGTCAACTTGCTCTGCTCGTGCGCCAAACAAGAAGAAATTATCAGCACCTACAGCATCACGGATTTCAATATTTGCACCATCTAATGTCCCTATCGTCAACGCGCCATTCATCATAAACTTCATGTTACCAGTGCCCGATGCTTCTTTACCGGCTGTTGATATTTGCTCAGATAAATCGGTTGCAGGACAAATCGTTTCCATCGCGGTGACGTTGTAATTAGGTAAAAATGCAACCCGTAAATATGGCTTTGCAAGGGGGTCTTTATTAATGACTTCAGCCACATTATTAATTAACTTAATAATTTTCTTCGCCATGTAATAACCTGGCGCAGCTTTCCCCCCGAGGAGTACACAACGTGGCACACAGTTTTCTGTATCGCCCTGACGAATCCGGTCGTATAAATGAATAATATGCAAAACATTAAGTAATTGGCGCTTGTACTCATGAATGCGTTTAACTTGCACGTCGAACATCATCGTGGCGTCAAACTCAACACCACATCGGCTTTTTACAAGCTCAACAAGACGTTGTTTGTTGGCATATTTAACATCCTGCCACTGTGTATGAAATTCGGTATCGTCGTAATATCGGCGCAATTGGCCAATTTTGCTAAAGTCAGCCACCCATTCATCGCCAATTTTGCTGTTCAGTAACTTAGTCAGTTCTGGATTACAGTGGGCAAGCCACCGACGCGGCGTAACACCATTGGTTTTGTTGTTGAATTTTTCCGGCCATAATTGATAAAAGTCATTAAATAAACCGGCTTTTAATAGTTCAGTATGAAGCGCCGCAACACCATTGACAGAATAACTGCCGACAATCGCAAGGTACGCCATGCGAATTTGTGGCTCTGGGCCCTCTTCAATCAGAGAAAGGACGCGCTGTTTAGCCACATCTCCCGGCCATGCTTGTGCGACGTCGGCGAGGAAACGGGCATTAATTTCGTAAATTATTTCTAAAATGCGCGGCAATAAGCGCGAAAATAATGACACTGACCATTTTTCTAAGGCTTCTGGTAACAAGGTATGGTTGGTATACGCCATGGTTTTTGTCGTAATGTGCCACGCTTTATCCCAATCAAGTTCATAGTCATCGATTAACACGCGCATTAATTCTGCAACCGCAATACTGGGGTGAGTGTCATTGAGTTGAAAAACATGGTAGTCAGCAAACTCATCAAAGTTTTCACCTGACTTGTTTACCCAAATATCAACCACATCTTGAATACTGGCAGACGATAAAAAATACTGCTGACGTAAACGCAACTCTTTGCCATTTTCGCTACTGTCGTTGGGGTAAAGCACCATGGTGATTTGTTCAGCGAGATTTTTACGCGCCACCGCTTCTGAGTAGCTGCCCGCATTAAACTCACTCAAGTCAAACTCATCGGTTGCCTCTGACTTCCATAACCGTAACGTGTTTACAATATCGTTTTTGTAGCCTGGGATCGGCACATCATATGGCACCGCCAAGACATCTTGGGTATCGAGCCATTGACGAAGCACACGCCCTTGCTTGTCGGTGTAACTTTCTACATGACCAAAAAATTTGATTCGCTTAGACTGCTCTGGTGCGCTTAACTCCCATGGGTGGCCTTCGCGTAACCAGTTATCGGGCTGTTCAATTTGGTGACCATTTTCTATCGCTTGATTAAACATGCCATATTCATAACGAATGCCATAACCAATAACAGGTAGCGCAAGGCTGGCACAACTATCTAAAAAACACGCAGCTAAGCGACCTAAACCACCATTCCCAAGCCCTGCATCATGTTCAGCTTCGGCAACACTTTCAAGCTCAGTACAATACTGTTGCAATGCCTTTGCTACCTGCTCATCAAGGTCAAGATTTAAAATCGCATTACCCAGTGCACGCCCCATCAAAAACTCCAGCGATAAGTAAGCAGTTTTGCGGCGTTTTTGTTCATGTATTTGCTGTTTTGTGTCACGGCATCGCGCCACGAGCCTGTCGCGAATAGTTAACGCCAGTGCATGGTATAAATACAGTTGTGACTTACCCACTTTGTCACGCCCTAAGGTGTAATAAAAATGGCGTGATAGGTCATCCTCTAAGGTGCTTTTATCAATAATAGGCGCATCTTGCCATCCTTTTACAACACATGCTTGTTCACCTTTTTTAGTCATGACTTAAGTCCTCTGAATCGGCGGTAAAAACCCAGCTGCTCATCGCAGCAATCTGTTGTTCGGTGTCAACATTCGCTGTCGAAACCGAATGAATACTGGTAAGTGCCAAAGACCATTGACCGCTTGATAAGCGCGGTAATTGGCAAGTGATAGGCAAGGAGCCAGCATTTAAAATAATCAGTAAAGCTTGTTTCGTGTGCTTATCAGTCAGGCTATACATTAAAAATTGACGGTCGCTCTGATGCCAGTCATCTTGTTGCATATCGGTGCCTGATTCTGTAAACCACGCAACGGCATAACGAGGGTCACCGTCATGCACAAAGAAGGGGTGCTGAAAAATGCTAAATTGCTTGCGTAATCTAAGCACATCATCAATAAATCGGGTCAGTGGATGGTTAAATTGCGATTCTTTCCATGCAAGCCAACTAGTACGATTATTCTGACAATAAGCGTTATTATTACCGCCTTGCGAGTGCGCCATTTCGCTTCCTAAAGAAAGCATAGGCACCCCTTTGGAAAGTAACAAAGTCAGCAGCATATTTTTTTGCTGTTGCAAGCGTAATTTGCTTATAGCTTGGTCGCTGGTATACCCCTCTACACCACAATTAAAGGAATGATTCGCACTGTGTCCATCGCGATTTTGCTCGCCATTCGCTTCATTGTGTTTTTGTTCATAACTCACTAAATCTGCCAAGGTAAATCCATCATGGCTGGTGATAAAGTTAATACTATTAAGGGGTCCACGCAGGTTATGTTCAAACAAATCAAACGAGCCATGTAAACGCTTAGCAAGTTCCCCTATTACACCTTGTTCTTGCTTCCAAAAACGTCTTACGGTGTCGCGGTATTTGTCGTTCCATTCGCGCCAAGGCGCTGGAAATGCCCCGAGCTGATAACCACCTGGGCCTATATCCCAAGGCTCTGCTATTAATTTAACTTTATTTAAAACAGGGTCTTGATTAACAGCTTGCATAAAAGCATGCGCATGATTAAAGCCATTTGGATTGCGCCCAAGTATGGTGGCCAGATCAAAACGAAAACCATCAACCCCCATTACTTCTACCCAATAACGCAGGCTATCAAGCACCAATTGCAAAGCACGTGGTGAATCGATATTAAGCGTATTTCCGCAGCCCGTATCATTTATATAGTACTGTGGCTTATCGGCAACCGTTCGGTAGTAACCCAGATTATCTAACCCACGTAGAGATAATAGCGGCCCATCAGTGCCAGCCTCTGCGGTGTGGTTATAGACGACATCTAGAATGACTTCGATATCAGCTTTGTGCAGCTCAGCGACCATCTCTTGAAACTCGCTAATATCATCGTCGACCAAGTAGTCTTTATGTGGGATAAAAAAATTAAGCGTGTTGTAGCCCCAATAATTTTGCAGCCCTTTAGCCGTTAAAAATTGCTCACTAATAAACGCATGAATAGGTAAAAGTTCTAAACACGTGATACCTAAAGTCCGCAAGTGTTCAATAAAACGAGGGTGGCTTAAGCCTAAAAATTTGCCTTGCAACGCTTTCGGTATATCAGGGTGGCGACAGGTCGCGCCTTTTACATGACACTCATAAATGACGGTTTTTCCCCAACTGTGCTGTGGCTTAGTGCCCTTGTAAAGCGCAAGCTCTCTAACGCGTGATTTAGGCATATCTATCGCGTTGTTCACAGTGCTTAATGTGCCAACCGGCATCTGCCCGTAGTGGCGCTCGCTCCACGTAAACTCGCCATAAATGTCGCGTGCATAAGGGTCGAGCAATAACTTATGAGGATTAAAAAATAACCCTTTTTGAGGTGAATAGTCACCATCAGCTCGAAAGCCATACAACGCACCAGCTTTTAAAGGACTAACACGTAATGTCCACACTCCCCCTTCATTCATTCGCATGGGCAGTGTGAGAATTTCTGAATGACCGCTGCTGTCAAATAAGCATAAAGATAGGCTGTGTGCCTGGGGTGCATAGACGGCAAAGTTAACCCCATCCCCCTGCACCGAGGCGCCTAACGGCATCGTTACCCCTGTTTCAAGTGCAACACTATGACTCATCGCTCACCTTCTTAAGGTACACAGTTGCAAGGCCTGGTAATGACACGACCACGCTCTGTGTAAACCCATGATTGAGCATATTTTGAGTTAAAATAATCTGTTCAGGATCGCTTGTTACCTCAACCCCTGAGCCAAAAAATTCGGGTTTGTCTGTATTCAAGATCACTTGATAACGCCCTGCTTTTGGCACCCCGATAACGTAATCATGGTAAACCTGTGGGGTTAAGTTGCTCACAACCACAACAAAATCATCAGCTTGTTTTGCATAACGAATAAAGCTAAAAATGCTTTGTGCTGAGTTGTTGCTATCGAGCCACGCAAACCCCGCGGGGCTTGTATCTTGCTCGTAAAGTGCGGGTGTATTGCAATACACTTTATTGAGCGCTTTTATTGTTTCTTGAACACCACGATGACTCGTGTGCTCCAGTAAATGCCAGTCAAGAGATTGATCATGATTCCATTCTCGACGCTGGGCAAACTCAGCTCCCATGAATAACAACTTTTTACCTGGGTGAGCCCACATAAAGGCGTAGTAAGCGCGTAAATTTGCAAATTTCTGCCAGTCATCACCCGGCATTTTTTCAATTAAGGAACCTTTGCCGTGCACTACTTCATCATGGCTTAATGGCAAGACATAATTTTCGCTGTAGGCATACACCATCGAAAATGTCATTTCATGATGATGATGAGCACGATACAAAGGATCGCGTTGCATGTAGTGCAAACTGTCGTTCATCCACCCCATGTTCCACTTATAGCCAAATCCTAAGCCATCATGCTCAACGTGTCTGGTTACGCCTGGCCATGCTGTCGATTCCTCAGCAACCATCATTATGCCGGGGTTATTAGCATAGCAGCGCAAATTAACTTGCTTTAGACATTCTATTGCTCCGAGGTTTTCGCGCCCACCATATTGGTTCGCAACCCACTGCCCTTCTTCACGGCTATAATCGAGGTAAAGCATGGATGCCACGGCATCAACCCGTAAGCCATCAATGCCAAACTCGTGTAACCAATACATGGCATTGGCTATTAAAAAGCTGCGCACTTCAGCACGGTCGTAGTTATAAATGTATGTATTCCAGTCTGGGTGGAATCCTTGCCGTATATCGGCGTGTTCATATAAGTGCGAGCCGTCAAAGCGATGTAAGCCATGGGGATCACTTGGAAAGTGCCCTGGGACCCAATCAAGAATAATCCCTAAGTTAGCCTCATGGCATTGTTGTACAAAGTAAACAAAGTCGTCAAAACTACCGTAACGACTTGTCACAGCAAATAAACCAACAGGCTGATAGCCCCACGAACCATCAAACGGGTATTCACTAATTGGCATTAACTGTAAGTGAGTAAACCCGAGTGCTTTGGTATAGGGAATCAAATTATCAGCTAATTCACGCCACGTTAGATACCGGCTACTATCATCTCTGCGCTGCCAAGAGCCCGCATGTACTTCGTAAATACTAATAGGCGATTCAATACTGTTACGCTTTGCACGATTTTTAAGGGCGTGCTCATCAAGTTTTACGGTTGCTTTGCTAGCGTGTAAAACCGATGCTGTACCCGGTGCTTGCTGCATTTTAAATGCAAACGGGTCGGCTTTATCGAGCACTTCACCCATTAGAGTAGTTATTGCAAATTTATAACACTGATCTTCTTTGAGCCCTGCAATAAATAACTCCCATACGCCACTTGCTGGGTGAAAACGCATAAAGTGACGCTGGCGTTGCCAAAAGTTAAATTCACCAATAACCGATACGCTGCTAGCATTTGGCGCCCATACGGTAAAGCGCACACCCTCTACACCTTGTTGTGTAGTAAAATGCGCGCCCAAATGGCGATAAGCATGCTCTAAACTGCCCTCATTAAACAAATACATTGCTTGTTCATCGAGCGTGCTCGCAAAACTATATTCATCGTAGTGTCTGTGGCTCGCTTTGTCGGCGTAACTCACATCTAACTGGTACTCAGGGACTGATGTGCAATCAATCGTTGCTACAAATAAATCACTTTCCCCTTGCCTTTGAGCTGCAATCTGCTGCGACCCCATAACAACAGATACCATAGTGGCACCCGGTAAAAAACAGCGCACTTCATAACGGCTATCATTAATTTTATGCGGTCCTAAGAAACTAAAAGGATCTTTAAAACAACCTGCTGACAACGCCTCGATTTGCGACTGATAAATCAGTGGTTGTGCACTTTGCTCTTGACGAACACGACTTCGCATTTATTGATTCCTTATAGAAATTAAACTGGCTAAAAATGACTGCTGCGAATGCATAATTTGCTGCGTCGGGCGCGACAATAAGCGCCGCCAGTTGGGGTATTCTTTATCCGTTCCGGGAATATTCACCGGTAAAATTTGCTGATCTAAATCATCTATCTGAATGGTAAACAATCGAGCGGGTGCTGCCGCAAGGCAACATGCTAATGCTTGGTATACTACAGAGGCCTCTGTATCTAAGGTCAGCTGCTGAGAAGTTTCGCGCATGATGAAATT
The DNA here is from genome assembly GCF_900116435.1 of Pseudoalteromonas lipolytica. Classification (GTDB taxonomy): domain Bacteria; phylum Pseudomonadota; class Gammaproteobacteria; order Enterobacterales; family Alteromonadaceae; genus Pseudoalteromonas; species Pseudoalteromonas lipolytica. Next base: position 210,743 of record NZ_FPAZ01000004.1, on the reverse strand, counting down.
AAGCATACGTTGCTTTTCAATCTTTCTGGCTTCGAGCAAGGCGTTGCTTTGCGCTTCATCAACTAAGCTATACTGTTGTTTAACAGTTATATCGTGCCCTGTCCACCAGCCATTAAAGGGGGGGACATCATGATTTGCAATCATCAGTAAGCTATGTGAAGCAAAATGTTCACTGGCTAAAAACTCACCATTGTGATCTTTTTCAAAGTAAAATAAGCCATTAGAATATATAGCACTGCTTTTCAATGCATCACGCACTTCGGTGGGCACAACCCCTAAATCTTCGCCTATAACGACGCATTGATTAAGGTGTGACTCTATTTTTAAAATAGCTAACAAATGCTCAAAAGGGTAATAAACATAGCAACCATCCTGTTGGCCTTGATTATCAAAACACCACCAGAGCCTGCGAATAGCCATAACATGGTCTATTCGCAACCCACCCACATCTTCCATATTGGCGCGAATAAGCGATCGATAAAACGCAAAATTATCTTTACTTAATTTTTGCGGGTTGAGTGCAGGTAAGCCCCAGTTTTGTCCTTGTTCAGCCCATGGGTCTGGCGGTGCGCCAACATTTGCACCATGAGAAAATAGCTCATCTTGGCTACGGTATTCACTGCCGTCACCCGCACACCCCACCGCTAAATCGTTGATGAGACCAATATCCATACCACATTCATTCGCTATTTGCTGGCATAGGTTAAGCTGTAAATGCGCTTGCCATTGCAAGTAGCTAGCGTATTCATTATCACCCACCACCAGCGTTGCTAAACTGTGTTTGTGAGTTAGGCAAAATGCTTCGAATTGTGCTTTACGCTCAACCGATGCTGTCTCACGAAAGTGATGATACAAACAGCTAAATAATTGGTATTTAAAATCACTGACACTTGTGTAATCAATGTATGTATCGGTGCCTTGCGGTTTTTCATTAAGCAGCTTTTCGAGTGCCAAATTATCTTTAGCGTCTTCGCATAATGACAATGCAATATAAAGCGGATTTAATAACGCACGACTATTAGGGCTATACGGACTGGCTCGCTCAGGGCTGTGTTCAAACAATAAATGCAATGGATTTAATAAAATATAATCCATACCATTGGCCGCAGCTTCGCGCATTAGCGACGCTAAATCTGCAAAATCGCCGATACCTAAACCGTGCGCGTTAAATAGGCTATATAGCTGTATCGACACACCCAAGCGCTTTTTATCATCCACTGTAAAGCACTGTTTTGGCATGATCCACAGCTCAGAATGTGCTTCTTGATCAGCCACTGTAATCACAGCATCATGATAGCCTATGGGCATGTCGGGTAAGGGAAGCGCTACTTCAAGGTAACGAATATCATTAAAACGGTAATCACCTGTCACGCTCAATTCGTGCAAGTTCTCTCGACTAACAACAATATCGAGCGATGGCAGGCGTAACTCACAGCCGCGTGATAAAAGACGCTCATCAACTCGCACTCGTAAAAAGGGCTCATCTGACTCAACAAGGCTAACGTTAGGTAATAACGTTAACCACGTTCCTGCATCCAGGGCAAAGTTGAGCTGGTTAATGGTGTCTGTATCAGTGCAATCGATACCACAACAACTGAGTGCACTGCGGCGCGTACTTTCATCAAAAACGACGTGCTCGCCAGTGTACTTTGTATATTCGTAACCGATACCATGCAGATAAAATAACTGCGCAAGTGACTGCATTAATACACCTAAGCGCGTTGAGTGTTAACAATACTGTTTTCGGTACCAAAACCGTTTGGAATATACCCATCAGCTTGATGATCGTTATCCCAAACTTGGCCATTGATCAGATAGCGGAAATGAAATTCTTTATCCAATGGCAGACGTTGCTTACACTTGAATACTTGTTCTTTTTTACTGAACTTCATTGGCACAGGTTGCCAATCTGTAAATTCAGCAACTAATTGCACATCTTCAGCATCAGGGTGCTGAAATTCAAAGGTGACTTCTGTTTCGTCTTTAGTCTTAAAAAAACGTTTACTTAACATAGTGGGCTCCAATTCAACCAATCGGTAAATTAATCCTTGCCACAGTGCCGTGTTCAACTACTCAACAGACGGAGGCTGTGCGTTACATGATTTAAAACAACGTCCAATCTAAAGCATGCATTTTGCTTTAGTTAATCAAATCTATATTTACGCATTATGACAGTGCAATTTTTTATTTTTCGCACCATTTCAGTGCGCAAAATAAATAAAAGTACTCAAAATCATATTGCTTATTCAATAGGAGCAATAACCGAACCAAGTTGAAAATAAAATACACTTAATTTTCAGGCTCTTTTATTGTTTTGATCAGCGCATACTCATAAAAGTAGTTAACAAGTAGACAGGGGTAAAGTGAATAAAATTTAAGTCAAAAATAGAGTAAAAACACTAACGTAGATGCAAAATTTTTCACTTGCAAAACTATTAACAAATTAATTACATTAAAAAGACTTTGTCTATTTTAGTGACAAACAATATACTGGAAAAACTCAGAAGTGGGTTAAAAACTATTTTACCCGGGATGGTAGCGACTAATGACCAACGCGTTTCGTACATTATCTATTTGTATTATTACCTTAATTGCATTTGTGTATGGTTTAAATATTTTATTAACGAAACAAGTTAATGATTTAGCGCATTTCAATAATAATACGCAGTTACAATCTCAGCCAAAAGTAAACACTCAGCTAGAATCTGCACCATGGTATAATATGGTGTTTAGAGGTCAGCAACTCATTAACAAAGATGAGCTACAGTATGTTGTAGTCAAATCAACACCCACTTCATTTATTACTATCAGTGCATCATCCCTGTTTTGGTCAACGCTCCTCTCGCCCATCAATATCAGTATATTTTTATTGCTCGGTTTAGCGATTAGTTGGCTTATCAATATAAAAAGACAAACAGAAAACGATACACACACCTTAACTGAGCTCAATAATCAACTATCAAACCTTCTCAAATCCTTACATTTAGCGCGTAATAACGATACAAGCCAACCAATTGTAAGCCAGCTAAAAACACACATTCATACATTAAGCTCACATATTACGACCTACACCCACGAATCGCAGGTCAGTATCTGCCAAGACAAATTAACGCTGTTAATTGACCGCCATGCCTATATTGAACATTTAACAAGGCAATTAAGTCTGGCTGAAATCGATAAGTTAAATTGCGCGTTATTATTCATCGATTTAGATGGGTTTAAACAAGTTAACGATTCATTCGGCCACAGCTTTGGTGACGAAGTGCTTATTCAAGTTGCAGCCCGTTTAACCAGTGTGGTACGCCACCATAAACTTAACAATGTGTCTGCTACAAATGGGCTTGAACAAAACTTAGCGCGTCTAGGCGGTGATGAGTTTTCAATCTTTATAAGTCAGCTCGACCACAAAGATAAAGCCCTAGAAATTGCGCAAAATGTATTGCAAGAAATCGAACGCGATTTTGTGCTCGGCAATAAACTGATTAAAATTAGTGCAAGTATTGGTATTGCCGTTTATCCCGATAGTGCAGCAACGCCCCATGCATTATTACAAATGGCCGATGTTGCAATGTATCGCGCTAAAACAGATGGTCGCGGTATCTTTAAGGTGTACTCCCCCGAAATGGGCAATAAAATGCGCCGTTATCACTATTTACTTGAAGAAATGCGTTTGGCGATTGCCTGCGAGAACTTTCATTTATCGTTCCAGCCAATTGTGCACGTAGAAAACTGCACTATCGATTACTTCGAAGCTCTCACCCGCTGGGATCATCCGGTAGAAGGCGCAATCGCACCTGCTGAGTTTATTCCTATTGCCGAAGAATCGAACCTGATCCTCGAACTAGGCGATTGGATTTTACTCGAATCATGCAGACAAATGTCAGCGTGGTATAACGCAGGGATGAAAAAAGTTAAAATATCGGTGAATATATCAGGCATTCAACTTAAACACCGCGCTGTGTATGATTGGGTAATGAACATATTGGCTAAAACAGGCTTGCCTGCAAGTGCCTTAATGTTAGAAATAACCGAATCAACACTTATTACAGCCAGTAAACACATTATTCAGCAACTTGAGAAATTACGAGCCAGTGGCGTCACTATTGCAATTGATGACTTTGGAACGGGTTTTAGCTCGTTAAGCACGCTGGCTGATTTACCAATCGACGTCATTAAACTCGATCGTCTGTTTATTGCCCAAGCGAATAGCAATCCTAAATACAATGAAATACTGCATTCAATCAGTGAGCTTGGCCATAAATTAGGACTAAAAATTGTGGCTGAGGGTGTCGAAGAATTTGCCCAGTTTGAACTCGTAAAATCAATGGGGATACGCAGTGTACAAGGTTATTTAGTCAGCCACCCAGAATCATCAGTGAATGTTGGACACAAAGTCTTGCAAGACAATATTAACTTTATGGCCGCGACAGGAACTGGGGTATGGAATATACAAAGATAAAGATTGTAGGGTATACTACTTTACATCTTCCAAAGCCATTTCCTTGTTAATGTTAAAGAAAAGCGTATTCACCTTTTTTATCCTTGCCGTGACTGTTGTTGCAGCGCTGGTCGGGTCTTCTATTTACACCCTTTACAGTAAAAAGCGATTAACTGTTGATCCTAAAGTCAAAGAAATCTCTGGTATTGAATTTGATAAATACAAACGGCTTTGGGCAATAAACGACAGTGGCGATAAGCCCAAGTTATACCGCCTTAACCAAGATGGTTCAATTGCCAAAGAAATCCTTGTCACTAATGCCAAAAACATTGACTGGGAGGACATGACCCAAAACACCTTCGGGCATTTCTTCTTAGGCGATTTCGGCAATAATAAAAACGACAGAAAATGGCTAACAATTTATAAAATCGAAAACCCCATTGATATCAAAGGGGACACAACTGAAGCCGAAATCATCAAATTCACCTATCCAGAAATGGATGGCACCCCTATTGAGCCTGACAAACGAAACTTTGACCTAGAGGCCTTTGTCGCCTTCGGTCGTCATTTATACTTATTTACTAAAAATAGAACAGAACCATTTGATGGTATAACGAATGTCTATAAAGTAGGCGATCACGCTGCTAATTTTGACGCTGAGCTGATTGATTCATTTCAGACCTGTACCACATTAGAAAAGTTATGTTGGATCACCTCCGCGGCTTTAAGCCCCGATAGAACTAAGTTGGTTCTTCTCGATTCAACAAGTATCTGGCTATTTGAAAACTTTAAAGAAGACAAATTCTTTTCGGGTGATGTATCACGTATCGACCTAGGTATCGTTACTCAAAAAGAGGCTGTCACCTTTTATGATGACAACACCATCGTGTTTACCGATGAAGAATTTAAAGGCATTGGCGGCAATGCCTACGTCATAAAACTGGATGAAGTTGAAAAGAAAGTTATTCGTAAAGCAAGCAACTAACCCAACATTAAGCGCTAAATGGCCCTATTAGCGCTTAAACTTTGTTTCTAATATTACCGACGAAGTTGTTCTTTCTACTCCATCTAGATTACCTATATCATCAAGCAAATGACTCAATTTTTCGAGGTTTTGAGCTTGTACGACTGCAATCAAATCAAATTCACCACTAATCGCATAAAGCTGAGAAATTGCGTCAATTTGCTTCAGTTCTATATTCGTTTTTGTGGTTAACTTTTGTTTCACCTTAATTGATACATGCGCTGAGACCATTTGGCTTAAATAAGCATCACCGTAATCAACGCTATACCCTTTGATCACACCCGACTCTTCCAGCCTTAACATCCTACTTTGTACCGTAGAGCGTGATAAATTTAAGGCCCTTGCTAAATCCGACACACTTGCGCGAGCGTTAGTTTTTAATATCGCAAGCAACTTTTCATCTTGAGGAGTTATCATTTTGTTTAATTCTTTCGTCAATTTGCTTTTTATTTTAGTCAATTTACACAAAATAGCACTGCAAATTTAAGTTCGCAAACCAGATAATATAAATAATTGATAAGAAAAATAATCTCATCGTGCGTAACTAGGCAGGAACGGCTTAACTAACCTAGTTTTTGCAATTTTAATTTTTTCATATTAAGCCAGATTTAGGTGCAACACATGCAAGTAACAAGAGAATTATTCAATGACGTAATGGTGCCAAACTATAACCCTTCAGAGGTTATCCCAGTTCGTGGCGAGGGTTCACGCGTGTGGGATCAAAACGGTAAAGAGTTTATCGACTTTGCAGGTGGTATTGCAGTGAACTGCTTAGGTCATTGTCACCCTGCCCTTGTTAATGCATTAAAAGAGCAAGGCGAGAAAATTTGGCATTTATCAAATGTAATGACGAACGAACCGGCATTGCGTTTGGCTAAGAAGCTCACTGATGCGACCTTTGCTGATAAGGTTTATTTTGCAAACTCAGGGGCAGAAGCAAACGAAGCAGCTTTAAAACTCGCGCGTCGTTGGGCATTAGATGTACATGGTGAACAAAAGAATCAAATTATTGCCTTTAATAAAGGCTTTCATGGCCGTACATTTTTTACTGTAACGGTAGGTGGTCAAGCGGCGTACTCGGATGGCTTTGGTCCAAAACCAGCTGCCATCGATCATTGTGATTACAATGACCTTGCTGCATTTGAAGCGCTTATCAGCGACAACACATGTGCGGTTATGATGGAACCTTTGCAAGGTGAAGGCGGTATTATTTCACCAACTAGCGACTTTGTTAAAGGGGTCCGCGCATTATGTGACAAACACAACGCACTTCTCATTTTTGATGAAGTACAAACGGGTGTTGGCCGCACAGGCGCTCTATACGCTTACCAAGATTTAGACGTAACACCTGATATCCTAACAACAGCAAAAGCACTGGGTGGTGGCTTCCCTATCGGTGCCATGATCACCAAAGCTGATATTGCCGAGCACCTAAAAGTAGGGACACATGGCTCTACTTATGGCGGTAATCCATTAGCGTGCGCTGTAGCTGAAGCGGCATTCGATACAGTTAACACACCAGACGTGCTTGCTGGAGTTAAAGAGCGCGAACAACTTTTACGTGATGGCTTAAAAGCCATTAACGAAAAATACGACGTATTTAGTGAAGTACGTGGTAAGGGTCTATTATTAGGTGCAGTGCTTAACAGTAAATATGAAGGCCGTTCTCGTGACTTCCTCGTTGCAAGCACTCAGCACGGTTTAATGAGCCTAGTTGCTGGCACAAATGTTGTGCGCTTTACGCCTTCTTTAGTGATCCCACTTGAAGATATCAAAGAAGGTTTAGCACGCTTTGAAAAAGCGGTTGCAGACGTTGTAAACGGTTAATCCAAGTTGGCGTGCTGTTAATTCAGCACGCCATCGGAGAGCAATGAATGCAAGTATTACGTCCAATTACTGCAAATGATTTTGCAGCTTTAAAGCAAATTGCCATTGAATCGGGCCATGGTTTTACCTCACTCCCGGTTGATGACAATTTATTGCTAGAAAAAATTGACCGCGCTGAACGCAGTTTTGCCAAAGACATCAATAAACCACATGATGAAACCTATTTATTTGTTTTAGAAGACAGTAAAACCGGTCAAGTCATTGGTACCACAGCCATTGAGGCTGCGGTAGGTATGTCGGTCCCACTTTATCATTATCACTTAGGTAAAACAGTCCATCATTCTCGCACGCTTAACGTGTATAACACGGTTGATATTTTGAGCATGTGTAATGATTACACAGGCTGTTCCGAAATTTGTACCTTATTTTTACGTGAGCAAAACCGTAAAGGGTTAACCGGGCGATTTTTATCACGCTCGCGCTTTTTATTTATGGCGCAGCACAGTGAGCGTTTTGCAGACACCGTTATCGCAGAAATGCGTGGTGTCAGTGATGAAAAAGGACATTCACCATTTTGGCAATGGTTACAAGAACACTTTTTTAGTATTGAGTTCCCACAAGCAGATCACTTAGTGGGCTTGGGCGATAAAGTATTCATTAGCGAACTCATGCCAAAATACCCAATTTATGCCAACCTTTTAAGCAAAAAAGCGCAAGCTGTGATTGGTAAAGTGCACGAAAAAACCAAACCAGCACTCAAACTACTCGAAAAAGAAGGGTTTGAGCATCGCGGCTATGTTGATCTATTCGATGCAGGCCCCACGGTAGAAGCAAAACTTGGCAATATTCGCAGCGTTCGTGAATCACAGGTATGCCCTATTACCATTGCTGAACTGGCGCATATAAACGAAAAAAGCTCAGACACATTGGCAATCTGCAATCAAGGTGTGAATGACTTTAGAGCCACATTCACAAAGCATGCTCATTATAACCACGCGAAACACACGCTTATTGTCAGCCAAGAAGTGGCCAATGCACTTAAATTAAAACAAGGGGATGCAGCGCGATTTTTCCGCCTGTAGCCGCTTAAGGAGATTACGGTGAGTCAAATAACTCAAGATACGCAATTAATAAATAACCAGTGGCAGCATGGTCTAGGCCACGAGTTCAACTCTGTTAACCCAAGCAATGGTGATATTGTTTGGCAAGGTAAAACAGCCACAGCAGAGCAAGTGGATGCTGCCATAAAAGCAGCACGAGAAGCACAACTAGACTGGGCAGACAAAACCGTTGATGAACGCATTGCAGTATTAGAGCGCTTCGCAGACCAATTAAAAGAACATAGCGAAGAGTTTGCAACAATTATTGCCCGTGAAACAGGTAAGCCATTATGGGAAACGCGCACTGAAGTAGGCGCGATGACAGGTAAAATTGCTATTTCAATTAAAGCATACCACGAACGTACTGGCACAACCGAAAACCCAATGCCAGGCGCCAAAGCGTTTATTCGACACAAACCACACGGTGTTGTCGCAGTGTTTGGCCCTTACAATTTCCCTGGTCACTTACCAAATGGCCACATTGTTCCTGCTATTTTAGCGGGGAATACCGTGGTGTTTAAACCTTCTGAACTGACCCCCCATGTTGCAGAGTTTACATTAAAACTGTGGCTAAAAGCCGGTTTACCAGCAGGTGTCATCAACCTTGTACAAGGTGAAGTGGATACTGGGATTGCCCTTGCCAGCCATAAAGATATTGATGGTTTATTCTTTACCGGCAGCTCAAACACAGGTCACCTATTACATAAACAATTTGCAGGCAACCCAAGTAAAATTTTAGCGTTGGAGATGGGCGGTAATAACCCGCTTATTGTAAAAGATGTCGCTGATATCAACGCTGCGGTTCACGATATCATTCAATCAGGTTTTATTACCTCAGGTCAACGCTGTACCTGTGCACGCCGATTATTCATTGAGAATACACAAAATGGTGATGCTATCTTAGACAAATTAGTGGCAGCAACTAAGCACATTGTCGTCGCAGATAGCTTTAGTGAAGAGCAGCCATTTATGGGCGCCATGATCAGCGAAAAAGCAGCGCTTGGCATGGTTGCTGCGCAGCAACAACTTATTGAAATGGGGGCAACTCCCCTTGTTGAACTAACACATCTACAACCGGGCACAGGCTTTGTAAGCCCAGGAATTATTGATGTGACGAATGTAAAAGAGATGCCTGATGAAGAGCACTTTGGACCACTCATCAAGGTATATCGCTATACAGACTTTGATAGCGCGATTGAAGAAGCAAATAACACCGCATTTGGTTTATCTGCCGGTTTATTAAGTGATGCAAGTGCAGACTATGATCACTTCTTAAAACGTATTCGTGCTGGTATTGTTAACTGGAATCGTCCAATAACAGGGGCTTCTAGCGCCGCACCGTTTGGTGGTATTGGGGCAAGCGGAAACCACAGAGCAAGCGCATACTATGCAGCAGACTACTGTGCATACCCTGTTGCTTCTGTAGAGGCCGACAAAGTTAACTTACCTCAAACCCTTGCGCCGGGCTTAATTATTGAATAATTGATTGGCGGTCTTACCGCCTTAAATGAAGGAATTTAAAATGCACACAGATGTAAATGCCCTATTTGAAAAACTATGGGATAACTATTTATCAGTTACGCCTTCGGCAGTGAAAGTTCATGAGTTACTGGGTTCGACACAAAAAGATGATGTAATAAACGACCACATTGCATTACGAACTTTTAACCATGAAAAGATTGGCCTAGAAAAGCTCGCAGCCCACTTCTTAGCCGTGGGCTATAAAGAGTGTGGTGAATACCACTTCGAAGCAAAAAAACTGTATGCAAAGCACTATGAACATTCAGATCCGAAACAACCTAAAGTGTTTATTTCTGAATTACTTGTAGAGCAATGTTCAGCAGAGTTACAAGCCATTGTTAACGACATGGTAGAAAAAATTGATGCCGATGCCGTCAATGCTGATAACTTTTTATACTCAGGGACTCATTGGCAAGTAAGCTCAGACACTTACAAAAAACTATTAGCTGAGAGTGAATATGCAGCGTGGATGTCAGCATGGGGCTACCGTGCCAATCACTTCACAGTTAGCATTAACGAACTTGCCAAGTTTGATAACATTGAGAGCGTAAACCAAGCATTGAAAGACGCAGGCTTTGCACTCAATACCTCTGGCGGTGAAATTAAAGGCTCACCAGAGGTACTTCTTGAGCAATCATCAACTTTAGCTGATGACAGTGAAGTAGAATTTAGTGATGGTAAAATGGCAGTACCAAGCTGTTTTTACGAGTTTGCGCTACGTTATCCAAAACCCGATGGCGAACTTTACACAGGCTTTGTGGCGGCCTCTGCTGATAAAATATTTGAAAGTACCAATGCACGCTAATTAGCGGCAAGGTTCTGCAATTATAGAATTGATGAATCCCCTTTTTAAAGGGGATTTTTTTTCGTTTAACAAACAATATTAATCCATATAATAAATATTATTAATCGATTTATATCTTTGAAAAATAACAATAAAAAATTATTTTTATTTTCCTAAAAAATTTTATTGCACAAATAAAAAACCAGATCTATTATCTCGCTGCTTCTTGATGATAGCCAATCCGAGTACATTACAAACCCTGTTTGTAGCAAGGCGATAGAGCAACTATCCAAGAGTGAATTTGATTGCACACCCTTTATAAATATGTGCGCTTTTAATGACACTCAACTGACTCGGACTTCCATTTTTACCGAGCGGTTGCTTAATTGCCGGAGAGTAAAATGGCTATTTCAACACTTACACAAGACTTAACAATCAAAGTACCTGCAGCTACGGTTGCTGCAAACCAAACATTACATTTTGCACAACCGTCAAATCAACTTATTGAGCAATTAGTTGCACAACACGGTGCCCCGCTAATGGTTTTAGACTGCGAGTCTGTTCGCCAACAGTACCGAGCTTTAAGCCGTGCTTTGCCGGGTGTGACTTTATACTTTGCACTGAAACCACTCCCGCATGCTGCTGTTGTACGAACTTTACTTGAAGAAGGTGCAAGCTTTGACTTAGCAACCAGTGGGGAAATTGATTTAGTTGCAAACCAAGGCGTGCCCAGTGAGCGTACTATTCACACTCACCCAATAAAACGCGATGCAGACATTCGTGATGCACTTGAATACGGTTGCAATGTGTTTGTGGTTGATAACATCAACGAACTCGAAAAGTTCATTGCATACAAAGACGACGTTGAACTTCTTGTTCGCTTAAGCTTTCGTAATGCAGACTCATTTGCTGATCTATCGAAAAAGTTTGGTTGCAGCCCTGCAATGGCGATTGACATTATTACCTACGCACAGCAACTGGGTATTCGTATTAAAGGTTTATCGTTCCATGTTGGTTCGCAGACAGCAAGCCCAAGCAAGTACGTTACAGCAATTTCAGCATGTAACCACGTAATTAATGAAGTGACAGCGCTGGGATTACCTGCATTAAGCACGCTTGATATTGGTGGCGGTTTCCCTGTGCCTTATAACAAAGATGTACTGCCTATTGATGAGTTTTGTGCGCCAATAAACGACGCGTTAGCGCAATTACCAGACACCGTTCGTGTAATTGCTGAACCCGGCCGCTTTATTGTTGCCGGTGCCGTCACCAGTGTTGCATCAGTCATGGGTCAAGCTGTACGCGAAGGCAAACCATGGTATTACTTAGATGATGGTATCTATGGCTCATTCAGTGGTTTACTTTTTGACGAAGCGAGTTACCCGATTGATTCATTAAAACAATCAGGCGAGCGCGTAGAATCGGTACTGGCAGGCCCAACATGTGACAGTATTGACGTAGTAAGTGAGTCAATTATGCTACCAAAACTAAACAACGGTGATTTAATCATCAGTCGCATGATGGGTGCATATACATTAGCAACCGCAACCGACTTTAACTTTTTTAAACGTGCAGAAGTCATTGTGTTAAACGATGTTGTACACGTTGATGCACTAACAGGTTAACAAGTTCCTCGACAAAGCATGCAAGGCAAACATGCTTTAACTCTACAAAACGCAGCTGCTCATTCCAGCTGCGTTTTTTTATTAAAAAAGCCTTTTCAAATGAAAAGGCTTTAATTATTAAACGACTTAGAGTGCTGTCTTAAAACTTAAAGCTTGCGCTTAAACGAACATAACGCGGCTTTTGATAGTTAGTTGCTAACAAGTAATCTGGGTTAGCTGCACCTCGATAACCACCAAAATCCGGATCATATGCTGAAATAAACTCTGCAGTTTCATTGTATTCCGTTATTTCATCATTGTTGAATACATTGAATACATCCGCTCTAAATGTTAAGTCATGCTCAGAAATTTTCATGTTATATTGCAGACTTAAATCTAGGTTCCAAGTGTTTGGTGTGCGTCCTGCACTGCCACGAGGCACTAGCTCACCGTCTTTATAGAATGCTTCTGCACCATATAAAGATGCAAAGGCATCAGTTGGGTGTAGACCAAATGCTCCATAAGGACGACCAGTACGCCAGAAGAAATTAGAACCCATTGTTAGGTTTTCTGTAATTTCATAAGCAAACTGCATCTTAACCTGATGGCGTCTGTCATTTGGTAAGTTACCAGACGCACCATCCGTTAAGCCTGGTTGGTCAAAGTTAGTTGTTAAACCAGCATCGGTCTGTTCATTATCTGAACGAACATAACCTTCATTATTACCCCAGCTATGTGACCATGTGTAGGTAAAGTCTAACATCCAGCCATCAGCCCATGCTTTATTGAAGTTCACATCAACAGCACCATACTGACGCTCAGCTTTAGGATAGCCTAAATCTGAATTTGGAATCGTGTAGGCTCCGTATGCAAGTGGACCATCGCCATCAGGGTCAGTGGTAATTGTTACGTCTTCACCTGGATTTGTTAGTACATAATAATGGAAACCATCACACATGGTACATGAACTACCAAACTCTCGCTCAACATAATCGTTAAAGCCTTTATCGATAGCGATATCTTCTAATGAGCTTTTCAAGTCACGGTATGTTGCTTTTACACCCATACTCCAATCTTCAGTTAATACCGTTTGGAAACCTAAGATAAACTCATCTTGATACATTGGCTCAATGTCAGCGTTAACTGTTTCATCCGTGCCTTTTAACGTACCATCAGCAAGGATATCTTTTGCCGACAATGCTTCTCCAAGAATAGGCGCCTTCGAAATATCATCTGCAATTCCTAACACTTCGAAAAACTGACGAGTGTACAGTTCATCACCAGCTAGACGAATGTTGGTATTTGTTGCAACTGGTAAGAAGTAACGACCGTAGTTTGCAAATACTTTAAACTCGCCTTCACCGAATGGGTCCCAACTTGCACCTAAGCGCGGCGCCCATTGATCTGACACATCAACAAATTTTTGATTTTCTTTATTATAGTTTTCGAAGGTTTCATTACGTAAACCAAGTGATAGGGTTAAGTTATCGGTCACTGTCCACGTATCAGTAATATAGTATGCAGAGCTTTTCGTTGTGAAATCACCGTTGTTTATATAAAACTCTTGGCGAACCACACCACAGCTAGACGGATCACCGGCTTTCACAGCATCTAAATCATCACAGCCTTGATAACGATAAGCAACACCACCTGAACGTTGAGTATTCTCAGTAGAATCAAGCTCTTCATAATCTAGACCAAAACGTAGTGTATGAGAATCTGTCGCATACCAGTCAAAATCAAGACGATATGCAGTACGTTTATCTTCTTGTAAACTAGGCGAGCTTAAGGCCCACTCGCCTAAATCAGTACCGCTAAAGCGCTCGTAAACCATAGGGTATTCACCAAACGGACTCGAACCAGCGTTTACATTACTGTAGTTCGCTTCGTTAATTCCACCCATCGCACTGACCGTTAAAGTGTCAGATAAAATACCTGTGTATTTTAATGAATAAGTCTTACCACCGCGTTTTAAAGTATAGTCACCTCGACGGCTAGTAATTTGACTTGCCTCTGGATCCCAATTGTATTTAATACTATCAAGATCACTTGAACTATCCCAACCCGTGAACTCTAAGATGTGATCATCTGTAATATAGTAATCAAGTTTAAGTGCTACAAATAAGTCGCCTGACTCACGTTCATACTTATTAGAAGTTGATGCATAGTCAGAGACACGTTCGTTGTAATTAACTAAACCAAAAAAGAATAACTTATCTTCAACAATTGAACCGCCAGCCCATAAGTTATAGTCATTTTCACCAACTTTACGCTGACTTTGGTCGCCATTAAAATATTCAGTGCCGTAAAGATCGACCCCTTCCTCTGTACGGTATGTTTGTGGAATGTCTTCTGCCATTGAGCTTGGCTCGAAATAGGTGCTCGCACCCCATACAAATTCATTTGTACCACGTTTGGTTGTCGCGTTGACTACCCCACCAGTAGAGCGACCAAATTCTGCAGAGTAGCCACCGGTTTTAACTTCAAATGTATCGTAAAATTCAAATGGTACATCTGCACCACCTAAACCGTTTCTGAAGTTAGTTACGTTCATGCCATTCACATAGTAACTATTTTCACCCACTGACGCGCCACCAAATGATGCTAAATTACCGAAACCTGCATCACCTTGTGTCGTTCCTGGCGCTAATAATGCAACTGAAGTTACATCACGTGCGACTGGTACGCGTGCCAATAATTCTTGGTCAACAAAAGTAACAGACTCACTTGATGAAACATCAATTGAACTAATTCGATTACCCATCACTTCAATCACTTCAGGTTTTTCTCCTGATGCGTATAGCGTCACAGGTAAACTTGTTTTAACACCCATATTGATTCTTAAACCAGACTCTTGAGCCAGTACATAACCGTCTTTTTTTACAGACACGGTATAAGAACCCGTTGGTAATAGAGGAAAACGGTATGAGCCATTTTCTGATGTAACAAGTGTACGTGTTAGGCCTGTTTCTTCATTTTTTATTTCTATTACAGCCCCTGACAATTGCTGACCCTGGCTAGATTCCACAACACCTGTTAAAAAGCCCGATGATGCACTATCTGCAGCCATTACATTGTGTGCGCTCAATGCACCCATAATAGTCAACGCTATTATGCTTTTTTTATAATTATTAAATCCCATTTGGACACCTCTCGTTATTGTTACCAAAATGTAACATATCTTTTCTATCACTATATCGTTTACAACAACAGTAAGATGAGTAACAAAAATAAAAACATAACGTTAGCATCATGTAAATTAGCGGAAAGGAGGTTATACGGGGGCTGTAAGAAAAACCAGGCTGTTTACATAAAAGAAACAAAAGCATATATCGTAAACAAAAATTTACGATATATGCTAAATTTAGATGGAATTTGCTTTATATAATTATTGCATTACTTTTGAGTTTTTTATTCTCAAATAAACAAAGGTTTATAGTCATTCTCAAGTTGTTCAAATGACAAGTTGCCAATAAAACGCCCGAAACTGAGCCACGTAGCTAAACCTCTTAAATCTTTGAAATGTGGAGGAATAAATTTAGGATCTTCAATCACTCCTAAGTCATGTAATTGTGAGATAAGCCTAAAATCATCAATTGAGATTTTGCCGACTAACAATAAATGTAATTGATCAATGCGACCTAACTGAATTGCAACACGGATCAAGTTATACACCAACACAAAACCTTTAATGTAAGCAATGTCTTTCGTAAATGGCAGACCCGTTGCAGTGCTTCCTCTAAAGACACGTTGCGTTAACGTATAGCTGTCGTCTTTACTTAGCCCTTGCGCAATATAATCTCGATAAATATCAACAAACTCTGCACCATCAATTACTTTGGTAATACCTTGAATACGATTAACTAATTTAGCTAACCGCCTTGGTGTTGACTTAAGCGTAATTATTTCTGTCAAAACAGCTAAGCCTTCTTGGGTAACTGTTGAGCTTGGCGTGCCCTTACTTAAACAGGTTAAATAAGGTTGAGCTAAACCATTTTGCGTGGTGCCGACGTGGATCCAGCCTTCATGCACTTCAAGAATATCAAGTTCTCGTTGTGAGAATTTCACATCTTGATTCAGCTTAATATTGTCAGCCCCTGCTGCTGCATCACTGACAATACCATCACTTAAAATAACTTCTACATTTATACCCGGCATACTCTGCTTCACTTGCTCAGCCAGAATCTTTACCGCATCCACTGCCTCAATATTTTTTGGGTCATCGGGTAAAATGTCTGCATCAAGCATGCTTTTGAGGGGTTGTTCTAACATCGTAGCCAATTCAGCAAGCGAAGGCTCACCCGCATGGAATAAATCTTTTGGGTGACCAAATAACTCCACCGACAGGTCATGAAACTCGGGGGTTCCACGATATTCAATCATACTAAGTACGGTTTTATACTCTGTGCACATTTTACTCATGTACTGTGCAATAGGATTTAACTGACCGAGTTGACTGATGATATCGCGGTTAAGATCTGAAAATGCTCGGCGTAAATCACTTGGCACAAAACCAAGGTCACGCTGTTGGTAATAGGCTTGGTCAACTGTCGGGTTTTTTTGACATTTATGTTTAAAAAACTCTTCTTTGATCTGTTTATCCCAATTAATCGCATCAAGAATTCTGATCGGAGTTTGTAGGGCGATTAATCGGTCAGATAATTCGCGAGTTTTTGTTAATAATGCCTTATCAATCATGCTTTAAGCTCACAAGTAAATGAGCTTTGAGCATAGGCTAAATTCAGTGAATTACAAAGCAAATTCGCAGCGTTTTGACTAAAATTTTTCGCGTTTTGCAACACGCTTTCCATTCTCAAAGATTAATAAACTTGGCACCGAATTTATCCCATATTCAATAAATAAATCATTACCATAGTCAATTGAAACCGGCATATTGGCGGTAAATTTTTTAACATACTCAGCGACCGCATTGTGGTCTGTCCAAAGCTGGCTCACTTTTACTTCCACATCAATTCCCTGTGCTGCAAGTTCATTAATGTACTTTTGAGCAAGTACACATTGCTTGGCCATTTGTGGACGGGTATCAGCTAAATACCAATCGCACCACGTTGTTGTAAACAACACCGCTTTTTTAGCGTCTTTGGGGATCACTAATTGCGTGCCACTCTTTTGCTTTTCATTAAGCAGCCTTACTTTATCAACTCGGCCATTGTGTGAGAGTAACCGTAACGTATTATCGAGCGGCTGATCGGCATCATGCCCTTGAAAAATCACATTTTGATTATTATCAATTAAGACATGAAAAGGCGTACCTAAAAACTCATAATGCTTTGCAACCTTCGCTGTATGGTCTGTGTACATAGGCATTGTGAGTGAAAACTGGTTTTCAACTTTCGCAACGGCATCCGCGTTATCATTAAGGTCTATATTGATAGCGATAAACTGAATTTTATCACCGTACTGTTCATAACTTCGTTGAAAATGTGGCATTTGCTGCATACAAGGTTTACACCAGGTGGCCCAGAATTTTAAGTAAACAGGTTTTTGTCCAAATAGGCTATTAAGACTAACCTCTTCGCCTGTGTGGGTTTGTAAAGTGAGTGGAGGTTGCGCTGACAACGGACTTCCTATACTCATAAGTAACGTGAATAAAATTGTAATAGCTAAACGGCTCATACGGTCACCTGCAAATAGAAAACAGTTTAGTGGTGGGGTGTCGCTAAGGTATTGTAAATTTTCGACACGCACGGCACTTTTTTTGTTTTTTAATGACCTAACGCAAAACACTGGCGTATGAATATTCACATTACACAAAATAGCACTAAACTTTTTATAGGTATTTAACGTACTGAGAATAAAAGGAGTCATCATGAAAAATGAATTAGACGGTAAATTAATTCTTTCTGTTTACGAAAAAATTATCCAACACGGTGAAGACCATGAAGACGGCAAGCTCTATGAAGGCATTTGCGCTTTCTCTGATATTGATGGCTACACCGTTTACTTAAAAGGCAGTGGTGTTTTGCTTCGCTTTGGTTTTCATAATACTTATCACCTTGATTACCAACATGAGAAGAATAAAGACGACTTTATAAAGAAAATTCAATTTATTGCTAACGAGGAGCACTAACTTAACAATGTCGCGACGTGTAAAAGCTGAATCAAAGCAGCAAGTTGCTTACATAAATGAGGTAATTAGCGCACTGAAGGATGATCCTCGTAAGTTAGACATCATTCGTAAAAACTTGGACTTTTATCGCGAACAAAGCTTTCTCAAACGAGGTTTCTTGCTAGCAATAGAACGTTTCGATTGGGTCTTTGAAGCCAGTAACGGTGTAGACGAAGTGTGTGCGCAAATTATTGCCGATGATTATATCGGTAAACGTTTACGCCGTTACCCTTTGCTGTACAAAGGGGTAATCAACCGCACTTAAAACATATCTTATCGCTAAAAACATGACCCAGAGGTCAAAAAATGCTAGGTTAACGCCATTTTGTAATTATGAGAACTGGATATGTCAAAAGCAGTAGATTCACCAACCACAAACGATGGTGATAACAATGGATTGTTTAACAGGTTCCTAGCGACTGTCGAATTTTTAGGGAATATGCTCCCCCACCCAATCACACTCTTTGCAATGTTTTGTGTGGCAATTATTGTTTTTAGCGGTGTTGCAGATTGGTTTGGATTAAGTGCTATAGACCCGCGCCCCGAAGGTGCCGCTGGCCGCGATCCTGATGGTGTGATTGAAGTAGTCAGCTTACTTAGCGCTGAAGGCTTGCAACGTATTGTGACAGGTCTTGTAACCAACTTCACCAGTTTCGCCCCGCTGGGCACTGTATTAGTTGCTCTTTTAGGTGTCAGTGTTGCTGAACATTCGGGACTACTCTCTGCAGCAATGCGCGGCATGGTCATGGGTGCATCAAAACGTTTAGTCACGTTTATGGTGGTCTTTGCGGCAATATTATCAAATACTGCATCTGAGCTTGGTTATGTTGTATTAATTCCTTTAGCCGCAATGATTTTCCACAGCTTGGGGCGTCATCCATTAGCAGGTCTTGCTGCAGCATTTGCAGGGGTATCCGGTGGTTACAGTGCGAATCTATTGCTAGGTACGATTGATCCACTGTTAGCGGGTATTACGACACCCGCGGCACAAATGATTGATCCCAATTATCAAGTAGGCGCCGAAGCTAACTGGTATTTCATGATGATTTCGGTATTCCTAATCGCTATTTTAGGCACTTTCGTTACCGAAAAGATTGTTGAACCACGCTTAGGTAAATACAACCCAGAAGAAGCAAGTAATGACTTGCCTAAAAACGATATCGCAGGCTTAACGGCAAAAGAAAAATCAGGATTAAAGTGGGCGGGTGTCTCATTATTGGTTGTATCGCTGTTACTTGCATGGACCATTGTTCCTGACGATGGCATTTTGCGTAACCCTGAAACAGGCTTAGTTGCACACTCACCTTTCTTAAAAGGCATCGTGGTTTTTATTTTTGTCACGTTTGGTATTCCTGGATTTGTCTATGGCCGAGTTGTCGGCACGATGAAAAACGATAAAGACGTCATCGATGCGATGAGTAAAAGTATGAGCTCTATGGGCATGTATATCGTCTTGGTGTTCTTTGCAGCTCAATTTGTTGCCTTTTTCAAATGGACTAATCTAGGTACTATTTTAGCTATCAATGGTGCTGCACTTCTGCAAGCTTTAAACCTAACAGGCCCAGAGGTTTTCGTACTCTTTATTTTAATGTGTGCGCTAGTTAACTTGAGTTTAGGCTCATCCTCTGCACAGTGGGCAGTAACAGCACCTATTTTTGTGCCTATGTTAATGCTAATTGGCTACGCACCCGAAACCATTCAAGCGGCATACCGTATAGGTGACTCTGTGACAAACTTAATTACACCAATGATGAGCTACTTTGGTTTAATTTTGGCGGTTGCCACTAAATACAAAAAAGACATGGGTATTGGCACACTCGTCGCCACTATGTTGCCTTATAGCATGATTTTCTTTGTCGGTTGGGTTGCCCTATTTTATCTTTGGGTATTTGTATTAGGCCTTCCGGTGGGACCTGAATCACCTATTTATTACCAACCTTAATCACGATTAACGTTTAAAAGCCAAGTAGAATACTTGGCTTTTTTGTTTCGATTGTTGTGAGGCTGTGTATATACTTCTATGATTATTACTCCTGTTCCTATCCTTTATTTTTTATGACGTTACCGATAAAAGTCTGTGCTTTACTATGCTGTGTAATGACTTTCAGTTTGCAAGCAAACCCAACCAAACAGCTTGAAACTGCTTTATCAACGTCTTTAGTACTTACTGATGGCGACAGTATTACCTTGGGGTTTGGTGATTTTGATCCTCAAAAAATATTTAACCCTCACTTTACCAATAAAGATGGCGAGAGCATTGCCCTTCGCAAAAAGTTGCGCTTATACAGTGTTCCTTTCTCATGGGAGGCAAAACAGCCCTACTATGAACATAAGTGGCATATAAACGGCCGGGTCAGTTATTTGAATCAAGCTGATTTCATTTCACTCTTTGACGAAGCCCAATCCGACTCTATTTCTGAAACTGTCTATAGCGCCACGTTTGGTATTAATGCTGAAAAAGCACTCGGCTCAAAATGGTCCTATATTATTGGCTTAAATAGCCACTACCTACATTACGACAATGACTACGATTATAACTCTCAGCAAAGCCGTGACGTATTAAAACCGCTAACCAACAATCTCTATACCAATTTAAACAGTAATGCGCTGGTGTTAAATCCCAGCCTGTCTATGGTTTATAGATTGCCTCGACATTGGGGCTATTATGAATATAAGTTAAATATTAATTATTATTACGGCTGGGCTTTATCACAACCTAACGAAATTGAAAGTGCAAAGCCTGAAACAACACGGATACTTAATGGCATAAAAGCTAAATTTAATATGTTCAAAGTGGGCCCCTTTGAACAAGCTTTCTACATTAAAGGGCAACGCATTGACTTAGGTGGAGATAGCCCAGCTGCGTTTGGCACTGATCACTTTTATGAATATGGCCTTGGCTTTTTGTGGGACAGCCGTCACTGGACCTCATGGTTCGATAATTTTGGTATTGGTATCAATATTCATAGTGGGAGTAGTCTAGAGGGAGCCGCCATCGTGCTTTACTTCAATGAAATTTAGTTACTCAATTTTGATAGTTATTTCTCTTTTAAAGCACAACAATCAAATTTCAAACTAAGATGTACATTTTTAATCCGACAGATTAGAGTAAATACATAAAAGCAGTGTAAAAAGGGATGAAAACACATTTTTATCATCCTAAGTAACCACGCCTTTACTGAATAAGTCATCATAGACTGGGCATACGTGCGTGCGAACTGTTTATACCAAACATTAACCTAATTAAAAGAGACATTATGAATAAGCTCATACACTTAGCGTTATTCGCTTTACTGTCGTTTTCAACGATAGCCGCTCAAACAGACGTAACACAACTTGATATTTTAAACTTAAAAGCACAATCAGAGTCTGTTTATACCGCGGGTCAACCCAGCCAAACAGACTTTGCTAAGTTAAAAGACTTAGGGCTGCAAACAGTTATTAACTTACGCGGCGATAATGAAACTAGCTGGTCGGAGAAAGAGTTAGTAAGTGGACTCGGTATGAATTACTACCATATTCCAGTTCGTTCGAAAGCAGATATTACGCTTGAGAATGCCACAAAACTTCAAGCCTTACTGCAAACACATCAACAAGAAACCACCTTATTGCACTGTGCTAGTAGTAATCGTGTCGGTGCTTTGGTTGCGCTTTATCATGCTGTGACACTTAAAAAACCGATAGATGAAGCAATTGAAACCGGTAAACAATGGGGCCTGAAAAGCCTTGAAAGTGTGGTAAGAAATAAAGTTAAAGAAGAGATTGGTCAGCCATAGGCTGACCAACTTAATTAGATCGCTGTTTTTTCAGATTTATTTTTGTTTTTGCTTTCAACTTGCTGAAACATCGCATCAACCAGTTCGATAATTTTATCATTAGCATCAATAAACTTATCTAGCCCACCACCAGTGCGGTAGCTTGCTTGAGCAATCGTTTCTTTTTGCTCAGGATCCATCACCCAAATATTAGCATACGCCATGTACAGGGCGAGATCCCAATGCCAATTAGCGACATAAAAAGCAACTGCATCACAGCCATCCGTGTTAGCCGATGTAATATCCGTTTGGTACGCTTGATGTTTTAAAACATAATTTGCTGGGATAACACGAGTTTTCACGTTATGTTTGGCAAACCCTGATTCTAGCGCCGTTACGACCCCCTCTTTAACAGCTTGATGCTCTGCAATACACACTGTTTTTGGTACTTCGGCTTCAAAATGTGAGACGTCTTGTTTTGCTGCACACCCAGCAAGCACGGTTGCTACCGCAGTAACGACTGATAACTTTAATAACTTCATTGTTTTCCTTACTTATAATTATAACTAAAGCTGCCATGCATAGCTTAGTTTTGTGAAAAATGTTCGTTGATCACGTTCTAGCTCTTTTAAAGAGTCATCCTGATAGCCTTTATCCGAATAACCTAAATAGAACAGGGTTTGTGAATTTATTTTGTATGAATACACTAATTGGCTGGCGAAATCACGGTTAATTTCACTCACGTTAGAAAAATAGGCATCTTTATCACGATCTATGTCTTTAAATTGCAATACCAGCTTGAGCATTGAGCGCATATTAAATTTATAATACACACGTAAATCAGTGAGGTTTGCAGTATAAACGCGTTCATTTTGCTCATTATCAAGGTAGCTATAACTATGCTCTAATTGAACTTGCCAGTGGTCATTAATATCCCAAGTCATTTCAGGCTCGACACGCACCATCGTGCCAAGTTGCGCATTGCTGTAGTCTATTTTGCTGCCATACAGAGCATACAGTAAAAAGCGGATATCGCGGATGGGCCTAAAACCGCCATAAATATAAGCGATGTTTTGATTAAAGAACTGCCCTGCGTAAAATTCATTGCGGTGAATAAAGCCGATTTCAGTCTGTGACTGCATTTTACCTTTAAAGGTAAAGAAGCCATCGTATTCTTCTTCGAGTAGGTCACCATTTTGTGCCCAAGTTTTATCCCACTCAGCATTATAGCTGTACTCAGTGATAATATCATCGGCATCACGATACCAGGTTTGACCGCCTCCGAGTTGAGCTTGTTTATAGTCAACTTTTGCTTGATAACCTAAGTCAGAGCGATACTCCTCACCAATGTTTTCATAGCTTGCATACAGTTCATAATCACGTTTGGTACGACTAAACTCTACTTTATAGGCCTGATCTGATTGCGTTTCTTCTAAGCCATAAACATCAACTAAAAAATCAGAGTTTTTTGTATCGGTTGTTGCAACTTGGTATTGCAAGCTGTCTGTTTGGTTAAACCAATAACTGCCATCGAGTGATAATACCGAGTTATGATAATCATCATTTTCCCGGTGTGTACTCATAACCCCAATAGTGCCTTTTTGACCAATATCAAATTGATAGCGCCCCACAGCGGCATGAGTTTTATCGCCTAGATTTGCAAAATATGAGCCTTGGTTGGTTGGTAATAACACACTGGTGTTGTCATCATCTGCATATATAAACCCATAGCTGTGGTTACCGGTCTTGCCTGTTAACTTAACGCCTACGTCAGGCTCAGCTATTGTGCGTGTATATAACAACTCGAACTGACTGGTTTTAAAATAGGATGCTCCATCTAAAAAGAATGGGCGTTTTTCAGCATAATAAATCGAGTAAGTGGTGTTAACATCAAGTTCAAGAGAGTCCGCTTCAACTTGCGAAAAGTCAGGGTTAATCGTTGCATTAATCACTGCATCTTGTGTGACGCCCCAGCGTAAATCAAGGCCCGCTTCTGTATCAACATCTCCATTTTGCCAATCACCTGGCAGCGTATTTTTTGTATCATTACGAAGCGCAGTTAAAGTCGGGGTAAGCTGAATATTCATACTTTGTGTCATGTCAGCAAACCCTGTTAGTTTATCAAACTGACAAAAACTGCACTTTACATCACGGTCAAAGCCTACGTTAGACATTTGATAAAACACATCACGCGGATAATTACGCCAAACAGCCAAGCTCCAAGTCAGTTGTTCTTTACCTTTTGGAAAACGCAGTGCCGTAAAGGGAATGCGCATCTCAACCACATAACCCTCATCGGTAATTTGACCTGCACTATCCCAGATTGCATCCCATGATGGGTCTTCCACCCAATCGTCGATATCGGTCATGCGCATATCGCCTTGCGCACCTAGTGGGTTTACGTAAAACTCATAACCCGTTCGTTCGTCGTTAAAGGTATCGATCATCAGGGCAACATTATCGTCTTGCCACAGTGTATCTCTGTCACGAAGTGCTGCACGAATTTGTGATGGGTCAGGGTCTTTAGCAATAAAGCCAACGTACAAGTATTGGCCATCTTCATACAGGTAGGCATCGGTGTGTACCGGTGGCGTGCCCTTTTCATTAGGCTCATTCTGATATTTTAGCGGTACTTTTGTTGCTTGTTGCCAATGAGCTTCATCCATAACGCCATCAACACTGATTGATTCTTTAATATGCGCTAAAGCAAACTCCACTTTGTCGCTAGCCGTTGCTAGCGAAGAAATACTGACGCAACTGAAAATTAGGCAGGATTTTACAACACGGGTTATTATTTTTTTTAAGTACAGCATAAACATCCATTTAGACACGTGCGCACAAATTACACGACTTCATTGATTAAAAAAGCAATTGTAATTCAACAAGGTACACTTGTTAATAACAAACCACTCTTTTAACCATAAAAATTAACAAAAACACTCCTTTTAGACTAGTTTTAGGTTCAAAAAAGCCCCATGGCCGAAAGGCGATGGGGCTAATTACGACCAATAAACGCTATTTTTTTAAGCTAAGTTTATTGCCTTTAAGTGATTTTCTCACTTTAGCAATACGCGAGCGGTTCTTGGCTCTGGCTTCGCCGGTTGCCTGCCCTGATGGCTTATTGCTTCGGCTACGACGTAAATGAGATGGCTTTTTACCAATTTTGTCGATCAGGACTTCACGATTACTTACTTCATAACCCGGCAGCACTATACGGTTAATGCGTTGACCAATTAACTTTTCAATATCGAATAACGTATTCTCTTCTTCGCGACTTACAAATGAGATTGCCTGTCCCGGTTTACCAGCACGTCCTGTACGACCAATACGGTGTACATAGTCTTCAGCAAGCCAAGGTAAATCAATATTGATCACTCGTGGAAGGCCTTCAATATCAATACCACGAGCTGCGACTTCAGTTGCAACAAGCACACGTACTTTACCTTCTTTAAATTCACGTAGTGCACGACGTCGGTTACCTTGGGTTTTATCACCATGGCACACAGCCGCAGGAATACCATCAAGGTTCAATTCTTTAACGAGCTCATCGGCCGTTTCTTTCATGTTGACGAACACTAACACTTGCTGCCAATTTTTCTTACCGATCAGTTCTGAAAGAAGCTCTTGTTTACGGCGCTCTTCAACAGGATAAACAACGTGCTGTACGGTTTCTGCTGTACTGTTTGTTTGATCGACACGAATAATTTCAGGTTGCTTAAGAACTTTGCTTGCAAACTGTTTTATCGCCGCGGGGTACGTTGCTGAAAAAAGTAAAATTTGACGTGTTTCATCACAGCCGTTTATAACCGTTTGCATATCAGTTATAAAACCCATATCGAGCATACGGTCTGCTTCATCAAGAACCAAGTGCTTTACATTTGCTAAGCTGATATTACCCAAACGAAGATGATCTAATAAACGACCAGGTGTCGCCACAACGATATCAACACCCGCTTTAAGATCGTTTGCTTGTCCGGCTAAATTAACACCACCAAATAAACACACTGTTTTTAGTGCCGTGTATTTAGCAAACGCTTTAACGTTATTGGCGATTTGCTCAGCAAGTTCACGCGTCGGAGCAAGCACAAGTGCGCTCGGCGCATTGTTATCACTTAAGGTTGATTCAGATAATTTTTGAATAAGTGGCAGCGCAAACGCAGCGGTTTTACCGGTGCCTGTTTGTGCGCTAGCAAGTACATCTTTCCCTTTTCGTACCGCAGGAATTGCACTGCGTTGAACGGGAGTAAGCGTATGGAAATTAAGTTCTTCTAATGCCTGTAAGAGCTCAGAAGAAAAACTAAACGATTTAAAGTTCATGCTGTATAACCTGCGGCCATCATATCAAGGGTCGCAAATTATACAGAAAAAAAATGACTTTAGTTAGTTATTACTTCACTAAAGTGCCTTTTAATAAAACAAGTAAGGGTGATCGTCGTTTAATATGTGCCGCACTCATTAAAAATGCTTACGGTAGAATTTCCACGCAACACCAAAGCCAATAGACACATTATAGTCTTGCTTAACGAGCGGGCTTGCATGTTGCTGACTATTAGCAAGATGATGATATTTAACAAAGCCACCTAGCCAGTAGTTAGGTGTATCGAAATGGAGCCCAATTGACACATCAGCACCTGAAAAACCTGAACGGCTTGCGTATATTTGCCGTGTTGCATTACTTTCTATTTCGTTAACCGCGTAGTAATAGTTCAAATAACGCTCTGTCGCAAAATTTACATTACCACGAAATGCGACTGAAAACTGTGAGTGTGCTTGCTCTAAAAGCGGTATGGTGTAATAAATACTGGGACCATAACGCCAACCTATATCATCTACATCACCAAAATCAGTCGCAATGGCTTTACGTACAAAGAGACTAAAATACATGTGCTCTTTGCTATTTGGTTCACCGATAACGTAATAATTTAAGGATGGCCCTAATTCAAACACCCAATCAAGGTCGTCCATGCCCTCGCGTGCTTTGTTATCTTTACTATCAACGGCTAAACCAACACCCGCCGATAAATCTAAATGCAGGTTTTCATGTTGCCACAGGTAACCGGTGAAGTTATTACGGTCAATGGCCATTTTTTCACTTTGATAGCGGAAATAAGGCACTGGAAGTAAATATTTTTCGCTCTCATCTGACCCTAAGTAATGGGGTATATCGGCATAAAATACCCCAGCCCCCAACTCCATTTTTGCTGCGCTGTACGCCTTAACGCTAACCAGAACTAAAATAACAACAACGCAGCGCCAGATCATGCTTGCCACTTCTTAAAAATTAACGATGTATTAATACCACCAAATGCAAAATTGTTAGACATAATATAGTCCGTACGCATTTCGCGGCCTTGTCCAGTTATGTAATCAAGGTCAGCACATTCAGCATCAACGTGGGTCAAATTAATAGTCGGTGCAAACCAGCTATCATTCATCATATTAATACTAGCCCATGCTTCAATTGCACCGCAGGCACCGAGTGTATGCCCTAAGTAACTTTTTAATGAACTAATTGGCTTTTTACCTAAAGCATTAAAGGTCGCATGAGATTCAGCAATGTCACCTCTATCAGTCGAGGTGCCATGAGCGTTAACATAGCCAATATCATCGGCACTTAACTGGGCATCTGCCAGTGCTAATTCAATAGCAACTTGCATAGTTTCGGCTGTAGGTTGGGTCACATGTTGACCATCTGAATTACAGCCAAAACCTACCAGCTCTGCAAAAATTGTCGCTCCACGAGCGACGGCATGTTCATACTCTTCTAAAATTAACGTACCAGCCCCTTCACCAATAACAAGACCATCTCGATGTTGATCAAACGGACGTGGCGTCTGTTTTGCTGCATCATTTTTTGTGCTGGTTGCATATAACGTATCGAAAACCGCCGCTTCGGTAATGCATAACTCTTCAGCACCACCCGCAACCATCACTTTTTGACGCCCAAACTTAATGGCCTCATACGCGTAACCGATTCCCTGTGAGCCTGAGGTACATGCGGAGCTTGTCGTGATTACTCTGCCCTTTATTTTGAAAAACACGCCCACATTGACGGGGGCCGTATGTGCCATCATTTGAATATAGCTGGTTGCTGTCACACCGGTCATTTCGCCCGTTTCCATCATTTTGGCAAAAGCAAGCAACGGCGGCGTTGAGCCAGTTGATGAGCCAAACGCAATCCCTGTAGAGCCATCGGTTAAACTTGGGTGCTCTAACAGTCCCGCATCTTGTAAAGCATGCTCGGTCGCACAGGTCGACATTAAGGCAACTCGCCCCATTGAACGCACTTGTTTACGCTTGTAATGGCTGGGTTTTGTAAAATGAGTAACCGGCGCAGCTAAGCGAGTGTTAAGCTCTGGTGCGCTATCCCAGTCGGTCATGTACTGAACTGCGTTTTCACCTTTTTGCAAAGCGGCTTTAAATTCCTCCCAAGTATCGCCCAGCGCAGTAATAGCTGACATACCTGTAACAACAACACGTTTCATTACACCATTCCGCCATTAACCGAGATAACCTGACGCGTAATGTAAGCCGCATCTTCAGAGCATAGGAATGAAACGGTTCCTGCAACTTCGTTTACTGAGCCCATACGTTTTAATGGGATCATTTTTAGCATGTCATCGACGGGTAAATCATCGGTCATTGCTGTTTCAATAAGTCCAGGGGCAACACAGTTCACCGTAATTTTGCGTTTTGCAAGTTCTAGCGACAATGCTTTGGTTGCACCAATGATCCCCGCTTTTGCGGCACTGTAGTTTACTTGACCACGGTTACCCGCAATACCAGACACTGATGCCATAGTAACAATGCGGCCCCCTTTACGGGTTTGAACCATTGGCATTACCGTGGGATGAACCACATTGTAGAATCCATCAAGACCAGTACGAATAACTTTATCCCAATCATCACCTTGCATCGCAGGAAAGGCCATATCGTTAGTAATACCCGCATTACAGATCACGCCGTAATATGCCCCATGTGCTGCAATATCTGCTTCAATTTGTTGTTTTGCCAGCGCCCGATCACACACATCAAACTGTAACAAGCTTGCATGACAACCACGCTCCCTGATTTCTTTACAAGTTTGCTCAGCCTCAGTCACACCACTTCGACAATGAACCGCAATATCAAAGCCATCTTTTGCTAATCGTAATGCGATTGCTTTACCTATTCCACGGCTCGAACCTGTGACTAAAATTCGTTTTGTCATTGATTTTCTCTTATAAACTGCATGGGGTCCTGAGGCTGAAACACATTTATTTTTGCTTCTGCTAATAATGTTTCAGCATCATGAATTTGACACTCAAACACACTCAACCCGGATTCTTCTTGATATAACCTTGCAACGGATACTTTTAACGTACTGCCGTTATTAAATACAGGCGCATACGTTTTATACTTACGCGTCCCGATTAAAAAGCCAATTTGGACAGCATCACCTCTGTCTTTTGCCAACGCCCCCGCATACGCAGCAATGGCTTGTGCCATATATTCACAGCCAATATAGCTGGCAACGCCGCGCAAACTCTCATCGTAAAAAAGGCTGTCAGGGCTGATATCTACTTCACAGCAGCCAGATTCATCGGTGTAACCGTTAAGACGATTGAGCAAAATCATTGGGTCACTATGAGGGACGACGTGCTCAATTTTATAGTTATTCATGCAGATGTCCTAATATTACACTGACATTATTGCCCCCGAAGGCAAAAGAATTCGATAAACAATAGCTAACAGATGCGTCTCTGGGCTGAGTTATTAGGTTAATGTCACTCAGGGATTCATCTACTTCTGTGTTATTAAACACCAAGCGCGTAAACTCAGGGTAAGCTAAATATAACCAACATAGGCCTGCTTCTAGTGCACCTGCAGCGCCTAAAGTGTGACCGGTTAAATGTTTTGATGAGCTAACGGGCGTATTGTTGCCAAACACCTTACTGATTGCAAGTGACTCCATGGCATCATTTTGCACTGTTGCAGTACCATGAGCATTGATATAGTCAATATCTGTTGCGAGTAGATTGGCATCATTAAGTGCTTTTTGCATTGCACTTATTGCACCCGAACCATCACTAATTGGCGCTGAAATATGGTGAGCATCGGAGCTTTCCCCCCCTCCTAAAAATGCCACTGCGTGATCATTGAGTTGCTCTTTACTCATCACAAACACGGCTGCTGCTTCACCGATATTAATGCCTTTTCTATCCTTACTAAATGGCTTACAAATTTCATCGCTAATTGAAGAGAGTGAATCAAAACCGTTCACTGTCAGCTGGCACAAGCTATCAACTCCACCACAAATAACCACATCGGCTAAGTCTGCACTGAGCAAGGCACGTGCACTGATCATTGCCTTGGCACTTGAGCTGCATGCTGTCGAAATGCTGTAACAGGGACCCGTTGCATCAAGTGTCTTTGCAATGTAAGCCGCGGGTGCGATGAGAGCTTGGTCGTAATAATTAAACTGAGCCGGCCATTTTCCTTCTTTAGCGTGTACTTTACGTGCCCTCTCCCCCTCTTGAATAGCAGCCGTGCTTGTGCCCATAACCACCGCAATCCGATCGCGTGAACATGTTACTTTTGCTAGCGTGTCGGTCAGTTGTGCCAAGGCTAAGTCAATAAGCTTATAGAATCGCATTGATTCTGTTAACGGTAACACATCCACTAACCCCACAAATGTTGGGCGCTGTTCAAAAACAAGTGAAGACACGTTTGTAAGTGTTTGAGTTGGCGCTTGACTGATGCGCGCCATGGTGTGCTTTTGCCCAACACCTAATGCACTCACAATTCCTAAATCATTGAGCCAAAATGGCATAATCAATTAACCCTTTGAAATATTATTTTGTAGTTTCGCTGATAATTTACGAGCTCTGTTTTTTCTTCTAAAAAACGGATCTCACTAATCAACTCATCACCTTTATAAAGCAAACGCTTTGAGTCTTTTGCAACTATTTTTAAACCATAAAGCTGCGAACTGAGTACTTCCACAGGCCAATGCACAAGCATTATATCGGCCAAAATATAGCGCGGGTCAAGACGCTCAATTGGCAGCATTTTTTTACTTTTAACGGGTCCTGAAATCGCTTTTTCCAATTGAAAAACAGGCACTCCTTGTGCGGTCATCACCACGAGGTTAATTCCACTAAGACTGTTAATATCGAGCTGTGCTAGTAACGTGTGGCTTTCATCGTTGTGACTGACTTCTAACACCTGCTGCCAATTATCTGCAACAAATGAAGCAGGCGGATCCATTAAATAAATCCCCGCATTGGGTGCAAGATCCACCCCTGCTTTAACTGCAAACTCACTTGCACAGCTCGCTAATAACAGCACCATTGCTGCAATGACTAACGTTTTTAATCTCGACATAGCTCAACCAAGGTATTCAAGCGTCGCTCGCTTTGTTTTACAAATGGATTATCAAGGTCCCACGCGTACCCTGCCAAAATAGCACTGATCATTTCTCGTACTTGCTGGTTTTGTTCACTGTAAAAAATCACATCTTGAAACGAAGTATCATACCAAGCAGCCACATAAGTTCGAAAACAGTTTACACCCTGCTGCAATGGCTCACTGTACTGTGCTTGAAAATCAACCTGTTTGCCCTGTAAGTAGTCATCGACTAATGGTGCAACTAATGATGCCGATTTTAACGCAATTGTGACTCCCGATGAAAATACCGGATCTAAAAACTCACCCGCATTGCCCAATAACGCAAAGTGTTCCCCATAAAGCGAAGCTACATTGGCTGAGTATCCTTTAATTGTACGTGCTTCGCCAATTGCAACTCTACGTGCAAGTAATTCACTTAAATACGTATCTTGCTCAATAAACTCATTTAAACAAGCTAAAGGTGCTGTGTCTTCAAATTGGCTAGGTTTTCCAACCACACCGATACTGGCAGTCCCATCACTGAATGGAATAAGCCAATACCAAATATCGTTATGTTTTGGATGCACATTGATCAGGATTTTTTCGCGATCAAATTTATCATCAGTAATATTGTCTTCAAAATGACTGAAATACGCCCAGCGTACAGGAAAATTTGATGGCGTTTCTAAATCAAGTAAACGTGGTAATACGCGGCCAAAACCACTGGCGTCTAATACAAACCGCCCTTTTATTTGGTAGCGTTGATTTTTTTCATCATCAACGGTGAGTAAAGCACCATCGCCATGGTCTGTGTACTCTATGACGCTGTGCTGATAACGAATTTCAGCCCCTTGTTCCATTGCGCCATCTGCTAAACACTTATCAAAATCAGCCCGTTTTACTTGAAATGTCGTACCAGGGCCTTGAGTAAATTTTTCGGTAAAGTCAATCGCCGTATGCTCGCCTCGACGTTGAAATGCAGCACCATTTTTAAATTGGAAGCCCAACGTGTCAGCTTGCTCTTTGACACTCTCAGCTAAGTTTGCTTCTGCAAGAAAGTGCATACACTGTGGCAGTAAGCTTTCACCAATTGAAAATCGAGGGAATACTTGTTGTTCTAGCACCACGACACGCCAGCCTTTATTCACCAGTAAACTGGCTGCAACGGCACCCGAAGGCCCTGCGCCAATAATGACGACATCTGCCTGTTGAATCTGATTATTCACCTATTATTTTTCCTTATTATTAGGTAATGCGACACAGAGCGGCGCTAACAAATAAATGCAAATCAGCCCCACTAACACGGTTAAACCAAAACTAAAAATAGCGGGCGTTTTTGATACCGCTAGCATACCAAATACCCACATAGAAGAGGCGGCAGATAAGCTAATCGCTAATACATTGCTCGGGGTTAACTTATTGATTTGATAAAACACTAAATAGTCGATTGCGAGCGCTAAAATAAGCAAGCATCCCAATAAGTTAAATATTGATAATTGTGTTTGAATTGCACTACAAAGCAGTAAAACGGCTGCTAATGTTAACCCCAATATTAACCCTTGCTGGTAAGCGACTTTAAAACCAAACTTAAAGGTAAACAATAACATGGCAAACGTGATAGCGATTGCAATGGTTACCAATAACGAGTGTGAGTAATCCTCTAGCCCCGCAGTTATCATGGCCACTTTATCGTACACTAGCAGCTCGCTTTCAACGCGAGCCCACTCAGCTAATTGCGTTTTATCGATACCCGTAACCATAAACCAGCTTGCAGCAAATTCGTTGTTTAAAATCACTTGATTAGCAATAAGAGGACCTAACGGTGAGTCTAGTGCAGCGTCCAGAGTAAGGATTGAATCTGACAACACTAAAGGACTGCCTGTCAATTGTGTGACAACATCGAGTGATGCGTGATGCACACGCATCTCATTGTTATTTTTTTGTTGCGTACCTGCACTCGGCACAAGGTCACTGAGCATCAATGCCTGACCACCTTGCTGCTTAATTTTAACTTTTAGTGCTTCTTGTTTAAGTAAAAGCTGCTCAGCATTTTCGGCAAACATGATCATTATTTGCCCATTATCTTTACCTAATAAAGACATGTGCAAGGCTTCGTTGTTCATAAGCACTTGAGGACTTGCATTGAGCAGCTTCACATCATCATTTAATACGGGAGGTTTTAACAGCGAAAACACACTGAGGCTAACGAGCAGTAGCAAGATGATCGCGACTTTTTGCCGATGAATAGACTTAAGCAGGCCACTTAATTTTTCCGCAAATTTTCCTGCCTCAACACTGATTGTGAGTCTTGCTTGCCAACTAGGGAGTAAAAGCAGTGTAGTGAGCCACGCGGTTATCAGTCCTGCTACAACAAAAACCCCAACCTGAGTTAATAACTGCACAGGCGAGAAAAATAAACTCGCATAGCCTAATGTTGTCGTCACTAAAGACAACAAAAGAGCAAGTTTAAGGCCCCGACTAAAGCCATTTTTATGCGTTGTTAAGTCCAGCATGCTATGAAATGCGTAATCAATTGCAATACCAATTAAGGTCACCGCAAAAACAAGCGTTAACACATGAATCTCAGCAAAAAAGATAGCCAAGGCTATGCTGCCACCAAGCGCTGCGCTGATAACCGTCACAGAAGCAAGCCATAATGCGTTAAACGACCTGAAAACCCAAACCACCATAATAATCAGCGCGATTAAGCTCAAAGTCCCGAACAAGGTCATTTCAAATTTTGCTTGTTGTGCATTTTCTGCGGTATGAAATAAAGCACCTGAATAATGTACACTGGTGTGTGGGTAATTCGTATGTAGTTGGGCAAGTTGAGCGAGCACATCATCATTTAATGCCACTGCTTGGTCTATCGAAAATGCATTATCGGCTGCGTGTACAAACAACATCAAATAGTCATTATCTAAATGGCGAATACTAATGCGGCCATCTGACATTTCAAATTGCTGTAATTGTGTGATTACCGAGGTTAAAAATTCTGCGGTACTTAAACTCGGATCCAGATTAATCGTACTCGATACAAAAGGATCGGCCACTTTACTCAATTGACTAAAATAGTAGTCCTGAAAACGACTCGCATCAGTTAATGCGTGTTGATAGCTTGGAGTCAACAAGTTGCCCGCATATTGACTATAGAACGTGGCAAGCTGTTCGACCTTGGGGACGCTAAAGCGCGGTGTGATATTTTTTTTAGCTAACCATGCAACCATTTCATCGTAAGCTTGCTCTTTATTTTCACCCGAAAATGAAAAGCTTAATTGCTGTTTGTTACTGGCAAAAAAGTGCGTTTCGAGCTGTTGGAGTCTAGGTTCTGACTGGGGAAGTAATGCCAATATATCATTATTTAAGGCGGGCTGTTTTATGACAAAAACAGCAACCAATAAGCTCGCCATTACTGTTAACCAACCCAGTGTTACCCCCCAAACTTTCACTGTGGGCTTCCATCTTGTGGGTATGAAAAGCGCAGTAACGTAACATTGCCATTTATCTCTTGTAAACGCACGCTGTTAACGTTTTTTTCATCAGCGCACACTGTAAACTGGCTAAAAATCTGCTGGAGCGTTTCATCGTTAGGAAGTAATAATTGGCAATCATTGTCAGCGTGTTCACGGGTATCAAACTGTAAAGCCAGCGCCGCTTTATCGTGCTTTATAATCGCTTGTAAAAGGGCTACATATGGCTCGGCACCTTTTTGTAATTGCGCTTCACCACGCTCATTATAGGTATAAACTTGGCCTTGTTTTATGACTAGTTTACTTTTTATGGGTGACTCTACTTGCCAAATAAGTCCTTGCTCAGTAAGTTTGAATAACCCTTCAGATATAAACGGCTTAGTGAAACCTTTGAAATGTTTTTCTTGGCTAAAAGTGCCTTGCTTCAGACCAACTTGGTTTGCCATAAGTGGCCAAGCCATCATAAAACACAGTAACATTAATAGGCTATTTCGCATTACATCACCTTTTGCAGCTTGTCATGCAACACGGGGGGAGACACAAATTGCATGTCTTTAGACTCAATATCAACCGCCACCTGAATCGTCGTTGCTTTGGTGAGCTTTTTCCCCGTTGCGACATCGCTAATAACATAATCAATACGTAAGCGAGTTTCGTACTCTTTTAAATACGCATCAACCCTAATTTTTTGAGTAAACAATGCTGAGCCCACATACTTAATGTGCATATCAATGATCGGCCATGCATAACCCGACGCCTGCATTTGCAAATAGTCATAATCAAATAAACGCAGTAATTCACACCGCGCTACTTCCAAGTAACGCGGGTAATTACCATGCCATACCACATTCATTGGATCGCAATCATGAAAAGGAATTTCAATCTCTACATGGGTGCTTAATAATGCGCCACGACTATGCATATAAACTCCATCGTTTGGTTTGAATCGCATCAACAGTAAAACGTAATACGGCTTCTAAAGGACGATCTTCATCAAGCAGTGGGAAAAACTCACTAATATCTTGATACATGGCCTGCACATCGGCCGTTAAACTAGTAAATTCAAGCTCGCCTTGTGCAATACGCAAACGTAAACCCTGAATACTTGCTAACAGCGTGCTTGCAATCACTTGTTCTGTAAGCTGTAAAATACGCAAACAATCGCGCGCTGCAATCGTACCCATACTCACTTTATCTTGGTTATGACACTCGGTTGAACGTGAAAACACACTCGCTGGCATAGTCAGCTTTAATGCTTCAGCCGTATAAGCACTGGCACCAATTTGCACAGCTTTAAAGCCGTGGTTAATATAACGACGTTCGTCGTTACTGCCCGATAAGTTCGATGGCAAACCGTTGTTGTAACGCGTATCAACTAACGACGCAATTTGACGATCGGCTAAATCAGCTAAATTAGCAACCGCCGTTTTCATTGTATCCATTACCATTGCTATATGGCCGCCGTAGAAATGACCGCCATGGAGCACATGCTCTCCCTCACCATCGATAATGGGATTATCATTTGCCGAATTAAGTTCATTTTCAATCATTTGCCTGAACCATGGCAGGCTATCTTGCAGTACACCAATCACATGAGGCGCACAGCGAATTGAATAACGGTCTTGTAAGCGATCAGCATTTCGAGGGTGTTCAACATGATTTAAATCCCCTCTGATCCACGCTGCAACCTGCTGTTGCCCGGGGTGAGGTTTTACAGAAAATAGTATGTCATCAAAGTGGTGGCTATTCCCTTTCAAAGCAAGGCTGGCAAGCGCCGTAATACGGCTAGTTAATTGCGCTAAATACGCCGCTCTGTCGAAGGCTAAACACGCCAGCGCAGTCATAACTGCAGTGCCATTCATCACTGCCAACCCTTCTTTAGGGCGCAGTTTCAATGGGGTTAAACCCAATGATTTCATCACTTCTAAGCTGTTTTTAATTTCGCCTTGATAGTATACGTCGCGCTCACCGACCATCGCACCAGCAACGTATGACAATGGCGTTAAATCGCCACTTGCTCCCACTGAGCCTTCTTGTGGAATAACCGGTACGATATTGTGATTTAAAAAGTCTTTTAGCAGGTTAAGCATGTCCCAGCTAACACCTGAATACCCTTGTGAAAGTGACGCTAATCGCGTGGCTAAAATGGCACGTCCTTGCTCAGGGGTAAACATACTTCCCATACCGCAACCATGAAAACGAGTAAGATGAAGAGGTAATTCATTCACCAAATCAAGCGGCACTTTAACGGTCACAGAATCGCCGTAGCCCGTAGTTACGCCATATATAACGCCATCATCTTCCAAAAGCTTGTCTAAAAATGCTACAGCACTGTCGATTTTCTTGGCAAATTGATTGTCCGACGTTAACGCGACAGCTCCTTGCTCTAACGCAATATGAACAATATCTTCGATAGATAAACGTTGCTTGCCAAATGTTGTAGTAGAGTGCTCTGGCACCTTAGTTCTCCTTGTTTTGGTCGCGAGACACGTGCTCGTCATTTTGCCAAAAGTCATAAAAATTAAACCATTGATATGGGTATGCAGCAGCGTAATAGCTTAGCCTTTGAGCATAATCGCTGACAATCTTGTGTAATGTCTGTTGCCTTGTTTTACGCGGTAGAACAAGTTTATCCGCGTATTTTTCAAAAATAACACGATAAAATACTTTGCCATCGGCCGTCTTATCTTTTAAACAAAACAAATGAAAAACAGGGCAATCTAATAACGCAGCTAGAATAAATGGACCTTGAGAAAAAGGAGCTGGTTTTTCTAAAAAATCGGCCTCGATGACACGCCCCGCTGTTGTCGTACTG
Source organism: Pseudoalteromonas lipolytica (assembly GCF_900116435.1). Taxonomy (GTDB): domain Bacteria; phylum Pseudomonadota; class Gammaproteobacteria; order Enterobacterales; family Alteromonadaceae; genus Pseudoalteromonas; species Pseudoalteromonas lipolytica. The sequence continues at coordinate 172,906 of NZ_FPAZ01000004.1, read as the reverse complement.
GTTCTATCGCCCACAATAACAACTATTTCGCCTTGCTCAACTTTATCTTTAAGCATTATTGCCATATCAGGGCCTAAGTCTGTCACTTGAATTAGGTTAATTGCGACATCTGGGTTGATACTTTTTAAAAGTTTATTAAATTCCACGGCATGATGCGTAAATACCAATACATTAATCACTTTACTTGAGCGGTGCTGACTTAAAGCGCGGCACACCTCTAAATTACCCAAGTGCGAACCAATAAAAATGGCACCTTGCGCGTGTTCATCAAGCTCTATGAACAACGCCTCATTGGTGTAAGAAATGTTACTTTGGGGTATACGCGCAAGCCACGCATCGATTTTGTCAAAGGCGCTGTCCGCAAAACAACGAAAGTGTCGAAAGCTGTCTCGCCACGTCACTACTTTGTCATTACCATTAACTTTGCGTACTTGCGTTAAAAAAGCATAGGATGCGCGGCGCGCGGTTTTACCTGTTAAAAATAAATAAAACACCACAGGAAAAAGGATAATCCAGAGCCCTTTTCGACCCAATATGCGGTAGCTAAATAACAATATTTGCATACCCAGTCGATTGCCGCGCTCTTGCATTTTTGACCAGTGCTTTGCAGCCATTAACCCACCACCTTTCGCCAAATGAGTAGGGGCGAACGTAACAGCATGCCAAAGAACAAACGCGTGTGAAGCCATGAAATCCCCAAATTATCATGTAAAGCGCGAAAGTGAGAAACGCCGTTTTCGGGGTAAATAACCTGAGTGGGTAAGAAGGTAACCTTGACACCTTGCCAGTAAAGTCTGACCAATATTTCAATATCAAAGTCCATGCGTTTGCCAAGCGCTTGCTTTGCCATTAATTGCTTTACTGCGGTGAGTGGGTACACCCTAAAACCACACATTGAATCGACAATATCAAAGCTCAATGTTTCAACCCACACCCAAAAGTGAGTGATGTATCGACTCAAGTAACGATGTTTTGGTACTGAGCTGTCATATATTGGACAACCACTGATTACATTGTTTGGCTCGTTATTACTTAAATCAATGAGTTTAGCAATATCGTCTAGTGAATGCTGACCATCAGCATCCACCTGAATTGCATGACTAAAGCCGTGTTCATGCGCATATAACAATCCAGTTTGTACGGCGCCGCCTTTGCCCTGATTCTCTGTGTGTGTAAGTACCGTTAAATCGTCATATTGTTGCTGTAAAGACGCAAACACTTGCTTTGCATCATCGCAACTCCCATCATCCACCATAATAATCGGTAGTTTTAATGCATTGAGTTCTAAAATCACGGTTGCGATAGCATGGGTGTGGTTATAATTAGGAATGACAATACAAAATTGATTCATTGTTTATTCGCAAAACACAATTCTACCAGACGCATGCTGGCCTTTATCTGATTGATAACTAAATACACATTTGCCTTTAGCGTTGCGCTCAAGGGTTAAATTTACGGTCATATTTGGCGTGGTGACGACCTGAAACTTTAACACTTCTAAATCTTGCACCTGTGGACCAAACCCAAGGTACTGCTGCGCATATTTCACAGCCCAATCTAACTGCACAACCCCAGCTAAAATGGGAGCATCAGGGAAGTGCCCTCGAAAATAATCTAAATCAGCCGTAATCGTTAACGCTAGACTAACGCGGTGCTCTGTTTGCGATAAAACCGCCACCTGTGGGGTGACTTTATTCAGGCTTGGCAAAATACTGCTCCAGTGTTTTTAAACTCAACTTTGCTTGACTGTTAAAAGGTAATGCATCGATATAGCGCCACTTGCGAGGTAAACAAACACGCTCAAATCGGTTTGACAAATACGCTTGCAGGGTACGATTTATGACTAATTTACCATGTTCTTCAAGTTCATGACTGGCCTTATCCGTGAGCACAACAACAGCCCCAATTTGAACTCGTTTGCTTGGCAGAACCACCAGCTTAGCCTCTTTCACCCACTCGTGACTGAGTAAAAAGCATTCTAGCTCATCAAGGTTTAAGCGTTTTTCTTCTATTTTAATGGTTCTATCAATACGCCCAAGGAGCTTAAATTGCCCATTACTATGCACAATGGCTCTGTCATCTAATGGGTAATTCGCATGTTCTAATATAGATGAGTCAAGCATTAAGCGTCCTTCATGGTTAACTGACAAATGGTTACCATTAAAAGGCTGCCAAGGTACATCAACAGCGGCTTGAGTGACTTGCCGATAAGCAATTCCCCCCGTTTCAGTGCTGCCAAACACTTGTGTTACCGGTCGTGCAAGTTGCTCACACAACATTTCGGCTTGTTCGTTATTTAAAGGACCACCCGATGAAAATAACCATGTCAACCTTGCGCGCTCTGGTATCAGTACATTATCCATGCACAATCTGCCTAACTGCGCGGGGCTTGATACAAGCACAGCATGCTGAATATGCTGCAACTTTTGCGCTATGTGTTCTGGATATTGAATTTGTTCACTGTCAATAACCTGCCCTTTTACAAGTGGCCAGAGTAAACGAAATAACAGACCATAAATATGCTGATGAGAAACTGTCGCCAAAAATGTAAACTGGCTTGGCAAATCAAACGCCATAGACAGAACCGATAACTCACGGTTGAGTACCCACCATGGCTTCACTACCGGCTTAGATTGCCCTGAAGAGCCCGAAGTATAAAAAATAACGGCGGTTTTCGTTGGCCACTGTAAGCGTGGCAAACGGCTGTGAGTATGCTGTTGGCTTAACTCAAGATTATTAAACACAATGCCGGTGTTTAATTCACGTGCATCACCCGCAAAAATAGGCGACTGCGCTAACAGGAGGCGCAACGTTTCCGGCTGACCATTTGGCGGCAAAATAACATTGTGCCCGCTGCAGGCGAGAGCAAATAGACGCACAGCAAATTGATACGTATCTGGGTGAAACAACACCACATGGCTGGTAGGCTTTAATCCCGCTAATTTATGTTGAAACGCACTGATATCAGCAAAAAACTGCTCACGGGTTATGTGTTTTTCTGCAACAACAAACGCTGAATCTGGGTGAAACTGTAGGTTACTCGCCACCATTATTTTTTACCTTTTGTCTAACTAGCCATTCCACTAGCATCAAAATAGCTATCAAGAGATAGGCAACCAAGCCATTGTAAAGTGTCCACACTGATAATGACGCGAATAGACTGGTGTAGAGCGCAACCGTGCCGTTTAAAAGAAAGAAAACGCTCCAAATTTTAGTCACTTGGCGCGTGTACCTTACTCCCTTACTATCTAGATCGGGCTCTTTTAAACGGGCGAAACTTTCAATCACTGTTGGCCCCTGTCGCAATGAGTAGATAAATGTAATCGCCATCACGGTGTTAATGATCACAGGGTATAATCTTAAGCCTAATTCGCTATTAAAAAACGGCGTAGTCGCAAGCGCCACAATTGCCAAAAATGACGCAGGTTTGAGCCAAGGCATTGTGCTTGTCAATTTTTGGCTCAACATTAACCTTATCGCAAGTAATGCGATTAAAATTAAGCTTACCTGCTTGATCGAAACATGCTGTAATCCAAAATACACAATAAATGGGTATAACGATAAGCACACTAAGACCAATGTTGTGGCGATTGCTTTAAGCATAAGCTGTACTTAATAGCTTAAGAAACGAGCTTTTCTACTTCATTTACAACATCTTGAACTGTACGCACTTGCTTAAACGCATCAGGTTCAATTTTCTTGCCCGTGATTTCACGCAATTTCACTACTAAATCAACGGCATCAATACTATCAAGATCTAAATCTTGATAAAGGTGTGCATCTAAACTGATGTCATCAGCGTCAATTTCAAATTCATCAACTAAAATGCCCTGTAAAACGTTGTAAATATCAGCAGCGGTTTTCATGCTTTTTCCTACTTCTAAGTCTGTATTATGATGTGTGTTGGTTTATAAAATTAGCGAGTGCATCAACAGATGCAAAATGTGCTTTTGTTTGTTCTGAGTTGGCATCAATTTTTACGTTGAACTCTTTCTTAATTGCAAGACCAAGTTCAAGAGCATCAATGCTGTCTAAGCCTAAACCATCAACAAAAAGAGGTTGATCATTTTCAATATCATCCACGGTAATATCTTCAAGATCTAAGCTGCTAATGATTAGTTGTTTTATTTGGTTCTTTAGTTCAGTCATTGGTGCCTGAGTTCCTCTGAAAAGTAATGCTGTAAATCACGGGTTAGTTGGCGTGCTTGCATTGCAGGTTGTTCGTTATTATAAAATTTATCGCCTGTAAAGGCGTGCTTTGCAAAGCGCATAGTAAAATGAGCTTTTGTAGGAGCAACACGATACCAAGGTGTGTCTTTCGTTAACGTACTTGGTTTCATATTGATCATGACAGATGTAATCGGTGCTTTGCAGCGCGCAGCTATGTTTGCCGCTCCTCGTTTAAACTTAAGGGGATCACCTGGCGTTGTTCGCGTGCCTTCTGGAAATATTATCAGGTTATTACCCGCAGCCAATGATGCTTCGCACTCATTTAATAACTCCTGAGGATCTTCGTTGCTAATGTACCCAGTCCCTTTTATAACACCGCGCATAAATGGGTTTTTAAATAAATGCGCCTTCACCAGACAATCGGCATGTTTAATCACCGAAATAAGCACAACAACATCAATTAAAGAGGGGTGATTTGCCAATACTAGCTGGCCTTTTAACTGACTAAAGCGCTGTTTATCTTCAACAGAAAAATGGATAACGCCCATGTAGTGCATCAGAGCAACAAAAAATTTAAAACTATAATGTACGGTGATACGCGCTTTTTGTTTTTGCTTGTGCTTACACGGTTCAAGCACTCGCTGAAGTGGCAACACCAACAACGTTAAAACGACACCACCGACACCAAACACAGCAAAACAAAACCCTGTTGCGATAATGCGCCAAATTTGATTGAGTCGCTGAAAAAGTTTAGCCACCATAATGTTGAAGCATCCAAGCTGATTGTTGATGTGAAAGTAGTGCACTGGATTCCTTGCTTGATAAAGCCTGTGCTAATTGGATGCTCAAAGGTAAAACTGAGTCCGTATTACCGGCATCAGTGCTGCCCGATAATTTAGTTAACTCAAAATAAGATTCGCCTTCAACGTAAGGAGATAATACAAAAGCCACACTGTGATCGATTTGCTTCTCATCTGCAAAAGGTAAATACTCTTCAGGCAGCACACTTTCAGTGTGCGCTACTAAAATACAATTTTCGATACCAGATTGAATACGGGCGTACCCATCGATCAGATTGCTTATTACACTGTCTTGACCACCGGCAATCGCATTCATAGGCGCGGTGTTATTTTTAATAATTGAAAAAATACCGGTCGCAGCATTATGCACACTGAGCCCAAACGCTGTAGGTGACAGCGGCTCTTCTTCAACAAGCGCATGTAACAAATGGGCCGTCTTTGGCAGATCACCATGACGAGAAGAAAAATTGATAGCAATGTGTGAATGTTCAGCTTGTGCTTGTTGCAAAGTATGCAAGGCCATTTTCATAAAAGGGCTGAGTCTTCGCCGTTGCATAGGTGCAACCCAACTGAGGTCGAGGTCGCAGTATGTATGTTGGCCTAGTTCTGCTATTTGCTGCTCGGGTGCAACCCATAAACACAAATTATTAACAACAAATTTCACAACTTTTATTCTTATAACGCCAAACGATTGCTAATTTTACCCATTAGCAACAAAAAAGTAAAACGTTGGCGCTTAAATGTATCCAAAATTAAGCGCCAATTCATTTTTAGCGTAAAATAACATCCTTTTCGGCTAAAAGTTGAGCTTTATCTCCCACAATGTCAGCAACATTTAGTTCATTAATATAGCCTAAACCCACTTCTTGTTGTGCAGGTGCTAACGGTACGTAGGGTAAGCGGAATACCGGATTGACGGCTCCCGTCATCATTAATGCTGTGTTTATTGCGATTGGGTTTGGCTCACAAAACAACCAGTTCATTAATGGCTGTAGCTTGGTGTTTAATGCATCATTTTTTTCGTCCATTAATTGACGAAACAAACCTGGGATCAAGTTAGATGTCACTGAAATAACACCGTGTGCGTTATAAATATGACGCGCATCATGGCTTTCATCATCATTACCTGACCAGCATGCAATACCTTGTTTTTCGTAATGTGCAATACGCTCATTGCCACCACACTCTTTAACACCAATAAAGTTTTCGTGCTGCGCTAACGGTTCAATAATATCAGGGGTTAAATCTTGCCCTGTGCGCCCTGCTACGTTGTAAATAAATGCTGGGCCAATATCAAGTAAACGCTTAAAGTGCTCTTTTACACCAGCCAATGAAGTACGTCCATAATACGGGTTAATTTGCAATGCTGCGTCCATTCCCGTTGCAAAACCATATTCTGTCGCTTTGATAGCTTCGCGCGTGTTATTGCTACCTGTGTTACCCACAATAAGTAAACGAGATGAGAATTTACTGACACTGTGTGCAATAAGCATCAAGTGCTCTTCCCAATTCATTAGTTGGCCTTCGCCGGTTGTACCACCTACGATAATACCGTCAACACCCGCTGCGATTTGTTGTTCAACAAGGTCATCATAGCAGGCAAGATCAATTTCACCATTGCTTAGGTAAGGCGTTTTAATTGCAGTGATCAAGCTTGCTTGTTTAATTGTTTCTAGGCTACGCATAACTATTTTAATGTTTGGAAAATTTGCGCTAGTTGTATCATAAACACAGGCAATTTCCGAGTAATGTAACGTAATAAATAAAAAACTTGTGAAATGGACAAAGTTAAGACAAAATTAAATACTGTACAAATAAACAGTATTTATTGTGAGTGACTGATAATGCAACTTTCTAAATTCTTGGCAACCTACTTTTATACCACAGAAGAGCTGTGTCAAACCCTCTCGATTGATGAAGATACACTGGGAGCATGGCAGCAAAGTAGTCTATTTCCAAAGCCGAGTTATTGCTTGCAAAGCCAATTAGAGTGCAGCTCTTATTCTGGCATTTACCAATGCGAAGAATACCAAGACTACTACCCTCGCGGTGCCGCAAGTTGGGGTCAGCTAATCATCAAACATGATATTAACTCATCATGCCAAGCTTTTAATTATTTTGCCCAACATTATTCGGCACAATTAAGTAAGCTCACTGAGCAAGGCTTTGCAATAGATGAAGAATTATTTGGCGCTGAAATTGACGAGCATTTACAACAAGTGTGGCAACAATTCTTGTGCAGTAAATATGGTGTCTTGACCCAAAATGGCTTAGTAGAGGAAGCTGTTCAGCTTGATGTCGCCAAATTACTGATTGATGATATCACCGAACTACGCACTAAAACGGGCTTATCTGCTGATGAACGCCAAGCTCTTCATAAAGCATTAAAGCTAATGAACCGCGCATTGAGTCATGGTACAGGCAACGAAGGTAAAAATACGCTTCGCTATCGTTACATTGATAGCGTGGTTGCTAAATACGATTTATCGGTAAAATAGAGACAAACACTCCCTTTCCTCTTCTGAAAATGAAGGGTAACTGAACACCTGAACAAGGTTGCAACAATGTATACATTGTTACATTTTGGTTAATACACTTTGGTACATTTGTTTTGTAGGTTTTCATCTTTTTAGTCGTTAGATTGATGTAGTTGAGTTATTTCTTTTGTCATTTTTGCAGTTTTGACACCCTTGTAATAACTCCTCTATTCAAACTAATCACATCATAATAAAGGATAAATAGATGAAACCTTTTCCAAGGCTGGGTCGATTAAAAGCGACCTACTTGGCTATGCTCGGTTTGAGCTTAGCGCAACCAGTAGCGGCACAAAACACTGCTTTTACAAATAAAACATCCGCTGATGCCCTAACATTTACGTTAATAACAGGCGATAAAGTGTCTGCCATTGTTAATAAAGATGGCCAATTAGGCGGTATTCGTCTGCTAAATGCTGATGGCTCTGATGCCTTCACCAGTATTTTTAAACGGGGAAATAATACGTATGTAGTCCCTGCCCATGCGCAAGCATTTGTTGATTCACAGGCAATTGATTTAGAACTTTTCAACATCAACAAATTGTATGAATCGGGTTACGACGATGCGTCTACTAATGCTTTACCCGTTATTGTTGAATACCGAGACGGGACGTTAGCCGGCAGCGCCGTGCCTAAAGCATTGTCTGGCATGTCATTAACAGGTGAAATTGAACTAATCGACAGTGCAGCCTTTGCTATCACAAAAGAAAACGCAGCTAAAACATGGCAGTCTCTTATTGCTGAAGCAAATGTTGAAGGTATTTGGCTAGATGCCGTTGTCCATGCTCACAAAGTAAGCAGCGCCAATACGCTGACCCCAACGGTGCCATTAACGGGCGCTTACGGTCAATCAGCTATTAATTATAATGGTGCTGGCATTAAAGTCGCAGTGCTTGATACGGGTTACGACATTGAACACCCAGACCTACAGGGTCGCGTAATTGCATCTCGCGATTTTACTTATTCAAGCAATGGCGTTGATGATATTAATGGTCACGGAACTCACACTGCTTCAACGGTTGCGGGGAATGGTCATGAATCAGATGGTAAATGGGTTGGTGTTGCACCCGCTTCGGATCTCATCATAGGCAAAGTACTTAGTAATGTTGGTTCTGGTTCAACATACGGTATATTAAGTGGTATGCAGTGGGCTGTGCTTTCTGAAAATGCCGACATCGTTAATATGTCTTTAGGTGGTACAGCTACAACGTGTAGTGGCCCACTTGTAGACATGGTTGAGGCACTTAGCGACAAAGCATTATTTGTTATTTCTGCTGGTAACAGCTTTACGCGCGAAACGATCGGTTCACCCGGTTGTGCCCCAAGCGCACTGACTGTTGGTGCAATAGACCGTGAAGGCAATACAGCGTCGTTTTCATCACGCGGCCCGTCACCTGATGGTCATTCAGCAAAGCCTGATATCGCTTCGCAAGGCGTATCTGTTGTTGCTGCAGCATCAGGTGGATTAGGCGAAACAGCCTATCGTGTTTATTCGGGTACCTCTATGGCTGCACCACATGTTGCTGGCGGTGCAGCTCTGGTTATGCAGGCGCGCGGTGACTTAACACCAAAAGAGTTAAAAGACGTGCTTACATCATCTGTATTTAGCGGTGATTCGCACGTGCTTGAGCAAGGTGCCGGCGCAATGAACGTTGACCGCGCAATTTCACAAGCTATTGTTGCACCCGCAAATAGAGAGCTTGGCTTTTTCCAAAACGCTATCAATGATGAGCTTACGCATACACACGTAACCTTAACAAACACGTCTGATACCGACATTACGCTGAAACTAAAATTAGACCTTCTTGGCGAAGACGGTAAAACGCAACTTCCAGCAACACTTGCTGGCTTAGATGCAAAATCAGTGACTGTTCCAGCGAATGGCGAAGCACACGTACCTATGTGGATTGACCCAAGTGTTGCACTTAATAACGGTGCTTACGGTGCCATTACAGGCCGTATCACTGGTACAACGGTCAGTAATTTAGACCAACAAGTTACTGTGCCTGTATCATTCTGGATTGACCAGCCTCAGGTTAATTTAACCGTTAACCTAACAGACCGCTGGGGGCACAATGCAACGTCACCATCAAAACTTTATTTAATTAATGAAGAAGATGATTGGGGCAGTATCGTTAGATTAAATAACGGTAAAGCCGATATCAATGTACCTGCGGGTTATTATACTTTAATCGCAAATATCATGACGTTTGATAACCCTGACTCTAACTCGGGACTTGTTGAGTCAGCGGCACAAATGGCAGTGCTTAACAAAAAAGTAGATGGCGCGACTGAAATTAACTTTGATGCGCGTAATGCACAACAAGTGACCTTTAAAGCAGAACAACCCCTTGATCCACAAGGTTACTCATTCGGTTTTACATACGCACTTGATGATGAAAAATCAGCCAAGTTAGCAGCTATCGAGATGGCGCCTGACTATGTAAATGATATGTATGCTTGGTCACAAGGTCATGACAGTCGTTTTCGCTCATTTATTACAACCCGTGCAGTTGCACCAGAAACCACTGTAAAAATGCAAAATGGTGTCGAGTTTGATTACATCAAACAAGGCCTTGCATTATCGTTCCATGGTGAAGGTTCAGCAGAAGTATTACCTGTTGGTGATGCCGGTTATAGTACCGACTGGAGCCAATTTGATCTTGATGGCAAAATTGCTTTAGTCGCAAACCCTAACTACCTAACCAATTACATGGTCGGGAATGCAATGAAGCATGGCGCTACGGGTGTTATTTTTTATCGTCCGGGGCGTGAAGGCCGATACAAAGGCACCGTGACTGGCACACCAAAAGTGCCTGTTATTGGTATTAGCTCTGAAGAAGGCGAAGCGCTAATGGCCGAGATTGAAGCGGGTAATAATATTATTACTTGGTCAGGTGTTGCTGCTGAGCGTTCACCTTATGCTTATTCAATCAACCACATTACTGATGGCCATATTCAGTCTGGTCAAATTAATATTGCCGAACACAAAATGCATAAGATTACGGCGACGTATCACTCACAAAATGATGAGCGTCCTGCATGGACCGATGTCATGGCAATGACCAACAGTACGGGAGAGTTTTACTCAACGGGCAGCACACAATTGATCATGCTTCCACAAGTACGTGACGAGTATTACACCGCGACAGCCAAAAATGGCTGGACAAATATTGTCATGCCTAACCATAAAATTGAAAGCGCTGGGGCTTATTTTGATGGGCCAAGAGCAATGACTGAAGGTGCACAAGAGACGACCTCATGGTTCAAAGGTCCACGTGGCGGTGCTTTAGGTAGCAGTGGCGCGCCTATTATCACGCGTGATACCAACGTGCTTCATTTTAACCTTGCCTCGTTTGGCGATGCAGCTAATCACGATGGTATTTTTGGTTATATTGGCAGCTCAGCGTTTGGCTTAACTTTAAATGGTGAGCCTGCATCTCCTACAGAAGGGGCATTAACACTTGAGCCGGGCGATCATCAAATTACTCTAGGGATGCGTTCATATGCACGTGGTGTTGGCGAGCGTTCACCTGTAAATGATAGCCTTGGTTCACTGTACCTAGGTTATTACACCTTTACTGCTAACGAGTACCAACAAGGTGTGCAACCCGTACTTGTACCTATGATTGATTTACCTGTTGACATCAACAACACAATGTCAGTAGGTGAAGAAGCAAAAGTGAAGCTCACAGGGCTACTTGATGGCGTCGGCGACGTTGCATTAGCGAATGTGCAATTCCAATATGCATACGGTAAAGAATGTACCATTGAATCGGTGCCTGCTTACATCTACTGCCCTGTGTCAGAAAAATTCTCAACAGAGAACTGGCAAGATGCGAAAGTAGAACAAGTGGATGGTGAATGGACAGCCACAATTCCAAATACAGGGAATACAGGTGAGTTTGTTCACATTCGAACAGTGATCTCAGACTATGGTTCAAGCTCAGCAGAGCAAATTACCATGCGTGCCTACATGTTGAAATAGTAAACGCTAGAAGAGTAAAGCCGCCATTAAGGCGGCTTTTTTACTTTAATAATCCCAATCAGGTGCAAAATCAGGATTGGCTAGGCGCTTATGTTTGTCAAGCGCATCAATTCTGTCCAAATCCTCGTGATCAAGTTTTACGGAATCATCAAAATTGTCCGCTAAATTTTCTCGCTTCGTTGATGATGGAATCGTCGTCATCTTATGTGCATTTATCCACGCAAGGACAACTTGAGCAGGGCTCGCATCATGCTTTTTAGCTATATCAACAATCACGTCGTCTTTTAGCACTTCACCCACGGCAAATGGCATATAAGCCGTAACATGAATACCCTGTTGCTGACAAAAAGCGCGTAACTTAGTGTTCGTCAGATAAGGGTGTACTTCAATTTGATTAGTAAATATTTCCCTCGCGTCAAGGGTTTGCATGGCCTCTTTTAGATTAGCAATTGTGAAGTTTGAAACACCAATGTGTTTTGCTAAACCCAGCTCTTTTACTTTTTTGAGCTCAGTTAAGTATTCACTCATTTTTTCTCCGTTAGACGCAGAAGGCCAGTGAATAAGTAATAAATCAACATAATCGAGTTGAAGCTTTTCTAAACTCTGCTTTACGCTCTCAATAAACTGAGCGCTGTTAAGTTTGTCATTCCAAACCTTGGTTGTAATAAAAATCTCACTACGAGGCACAGAGCTGTCTTTTATCGCTTTACCGACGTGCTCCTCATTACCATAAATTTGCGCCGTGTCGATGTGTCTAAAACCGATATCGAGTGCCATTTTCACTGAATTGTAAGCTGTTTTTCCTTCTAGGCGAAACGTACCGATACCTAAATCAGGCATTTCAATAACATGGTGTGACATAACCTCTCCTTTTGAAGTATTGGTTATACCAATTTGCTTAATTAAGAGCGCTATTTTGACGCAGCTAATCTCAGATTTAGCAGCTCAAAATGATTAAGTATTACTGCAAATTGGTATGATGAGCTTACTTACTTCACTGAGGCCAAAATATAAAGTTTCAAGGTGGGTTTTAAAATTAGTTAACTTTTTGGGCGAGATAATGAGTAGTAACTAAGCATTACTAAACATGCCTATCACCATGAGAGTGAGGAAAACAAACAGTTTTTAAGCTGGGCTAGCAATGCATTTTATATTTTAAGTCATACATTAAAATGTGATTAAAAGTCTAATCTAGGTGCTCATATTGACCACGATACACTTCAAAGGTTTTCACTACCGTATGCTGTTCTTTCGTTAAGTTATCAAACCAAGTATCAAAACGTTCATCGTCTTCTTGTTCACTCAAAGCAAGATACTGCGCTAACAGTTCAATGATATCGTTATGGCTAAATAATAACGTATCGACGCGGTGTGCAAGTGTAGAATGATCCTTATCACGAAGCGTATTCATTACATTTTGGTCTAACTGCTCAGTTTGAATTTCATCGTTCACTGCCTTACTCCTTCTCTTTGTATAAGCGCGTATACCTAGTTATAACAGCCTTCAAGACAATAGCCAGTTTTTTGAATTCAACTGCTTAAGGATTGCTCACACTGCTTATTTTTAATGCTATTTAGCATACATAAATAAGAATTGTTTTTATCTTGAACATTCCCTATATTTACTTTATTATAATTGATACATTATCACATAACATAAGTTAAAGAGATGAAACCTAACATTCACCCGGATTACCAACAAGTGGCTTTTCACGATACAGCCGCAGACAGCTACTTTATAATTGGTTCAACAATTAAAACATCACGGACAATCGCGCTAGAAGGTAAAACATATCCTTATGTACCAATTGATGTATCAAGTGACTCGCACCCATTTTACACCGGTAAACAAAAAGCGGTGGCAAGTGATGGTCGTGTCGCCGCATTTAACCGTCGCTTCAAAAACCTAGCAAGCAAATAACAGCCTAATACGGAGCAAAAATGAAAGTACTGAGTTCTTTAAAAAGCGCTAAAACTCGTTCTGGATGTAAAATAGTAAAACGCAAAGGGCGTCTTTATGTGATCAATAAAGAAAACCCGCGTTTTAAAGCCGTTCAGGGTAAAAAGAAACGTTAAAAAAGGTGCTTAAGCACCTTTTTATTTACCAAATAATAACTCCCAAAAACCTGGTGGCTCATGAAGTTCATGGTATTTTTTTCGTAATTGATCAATTGACTTAAGGGGGGCTTTTGCAGCTTCTAACCCCTGTACTTCTGCAAGCTGCTTCGCGGATTTTGCTTGCTGAATAACTTTATCAAGTCCCTCTAAAGATTCACTTTCATGCTGTTTAAAATCAGCCTTTTTTGCTTTCTCTAGTAGATGAATAAACTCATCGATGGCTGTATTAAAAGAGTCTAGATCAGTAGCGCGCACTGAGTTTTTATAAGCCAGCCCCATATTTTTCATATTAGCTTCAAGATCCAGTGGTGCATCTGCCATGCTACTAAGAGAAAAAAATGTCAAAAAGCACACAAAAAGCGTTTTCATGTTGAGCCCTATTTAAGAATAATGTGCCAATTATACGCTTTAAAAAGAGTGAAACCTAGCCTCCATTTAAGCCAAAGAGTGGGTCGTAACCCTCTGGTATTAACTGTATAATCGATTAACTCTCACTCTTTAATTTATAAAATATTATGTTAAAAACCGTGCTATTCATTGCTTTGCTGGCTTTCTTACCGAGCACCTATGCACAATACAACGTTATATTTATCAATCCGGGGCATGCAAACACCAATGTTACCGGTCCGTTTTGGTATGAAGTTTCACAGTTAATGCGCGATGCAGCCGAAGATTTTGATCTGAACTTGACCATTCATTATGCAAATAGAAATCATATACTGATGAAAGAATTAGTGGCTGATGCAGTAAAACAATCACCCGATATGCTTGTTCTTGTAGATGAAAAAGGCGTATTGACAAAGCAACTTTTAAATTTACCGGCTTTTAGTACCCCTATTTACTTTTTATTAAATCGCCCAACAGATAACGAACTACGCGCTCTCAAAAACAAAGGGATTAACATTGCTGGCAGTGTTGTGCCAGATAACGTTCAAGCGGGACACTTACTGGCAAAACAGCTCATTTCTAAAGCCCAACTCCCTGCCAGCATTTATGCTATTAATGGTGATCACACGACCCCTGCCGCTCTAGATCGTAAAACAGGGCTTGAAGCGTTTACTGCTCAACATGCACAAGTAAACATTGCAGCACAAGGTGTTGCTAATTGGTCATCGCCACAAGCATACCGACAAAGCTTAGGTCTATTAACTCATCATCCAGATATTCAGGTTATTTGGAGCGCTAATGATGCGATGGCATTAGGAGCCATTCGCGCATTAAATGAAAAAAAACGACGCACCGATGTGCTCGTTGGCGCAATAAACTGGCCACTCAGAGCCGCAGCTGAAAAAATAGATGTGTGCATCGGTGGGCATGTAACACTTGGTGCACTGGCAATGATCAATATTCATGCTATTTTGGCAAATTATGAGCACAAGGTTTTACATCAAAAAATTGCTATTTTTAGACCTCACACACAAAAAACCTTGAAGTTAGTTGAGCAAATTCATAGCAACACCCTAGCAATTAACTTTAAAGTATTTAGTAAAGAGCACAAGACCCCCCTTTTATTCAGCATTGAATCATTAATGAATGAAGCAAGCGAAAATGCACTGTAAAGGGCATTTACAGTGCATTTTTAAAAGAGATTAAAAGCTATAGTGATTGTAAAAAACTGATTAATTGCTGACGTTTAACACTTGAAAGCTCAGTAAATTCACGCTTACTTTTTTCAGCTTCGCCACCATGCCATAAAATAGCTTCTTCAAGCGTTGCTGCACGCCCATCATGTAAGAAACCAGCGGCAGGGTTAACTGTTTTCGTTAAACCAATCCCCCAAAGCGGACGCGTTTTCCACTCACGGCCTGTTGCCATAAAATCACGACGTTTGTCTGCGAGCTCTTCACCCATGTCATGCAACAACATGTCGGTAAATGGCCAAATTTCTTGCCCTTTTACTGCCGCAGGCGCTGCAACACCGCCCAGTAATAAAACGGCACCATTTGCGGTTACAAAACGAGGCGTATGGCAACCAGTACAGTTTAAATCATCGAATAAACGTGCACCGGCTTTAACACCTTCGTCTGCTACATTACGACGTGCTGGCACAGCAAGTGTTTCGGCATAAAACACGACCGTATCAGCAAACTCATCACTGGCTTCTGGCAATCCTTGCTCATCAGAACCAGTATCTTGATAGTTAGTACGAGATAAATAACTTTCGTGCATTAATGTATTGGCAATGCTTTCTTCAGGGAACAATGAGTTCGTTACCCCCATGTCACCACGCAGTGCACCCAGAGATTGCTGTCTGACTGATGGTGTACTGGCTTTCCAACCAAATCGTCCAAGTGATACAGGGTTTTCATCACCCGCTTGAGCCTTAACAGCATCAAATACCCAGTTTGCTTTACCAGAAATTCCATCGTTGTCGGCATCATCGACATCTTCAAGCGCTAGAATATCTTGCTCTTCAATCGCTTCAAGCAATCCAAGACCAAAGACAGGCATACCATTACGGGCACTAAAACGTACATCTTCATTGGCAAGGGCACTTAAACTGAAGTTTTCAGGTGAGTCCCATGCATTATCGATAGTAAATATCGGCTTTTTCAACGTGACAGTACTGCCATCTGGGTAGCTAAACTCCGTGTAATCATAGCTTAGATATACATCAGCTTGGCCACCAAAATTATGCGTTTGCCAGTCTTCACGGGCTTGTAAAATCCCCCGGTGAAAGAGTTGATCCCCAAACCCTTCAACGCCTGTAACCTGACAAAAATCATTGATATTACTTGGCATTTCACACACGCCATCGGCTAAGCTAACGCGTAAAAAGATCCCAGCATCATTCGCTAACTTCACAGTTTGCTGTTCACCGGTTGGAACAATAGTACTTGGGCGACCATCTCGTTGGTGACAAGCATTACAGTTATTGTTATTAAAAACTGGCCCTAAACCATCGAGTTCCGGGTGTGCATCATTCGGGGCTGTCGTAAAGGATGTTTCAAAATTAGCATCGCCAGTTAAGTGAATATCGCGTTCTGAATCACTTAAATTAGGCATAGGTGTAGAGAAACCATGGCCTGAATTATTGGTATCGAGGGCTGTCGCATCACCTGCCAACGCAACGACATCAATATAATTTGGATCCGTTTCGCTACTTGTCGGTGGTGGTGTGGTCGTTTCGGTCGCGCTTTTATCGCTGGTTTTACTTCCACATGCCACTAAAGATAAGGCTGTGAAAGCAAATAGAATTGGTTTAATTGCTTTTACATTCATGACGGTATCTTGCAAAGAGGGGAAGCAAATGCTTCCCCAGCGATTATAAATTCCACTCTTTGATAAGTGGCACTACTTCTTCTTCAAGGGTCGCTTGTAATTCACCTAACGCATCAATCGCTGTTTGAATTCGAACGCGACCTGCATCATCCTTAATCGCTTGTCTAAATGGCATATCATCTGCACCTGCAATGGCATCAATCGCTGCAATCGCTGCTGTAATTTGAGTTTCAACTTTCGCTGCTAGCTCAGCGTCACCGGCAGTAATGAATGCTTTTAGGCCTGGGCTGTCGTTTTCATCGCTGAATGTGCCTAAAAACACATTTTGTACACCAACAATGTTGTTGCTAAAGTCGGTTAATGAGTTCCAGCTATATTGTGATTCAACCAATGATGTGTCAGCTGTGTCTTTGCTAGTACCAAATGGTTCTGCAATTTTACCGTTACCTACCTCATCAACAATACCGATAACACCATTGACTAACTCTTCAATAACACCTAACTCAGATGAGTATTTATCATTACCCGGCGTTAATAAATAATCTTTATAAGCAGGTTCATCATCCGCATTTGCTGATATACCCCATGCATCAACAAGGCTTTGTGTATGAATATTGAATACTTCAGCACATGCAATTAGGTATTCCATTTCACGCACAGTCATTTCATCAATTGACTTATCGTTATCTTCAACGCCATTACCGAATAATAAGAACTCCATAGTGTGGAAACCTTGTACACCATCGTCAAAGTTCTTTACATTATCAGCCGAGAACGTTGTGTTACTTGCAAGTAGTGCTTCTAAATCAGCTGTATTCAGTGGCCAAGTATCAAGGTGTGGATCAATTGATAAGCTATCAACAGGACCAAAGATATGCGACTCACCTTGCTCCCAGAATACACGTGCATCTTTCCATGCTTGTTGAGCAGCAAGCAGCGCGGCTTCGTTTTTGTTTTCTAATAATGTCAGTGTCGCATTATGTAAAACAGCCGCCTTGCTGTTTAGCATTTCATAACCATCTACAATCACTTGCTCAGTTATGTTTTCAATTAAATCTGTTGCGTCATAGCTAAAGCCTGTTACTTCAGTAACAGGTGTGCTTGTATCTGAAGAATCGTCCGAAGAAGACGAACCACATGCAACAAGTGTTGACGCTAAAATGACAGCTGTAATGCTGTTTAATACAGTTTTCATCCCAAGATTCCTTTATAGTTCTGTAGAAAATTTATAGCCAAGAGAGGCGCTAAAGTGAGTCGTGTCATCGATATTGTCTTGTGCGTAATAACGTTGACCGCCCTGAAGTTTTAGAATTAAGTTTTTGTTTGGAAGGTAATTTAAACCAAAGTTAAGCTCACGAATGTCGTAACGATGGATAGCCGCACCACTGGCCACTTCAAGCATTGGGTTGGCATAATCAAACGAGGTAAATACATAAAGCGGCGAAGATAAATCAAACAGCCCCTGCATATTATAAGCGGCTTCTACAAATGCAGATTCTGCTTTGCTACCAAGCTGTGCAAAGCTTCCCGGACGCAGGCCCGGTGTTGTTTTATTCGCAGCAGTGATAGCAACTGAGTCTTCTAACTCGCCATATAAGTACTGACCACGAAACACAAGATCATCTAACGTCCATGCACCATGTAACCCGAGGATAGATACGTTTCCATCCTCATCGAGTTTGCCCTGATTGCGACGGTTATCTGATGTGTTTGCCGTATAGTAACTAACACCAAAACCTTTACCAGCTTTAACATTGCCATAATCAAGGCGTAATGTGAGCGCTAAATCATCTGCGGTATTTTCTTCAAAGCGTTGCTGTGCACCACCCGCGACCCAATTAGTCGAACGGAAGTATTCAGAGTTAAGACCTGTCGTCACCAATGTTTGCAGTGTAAAGTCAGACCAACGAGAAATTAAGTTAACTCCAGTTTCGTGCCAAACTTGCGGGATCATGGTTGCCTCACCCCAGTGGCGAGTCGTGGTAAAGTATTGATCAGGCTTGTTTAAGTCTGTGCCTAAGCCTACCGGAACATATATATGACCAAACTTGACAGTAAAGTTAGGGTTATATTCATATTCTAGTTGCAGCTTTTCGACAATGACTTCACCACCCGCTTCAACTTCTGATTCAAATTCGCCAAATTCTTCAAAGCCATCGTATTCAAGCGTGGTACCTGTACCGCCATGCTCATACTCAAGTTCAAATTCGACTTTCCACTTATCATCAATTTCATATTCAAACTCAGTGACAACTCGCTCTAAGTCTGTAGTGGCGCGGCGCTCTGGTGAAGTATCTTGAACGTTAGCAAACACTTCGTCACTTTTGTAAAGCAAAGTACCATAGCTTTTAAAAGTAAGTTTTGAGTCTTTTTTGCTTGCGACTGAAGCAATTGGGGTTGCTTGCTCAGTAACAACTGGGGCTTTTTGCTGCACTGCAACTTGCTGGGTGTTTTTCGCATCTAATTGACTTTTTAAGTAATCAATCGCTTTTTGTTGTTCAAGGAGTTGTTGTTGAAGTTTTTCGAGTTGGGCTTGAATGTCATCATTCGCAACACTATAAAGTGGAGTCAAAGCCAATGACACCGCGAGAGAAAGTACTGCTTTGTTCATCGTAAAGTGCACCTAAAAATAAAACAGAATGATAATAGTTATCTTTTACATTGTAAATATTGTTAACTTTACTTTTTACTAAAAACGGTAAATTAGATTAAATAAGATTTAATTTCTAAGACTATTTCATTGAAAATTAAGCTGGAATGATAATCTGGTGTGCAATAAGGGAGTAATTTACGATAACTGTAAGTTACTTGTTAACAAGCAACCCCACCTGATGGGCTTACTTGTTAACGATAAGACTTGTATTATCTTGATGATAGGATTATTTATTGCTGAGCCAAACTGCTTGATATGGAGTCAGCGACAATGTTTGTGTTTGCTCAGTAATTTGCTCCCCGCTTATTAAATCTCGCCACTGCTCGGTACCTATCAAATTTAAGTCTGCAAGAGTGAGAGTTTGCGTCTCATCACTAATGTTATAAACACAAAACATGCTTTGTGAACGGTTAATACTTTGTCGCCAAAAACCAAATAACCCCTCACTTAAATGTAACGTATATTGCGTCGCATTAGGGTGAAATGCGCTTTGCGCCTTACGAATTGCCATTAAGTTTTTCATCGCTTTAAACACAGTACGATGATGGGCATTTTCATTGCTCAATTTTGCTAATAGGTCTGACTCTTGCCAGCGATGACGATTAATAGCTCTATTATGTTGGCTGTTTTCAAAGCGTTCATAGTCATTGGTTGTCCCGAGTAAGCTATGAATATAAAGCCCTGGTATGCCTTCAAGAGCGAACATAATTGCGTGAGCACATAGAAACCGTGCAATGCCCCATTTATCTGGCCCTCGATGCGTTCCTTGCAAAGCATCAAACAACGCAATATTTAACTCGTACGGCGTATTTGTACCATCTGGAGCCGTTCGCAAAGACACCTTGCCACCGTATTTTGCTGTTGTACTGACCATTTCAGCTATTTGGGTTTGATCGAGCAAGCCTTCGACAGGCCGCAGCCCTATGCCATCGTGTGACGCAATAAAATTAAAATAAGCCGTGCCTTGCTGCGCCGGTGGCATACTCATCATCCAGTGTTTTAATGCGGTGCTATTACCACTGAGTAATGTGTGCAATAACAAAGGTGGCAATGAAAAGTTATAAATACAATGTGCTTCGTTGGCATTACCAAAGTACGACAGATTTTCGCGGTTAGGAATGTTGGTTTCGGTGATAATAATCACATTAGGTTCAACATGCTCTATAAGGGTACGAAGTAACCTGATCACTTCATGCGTTTCAGGTAAATTAATACAGCGGGTATTGAGCTTTTTCCATAAAAAAGCCACCGCATCAAGGCGGAATATACGCACACCATTGTCTAAATAATGGCGAATTATAGCGACAAATTCATTTAAAACATCGGGATTAGCAAAATCAAAGTCAACTTGATCGTGGCTAAACGTACACCACACATGCTGCAAACCATCTTTCGTTTCTACTGCTTGTAAAAGTGGCGATGTTCGCGGACGAACAACTTGAATTAACTCATCGGTGGGGTTTGCTGTTTTAAAATACCCCCTGCCCGGCTCTTTGCCTTGAATAAAGTTTTCAAACCACACGCTACGACTAGAACAGTGGTTAATAACTAAATCAGCCATCAGCCTGACATCGGCTGAAATATCGCGGATATGCTGCCAGTTACCGAGCGCTTCATTCACTTGCACATAGTTCATCACCGCAAACCCTTCATCGGAGCTGTAAGGGTAAAATGGCAGAATATGCAATGCGTTAAGTTCTGGTAAGCATTGATTTTTAACAAAGCGATGTAACGTATGCAATGGCGGCTCTTCTGGTTTTGCCACTGCTTCCTCCGTGTTTGCATGGCGAATAATCGAATCACCGTACGCAATTAAAATCATATCTTGTTCGTCCCAACGGTTTTTGTGTGGCGTTGGGTCTCGAACAGGATCATCGCATTGCATGGTGTTAATCAACCTATCAGCGAGTTGTTCTAGGGTTGTATTAAGATCAACTTCGCCGTAGATACACGTTAAATGCTGTATAACTCGTTGTTGGAGTAGCTCTAATGTCACGTGTCTTCTCCGTTAAATATAGTCTTTATTATCAAGCTCTACGGCTTCTTCTAAGCGCGCAAATACATCGGGCATCGCCGATGCAACTCGGTTCCAGCTTGGCACAAAGGGGGCTTCCATTGGATTTTCTAAGAAGTGTTGTCCCGCATTCATTATATTTTGCGCAAACATCTCAACAGCTTTTTCTTCTTGGTGAATATCAAGCGTTAGGCCATTCATTAGCGCATCGTTGTGATACGTTTCGATAAAATCAAGCGCAATGCGATAATAGGTCGCTTTTAGCGAGCGGATTGTCTCAGAGGTAAACGTTACCCCTTGCGTTGCTAGCTTTCTAAACAAAGCTTTAGTGATATCAATCGACATTTTTGACAAGCCAGCAGCTTGATTACCCAACGATAAATCTTGGTGTTTATGGTCGTAATTATCTGCAATATCAACCTGACATAACCGATTATGTGAGTAGTTACGATACATTTCTGATAACACACCAATTTCAAGACCCCAATCACTTGGAATACGAATGTCGTTCAGTACATCACGGCGAAACGAGAATTCACCAGCAAGTGGGTAACGAAACGAGTCCATATATTCAAGATAGTCACTGCTACCTAAAATAGTTTTAAACGAGCGCAGCAGTGGCGTGACCAATAATCGTGACACTCGGCCGTTTATTTTCCCCTCAGCAGTGCGCGGATAAAATCCTTTACAGAACTCATAGTTAAAGCGCGGGTGTGCAACGGGGTAAATAAGTCGAGCCAGTAATGCTCTGTCGTAAGTTAAAATATCACAGTCGTGTAACGCGATAGATTCAACTTTTGCCGTTGCAAGTTTATATCCCATGCAGTACCAAACATTGCGACCTTTACCGAGTTCTCTTGGCGCGACGCCCAATTTTTGCAACTCTTTATCGAGCGCTTGTAAACGCGGACCATCGTTCCAAAGCACCTTGTGGTGTTGGTCAAGCTCAGCAAAAAATTGTAAAGCATGGCGATATTGGCTTTCATCGGCACGGTCTAAACCAATGGTGATTTGTGAAAGGTAAGGTACATGCTTTAGTTCAGCAATGATGTTTTGCAGCGCGGGTCCTTCAAGCTCACTGTATAACGAGGGTAAAATAAGCCCCATAGGCCGTTGCTTTGAAAAGCTAATTAACTCTTTTTCTAGTTCTTCTACTGGTCGATCAGCAATATTGTGTAGCGTAGTTATGATGCCATTTTGATAAAAATCAGCCATGAGATTGCTCCTTTTTTGCTGCTAAATGCGCTTTAATAATGCTTAATGCCGAGACTTCTTGAACCCAGCCCTCAGGGGCGGGTTTATCACTGAGCTGCCACGCTTTTTGTAATATGTGTGCTTGCACTTGACTGCCCGGGTTCTTGATAAGAACGGCGGTATCTGCCGCTTTTAGCATGGCAACATCATTTTGACTGTCGCCCAAAGCAATAACGGTAAAGGGGTTGCGATATGCTTTTTTAAATTGATTTAATAACCACTTTTGCGCTAATCCCTTATTTGTCCCTTTCGTAATATGAATAAAACGACCGCCAACCAACACCTCGTAATCGAGTGACGACATAATGTCTATAAATTGCTGTCGCTGTGTATCACTGCCTGAAAAACAAATAGGATCTGAATATTGACGCTGTAAAGCCAGTTCGCTTTTATCGAGGGGTAAACCAGTAAGTTCAGCAATTTCTTGGGCTGAAAACTGACTAAATAAACGCACACAATGACTAAACTGGCTTGCATGCTGATTAAGGTCATCGTGTAATTTATCGCAGCTTTGTGTGAGAGCATACCGCCAAAACCCGTGATATTCGTCACAACCAATTGGTTTTACTGCAAAGTAGTTTTTGGGAATATACACTGCCGCCCCATTCTCAACAATAAAGGGCTGGTGATGTTCAAGGCCCGCTTGAATATCTATAACCTCAGCAAATGTTTTACTCGTATTAAAAATAACGTTAATACCCGTGTCGTTCAGCTCAGCTAAAAAAGGTTTTATAACGTCACATTCGTAACTATCGTGATCAAGCAAAGTGCCGTCTAAATCGGTAAAAATAAGTGGTTGTGAAATTTTATCTGCCAACAACTGCATTTTTGTAATATCGCGTTGGCTATCAAGTAATAATAAGGCATCAACATCATGTGCGAGCGTCGCTAAGTTTTCACGGGTGATTCGTTCAAAATGAGATATAAAGCGCCTCAGTGTTATTTCATCAAATGTGCCTTTACCTAATCCATTTTTAGCAATTAACTTGTGTTCTTGCTCTAAACGCCATGCATACACATCTTCAAACGATGGTGCTTTTAACATAATGGTGTAATCAGCCATAGCAAATACATTCTGATATTCATTCGCTAAACAGCTGTTCACACAACGCCGCCAAACGCCATCAGCATCCTCGTGTTGTTCTAAGTCATTGATAGGTGTTTGCAGCTGATATGGCTGCTGCGCAGTACTGGCAACGCACCATCCTTCAAAAAATATGATATCGACCGGCTTTTGGTTAGTTGGCCAGTGTTCTTTTGCGACAGGGTCATCAGTGAGCTTGTCGAATTGTGGTAAAGGCACATTCTTTTTGCCAGCCATTAACGCCGATAAGGTTTGTTCCATTAACTTTATATCGTGAGTACCGGGGACCCCTCTCGTTGCAAAGAGTGGGTGTACGTCTTCGGCCAACTCGGCTCGTGCTGCATGACTAAGATAAAAGTCATCAATAGACAAGGAAACACTATTAAACTCTGTATTGCTGTTGACCCACGTCACAAGAAAATCAGCAAGGGTTGTTTTACCAGAGCCCTGACAGCCATTAATCGCCACCAGCATCGGCTGCCCAGCCATTTTTGCGCTTAACACATCGTGCGCGAGGGGTATAAAGAATTGTTCACTTAAATATTGATATTTAAGTGGTAACTGATGTTTCGCTAAAAACGGGGTTATATCCACAACATTTGCCTCTTGCATAATCGCTCCTACCAGTATGACATAGAGATAAATGCAGTTAGTAGACCAGTTTTATAATTCCTTACTTTTTATGAGGTTACAAAAAAAGCGCATATTAAATGCGCTTTTTTGGTGCAAATTCACATCATTTTTTACATGCTATTGCTCAGTCTGCACTGCTTTGGGGAGCACGGCATTTAAAATAATACCGAGAATGGCACATAAGCTTACACCTTGTAGGCTAAACTCATTACCACCAATATGCATACCACCAATACCAAACACTAATATAAGTGCGATAATCGTTAGGTTGCGTGGGGCTGTCAGATCTTCTCCCGATTTAACCAAGGTATTCAAACCAACTACCGCAATAGAGCCAAACAGCAAGATCATAATACCGCCCATCACTGGCACAGGAATGGTCTGCAAACCCGCGCCCATTTTTGCTACAAAGGCCAGCACAATAGCAATAATCGCTGTCCACAACATCACACGCGGATTAAAGTTTCGTGTCAGCATCACTGCCCCTGTCACTTCAGAGTAAGTGGTATTCGGTGGTCCACCGAAAATGGATGCCGCAGACGTTGCCAAACCATCACCTAATAAGGTGCGGTGTAACCCCTAATGCAGATCAGTTAAGGAAAAACCAATAAAATAAAGGGTTACAGCGATGATTTATAAAAATCTTACTGTAGCCCTTTTGCTATATGGTCTTTAGCTAATTTTATCCCCACCTGCTTTAAGCAGCTTTAACTGAATAATATTCACATATTTATTCAAAAAACTGCTTAACTGACTGGCATTACGGTGTAACCCCGGTTTTTTTAAGTAATCTTTACCCGTTACTTGGCTAATAGCCATCATGTCGCCAATGTGTTCTATTGCTGGCGCAATAGCAACTGGCACCATAAACAAAATAGCTTGCCATTTAAACTCTGGATACGTGAACGCAGGCACAGCAAACCAATTGGCTTCTATTACTGCATTAAACTGCACAATACCAATGTATAAAGACGCAACATAACCGGCAACAACCCCAGCCAGAATAGGAATAAGCTTAAAAACACCTTTGCCCCACACAGCAAAAATAAGTGTGACGAGCAAAGATAAACCCGACACCCAAATAGCTTGCTCGTAAGGCACTAACTGCGCACTGCCATCACCAGCCTTGCCCATGGCCATGTTTACAGCCACAGGCGCAAGTGCTAACCCTATCACCATGATGACAGGACCAACCACCACTGGCGGCAACACTTTTTCTAAGGCGCTAACACCTTTAAACTTAACAACTAAGCTTAAAATTAAATAGCAGAACCCTGCTACCATCAAGCCACCCATTGTGGCTGGAATACCCCACATTTGCACTGAAGCGATAATAGGAGCAATAAACGCAAATGACGAAGCTAAAAAAATGGGAACTTGGCCTTTAGTCACAAAATGGAACAACAAAGTGCCTAAGCCTGCGGTGAATAGCGCAACATTAGGGTCAAGCCCCGTCAGTAAAGGGACAAGTACCAACGCGCCAAATGCGACAAATAGCATTTGCGCCCCCGTTAAAATAGTTTTTAACGAAAATGTTTGATGATTTTCCACGCTATTTACCTAAACTGTGCCAAAAATTTTGTCGCCGGCATCTCCTAAGCCTGGAATGATATATCCTTTTTCATTTAAGTGACTGTCTAATGAAGCCGTAAAGATTTCAACATCTGGGTGAGCTGCCAATGTTTTCTCAACACCTTCGGGTGCTGCAACGAGAACAATGACTTTAATATCTTTACAACCTGCTTTTTTAAGCATATCGATAGTGGCAATCATTGAACCACCTGTCGCAAGCATTGGATCAATTACGAGACTTAAACGCTCATCAATCTTGCCAACTAATTTTTCAAAGTACGGAACGGGTTCTAAGGTTTCTTCGTTGCGTTGCAAGCCAACAACACTCACTTTTGCAGCAGGTAATAACTGCATAACACCATCCATCATACCAAGCCCAGCACGCAAAATAGGCACAACTGTAATTTTTTTACCTTTGATATGCTCAACCTCTAAGGGAGAGCCATCCCACCCTGTGATTTGCACATTTTCTAGTGGTAAATTTTTAGTCGCTTCGTAGGTAAGCAGGGTCCCCACTTCAGACGCTAATTCACGAAAACTTTTAGTACTAATACCTTCTGCGCGCATAAGGCCAAGTTTGTGTTGAACTAACGGGTGAGTAATTACATGGATAGACATAAGTAGAACCTAAAAGAAATAAATTACGCCTATTTTAGCGCATAATAGACAACTCGACTGCAAAAAATCCCCCTTCATTGCATTAATTTCTTTAACTGGTCTAATATTAAACAGTAGGCAGGGTCTATTAAGCGCTTTGCAACAACATCGGCTACTTCCGCTTAACAATTCATTTAATAAAATTGGGCATCAGAATGGCATGAAACTTTACGCAACGATTCTTTTATTATGTATTTATGCTGTGCCGGTTAATTCTGAGCCATTGCATGTAAAAATAATGACTGACTTTATTCCACAAGCAGACGGCAGTCCCGAGAATGAGGCAACTGAATTCGTGTTAGCGGCGGCCACTGAGTTGGGCAATAAAATCAGCTTACAGTTTGTACCTGGCAGCCAATTACAAGACTGGAAACAACTTAGTCAACTTCCCGATGTCTGTTTACTCAACAAGCTTAAAACACCTGAACGAGAAGCGAGTGCTATTTTTACTCGGTATCCTCTGATGGCCTTTCCCGAAAACAAACTGATTGTATTCAACAAACCAACCTTACCCAACTCGATTTCATTAACCGATGCCGTAAATTATTATGACCTCACCATTGGCGTGACGAGTCGGCGGTCTTACTCTGCTAAAATCGATGATTTTATAAAACGACACGAAGAACATTTTTTTAAAGTAGATGGGGCTGCCAATGCAATTCAGCTTGGCTACATGCTTTTTGAAAATAAAATTGACGCTATTTTTGAATATAAATCAATGTTCATTCACCGTTATCAACGCGCACATGGTATTGATAAAATCCGTTACTTAACGATTGAACCCTCTGAGCCTGCTGCATTTGGTTACATAGCCTGTTCGCCCTCGCCGCAAGGTAAACAGGCCATTGCATTATTTGAACACGCATTGCAAACAGAGAAAATAAAGACTCTCATTAGTACAAGGCTCATGGAATTATTTCCTGCACCCGACAATACGTTGATTGTTGATGCTTTTAATGCTGCCTATAAAAATTAAGACATTAAAATTTGTTCCATTACCCAGCTGGTGTGTAAAGCGGTTACACCGGTTGAGGGATGAGGCGCGCCCAAATCAAAAAATTGAGCCATATTTTCTACATGAAATTGCTGTATATGAGTTGGGTTTTCAATAGATAGTTGGCGTATACCCTGTGCGTTGTTGAGCTCGATAGGTTTTTCGTCAAACACACTAAAACATATTTCACCCTCACTGCCATAAATAATAACGTCGTCAAAGCGGTTCGCACACGCAAAGTTCCAGCTGCCAGAGCCCGTAATACCCGATTTATGATGCCAGTGCGCGGTAATAGCATCGAAAGCGGAATAAAGCCCTTGTTGATTAGCACAAAAACCGTGTACTTTTTCAAAATCACCTAATAAATACGCTAACAAATCAAGACCATGGCTTGCTAAGTCATCAAAGTAACCGCCACGTGCAATCTGTTTATCAGTTCGCCAGTTATATTCTCTAGATAAGTCCAAAGCACTTGCTGGTTTGCTCAAATGCCAACTTACATGACGCACTTTACCAATTGCGCCACTTTCAATAAGCGATTTCACTTTATTAAAACGTGGCAACGAACGACGATAATAAGCAACAAATAAAGGCTGTTTTGCCTCTTTGAATGCTTCAACAATGGCTAAACTGTCTTCATAGCTAGGCGCTAAGGGTTTTTCAATACAACAGGGTTTGCCAGCCGCCGCCACTTCAAGTGCAAACGTTTTATGGCTGTCGGGCGGCGTAGCAATGTATACGGCATCAACCTGTGCATCGTTTATTAACTCACTGGGGCTTGCAAACACCTTGGGCACATGATGACGCTGTGCATAGTCGCGAGCTTTGTTTAAATCTCGACGCGTCACGCCCACCAGCTCAATGCCATCGGTTTGTTGATACGCGGGACCACTTTTAACTTCGGTTACTGCGCCACACCCAATTATGGCAAAACGAATTGGCTTATTCATTACATTCCTTTTTTAGTGAGATAATAGTTAAACTGACTTTGCATATAGCGATTAATTTTTAAATGCTCAGGACTCCACCCAGCTAAAAAGCGGTAAAAATCAGCCCAAGCATATGCCCAGAGTTCATCCCAGCTAGCAATCACATCTGCCGCACTGATATTCGGTTTATAACATTTTAGAGCTAAGGCAAGTTCATCGTAATACTGGTCTAAATATGCACTGGCATCAGCATGGAGCGCCTTATCACTTAAGCAACTCCCTAAAAAGTACATAACATCAATAATACCGACACCCTTTCCAACGTATTGAAAGTCATAGCCATATACACAATTAGTGTGTGGCTTTATGGCAAAATTAGCAAGTTTCGCATCGCCATGTATGAGCGTTTGATATACACACTGCTTAAGTGCTGTATCGATATTTTCTGCTTCAACTTTTAGGCTTGAATGCGTCATTCGCGCATACTCATCTGGACGAGTCGCTAAGTGCCAATAGCTACCTTGCGGCCAAAGCCCCTCAGTAGTGCTACTTAAATTAACAGCATGAAAATGTGCTAACCATCTAAGAATCGCATCAATATGAGCAGAGCTTGCTTGGGCTTGTTGATAACCACACGCGGTAAAATCAGCAAATAAGAGTGCTTGCTGATTATTTTCTTGCACCGCGTTTAAGCAGGGAATAGCTGCAGCCTCAAGCGGTAACTGCCCACTAAACTGCTGATACCAATTAAATTCGACTAAATATGATTGCCGCTTTCTTGCTAATGCAAACTCACTTTGCGTGATCCGACTATGATTAATTTGCTTAGGGACTTCTATGGCTTTTATGACACATGCCTCACCGTTAAGTTTACAGCGAATAATTTCGCCGCAATCACTCCATACAGAGGCTGCTTGCTCTATGTCTTTAATATCAGGAAAGTGCTTTTTAACAAATTGCCTTACGTTCATACAGTCATGTTTTAACGAAAAATCTATGGGCAATGGTAGGTGATATCCCTTTCGTGCACAATATTACATCCCTAAGCTGAACTTTTTAGACTGATCACACTCATTAAAAAATAAGCGTATTTGACCTGAAAAACTCAGAATTATAACCACGCATTTGATATGTTTTTAACCCATATTTTTCTACCATAAGTCATCAAGCAAAAAGCGAGGGCCGGCTTATGAATCTCCAGCACTAACATGATTGTTATCGTCATTATCTTAGAAAACTTGTTTACCTTTAGTGACTTCTATTGTTTCTTTTTGTGGAACACGATCGGTTGGGTTAGTTCCGGATAGCGGATTGTACGCAATATAGGAACGCGG
Organism: Pseudoalteromonas lipolytica; assembly: GCF_900116435.1. GTDB lineage: Bacteria > Pseudomonadota > Gammaproteobacteria > Enterobacterales > Alteromonadaceae > Pseudoalteromonas > Pseudoalteromonas lipolytica. The sequence goes on along the minus strand of NZ_FPAZ01000004.1, from coordinate 142,950 downwards.
ATTAACTCTCTGTGAGCCTTCATCTACAAAAGAATCAACGCCCAAGGTTATAATCGTACACCCGACCGTTCATATGGATAGTGCAGCTTTACGAACCTTTAAGAGTGGAAAACATCTGACCTTTAATGTACTTAAGAGATTTATAGTAACGAGGCTAAAAATTTTGTAAATGGTACAATATCTTCACCAACGCTAGCAGCTTCTAATACTTGCATATATTCGTCTCGTCGCTCCATAGGTACAACAGTCCATGGGTAACCGCCAGAGGCCATCATTAAATTCATAATGAACCTGCCCATTCTGCCGTTACCATCAAAGTAAGGGTGGATGTAAACGAAAATGAAGTGCCCCATTACAACTCTGACTGCTGCATTACCCTCCTCTGCGAGTAAATCGAAAAATGTCGGCATCATGTCGCGTACCGCATCTCGATTAGGGGGAGTATGCATAGACTGGCGAATATAAACAGGCCCTGATCGGTAACCAGCTAAGTCCGATTGTTTAATAATACCGGCCGCAACACTTGGGCCAAATAAGGCAAGGTACCAATCACTGTGCGTCTGTTCCAATACATCACCAGAGTTCTTACCTTCTAATACTGCTAAAACGGCTTTTTTAACTTCTTGGAACGCATCCCAGTAATCTTTAGCAGCCATGGTATCTAGGTGCTTTTTACTCTCGTCTGAACCATCAATTTGCCAGTTACCTGAACGAACAAGTTCAATTAGTTCACGAGTCACTCGATAGCCTTCAATAGACAGTGAGTGGTAGGCGTCGGTAACGTACTTGTCTTCTACTTCTGCCATGTAGGTTTCGATGTCGATGGTTTGGTGTGGTTGTTCAGGGAAGTGCGCAATAACACTTTCACGCATTTGCGCCCACATTAACCGCATGCGATTAACATAGGGCGATACATCACGACGACCAAAACTCACCTGTAAATTCTCGGCGAATGGGTCTTCTTCTTGCACTTTCAAATCGGCTGCCTGCATGCCTTTTAAGATATTGTCAGCAATTAGGTCGCGGCCAATATTTCTAAAAGCCCCCACTAATCTGCCTGCAATCACGCTGTGATTACCGGCAAGTAAAACAGACAATACGTCTGATGCATCTGTCACCATTGATAAGGCTGTACGCATTAAGATGGGCGCATTTTTAAATTGGTTAGCCGAGCAATTAACCAGTGCTGAAGCCAAGCTGTATACATTTAGTCCTGCTACGTTTTTAATATACTCAACATCAGGTAAATTTAACCTAACATCGAAAATAGAGGTATTGTGTAAAAAAGCGGTGGGTTTATTGTTGCCTTTGGGGGAGCGAACGAGCAATTGCTGAGGCACGGTTCTATCGCCGATATGTAGGCTGATCGACTGCTCAGGTGACAGACACCAGGCATTATCGAAACGTTCCGATAAATATGCACCGCAAAAATCCCAGAAAGAAGTATACCAAGATGTACTGTCGCCCGGCTTTTCATCTGGCATAGCCGGTATGTACCAGCCTCGAATAACTTCACGAATAAACCCATGCTTCAAGAGCCGCTCTCGATGCACTCGACTAAGTTGCTTTGACTGAATGGCTACAACTCCTGACTCCTGAAGCTGTTGTAATTGCTCAAGCGAAGCTGCCAGTTTTTGTGATATGTCATTCATGTTCGCTCCAACCATTACTTACGATACTTACCCGTTATTAACTTCATCGCTAGGTTTTAGAGTTATATCATTTATAGGTTTTAATGATATATCATTTATAGGTTTTAATGATATATCATTTATAGGTTTTAATGTTTCTAGGTAAAGCTAGTAATGAAGATAAACACAACACATCACGGGTTGAGGTCTTTTTTCCACAATCGTACTTACTTAAGAGTGATGCAACTGAAAATATTCATCGAATTCAAAGTATATCTGCTTGGGGTTCATAATGCAGGTCTGTTGTATATTTTGTACCATGGCTATGTTGAGTTATTCCATTCGCTTAATTACGGTCTATTTTTAGGCAATAAAAAACCCGTGTTAAACACGGGTTTTTAAAGATAAAGTCCTAAAACTGCTGAGGACTTGCATTGTTGAATGACTTACTCGTTTACCACACTTTTAAGTGGGTTAACTGGCTTTGCATTATCGTCTAGCAAGTTCATATCAAAATCGAACTCGTCAACGCGAATAGCTTTTTCGCGTTTCTTGTTGTAATCGATTAATTGCGCATATTCTTGCTCATTAATCACGTTAGCAACAAGTGCGTTATCAAGTGTTTCTGCAAAACGAACGCCCGGTTTAATTGTTTTAGCACGCAATGCTTTCTTCACTTTTGCAAGTAGTTCAAGACACGCCATTTTCGCTTTGTAAGCCTGCTCGTTGATGTAATGACCATCACCTTCAATTGGCGTTACTAAGTGCGTGATTTGTGCCTTAAACGCAGTATCCATTTGTGCTTGTGTTGCTAGCTCACGAATTAGATCATCGCTAATTTTCGGCATTTTCATCGAATAATTCATGGTGATGAAACGCATGAACTTACGCGTACCACTTGCAGGGAAGTTATCTAAGAACTTGTGCAGTGCTTCTTCAGCACTTTGCAGTGCAAAGCGTGTTGCATAGTGGAAATACGGCGCAGCTTGCTCGCGTTCACTGCTTGCTACTTTTTGCTCGTAGTACTTAATTGATGCCATGGCAGCGTATAAGAAGCTCATTACATCACCTAAGCGTGCAGATAGCATTTCTGCTTGTTTAAGCTTGCCACCTAACACAAGTAACGAGAAATCAGCATAAACAGCTAACTTAGCCGACAGCTTTTGTGCCGCTTTTTCGTAATCGCGAACTTCTGGTAACGACGACTTAGCACCTGCTGTAAATGGTAATACACCTAAGCGGAATGCACGTAAGCTGTTCGCGACACTGTAGCCCACTGTTTTACGTAAAATACGGTTAAATTCTTTATCTGCGTTTTTGTCTTCACTATGAATAGACTCAACCATAGATTGCAGATATGGGTGACAACGCATTACACCTTGTCCAAAAATCATAAGGTTACGAGTAAGAATGTTCGCACCTTCAACCGTAATAGCAATCGGTTGAGCAACATAGCCACTGGCTAAAGTATTTTGCGGACCATTTTGAATCGCTTTACCAGCTTGAATGTCCATTGCTGAATCGAGCACATCACGGCCAATTTCAGTCATGTGGTACTTTGCAATTGCAGTCACAACCGATGGTTTTAAGCCCATGCCTAAACCTTCGGTTGTTAGTACGCGCATAGCTTCTTGTAGGTATGTTTTACCTGCAATATCAGCCAGTTTCTCTTGGATACCTTCAAATTGACCAATCGCTAAACCAAACTGTTCACGAACAGCAGCGTATTCAGAAGCCCCTTTAAATGCCACTTGTGACGAGCTAACACCTAGCGCTGGAAGCGAAATACCACGGCCAGCACCTAAACAGCTCACCAGCATCTGCCAACCACGACCAATATTCTTTTGACCACCAATGATGAAATCCATTGGCACGAATACTTTTTCGCCACGAGTAGTCCCGTTATAAAAACGGATGCCCATTGGGTCATGACGATTACCAAGTTCAACACCTGGGTGATCTTTAGGAATAAGCGCACAGGTAATACCTAGGTTTTCTTTGCCACCTAGTAAACCATCAGGGTCAACAACTTTAAACGCTAAGCCTAATACAGTCGCAATGGGTGCAAGCGTAATGTAACGTTTGTCCCATGTGATCTCTAAGCCTAAAACTTCTTCACCATTAAATTGACCACGTTTAACAACACCAATATCTGGAATGCCACCGGCATCAGAACCCGCTTCAGGGCTCGTTAACGCAAAGCATGGAATGTCACGACCATTCGCAAGGCGAGGTAAGTAATGATCTTGTTGCTCTTTAGTACCAAAGTGCAGTAATAGCTCACCTGGGCCTAATGAATTAGGCACCATAACCGTTACCGCGACCGCAGAACTCTTCGTTGCAATCGTGCCAACAATTGTTGAGTTTGCATAAGGGCTGAACTCTAAACCACCGAATGACTTAGGAATAATAAGCGAGAAAAAACGCTCTTTTTTCAAGAAATCAAGAATGTAATCAGGAAGATGAACGCCATTTTGGATTTCAGAATCATCAATCATCGATAATAATTCTTTAACAGGGCCATCTAAAAACGCTTGCTCTTCGGCGCTCAGCTTTGCAGCGGGTACATCACGAAGTGCATCGAAGTCAGGTTTACCTTGGTAGATTGAACCTTCTAACCAAACATCACCTGCATCTAACGCTTCTTGTTCTGTAATTGAAATACTAGGTAATACTTTTTTTAATTTTGTACGTAAGCTCATAATAAACTCATCCGACCAGACAGTAATACCTACATTACGTCATAAATTGCACAATAGATCAATTGGTCCAACCAGTTTTTTTAACATTTTTTTATATTTATTTTTTCCTTGCACGCTAAGCACTTGAATATATTGAACTTACACGTGTACGCTCAATTTTGATTTTTTATATCAAAATAATCAAACCTAAAGGATTAAAATAAAAAGCCCAACTAAAAAGTTGGGCTTAAGAATAAATAACGTTAAAGCTCGTCTTCGATAGGAAATAAAGAGATAAACCATACTTGAAAACGCCGCCAAGACGAGGTTTGTGGCTCTTCATCAAATTGCTGATTACTTATGGTATCAAGCCAAATTAGTTCGTCATCATCTGGGCTTTTTAACTCAACTTTCCACGCATACTCAGGCATCTTTTTATCAACCCAGTGGGCTAAAAAGCTGCTCAACTTTTCACTGTCTATTAGTACGCCCATTTCGGTATTTAAATCAAGTGATCGCGGGTCAAGATTCATGGTACCAACGAATATTTTTTCATCATCAAATGTCATCGTTTTTGCGTGCAGACTTGCCTGTGATGATCCGGTAACCTTTCGGCCTGCTTTTCGTTTAATTGCCACTAAGTCACTTGGTTTTAGTTCCCACAATTTAACACCGCCACGCACTAAATCAGCACGGTATTTTTTATAGCCCGCATGCACAGCAGACACATCCGTCGCAGCCAGCGAATTAGTCAGCACAGTAACATCAACGCCCTTTTTAACCCAGCTGGTTAATAACTGCGTACCTTGCTCGCGAGGGATAAAATACGGCGATACAATAATAGCCTTGCGCTTTGGCTCTCCCATCTTTTTAAACAATGAAGGCGACATATTTGCCGACTTTTCATCGACATCATTCATTACTTTATCTGGGTGATCGTAAAATAAGGTCGACTCCTGCCAGTCAAACTCTATTTCATCGTTAAGCAAACGATTTACAAAGGCACTTTCACGTAATTGTTCAACATAATTGCTTTGCTGATTGTCTGCTACATAATTTTCTAGTGTCTTGGTTATCTCGATAAGTGATTGTTCATCACGCTCACCATGTAAATTTTGAACAGGGTATGAAAGTGTGTGATTCCAATATAAATCAAATGCATCTGAGGCTTCTGGCACAATATCACCCACGCTCATGACATCTAAATCGATAAATTCAGAATGATCTTCTGCTGAAAAGTAAGCATTACCAATATTACGCCCCCCCGTAATAAAAATACGGTTATCGACGATAAAGCTCTTGTTATGCATGCGTCTAGAAAGTTGGCTGTAGTTAGTTATAAACCCCAGAGCCCTAAACCGTCGATTTGGGAACGGGTTAAACAGCCTAACCTCAACATTAGGGTGAACAGCCAGTGCTGCTAAATCAAGCTCACTGTCGGCTTGAGATAAGTCATCAAGCAGTAAGCGAACCCTCACACCTCTTTCTGCCGCTTTCAGCAAAAACGCGGTAAATAAAATGGTGGTTTGTTGTCTATGGTATAAATAATACTGCACATCAATGGTGTGCTCTGCAGAATCAATCAGTGCAAGCCTTGCGACGAAGGCATCGACACCATCTACCAAAGGATAAAACCCTGACAAACCAGGATGATTACTACCCACAGCCTCTCCTATTGTACTCGGTGTATCAGCAGAAATAGCGTAACTTGGTTGAATAGATTCCCTTGAAGGCAGCTGCGCACAGCCCGTTATAGTAAAGATAAGTACTGCACAAAAAGTTGCTTTAAAAGAGTTTATTATCATGGTTCCCTACCAATGATGACCAGGTGATACCAGTTCGCTACATTACATGATGTGTTTTGAAACAAAAAAGCCTTGTTTGTAACAAAGCACACGTTTCGTTATTTAGTCTGATTGTGCAATTGCATATTCCCGTACAGCTACAAGCAGCAACTTTTAACGCTGCACGCATCGGGTTTATCCGCCAAACCGAACAAATAACACGTACGATACACACATAACACTTAGATATAACGTAATAAATGAAAGGCTTAAAAGCAAATAAAAACTGGAATCAAGGGGTAAGGAGCAAAGAAAAGAAGTAATTAAATGAAGAGCAAGTTCATTAAGCGACTTGCTCTGTAATGTCAGCGATTTCGATAAGTTTACGATTAAGGATTTTTTTACAGCAACCACAGCACTTGCCGCACTGGCTACCTACCTGCAACTCTTTTGATAGCTCACGCATTGTCATTGCGCCGTTATCAATCGTTTGTTCGATTTTTTTATCCGTTACACCATGGCATAAACAAATATACATGAATGCAAACCACTCTCAATTACATTTAATAAATGCATATTAATCTAAACGGTAATAGTTCGCAATAGTATTATGAGCAATATTTGCTGTAATTTTAGCCATAGCCACATTGAAATAAATGCAGCTGCCATTTTCCCTTTATGTTTTACTAGGTTAGCTGCAACTTTGAACAGTGAAAATTTTTATCTTTTTTGTTCGTTGTGGCGATGATTATTTATGTACCGCTCATCAGCCAATGCCTGCAATATGTTCATTAACGCAAACAATTTTATATCCGCCGAGATAAGCCAGCATGTCGTTCATAAAGTGAGTGTGTGACATTGATGAAAATTAAGTAAAAAGCATTATTATTTTTACTTTATTGTACTATTTTGATCCTTCTATATTTACTCGCCGTATTCCTAATTGAAATGGACACGTCGTAACGTCCGAACATAAAAAAATATATAAGGAACAACGATGAGATATTTACTCTTATTAAGCAGTATATTGTTCATCAGCGCATGCAGCGATGATGACGACGACAACAACGTAGAAATTATCACTCCCCCTCCTGTTCAGGAATTTAGCCCCAGTAAAACGTATTCCGTGACGCTGAGCGGTAAACAAGAAGTTCCTATGAATGCCTCTATGCAGACAGCAACAGCAACCGTAGAGCTAGATGAAAGCTTAATGCAGTTCCGCGCAACTCTTGATGCGAGTGCAGTCGAAGGGTTTAGTGCTGCTCATATTCATGACGGTGATTTAGGTGCTAATGGCGACGTTGCATTCACTTTTGAATCCACAAGTGAGGGCATGTACGAGGTTGCTATTACTGACCTCGACGAAGCTTTAATAGCCGATTTAATGGATGGTGATTGGTATATCAATGTTCACACCGAAGAATTTGCAAATGGCGAGTTACGCGCCCAAATCGTTCCTGATACAACAAGTATCATTACTTTCGCCTTAAACGGCAGCCAACAAGTACCTATGAATGACACTGATGCCATGGGGTACGGATACGCCTCGTACGACAGTGCAAGCACAGAGTTACGCTTGCGAGCAGTCACCATGGGTGTAGACGACGCCACAGCAGCTCATATTCACACTGGTAAGTTAGGCTCTAATGGTGATGTGTTTGTCACATTAGAACAAGACGATGAAGTGATGACTGATTGGGTTGTACCAGAAGGTACCACTATCGACAGTGACACGTTAGCAGTCCTGCTTGATGGTGGGCATTATGTCAATGTACACACACCTGAATTTGCAGGCGGTGAAATTCGTGGGCAAATACTAACAGATAACTACGCTGTTGCTACCTTTGATTTAAGCGGCTCTCAAGAAGTCCCAATGGTGACCACCACAGCAGAAGGTGATGGCTATGCCCTCGTCGACACCACTGACTACAGTGTGGAACTCACGGTGGTAACTTCTGGTTTAGATGACGCAAGCGCAGCGCATATTCACACTGGTCGAATTGGTGAAAATGGCGATGTGTTAGTCGCGTTAGAACAATCAATGGATGATCCAAATGTATGGATGACACCCAGCAACACCATGATCAACGCTGATATTTTTACCGTACTAGCATCAGGCGGCCATTATGTGAATGTTCACACACCAACAAACACAGGTGGCGAATTGCGTGGTCAAATTCTTACTAGTAACTATGCATTTACCAGCTTTAAATTAAATGGTGCTCAAGAAGTACCAGCGGTTGACAGCGATGCCAGCGGCGAAGCGTATGCACTCGTCAACATGAATGATTATAATCTAGAGCTGCGTGTTAACACGACCGGTGTTGATGACGCGACTGGTGCTCACATTCATACAGGCCGAATTGGTACAAACGGCGAAGTACTTGTTGCACTTGAACAATCACCAACCGATTCAAGTAAATGGATGACACCTGAAAACACCCAGATTAACGCTGATATATTCGCAGTGCTTGCGTCTGGTGGTCACTATGTCAATGTTCATACACCAGCAAATGCAAGTGGCGAAATTAGAGGACAAATCCTAACCGATAATTACCAACTTGTGACCTTTCCTTTAAGCGGTATGCAAGAAGTGCCAGCTGTTGATACTACAGCATCGGGCAGCGGTTATGCTCTTGTCAATATGGATAACTATCACCTTGAGCTACGAGCATTCACCCAAGGCGTGAGCGATGCCACAGCAGCCCATATTCATACAGGCCGTATTGGCATGAATGGTGAGGTGCTTGCAGCACTGGCGCAATCTGCAGATAACGTTAACCTGTGGGAAACACCTGAAAACACCATGATTAATGCAGATATATTCTCAATTCTCGCGTCGGGCGGTCATTACGTTAATATTCATACCCCAGCACACCCAAGCGGTGAACTGCGTGGTCAAATTTTAACGGATAACTATGTATTTGTTACCTTCCCATTGAGTGGAGCCCAAGAAGTCCCAGCGGTCACGACTGACGCATTTGGTGATGGCTATGCATTAGTCAACACCACTGATTACAGCGTTGAACTGCAAGTTTTAACCTCCGGTGTGAGCGATGCCTCAGCCGCGCATATCCATACAGGGGTTGCAGGTGAAAATGGCCCTGTTCTTGTTGCCCTAGAGCAAGATGAAAGCGATATGAACCGTTGGATGACCAGCACTGGCACGATGATAAATGCTGATATTTTCTCAGTACTCGCCATGGGTGGTCACTATGTAAATGTGCATACTCCCGCAAACCCAAGCGGTGAGTTAAGAGGTCAAATTCAATAAGACTTTACCTTTACATTGCTTACTATTAAGGCCAAGCATAGCTTGGCCTTTCTTTTAGAAAGTGCTAAGGAATTTAGAGAAAGGATTCTAATCAGAGAAGAGTCACTACCGCTAAGTGCAGAATCTTGTGGAACTCCTCCAGATTTAATGCTTTGCCACTCAGCATAGGCCAGAGGTGCAAGATGGTTAAGGTGGGTTCAATCGAGCCCAAATTTTGTTAAAGACTAAAATTTTAATTCTGTACTAGATCTAAACATAAAAAGACCCCCAGTAATTGGCTTGTATAATTATTGAGGGTCACTTCACTCGCGGGGCTTTGGATTAAATTACAACAGTAATCTCACTTGATTTACCTAGTGTTTTTTGCTTTCTAAGTCATGTCCGCATGAGTAACAATTTTTGCTTGGCAGCCTATAGCTAAAGAATGACCTCATTACCTGACTTCTCTTACAATTAGGGCATACATAGTTGGAAGTGCGAACAATTAATAATAATGCAAATAAAAAGCTCATTGAATAAAATAGATTTTGATAAAAAAGTCCACCAATTAGAATGAAGTTAAAACCGATTATACAAACAACTAAAGCTAACAGTATTGCTCTAAATTTAACATGTCGCGCCATTATTAATCCTCAAAAATCTCTTAACTTTGTCTACCGCTATACTTGTGGCATTTTAAATATATTGGTCTGTTAGTGTAAATGATTTGCTAACAGTTTCATCTGCACCAATTGAAGGCCCTATATCAACGGTTGCCGTTGGATCATCAAAGTTCTAATGAAGAATTGGTCGGGAAAATTCAATGGAGGACCTATGTTGATGACATGACCAACCGATTTGCAACAGGCGATTATATTAGCACATCCAAAATAGTAGAAATCTCGCCTCAGAACCAGCTAATAAAAACCGCTAGTGGCAGTCTTTATCAAGTTATTGGCGAAGGCCAAAAGGCTCAAATGCAAATAATTGACTTCCAACTCCTTCGCCACGGCTTTTCACCTGAGCAGATCACCCAATTGAGTTTGGCAGCAAGCGGTGTATTTCATTAAAAATCAAGCAGGATATCATCATGACAACCCGAACAATTGATTTTCACAATGCAGAATGCTCTGCTTGTCACAAAAAGCATGTCGATATCAGAACTGAGATAGTTGCTCCTTCGCCAGAACGTCCCAATGCAATTAGAAAGAAAATTATCTTTCGATGCGAAGATCACCTTGACTGTGATGTTGATGAAATTGAAAAGCTCGCGCTGGTCAAGATGCGATTTCAAGATCTAGATGAAAATGACCTTGTTGATGGTGACGATTTTTTGAATAAAATTGATCCAGACTGAGTAATTTTTTTCCAGCCAGCTACCCCAATTTGGCACCAAACGGATTTTTTCATTGAGCTGCTGTTTTTGAAAACAAACACCAAGCCACAAGAGCCGGATAAAAAAGCCCCGCTCACCTGAGGGCGAGGCTTTGGATTCAAAAAAGACTAGGGTACAAAAAGCTCTAATTGAGAGTTATTTTCTAGCAATCCTTTAATTTTCTCAATGTAAGACATGTTGGGGGTATAGTCTCTTATATAAATCGATTCTATTAACCCATCATCAAGCTGAAAGACCTCAACTTTGAGCTGATTTTTATCAACAGAATTTGGTAGCTCGCTAACATAATCCCCTAGGAAGTCTTTAATATCAGTCAATGTATCCTGATGAAATCCTGAATTATCTGTAAACTCCCACCCATCATCTGTTAGTTCTCGCCCAACGCCTTTTAAGATGATAAAAGCGGCTTTGTATTTTCCTTTTATCATTGTGATTTCTCCCACACTTCGACAGGTATTTTGTCAACTTTAGCATTTTTTGCTGCTGCCGTCCGGTGATGACCATCTTGCAGTTCTAGCTTGCCAGTGGCTGGATTTTTAACAGCAGACACAGGGTCGTCTCCAGCTTTCTGTACAAAGCCATTCTTTTCCATGTTTTTAGTAAGTTTTTTAACTTGGGAACCGGACATTTCAGATTTAGACTGAGTTGGCACTAAATTTTTAGGGTCAACCATTTCTGTTTTAGAAGTCCATCCACTATTACAGTTATGTACTAGTACATTCTGTTTCGTAACATAGTACGTATGAAAATCTGCCACGGTAAAGTTGTACGTAAGGTCAACGCGCTGCTCATCAATAACACTAATAACTTCCATAGAACCATTACCGTCAGTTTCAATCTTATCACCGGCTTTTAATTCAATGGTTTGTTTCCACCCCTTACCAAGTACATAGAAAGGGTGGTCATCTGTTGCTTGGATTTTCTGTTCAAATCCATCGCCAGCAACTAATTTGATTTCAAAAATTCCACGGTCTGGTTCAACAAAAATTTTGGTTACAGGCTTCCAGTCCTGTTCACCTGTTTCAGTATTTTTCGCCCATAGTTTTTCACCTAACTTTACGTCTTCAATATTTTTGTAGCCGCCTTCAGTTAAAACCTGAGTACCAGCAACAAAACAGCAGGTCCTGCGTAATGCATTTGCCGCATCTACACCTTTATCACCAGCTCTCGCTGCAAGTCCAAGACCAGTAGCTCCCGGAATAAATAATCCGGCAACATTAGCGCCCAATGATGCTGAGTTCGTTGCATTAACACCATTAGTAGCCGTGTCGTAAAGGTCATATGCTATGAAGCCTAAATCAACAATGGCATCTAAGAATTCACCATTTGGATCAGTGTACTTATATGGGTTGTTATTTACATATAGATAGCGGTTAAATGACATCACAGGGTTAGATGGAGTCCAACCCACAGGATCATTCGAATAAAAACGCCCATAACTGAGCATAGTATCGTGCCTGCATATAAATTAGCTCAATACTGTCTTAGTATTACTCACTCTAGGACATTATCTCAACTAATCTGGCAATAACAGCCTTTGGCATCAGAGTTAATAAAACGACTATTAAATCCTGCGCGTAAGTTTGCAATTACTAGCTCCACAAAGCCGTTTTGGCTTGAGCATGCTAAACCTTTTGATAATGGGCCGGCGTAAACAAGCTGTTGCTCTTTTGATACTAGGATAGCTGCAGGTTGTGCTGGTAAGAGTCTGGCAAGGGCTGGGGTAGGCGTTAATTTAACAACATGAATGTCATTATTTAGAGCATATTCTGACAAGCTCTGAATATGAGGCTGTGAACGGGTTGAACATACACAGCTGTCCTCATCAACAATATAGAGTGTATCGGCATGGGTTAACTCGATACCCTTTGATTTTATACCCATCGTTGCGTGAAAAGATTGCAACCAATCAGTTTGAGCCATTTTGTTATCAGGATCAAAAACCTGTGTTTGTTGCTGATAAGCAAGGTACAAAGCGAATACCACCGCGAATACCCACCCTATCGCTGCAATTACAACCCCTAACTTGGCATTATTTAAATTTGGCAATACCTTGCTCCAATACATCGATACTCACGTCAATTAACTGTACGCGCTCAGTTAATTTTTCAATCATTTCATTGTCATTGGCTTGGTTTTCAATCAATGTTTGAGAGTTTTGTGCAATTGCACGCGTGTTTGCCGCTTGGCTTTGTACTACATGAGCAACTGATTCTGAGCTCGTAGCAGCTAAGCTTACTTGCTCTGTCATAACACTAATCTGTTGTTTCATTTGCGAACTAATTGCGGTCAATTGTTCTATAAGTGCAACACTGCCTTGCATTGAATCCGTAGAAGAGGCACTGTTTTGCAACAGGCTTTCTAGAGTTTGAGTTATTTTATCTGTGGTATTTTTACTCCGTGTGGCAAGATTTCTGACTTCATCTGCAACAACGGCAAAGCCTCTTCCCTGTTCACCTGCCCGCGCAGCTTCAATTGCGGCATTAAGTGCCAGTAAATTTGTCTGCTCTGCTATTGATGAAATCTCATTTAATAAGTCAGATATATGGCTACAAGCACTGACTAATTGAGAAATATTTTTATCGGCTTGGTGCAAATTATTTGCGAGCTCAGCAGTTTTACTGTCGGTATTAGCAACTTCATTTAACGCTTCTTTTGCACTTAAATGTAAGTGTTTAAACTGTGTTTGCAGTTCTGTACTTTCATGTTCAACCTGTGAAAACCCCTCTGCTACTCGCTCGCCAGACTCAGCAATATCTAAAGAGAGTCGCTCACGCTTTGTTGCAAGCTCATGCAACTCATCATGTACTTTTACAAGTTGATTAGATTGATCTTTTAATACACTACTTTGGCTTTTAACATCGCCAACAACACGCGAAAAAAACCCTAAGAGTCTATTAAAACCTGCCACAGCTTCACTGTGCCTTTCATCCGCTCTTAAGCCGATGTTAATGCTATTTTCGTTCGCCATGATTTGTTCGGTTGTGTTACTTAACGATAAGCCAGCGCTGCGTTCTCGTTGTAACGTTTTGGCTATGTAACCCGCTACAATTGCTTCAACAATAGCGTAGGCTGCGTGGATAAGTACGGTGCTAAAAAACAGCCTGTCTGGGTCGAATACATAAACGCCCGCATCATTTATTTGCAAATAATAAAAGCTCAAATGATGAACAGCTACAAACGCTAAAGCGGTTATAAACACGCGCCACTCAACAAACATGATAAGAACAGCCATCAATATAAAAATTTCAAAATGAACTTCTATGAGACCAAAGCTTTGTTGAATATGTAAAAATGAAAACATCATACAACCCGCAGCCACTATGTGCGCTGTTAATGCGCTGTCGGGGTGTTTGTGTAACATCCATAAAGGCAGTGAAAGCAAGATAAGGCCAGTGAGCACACCAGATAGCAAAGTAGAAAACACAACCCCTAAAATTAATGACTCTAAAAATAATAGGATGAACAAATAGGTAAAAAGGCGACTAACACTGGTCATAACTAAAGCCTTAAAAATTAAACTAATTCACTAAATAAAACGCAGACTTCGTCTTACGAAGAAACCTGCAACATAGTTCACTTAATTAACTGTAAAACAGTTCTAAACTGCGTTGTTCCCGCTTTTTCTAACCACTGAAATAACACGCTTTCAGCACAGGTAACAATTGCACCCGCTGCACTCAATTGTTTAATGGCTAATGCTTTATGCTGTTTATTACGCGATGCTATTGCATCTTCAACAACAAACACCTGATAACCGGCCGCGATTAAATCAAGACTTGTTTGTAACACACAGACATGTGATTCAGTCCCAGTCACAACAATTTGCGGTCTTTGATACTCAGCTAGCATATGAATAAACCCAGGCTCTACACAGGCACTAAAATGCATTTTTTCATACATATTCGTGCTACGGATAAAGGACTTTAACTCAGGACTCGTTCTCCCTAGTTTGATTGGATTTTGTTCAGTAAATATAAATGGTATATCCAATAATGACGCTGTCTTTAATAACTTTGATGTATTTTCAACAACAACGGCAAAGTCAGTAATGACAGGAGCAAGCCCTGCTTGTTCATCAATAACTAATAGAATGGCCTGCTTTTTTTGGCAAATAAACGAATGGCGCATTTCATTCCTTAACGTACTTTAACTAAGGTATTTATAGCACATACACTCATTTTATGTTTCGCGTGTGACTATTTACTAAATTATCTTTTCAGGGGCCTCAATTACATCCATAATTGTGCTATATTTTGTTAAAAGTTTTGCGCAAATAATAATTTAGGGTTAATCAGTCAGTGCCTAAACATTTCCATTTTGTTTTCATTTATCTTTTTTTAGCGCTTATTCCTAACGCGTATGCACAAAACTATGCACTGCAAATGCAACGTATTTCAACAGATGAAGGACTCACACAAGGCAGTGTAACGAAAGTAATTCAAGATGATTTAGGCTTTATTTGGATTGGTACTTACCAAGGCTTAAACCGCTATGATGGCTACCAAATGGCGGCATTTGCAGGAGAACACATTCTCGATCAGCGCCAGATAAATACGTTAGCCAAAACTCGCGACGGAAGAATATTTGTAAGTACCGAGTTTTCGGGCGCTTTTTTTATCGATCCTAAAACACTCAAGGTAGAAAAAATTTACGCTGGAAAGCTCGACCCAGAAGACGCGTTTTTCTCACCTATACTCGCTTTAACAGAAGACGATAGTTATTTTTATTTTGCTATTGCTCAGCATGTTTACTCTTACCACAAGCAATCAAAAAAGTTCTTACATGAGTTTTCTATAAACAAAGAAGAGCATATTGTACGAGCCCTCATCATACATGATAACTTTTTGTATATGGGTACATCTAATGGCTTGTTTTCTAAAAACTTAGCCGATGATCATATTTCAAATATTCCATTAACAGAAAAACAAAAAGTCACGAATGACAACAAAAACGTAAAATTATTGCGTGTAGATCCGCAACTAGGGTTACTTGTTGGCACCGTTGAGGGCATGTATGCAATCCCCTTTGATAACAAACGTTTGTTCGCATTTGGTAGCGTTAAGTTATTAATTCCTGAGTTAAATATTTGGGACTACTCGGCAAGCTCTTTTGGTGAGTATATAGTTACAGAAAAAGGGTTATATGAATTCAACCGTCAAACTTTGTCAGTTGAATATATTCTTCGCTTCGATCAAAGTAAATTCAACATGACCGACAACACCATCCCTGACATGATGGTTGATAAAACAGGGTTACTCTGGCTAGCATCTCGCTCACAAGGGGTATTCACATGGTCCACCCTAGCGAGACGGTTTAAGCATATAGAGTTAAAAAACGACACCAATAACTTTAACAATAATGTATGGTCTGTTGTACAAGATAAAGACCACACCATTTGGATCGGGACCGATAATGGTCTAATGAAATACAACCAACTAACCAAACGAGCTCAAGCATATTTAACAAGTGCCGACGAAAAAGCATTCCACGGTGAATATGGTATTTTTGGCGTTGCAGAAGCAGAAATCGAAGATACAAAACGTTATTTGTGGGTTATGAGATACATGGGGTTAGTCCTTTTCGATAAGCTCACAGGCAAGCTGGTTCCATTAAAAGGTGATGAAGAAACAGTACGTATTTTAACAACTTATACAAGTTGGGGGTTTCACGTGATTGGACCCGATCAGTTCGCATTTATTAACGATAATGATTTTTATAGATACGATGGTAAAACGGGTGAACTACGCGTTATAGAAGGCCTAAAAGAACAAGTTGAAATTATTAATGCAAATGGTTTTCTAAAGCCATTGCCAACCCACCCTAATGAGTACTTATTGAGTATGTCGGGCAAGCTTTATCGCTATAACGAAGAAACACAAAAGCTGACATTACTATACCAAGTCGAAAACTATAACCCATCGGCCTTCTTTGTTACCACTGATTGGATTATTGATTACAACAACACACTGTGGCTAGCTTCTTCAGATGAAGGGCTGATAGGTCTTGATGCCGAAAACTATGAAGTAAAATACCGCATAAATACGCAATCAGGTTTAAAAGCTAAATCAATTTTTGGCTTGCAAATTGATCGCTTTGGCTTTTTATGGATGAGCTCTCAAAATGGCTTATACCGTTTAGACTTAAGTTCGTTAGAACTCGACCGCTACTTTATTCGTGATGGCCTTGCCGTTAATGAATTTAATTACGATGCTGATGCAACATTACATAATGGCCAGTTGGCTTTTGGATCTACGCGCGGTGTACTGCTTGTGTCTCCTGAAGATTTCTTATCGTCACCTGTAGAGCCTGGTAATGTAAAAACAGAAATTACTAATGTGTCTTTGCTTTCTCGAGAATTAAATTATCATCCCTATAAATACGTCGATGATCCGCTACAACTGACCGCTGATGATATGGGATTAGAGGTCAATTTTTCTAACTTTGACACTATAAATAAAGACAAAACGGTGTACAAAGTTACGCTTGAAGGCCCTACATCACTTCATTACGACAGACTAACAACAAACAAAGTGTTTTTCACAAAATTACCTCCTGGCGATTATACGTTATCTGTTTCTTCAGCGTCTGACCTTAATAATATTATTTCTGAAAGTAGGCAATTACGCTTTAAAGTTGCCTATGCAACGTGGTCATCCCCCCTTGCTTATACCTGTTATACGATGATAACACTGGCCATTTTGTTTTTTATTTTCTGGCAATATCAAGCCCGTCAAAAAGCGATTCGTAAAGCGCACGATGAAGTATTAAAGTCTCAACAACAAACTGAATTAGCTTTAAGCAGTAATAAAAGTGGCGTATGGGAGGCTAACTTGGCCGAGCAAACCTTTTTTAATAGCCGCTGTGCAGTGGAGCTTGGCTACAGTGAATTTAAAGACAGTCTGCCCATTGCAGATTTCATGCAACTTATTCACCCTCTTGACCGCCGATTAGTTATCAGCCAATGGGAATCATTTTCTAAACAATTAAATAATGAACAATGGAATGTAACATACCGATTAAAGCACAAAAATGGAGAGTGGCTTTGGTACCAAGATGTTGGCCGTGTTGTTGAAACAGATGATGATAATAAACCGTTAAAAATTTCAGGTATTTACACCAATATCACAGAGCAAAGAGCCAATGCTCAACAAGCAGCTGTGCTAGGTGAGGCCTTTAGTCAAATTAACGATTGGTTACTTATTTTAGATAGCCAACTTAAACCGTTTTCAGCAAATACGAGCTTTAGCGAAGCCTTTTCAACACCTAAAAATATTACTGACTTAACAGTTAAAGACTTTATCGGTGCGATTGGCAAATCTCATTATCTCGAATACTTAAATGTACTAAAAACACTTAAACCTAAACAAAACTGGAAAACAGAAGCCTATATTCGCACACTAAAAAGCCCTGCTCATCCAGTCCACATCAGTGTCACTGCGGTGGCCAAAGACAGCCAAAGCATTAACTATTATGTTATTGTTATTTCAGATTTAACAGAGCAAAAACGAGCTGAAGATGAACTTCGCTACTTAGCAAATTACGATCCTTTAACAGGGCTTCCTAATCGCACATTAATGCACTCTAAAATTAATAGTTGTATAAACAGCTCTAAAAAACGTAACAAGTTAGCAGCACTGTTGTTTATTGACCTTGATAAGTTTAAACCGGTTAATGATTCATTTGGTCACGCTGTGGGTGACCAATTACTGTGTAATATTACTCAACGCGTAAGCTTAATTTTGCCTGAAAACGCTGTTATTGGCCGCCAAAGTGGTGACGAATTCTTAGTGTTGGTCAAAGATCTGCATTCTCCTCAAAGTCTGAGTGAACTGGTTAAAAAGCTAACCGAAGAGCTCGCGAGCAAAGTAATTATCGATGACTTTTCTATTAATATTTCAGCCAGTATCGGGGTTGCACTCTACCCATTTGATGCCAAAACGGCAGACGACTTAATTCGTAATTCTGATATAGCAATGATGCATGCGAAACAATCTGGCAGAAATAACTTTAAGTACTTTACCGAGCAAATGAATAATCAGCTGACAAAAAAACTGTTGCTCGAAAACGCGTTAAAAGATGCCTTTAAAGATGATGAGCTATTTAATAATTATCAGCCTATCGTTAATGCGAAAACGAAAGAAATACATGGGGCTGAATTATTAATGCGATGGAGAAACGAGCAAGGGTTTGTTTCGCCTGCTGAATTTATTCCCATTGCAGAAGAAATTGGTTTAATAGAATTATTAACTGAACAAGCACTCGATCGCGCTCTGACTGAGCTATTGCCACTACTTCGCGCAAATCCGCACTTTTACTTGTCGTTGAACTTATCGCCAATGCACATTTTAAAGTCTAACTTAACTGAGCGATTACTCATGATTCTGAGCAATCATTTAATTAAACCTGTTCAGTTACGACTTGAAATAACAGAAAGCACACTACTCGAAGATAAAGAAAAAGCATCAAAACAATTAAAAATGCTAAAAAATGCCGGGTTTAAACTTCTTTTAGATGATTTTGGTACGGGTTACTCATCACTGACTTACTTAAGCCAGTTCCCTATTGATGTGATTAAGATAGATCAGAGCTTCGTACGCAACATTGGCTTAGATAAAAGCAACGAATCAATCATTCGTACTATTCATGCACTCTCATCAAACCTTGGCTTATATTGTATTGCTGAAGGGGTGGAAACTCTCGACCAAATAAACTTTTTAAGAAATATGGGCTGTAATGATCTGCAAGGTTATTATTTTGCTAAACCCATGTTAGCCGATGAACTGATTGCACAGCAGACTATTCAAAGTATTGTCGAACGCCTAAACAAACTGTAATACCCAATTTGCTTGATTAAATGAGCTCTTTAGAGCTGAAAAAACCGCGTTGATAACAAGGCAAAAATTTAGTTATTTAGTTGTTCTGAATCAGAAATTTTTAACGCAGGTAGCGACTGGTTTAATCACTCAAAATGATTAAGTATTTTTGCGGAATGGTATATCATGGTGGCATTCATGGCTTTCAATTTGTAGCACGCTTTTTGCGACTTTAAAACGAGACAGTAATAGCTTTTCGACCTTTAAGCGGCAAGCTTCATCATGCTTTTCAACAGTGCAATGTTGCTTTAAAACCACGTGAGCCCCTACAACTAACTCTTTGTCTTGGCGAACCACGGTCACATTATGAACATTTTCAACATGTTCAACTGACGCAATACTTTGCTCTATTTCATTTACGTCTGGGAGCTTTCCGCTGTTTTCAAATAGACCTTTTAAACACCGACTAATAACTTTGACACCCGTGAATAATACAAACATGGCAATCAACATGCTCGAAATAATGTCGACCTCTGCCCACCCTGTTAAATAAATCAGAATACCCGCAAAGAACGTAGAAACGGTTGAAATCAAATCAAAAAATGAATGCAAAAATACTGCATACACATTAATACTGGCTTTTCGGCCTTTATACAGTACCCATGCTGCTGCACCATGAAACAGAAAGCCTATCGCCGATATTACAGACATTAGGTAACTATTGATGTGTAACTCATGGCCATCACTGTGATGAAAGTATCGCTCTCCACCTTCGTATAGAATCACCAAACTGATACTTAAATATAAAATACCATTGATCAACCCACCTGTTAGTTCAGCTCGTTGATAGCCATCATTAAAGTTTTTTGCAAAATAAATTGCCATGCTTGAAGCTATCAAAGCTATAAATAATGAACTGTTATGAACAAACAGATGCCCAGCATCAGCAAGAACAGCAAGCGAATTTGAATAATAGGCGCCAATGATCTGAATAACCATAAACGAGCAGGTTATGGCTAGCGCGATCAATAAACGGCGTCTTGATGCTTGGTGTGTTGTAATATCTGTCATGAAGAAGAGAGTAACCTATTCGCTGGATAAAAAGTAATGATATACAGTCTCAATTGTAATACGTGACGCCTTTAAACGCACTAAAAACTTAATTCATCCTACCTATTAAACTAATTTATGGCTTTCAGAGGACCTCAAAGGAAAATTTTATATCAATTATTTGTTAAAATATGTAAACTTATGCTGTTCGTTTATATAGGGTAAAGTGTACGATGGGTTCAAGTGAGCAAACATGGCAAACGTTATCGGCTCTGCCGCTTGCAATAATCATGTTTAATGAAGAGCAGAATCGCTTTTATTTTAATTCACTTGCACAATCGTTATTCTCAGTTGAAGAATACGCTAATTTACACGATTTAAATGTCGATCACTTAAGCCTAAGCGATACACACTCGAGCCGTCTGTTATCCTACGATGATTTTTTACCTTGCGCACAAAAAAGCAAACCACTGAGTATTACGCTGGCAAACAGTAAAAACAATACGCTTAAGTTACTTGATTTCAAATTTGCCTCACTCAGTCAGTCTTTATTTATTACTATTTGTGAACCTCGGACATTTAAAAGCCACGATCAAAGGCAAGACTTTGATGAGCTAATTTCACAAATTTCCACAGAACTTATCGATATTCAAAACGAAAGTATGGATAAGCAAATAGGAAAAGCGCTAAAAACCATTGGCTTAAATTGCCAAGCTGATCGCACCTATATATTTGAGTTTAGTGATGATGGCTTATCAATGAGTAACACTTACGAGTGGGTAAATACGGACATTGTTCCTTTTAAGGAGCACTTACAAAATATTCCACGCGACTCCCTGCCTTACTTTTTTCAGCAAATGCAAACTCGTCATGTATTTAATGCATCTAATACCGCTGAGCTGCCCGATGAAGCTGCGGCCGAAAAAGCCGAGTTTACCAATGAAGGCATTCAATCAGTATTATGTATTGGCTTAGTAAGTGAGCAAACACTGTTTGGCTTTATAGGCTGTGATTGCGTAAAACAAGCACGCCAGTGGTCGCAAACAGACTTATTGCGGATCAAATTAGTGGGCGACATGATCGCCAACGCGTTAAAAAGCTGGCAATACAAACATAAACTTGAGCACACTCAGCAATTGCTGATTGCCGCGAATAAAGAGCTGCATCAACAAGCTCACATTGATAGCTTAACAAACATCGCAAACCGCCGACAGCTCGACCTTGTACTCCAGCAAGAGCTCAATCGTTGTGCTCGAAGCGATTTACCACTGAGTTTGATCCTTTGTGATATTGATGCGTTTAAGCTTTATAACGACTCACTTGGTCATCAACAAGGTGATTTAGCATTAAAAGACGTTGCAAGTATTTTAGCAAAACAGTGCCAACGTGAAGGTGATTTAGCCGCACGGTACGGGGGTGAAGAATTTGCCATCGTTTTATCTGCAACCAATAGCCAGCATGCCCTGACATTTTGCCAAAAACTGCAAAAAGCAATAAAGAAGGCCGCTATTGCACACCCAAGCTCGAACATAGATCCTTTGTTAACCATGAGTTTTGGCATTTATACATGCACACCCAATAAACAGACAACAGCAGATTCCGTGCTCGATATAACCGATAAAGCATTGTACAAAGCCAAGCAAAATGGCCGAAATAGAATCGAAATGGGCTAAGAGTAACCCGCTTCGATTAATATTCTATATCGTATAATTCAGTTGATTAGATAAGCGCACTTTAAACTGTGCTGAAATTCTCAACTACCTTACAAATTACACTCTAAACTGACTAACCAAACCTTTTAGATGCTGAGCTCGCGATAACAAACTTTGTGTGCCTAGTTGTTGCTGTTGAGCGTTATTATGAATCTCAGTTGCACTCCCTGAAATTTCATGAGCAGATTGGTTTATATGCTCAACAACTGTGCCTTGTTCTTCTGTTGCTGCGGCAACTTGATGGTTGCCTTGACTAATCATTTCAAATTTATGTTGAATAGCTTGCAAAGATGACAACGCAACCTGAGTCAACTCTGTTACTTTTTGACTACTCAACGTACCTTGGGCTATCGCCTCTTGCGATTGTAGCGAAGAGCTTTGCAATCGAGACACTTGCTCACGAATTTCAGATGTTGAGTTTTGTGTGCGCTGTGCAAGTGAACGAACTTCATCTGCAACGACAGCAAACCCTCTACCCTGCTCTCCCGCTCTTGCAGCTTCAATAGCAGCATTCAATGCCAGCAAGTTAGTTTGCTCAGAAATTGCATTAATTACTTCTACTACCGAGTTAATTTCAGCTGCTTGAGCTGCGAACTCACCGATACTTTTATCGACATCCATTAAAATATTATTCAGTTCTGTCATGGTCTTAGCTGTGGTTGCCATACTTTGAGTGGTCTCAGCCGTTTCTTTAACCGCTTCTTCTGTATCGCTTGCAGTCCGATGAGCAATATCAGAGACCTCATTGATAGTTTGCCCCATTTCAGTGATAGCCGTTGCGACTTGATCGGTTTGCGCTTTTTGATCATCGGTAGCTGCAAACGTTTTATCAGCTGAAACGGCTAGTTCATCAATCCCTTTACGCATCGCTTCTTCCGTTATGCTAATTTCATCAACTAGCTCAGCCACTTTTCCTATGATTGCATTAAAACCTTTAGCAAGGTGTCCCAATTCATTATCAACGCTGTCGTCTAGGCGCTTATGTAAGTCACCACCTTGACCAGACATTTCGAGCAGTTCGTCACCCACACCACGAATTTTTGCGCTCAACCAATTAGCAAAGTACAGAGTTAGTACGAGGAAAATTGCGGCAAGGACAATACTAACAATGATTGACATGATAACCACTGCATTTATAGCCGATGAAATTTCGTCTTTTGGCTGTATCGCAACCAACGTTAGACCCATGCCTGAAATGGGCATCAATCCGGCGTAAACATCATTGCCATCAAGTTTAATTTGCGAAAGTGTAAAGCTATTTTTGTTAGCATTCGTAATATTTTTAAATGAACTCAATTCATTAATATTTGATACTTGTTTACCAATGTAAGAATTATTCTCATGCGCAATAACACGGTTACTATCATCTATCAAAAATAAATAACCATGTTCACCTATTTTGCGTGACGTCACAATGCTCGATATGTCTGAAATGTCATACCCAAGGCCTGCAACCCCCACTTTTTCACCATTAATTTGCACTAAAGTATTTACATAAAGTGTAAGTTGCCCTCCTTCTTCACTAACATCTAATGCAAGTGCCTGACGTTCATTAGAGCTTAGGAAATCGAAAAACCAGTTATCGCGTGGTTCGTTTGCCGAAACAGCTTTAAAAAAACCTGCCTGAGTGTAATAACTTAAGGTATTGCGACTAACCCAAAAGACAGAAGAGGCGCCACTTTTAACTTTTAAATCAGCAAAATAATCCATAACACGATGATGGATATTTGAGTTTTTTTCTCCCTCACTCATCCACTGATGTAACATCAAGTTTTCGGCAAATGACTGAGATACTGAAATAGGGTAGCGCATTTGTGCATCAATTTGCGCTGCAACTTTACCCACCGCATCAGGTAACAATTGGGTTTCTGTTTGCTGATAATACAGTTTTGAAAATTGGCTTGTATTTATCAATGCACTTATCGTTGTAACAATAAGCAAAGTACAGAAAACAAAGCTTATAAAAATGGTGCGAAGTGACAAGTTACGCATGTGAGTAGACCTCAGACTTTATATGTAAATTAAATAGTTAAGATCATCCTTGCGTCTTAGGGGTGATTTTAGGCAATAACCCTTTGTTAAGCAATTACTATTTATATTTTTACAATTGTTATTACGTAAATTATCTTCAGTAAACTAATAACCTATTTTCTTATTAAGCAAGGGCTATCATTTGCTCTCGGTACACTTTAGGCGACACACCATACCAGCGGTTAAAAGCATGATGAAATGCACTTAGCTCAGAATAACCACATAAAAAAGCTATTTCAGTCAGTGATAAATCCGTTTCTGTCAGTAAAGACACACTTTTTTGCTTTCTGAGTAACGCCAATTCTTTGCTAAAATTAGTGCCTTCCTTAGCTAGCCGACGTTGTAATGTTTTTTCACTCATATTCAATGCTTTAGCGAGCACAGCACAACTAAACTGACCTTGAATTAAATGCTCTTCCAACAGAATACGCAAAATCTGAGTTACTGTACTTTGTGATGCTAACTTTATATTACTCGATAAAAGTACCTGGCTTTGTACTTGCTCGCTAAAAAACAAACTATGTGTTTTCGCAGCGTATTCAATCGGGCAATTAAAGTGTTCGTCAATTTCAGCGTTAGGCTCTTTACGCTGTAAACAAATACGTGTTGGACACCAGTCTTTACCCTTCACTGTACGGGCTATTTTTAAACAAAAAGCCATGGGGGCTTCGTAACTTAATAATGACATATCACGCTCGCCGTCACTAAAGTTAAAGCGCAGCTCATACTCATCACCATGATCAATTAACGACACATTATGAGTATCTCCCATCAGCTTTTGATAACGCAATATAAGTCTAAACACACTAAGTAACTGTGTTGATTGAATAATAGCCATTCCCACAACAGGGATAGCGCGTACGTTCATATTGCTACCAACATATACGCCTAAGTGTGTGTTTGGCAACATGGCTTGCGCTTGCTTCCAAAGCAAACTGACATGAGCTTGCGGATACCGAGCACTTTGACTGCTCAGATCAGTGAGTCGAATATTCGCGTTTTCAAATAACTCGTTAATCGGTAAGCCTTGCCATTTAAAAGACTCAGCCATAGCCCGTAACCACCAGCTTGAAAGAGTACGCACACACTGTCCTCAAAAAACAATTCAATGACCCATATTATCAAGTAATTTAAAAAATAAAAGCCTATTGTTAACCTGTAATTAACAACGGAGAAAGTATTATGGGCACTGTAGCCAGTAAACGTGAATTCACAAGCTTCAAAGAGTTTTACCCCTATTATCTTCAAGAGCATAAAAATAAAGTCTGCCGACGCTTACACTTCGTTGGTAGCTGGTTAGTGTTAGCTATTTTGTTCGCTGCTTTATACCAACAGCACTATAGTTGGTTGCTGTTATGCCCTGTTGTTGGATATGGGTTTGCTTGGATTGGTCATTTCTTTTTTGAAAAAAACCGCCCAGCCACTTTTACCCATCCTTTTTATAGCTTTATTGGTGACTGGGTTATGTTTAAAGACATTATCGTTCGTAAAGTGCCATTTTAGGAAATCATCATGACCATGAAACATTCAGTCTCAGAACAAGAATGGCATGCACGTGTGGAACTTGCAGCTGCCTACCGCCTCGTTGCTTTATATGGTTGGGATGACCTAATTTTTACGCATATATCAATGCGCGTACCAGGTACTGAAAACGAGTTTTTAATAAACCCCTATGGCATGATGTTTCACGAAATCACAGCATCAAGCTTAATAAAAGTTGATCAACAATGTAATAAGCTGCACGACAGTGAATACCCCGTCAACCCTGCGGGCTTTAATATTCACAGTTGTATACATATGGCACGTGAAGATGCTCATTGCGTTA
Source organism: Pseudoalteromonas lipolytica (assembly GCF_900116435.1). Lineage (GTDB taxonomy): Bacteria > Pseudomonadota > Gammaproteobacteria > Enterobacterales > Alteromonadaceae > Pseudoalteromonas > Pseudoalteromonas lipolytica. The sequence goes on along the minus strand of NZ_FPAZ01000004.1, from coordinate 116,771 downwards.
TTCACACTCACTCATTAAATGGCACAGCAGTGTCTGCAAATAAAGACGGCTTACTGCCCATATCACAGCAAGCTGTGGTTGTTCACTCAGGTCTCAGTTATCACGATTATGAAGGAATAGCACTTAATCCCGCGGAGCAAAGTCGCTTGGTCAATGATTTAGGTAACAATCACTTTTTAATGTTGCGTAATCACGGCTTGTTAACCGTGGGCAGCACCGTTGCCGACGCCTTTTTGTTTATGTATATATTTGAAGCGGCCTGCGCTGTTCAAACCCGTACGACCCAAAATACAGAACACTTAGTACGGGTTCCTAAAGCCATTGTTGATGGCATAAAAGGACAAACAGAAATCGCAACTAAAGGACTTGGCGGTGCAATTGCTTGGCCTGCTCTGCTGCGCTTATTAGATTCTAAAAGTCCAGGCTACGACCAATAAGGGCATACCATGCAAATAGATATTTTGACTAAAGTAGTGCTGCCATTAGCACTGTTTATCATTATGTTTGGTATGGGCTTAGGACTCAAAAAGAAGGATTTTGGGGCTTTATTCTTAAGCCCCAAAGCACTGATTTTAGGCCTAACATGCCAAATGTTATTACTCCCTATGGTGGCTTTTTTACTTGCCATGGGTTTAAAGCTTCCTTCTGAACTTGCGATTGGCTTAATTTTAGTCGCATGTTGTCCAGGCGGCGTAACATCTAATTTATATACTTATCTATTTAAAGGTGACCTGGCCCTATCGATTAGTTTAACCACTTTAGCAACCTTTATATCCCCCTTTACTTTGCCGTTTATTGTACACTTTGCTATGTCATCATTTAGTGTGCCGGGGAATGAATTCACGTTACCAATAGTAAAAACGATTATACAAATGCTGGCTATTACCTTATTGCCTGTCACTATTGGTATGCTATTCAACAACCTTAAACCCCACCTTAGCAGTAAAATTGAACCATTAATTCGCCGACTTTCGAGCGTATTTTTAGTCATTATTGTCGTGGCAATTATTCATAAAAATGCTGATCTAATGTTTAGTTTTTTTGCCACCAGCGGCCTTGCTACACTTACCTTAAACCTAACCACACTGATGCTAGGGCTGTTCTTTGCCAAAATATCCGGATTATCGCAGCCACAGCAAATGAGTATTGCAATCGAAGTTGGATTGCAAAATGGTACGCTTGCTATTTTAATTGCTAGCACCCTCATAAATAATCCCACGATGGCCATACCCGGTGCGACATACAGCTTATTTATGTTTCTAACAGGGTATATTTTTTGTTACCTATTTAGCGCCCATAGCAATAGACAAGCACGGCTCATAAAAAACGTTTAATACTCCCTCAACAGCCAGCCACTCACAACTGAGTGTGGTGCTGGCTGTTCATTTAACAAATTTATGGCGCGACATGCTTCCCAGTGATAATGTAGTTATTGGAAAAAAATAACATTAACAGTCTCTAAGGAAAGTACATGGATCCCCTATCGCAAATTTTCGATTTACTATTGAATGTCGAAGTTTTTATTCTAATTTTCATTTTAGTGCTATTGAAAAGTAGCGTTAAATTCGTGCCTCAAAACCGTGCTTGGTTAATAGAACGGTTTGGTAAATACCAATCAACAAAAGAAGCCGGCCTTAACTTTATTGTGCCATTTATTGACCGCATAGCCGCTGATCGTAGTTTAAAAGAACAAGCACAAGATGTGCCTTCACAGTCAGCTATCACGAAGGATAATATTTCATTGATTGTTGATGGCGTATTGTATTTCCGAGTGTTAGACCCCTACAAAGCAACCTATGGCGTAGATGATTATGTGTTCGCAGTAACTCAGCTTTCACAAACAACAATGCGTTCTGAGCTTGGTAAAATGGAGCTTGATAAAACATTTGAAGAGCGCGACCTATTAAACACCAATATCGTATCAGCCATTAACCAAGCTGCTGAACCTTGGGGTATTCAGGTTTTACGCTACGAAATTAAAGATATTGTTCCTCCTCAATCCGTTATGGAAGCAATGGAAGCTCAAATGAAAGCTGAACGTGTAAAACGTGCACAAATATTAGAGTCTGAAGGTGATAGACAAGCAAATATCAACGTTGCAGAAGGTAAAAAACAAGCGCAAGTTCTCGCCGCAGAAGCCGATAAAGCAGAGCAAATATTACGAGCCGAAGGTGAAGCAAAAGCCATTATTGCAGTAGCAGAAGCCCAAGCAGATGCATTGCGCAAGGTTGGTGAAGCAGCCGATACCGAGCAAGGTCAAAAAGCAATTCAGCTTGATCTTGCAACCAAAGCCATTGCGGCAAAAGAAGCTATTGCACGTGAATCATCAGTGGTATTACTCCCTGATAGCGGCACCGATGCCAGTTCATTAGTAGCACAAGGCATGTCTATTATTAACTCTTTGAACCAAAAACAAAAAAGTTAGGTTTCCCTATGGCATTTTTAGATACTTATTTAGCCGAAACACTGATGATTTTAGGCGTGCTTGCGCTAATTATTGAAGTTGCAGTGCTTGGAATGAGCACCTATGTGTTACTTTTTTTAGGTTTGTCTTTATTTGCCAGTGGTCTACTGATGAATATTGGCTTGCTTGATAGCAACTACACTACTGCACTGTGGAGCAATATTGTGTTTACCCTTGGTTTTGCCGTGGTGCTTTGGCAACCACTCAAACGTTTGCAAGATAAAACAGACACCAAACCATTGCACAATGACTTTGCCGACATCACCTTTGTTATTAATTCAGATGTTGATGACAGAGGTTTAACGACACATCCATACTCTGGTATCCAATGGCAACTCAAAAGCCATACCCCTATTGCAGCAGGTAGTACTGTTAAAGTAACAGAAAAGCAAGTAGGCGTGCTCTGGGTTGAAGCAATTTAACACTTAGAGCCAAAACTCTATTTTGTTTTGTAATCGTGTTTGCTATGGTTTAGTAAACACGATTACAAGGGAAATGGAATACAATGACACAGAACAAAGCGCTGGTTGTAGAAGGCGGCGCAATGCGTGGTATTTTTGCCACAGGCGTACTAGATGCTTTTTTAAAAGCCTGTTATCAGCCGTTTCAACAGTGTTATGGTGTGTCTGCTGGCGCTACCAATATCGCCGCGTATTTATGCTCACAATATAAACGAAACCATGCCGTAATCACCGATTATTCATGTCGCCCCGAATTTATAAATTTTATCCGATTTGCTAAAGGCGGCCACCTGTTTGATTTAGATTGGTTATGGCAAGAAACTATTCGGGATATACGCCTCGATTTAGATACATTCAATAATCAAGCGAGTGAGTTTTACATTGTCGCAACCAATATCAAAACCGGTCACGCAGAGTATTTAAAAGCAAATGCTCAATTAATGGAAGAGCAACTTAAAGCATCATGCGCTTTACCCATTGCCTATCGGCACTACCCCGTTATTAATGATATTCAACTGACCGACGGCGGTGTTGCAGACTCAATCCCCGTGCAAAAAGCATATGAAATGGGTAATAAAGATATCACGGTCGTTTTATCGCAACCGCTGGGTTATAAAAAGAAACCTGCAAAAGCCCCTTGGCTCGTTAAGCGGTTATACAAAGACACGCCCGCCCTTGCTGAAGCAACGTTGCGCCGAGCAAATAACTATAATCAAAGCATTGATTTTATTATGAACCCACCTAATGACTGCAACATAAATATCATTGCCCCACCGCCACAGTTTGCTGTTGGGCGAACAACAAAGTCATTTGCAAAATTATCAGCGGGCTATGACATGGGGGTCGATGCGGGGGCGCAATTTGTTGCTGAGCATTGTTGATAAAATTTTACGATAAACGGAACAAATTTAACGCTGTTTTTTCTTGTTGAGCTACACTTATTTGACGTGTATTCGACAAGGATTGAACATGAAACATGACGCGCCTTTTTATCGTTTTTTCAAATTATTCATCTTATTTAGCAGTGTAATATACTGCTTTCCTAGCAATGCAATTGAGTGGCCTCAAAAAGTGCATACGACTGAGGGCACTTTGATTGTTTATCAGCCGCAACCAGAAAAGTTAATTGGCAATGCGCTTACTGCCAGAGCAGCCATGTCATTTACACAAAACAAAGAGCCCATATTTGGTGTTTTTTGGTTTACCGCAAAAATTGATACCGACAGAGAAAACGATAGCGTCACCGTACGCGATATGAGCGTCATTGATGTGCGTTGGCCAGAATCTAAAGATGCGGGAGAACAAACCTTTACCACCGTCGTAAATCAAGCGATTAAAACCAGTCAATTTAATACCTCGCTGTCGCAACTGACCGCCAGTTTAGAAAACGCAGAAGTTGCAGAGCAAAGCTTAGCGCAATTAAAAACAGACCCTCCGATCATTATTTTTAAAGACAAAATTGCGGTGTTATTAAGCTTTGACGGTGAACCTAAATTTAGTGCTATTAAAGACACACACTATGAACGTGCATTAAATACAGCGATGACCGTTATTAAAGATACAAAGAACAAATCGCTTTACCTAACCGATGGACACTTTTGGTATCAGGCAAAACAAGCAAAAGGCCCTTATAAATATACCCAATCTGTGCCTGCCGATTTAGCAAACATGCTCCCCAAAAACACAAGTACATCACCACTTTCATCCCCCCCTGAGATTGTTGTTGCTACCAAGCCCACTGAGCTTGTAGTAACCGATGGCGAAGCCAAATGGAAGAGCCTAAGCGGTGGAGAATTAATGTACGTGTTTAATACAGAAACTCCGTGGCTAAGAGAAATGCAAACCAATAACATGTATGTATTGCTTTCTGGACGTTGGTTTAGGGCGAAACAACACACTGGCCCTTGGACATTTGTACGAGCAGACGAGCTGCCTCAAAGCTTCGCAAGTATCCCACCAGAATCAGACCTTGGTGGCTTACGTGACTCTGTCGCGGGCACCGAAGAGGCAAATGAAGCGGTGCTTGATGCAAAAGTGCCACAAACAGCAGCGATCAGTCGTAAAGACGCGCGTTTGACCGTGTACTATGATGGTAAGCCTAAATTTGAGCGCATTCCAGGAACTAACGTGTCGTACGCCATCAATACCGATGCACAAGTGCTACAAATAAAAGGAAAATATTATGCTGTCGATAACGCAGTATGGTTTAAAGCTGATTCAGCGCAAGGGCCGTGGTTAGTGGCTGACAGCATTCCAAAAAATGAAATCGCCAAAATCCCACCCAGTTCACCCGTTTATAACCTTACCTATGTCGAGATTTATGAATCAACCCCAGACGTTGTGTACACAGGTTACTACCCGGGTTATGTATGGTCTTATCCTTATTACGGCGCGCCTGTTTATGGCACTGGGTGGTATTACCCAGCATATTGGGGAGGTGGTTACTATTACCCTAGGCCGTCAACATGGGGCTTTAATATTGGCTATAACAACTGGACTGGCTGGTCGTTCGGCGTAAGTTGGAGCAATGGTTTTTTAAGCTTAGGAATGAATTGGGATTTAGGTTGGCCCACACATTACCGTCCTTACCATTGCTGTAATGGTTGGTATGGCGGCGGCTACCGAGGCCCCGTAGTCATTAATACTGGTGATATAAACATTGGCAATAGCGTTAATATTGGCAATAAATTAAATAACCTTAACAACAAACGTCCGCTTCATAATATTTATAAACGCAGTCAAATAAAAACACGCTTAGCCTCAAAAACGCAGGTAAAGCGCGATTTAAAAACAGCCATCAGTCAGCGCGATAAAGCGAACAATATATTTGCCGATCGTAATGGGAATGTACTGAAACATGACGACGGAAAGTGGCAACAACGTGTTTCAGATAAGTGGCAAGATGTACCTAGCGATAAACAACAGCAGATTAAAGACCGCATACAAAATACTGACCGACAACATGTGCAGAATAAATTGCAAACCATTGATAAGAGTAAAGCTAAACACACTTTACAGCAGCGCCAGCAATCACATACTCAGCAAACAAATCGCATGCAACAACTAAATCAAGCTAACCGTGCTCGCCAACTTGGCATGCAAAGGCAACAAATGCGTCGTAATTTACCTAAACAAATGCCACGACAAATGCCCAACCGAGGTCACTAATAATACCCCCTTTAAAATGAAGCCCGATTTAATATTCGGGCTTCATTATTATTTAAAACTTAATAATTACACTCACAGAAAAATAAGCTGTTATAGACTCAAGCGTTTATGTGTAACGTTACACACAATGATGTAAATCAACTATTTGCACAAATTCAAGCAAAAGATAACTATAAACTATTGCAAAAACTTGCTTAAATACGTTTCTCTTATTAGCTTTAATATTAAGCCACTATAAAAGTTCATTTTATCATGTTAAATAACTACTCTGTTCGTTCTCGACTCGCTGTGTTAGCGCTGTTACCCGTGTCGATTTTTGTGATCACGTCTATTTTTACCATATCCATGATGCATAGCATGGTAAAAGGTATCGACAGCTTGTATGACGATCGCGTTGTGCCGCTAGAACAAATAAAAACAGTATCGGACAATTACGCCGTAAGTATTGTCGATTTATTTCATAAATACCGAGCAGAACAAATTTCTAAAACAGCATTTCTTCAGTCTGTAAACGAAGCCGAATCCTTAGCAGACAGTAAATGGCAGAGCTACTTAAGCACTAAACTCACCAGCGAAGAGCAACGCTTAGTCAACAATGTTGAAAAGAACTTAGACAATGTTAAATCAGAACTCGATACGCTTCTCACTGCGGTTAAAAATAATCAATTGAAGTCAATTCCAGACGATCAGTTTGTGAAAAGACTCTACGCTGTATTCGATCCCCTTAGCGAGAGTTATCAAGGGTTAATTGAATTACAACTATCAGAGGCTTATAAGTTTAAAAACACGGCAGACAAAAGCTTTGAAAAAGTCAGCATTGCCATGACGGCCTCCGTCATCATTCTCATCATTATTTTGCTAATTGTCGCTTTTATGATTTATCGCTCGATTCATAATCCATTACTTTCATTGAGTGGAACCATTGGCTCAATTTCTAAAAATGCAGATTTAACGCTCAGAGCAAAAACCCATGGTAACGATGAAATAGCCCAAGCAGCCAGCCATTTTAATGCCATGATGGAACGTATTCATACGCTAGTGAATGACGTAACAAGTGCAACACTCACTCTGTCTTCGGCGGCCGAAGAGATGAATTCAATTAGTGATCAAGTCGCCAGTACAGCCACGGAACAAGAGCACCAATCTGCAATGATAGCAACAGCAATTACGCAAATGAGTAGTGCGATTGAGCAAGTAGCAGCTAACGCACTTGCTACTTCAGAAAAAGCCTCACACACCGACAAAACAGCAAAAATGGGGCAGCAATCAGTTCAAGAAAACATTGATTCAATCAATCGTTTGTCACATATCGTTAATGCAAATACGCAGCTAATCAATGAACTTAACACCCAATCGACCGACATAAACCAAGTGGTGATGATGATCCAAGGTGTTGCTGAACAAACAAACTTACTGGCATTAAATGCAGCAATTGAGGCGGCACGTGCTGGCGAATCAGGGCGCGGCTTTGCGGTCGTTGCCGATGAAGTGAGGCAACTTGCGCACAATACACAAAAAGCGACAGCCAGTATCAATGAAATGATTAGTAAACTGCAATCAATGGCACAGCAAGCAGTTACAGCAATGGGCAATGCCGATGAAAGCGCCAAGCAAAGTGTTGAATTTGCTGAACGGTCATCGCAGTTGCTAATTGAAATAACACAAGAAATGGCACAAATCGCCGATATGAACAATCAAGTATCTACTGCAACGGATGAACAAACGACCGTTGCTAATGAACTCAGTTGTAATATTAATGAATTTAGTAGCAGTATTTCACTGGTCAGCGAAAGCTCACAACAAAATGCTCAAGCGAGCCAAGAGCTTGCATCGCTTGCTTCTCGATTACAACAGCAGGTACATGTTTTTAAAGTGTAAACGTAAACACAGTGCACTTAATAGAGAAATACACAGATGAATACCCTAAGACGTGTGTCTTTTATACTATGTGTCATGGTTAGTTTTGCAAATTATGCAGATGAGCAGCTTGTTATAAAACTTGCTCGGCCCGATTACCCTTTAGTTCAAAAAAATGAGTATATTCATGATGTTCTAGAAAAGAGCTTTGCAGTAATGAAAGTAGATGCCACCCTACTTTACAACGTTAAGCCTATGAATGATAAACGAATAGTAGAGCAGTTGACTCATAATAAAGCCGTTACATTAGCGTGGCTATCGCTCCCTGGCGAAATACCTGACTCTTTGGTTAGAACAACTACTCCCTTGTACAAAGGCTTGCATGGAAAGCGTCTGCTAATTATTCGTGAAGGCGATGAAGCGACTTTTCACAAAGTGAATAACCTTGACACTCTAAAACAGTTAATCGGATTACAACAACAGAGTTGGTACGATTACACGGTTATGAAAAACAACGGCTTAACTGTTAATGGGGATCTGGACTATTTAGGCATGATCAAGGCGCTAGAAACAGGTTTAGGCGATTACTTCCCGCGTTCGGTGTTGGCTATAGAATCTGAGCTTGTCAAACTAAAGCAATTTCATTTGATCATTGAACCCTCTCTCATGCTGCAATATCCCAGCAATTACTACTTTTATTTGAGTAAAGAAAACCAACATATCGCGGAATTACTCGAGCAAGGAATGCAAAAACTTCAGCGTTCAGGTGAATTAGAGCGTATTTATTTGCACTATTTTGGCGACGTCGAAAAAAGGCTTAAACTCAAACAACGCCTTACCATTACACTTGAAAAAACGGCACTACAATGATTAAAAAGCTCATTCTCTTGCTTAGCTTTATTGCGGTGTTTATTGCAGGCTTTATGGTGGGTATTTATACCTTACCTATTCTTACGGCGACACCAGCCCCCGCTATCACCACATTACAACAGCATGCTAACCGTGCTTTGTTTAAGGGTGAGTTTAAAACTAATCTAAAAGGCTCTGACAGCCTGCATTATGGTGATGGGATGGTGTATTTAAGTAATGACGCAATCTCTATGCAAGGTAAACTTGCCCCTGGGCCTGATTATCAACTGTATTTATCTCACCAATTTATTGATAACGAAAAAGACTTCCTTTCCTATAAAGGCACAATGCAACGAATAGCCGAAGTACGCTCATTTAATGGCTTTAAAATACGTGTTCCGCAAGGCGTAAATATTAGCGAATACAACACCGTCATTATTTGGTGCGAAAGCTTTAATGAGTTCATTACCGCAGCGCGCTATCAATAAATAGTATGCAAAACAAAGCCGCCTTTGGAGAGGGCGGCTTTAAAGCGGCAGCTATGGGTGTTGAGCTGCCTAATCAAGAGTCTTTATTTATCCATTTAGGCTGCATTTTCAGTGTGTTGAGCCTCATCACTGTGGCGAATTAAATAATCAAATGCACCTAAACTTGCCGTTGCACCACTGCCCATGGCAATAATGATTTGTTTAAACGGTGTTGTCGTGGCATCACCCGCAGCATACACACCGGGTAAAGAAGTCGCCCCTTTACTGTCGATTTCAATTTCACCAAAGCGAGTCAATGACACATCTGAGTCTTTTAACCACTCAGTGTTTGGTACTAAACCGATTTGAACGAAAATGCCAGCCAGTGCAAGCGACTTTTCATCGCCAGAGACACGATCAATGTAGCTTAAACCTGTTACACGCTTGCCATCGCCAACAACCTCGGTTGTTTGCGCGTTTTTAATGATTGTGATGTTACTTAAGCTTTTCGCTTTACGAATAAGTACCTCATCGGCGCGTAATGTGTCAGCAAATTCAAGCACGGTGACATGCTCAACGATGTTAGCAAGGTCAATAGCTGCTTCAATGCCTGAGTTACCCCCCCCGATCACTGCGACTGCTTTGCCTTTAAATAACGGGCCGTCGCAATGCGGGCAGTATGCAACGCCATGGCCGCGATACTCTTTCTCGCCCGGCACATTCATTTCACGCCAGCGGGCACCCGTTGCCAATACAACCGATTTGGCATTTAATACCGCACCATTTTCTAAGGTAATTTGATAGTTATCCTGTTTAGTTAATGACGCAGCACGTTGGTTTTGCATCACATCAACACCGTATTCTTTAACGTGCTCTTCAAGTTGCGCAACTAACTTAGGGCCTTCAGTTGCTTTTACAGAGATAAAGTTCTCAATGGCTAATGTGTCTGCAACCTGACCACCAAATCGCTCTGCGACCACTCCGGTGTTTAAACCTTTACGCGCTGAGTAAATAGCCGCAGAAGCCCCCGCTGGGCCGCCCCCTACAACTAATACATCGAATAACGCTTTGTCGTTCAGCGCATCAGCCTGTCGTGCTGCAGCTTTGGTGTCTACTTTATTTAAAATGTCGGTTAAGTTCACAGCACCTTGGCTGAACAATTCACCATTTAAATAAACAGCCGGTACCGCCAGAATATTGCGCTCGTTCACTTCATCTTGGAACAAAGCACCATCAATCATTGTGGCTGTTATGTTCTGATTGTGCGCCGCCATTAAGTTAAGTGCTTGTACTACTTGCGGACACGTCTGACAGCTTAATGAAATATATACTTCGAAATTAAGCGGGCCAGTTAATGATTTAATTTGTTCAATTTCAGCGTCTGACGCTTTGCTTGGGTGGCCACCTGTGTGCAGTAATGCAAGAACCAAGCTAGTAAATTCGTGGCCCATTGGCACACCGGCAAAAATGATTTGCGTATTGTTTACAGGTGAAGACACCACCATTGAAGGACGACGTACACCTTGGTCTGGGTTGTCTCGCACCGAAAATTTGTCGCTTAACGATGCTAAATCAGTCGCTAAGCTTTTTAGTTCTGTTGATTTATTGCTGTCATCCAAGGCGATAAGCAGCTCAACAGGGCTGGTAATAGAAGCAAAGTGGCTTGCTAATTGGTTTTTGATATTTGTATCTAACATGGCTTAGCCCTTGAGTTCAGAATAAATAATCTCGAAAAATGACAGGATTAACTGCCCACCACCCGCTAATGTGCTTAATGTGTGTGAGTTGTGATGGGCAATTAAATTCGTATTGCTCGCTTAAGCGAAGCGTGGCTTCGCTTAAGCACTTACGTGCAGTCGCAATTTAGATTTTGCCAACTAGGTCTAGTGAAGGAGCCAATGTTTCTTCACCTGGCTGCCATGATGCAGGGCATACTTCACCGTCGTGGTTCGCGATGTATTGTGCAGCTTGTACTTTACGTACTAACTCTTTTGCACTGCGGCCGATACCTAGGTCATGAGTTTCGATCACTTTGATTTCACCTTCAGGGTTCATTACAAATGTACCGCGAAGAGCAAGACCTTCATCTTCGATCATCACACCGAAATTGCGTGTAATGCGACCTGTTGGGTCACCGATCATTGGGAATTTGATTTTACTAATCGTGTCAGATGTATCGTGCCATGCTTTGTGAGTAAAGTGAGTGTCTGTTGATACTGAGTAAACCTCTACGCCCATTTCTTGAAGTTGTGCGTAGTAGTCTGCAACGTCACCTAACTCTGTTGGGCATACAAACGTAAAATCTGCTGGGTAGAAGAAGAAGATAGACCATTTACCTAGCACATCTTTTTCTGTTAGCTCTACAAACTCACCGTTGTGGTAAGCTGTTGCATTGAATGGTTGTAATTTTGTGTTGATTAATGAAGTGCTCATAGTTTTCCTCATTGATGTATTTAAAAGTTTAATTAACGCAGCCTTGCGTCTGCTTGATTAATACAATAGAGGTCTGAGCGATTAAAATAAAATTGATTGTTTAGATTAAATTAATTGATTTTTTAGATTGCAAACCTAAATTCTTTAAAAAGAATAAAGCCCTCAATCACTTACATGAATGAGGGCTTCTTTTCGTGGGAACGAAATTACTTATTAAAACCGTACAAACTCTTTGGTTTAATATATTTAGGTTCAAAACCTTGTTCTTTTGCAGCCGCTAACATGACTTGTTCAATCCAGCCTGCATCCATAATGTTCATGTAGTTACCATCGGGATCAAAATTAATGTTTGAGCCCATAACCACCATGAACGTATCAGTAACTTCGGTGTTTTCTTCAGGCACTTGGAATTGGTGAATAGAACCACCTGGTTCAAATAAATAGCTACCCGCTTTTTGCACATCATCTGGGTACTCTGTGTAATGCCAGCTACCAGACAAAGTATATAAATGTACAACACCAGTGTGAAAATGCTTTGGTAATACTGTACCGGGTTCAAATAAAACGCGTAATACCCATACCCCGTTTTCAGAATCAAGCATCAATGGGTAAATATGAACACCCGGTAATGCATTTTTTATAAGTTTTTCATCATTGGTATGAATCGTTAATAGAAAGTCTTGATGATTAATAATATCTGGTAATGCCATGTGTGTGTCCTCTTTTCACTTGCTTTAAATGTTGTTAATTGTTTAGTTAACTTTGACAGCAGGCTGTTCTGGAGCCGCTTTACAAAGTCCTTGCTCAAATGCCCATTGCAGTGCGCTCTGCATACCATGCTGCAAACTAAATTCAGGTTTATACCCTAATAAACGTTCTGCTTTTTCATTACTATAAGCGGCACTTTTACGGCTAAGCATGCGCATTGTCGACGGGTTAATATCTGTCGTTTTACCAACTAAGTGATAACACCACTCAATGAAGCCGGTCAGTTTCAATGCCAGCTTTAAATTAACAACCTTCACGTGCTTTTGACCCTGTGCCTGCGCTAAATAGTTAAAATATGTTTGATTTGTTACTTGTTCAGGCCCTGACAAATTAAAAATTTCGCCGCTAGCCTGCTCACTCATCGCACTTAAATAAATTCCTTTAACGAGGTCATCAATATAAACCGGCCCAAACATACCCTGTGGCACCATAAAGGTTCCTTTTGCAATTTCTTGCAAGGGGTAAGCTATCCATGGTTTTGACCCTGGACCATAGACATCGCCAGGTCGAATAATTGTTACATTCAACTTTTTACTGGCGTGATAACTTAAAGATAAGTGTTCACTCATCATTTTAGAATCGTTATAAGCACGCCCATCAGGGAGTAATGGCGCATCTTCGCTGATCGCTGTTTGCCAATCGCTGCCGTAAACGGCCGTTGAAGAAATATGAATAAAGCGCATCACCGTGCCAGCATGTACTGCGGCATCAAGTAAATTTTTTGTCCAGCCGACGTTTGCTTGCCATGTTTGCTTGTAACTCAATGCATTAGACACAATAGCCGCAGTGTGAATGACTAAATCGCAGTCTTTGATCAAGTGACTAAAGCTCGCTGGCTCACTTAAATTACCCGACACAATGTTAAATTCATCACACGGCATCAAGTCAACACCGCATACTTGTACGCCTCTATCTTTAAAATACTGCGCAAGTTTGCGACCAATAAAACCATTACCGCCACTTATAAAGACTTTTGTGTAATTCATTGCGTATTCCTATAAGTACTGTTAATGACCTAATTTTAAATAGTAGACCATCATCGTTAATACATTGTTAAACTTTAATCGCTGTATTTACTTTACTTTTCACGCAATTTTTTTTACTTTTTACGCCAGCGCACTAAAAAAGAGCACATTATGCCCCGTTCACCCCACACACCTGACCTAATTAGAGTATCGGCTCTACATGGATACATCGAAATAATTGAAAGCAAGCTCATTAACCCTGATGCACTATTATCGCGCGTTGGGTTAGACAGAAAACAATTACAAGAGCCCAACAACTTCATTCAGTATCAGCAATTAATCGAACTGCTAGAAATCACAGCAAAAGAGCTCGACCTTCCTTATTTTGGGTTAGAACTTGGTCGCTGGCAGAGTTTAAACATACTCGGCTCGGTTGGGTATTTAATGGGTAACTGTGACAGCTTAGAAATGGCACTAAAAAACTTAACTAAGTATTATCATGTCCATCAAAATAGCGCCGATCTTTTGCTCGAAATCGGCCAAGATTACGTGAAACTGTCGTTTTTAGTACGCAGCAAACTGAAGGTCAGTGTGTATCATGGAGCCGATTTAGCATTAAGTGTTGGCGTTAACTTACTTAAACAGCTTACGGATGATCAGATAAAGTTACACCGCCTCGAGCTCCCTCACAGCGCCAATACAAATACCAGTGTTTATCGTCAAGCACTCGGGCAAGTGCCAGTGTTCAATTGTCCGCACACCGCGCTAATCTTTGACAGAAAATACCTAAAGCTACCCATCAAGAACTCTGATAAACAACTATTTTCAATTTTGAGCCAACAACTTGGTCACCTTAATGACTCAAAAAGAGAAAATATTTCTGATCACGTTGAAGTGTTAATAAAACAGTATTTATTACACGAACAATTTGGCGTTAACTTAATTGCTGAAAAACTGTCTATGAGTTCCCGCAGCCTGCAAAGGCACTTAACTCAGCAAGGGACAACCTTTCGTGAGCTTGTTGATGACATACGCTGTAATCTTGCGCACCAGTACTTAACAGAATCAAGTTTAAGCTTGTCGAATATTTCAGATATTTTAAGCTTTTCGAACTACAGTGAATTTACCCGCGCATTTAAGCGTTGGTATGGCGTACCTCCGAAAGACTACCGTAAGTCATTACTGCATAATGGCGTAAAAAGTTAAAAATAGGTCGCTAAAAGCTAATTATTGCGTTAACAATTTATATATATTGATTCGCTAACTTCACTGATAAGCGGTCGTGCAATGATAAGAAGGGTGTTTATTACGGGTGCAAATAGTGGTTTAGGCTTTGAACTTGCTAAACAATACATAAAGCGTGGTGATGATGTCGCATTATTTGATATACGCTTTAGCCAGCAAAGTAAACATGCGCTTAGAACACTGAGCGATGATTCTCAATACATTGAATTTTTTGCTGTTGATATGGCCGATACGCAAACGTTGGCTGTTCAAGTTAACAATGCGGTCGTGGCCATTGGTGAGCCTGAGGTTGCGATATACTGCCCCAGAACTAAGAATATCGAGTCTTTAGCAAAGCACTCTGACACTAACAATCATTGTAGCCTACAAGCTAATATCATTCGCACTCTTAACTTTAGCGCCGTAATTCGTCAGTACCTCACCATGAATAGCCACCTTGCACTTATCACTTCACATGCCCCCATGACCCCTTTTGAATACGTGCAAGATCAACGTATTGCTGACGATGTAATCTTGAACTTTGCCAAAACACAACGCCAAGAATTAAAACCGGATGGCATTAAAGTCAGTGTAATTTATGCACCAGAGACCCCTTATTTAAGTGAGTGTGACCAACACAACTGCGCACACACAAACACTAAAATCATCAATAAAGTAAGTCGTTACTTAACACAAGACCGTCGCGTCACCAGACTGATGCGTGGATTAGATAAGCAAAAATTTATGGTGATACTCGGCTTTCAATCTAGACTATCTTATAGCTTAAGCCGTTATTTACCTTCTTGGATGATGACCCCTGTAATGAAGCGCATCATCAAACACTCTAATAAGAACAATATGCTAAGGAGTCCGAATGAACACACACGATAATCTCACACAGCTAATTGACCATACCTGTCAAACTTATGCTGACTTACCGGCCTACAATAGTGCAGGTAAAACATTAACTTTTAGTGATGTAGAGCAGCAATCTCGCTATTTGGCACAATGGTTTCAACAACACAGCGGCCTGCAAGTAGGTGACCGTATTGCGATTCAGTTACCCAATATTGTCGACTACCCTATCGTCACCTATGCAGCTCTTCGCGCTGGTTTAATTGTTGTAAACACCAACCCACTTTACACAGCAAGAGAAATGCTGCACCAATTTAATGATGCGGGCGTTAAAGCGATTGTGCTCCTCGACGGCTTAGCAGATAAACTCACGACTATCATTGACCAAACATCCATTAATACCGTCATAGTGACCGCAGCGGTTGGCTTACCAGCAGTCAAAGGCACACAACTCTCTCTCCCTGAGCTTATTGAGCAAGGTGAACAACTAGCCCCCCTTAAAGTACACAACGCAAACCGCGATGATATAGCGGTACTTCAATACACAGGTGGAACCACTGGGGTTGCCAAAGCAGCCATGCTTAGTCACGGCAATATTTTAGCCAACGCTGAACAAATGAATGAGCGTTTTGCTGAGATCATGCAGCCAGGCCAAGAAACGGGAATTTGTCCGTTGCCGCTCTATCACATCTACGCATTCACCGTGAATATGATTGGCTTATTCGCGATGGGTCAGTTTAACGTACTGATCCCGAATCCTCGTGATTTAGATGCTTTAGTTAAACAAGTAGAGCCTCACACCATTAATTACTTTTCAGGAATTAATACGCTATTTATTGGTTTATGCATGCATCCAGGCTTTAAAGCGCTTGATTTTTCACAATTAAAAATGACCGTTTCCGGAGGAGCTGCGCTGACCCATGCTGCTGCAGATGCATGGATGAAGGTCACTGGCTGCACAATTACCGAAGGGTATGGACTGTCAGAAACATCACCCGTTGCGACCTTAAATGATTTCAAGAAAGAAGAAATCGGCAGTATCGGCCGTACATTGTCTAATACCGTTGTAGAGATTTGGGATGAAAACGATCAGCCTGTGGCTGAAGGTCAATCAGGTGAAATTGTTGTGAAAGGCCCACAAGTCATGATGGGCTATTGGCAACGCCAAGATGAAACAGATAAGTGTATGAAAGGTGGTTTTTTCAAAACCGGTGACGTGGGATTACAACTGCCAAGTGGTAATTACAAAATAGTCGACCGTTTGAAAGACATGATTATTGTCTCTGGATTTAATGTCTACCCTAACGAGGTTGAAAACGTACTTTGTCAGCATCCAGCCATTTGTGAAGCGGCTGTGATTGGCGCTCAAGACGAAAAAACAGGTGAGCGAGTGTGTGCCTACATCACTTTAAAAGAGCCAATTGATGAGCAACAAGTAACAGACTATTGCCGTGAAAACTTAAGTGCTTATAAAGTACCCAAGTCGATTATTTTTATGGAAGAATTGCCCAAGTCAACGGTTGGCAAAATATTGCGTCGTGAATTACGTAAATAATAAAGCGATCGTTTTAGGCGCTTAACTGGTATAAAATACAACGAGTTTGATTAAAAGAAAAAGCATACCCGCAGGTATGCTTTTACTTATTTTATGTCGGTTTAAAAGGCAATTATGGAAAAGTTCATCAATCACATTCAACTTGGTTACTTAGGTCTACTTCCGTTTTTAGGCTGCGTAGGCTGGCCGCTGATCACGGGCAGTAGTGCCATTAATTTAGAATTTTTCACTTTCTACAGCATAGCAATTTTGGCATTTATGGCCGGTAATTTATGGCATGCGGGCCAGCAAACTTATGCCGATGCCATCAAAGCCGTTTTGCCTATTATACCTATTGCCTTTTTGAGCTTTCTACCGCCAGCATGGATTCTGGCTTGGCTCGCAGCCAGCTTTTGGCTGGTGTTATTATTTGAAAAGAGCACACCTCAATGGCAAAACTACCACGTTGACTATCAAAAAATGCGCTTTGTACTTACCGGCGTGGTGTTTGTCTGCCATATATTTGTAATTGGTATTAGCGTCTATCCTGAGTAGCCCTTTCAGTGTGTTTGCGGTAACATCCGCGGCTCAGTTGTTTAAGGACTTGGTATGATAGATCAACTACGCGCTAAACTAGACCATCTTGGTGAGAACTACGTTGAAAAAGGTGCACACTTTAAAATAAAGGTGATCCCTTTTTTTTGTGCAATCCATATAAAGAAAGATCATAAAAATCAGGGGCTCATCACCTTTTACTCGAATCAACTTATCGAAATATTCTTAGCCGTTATGTTTTTATTGTTTGGCTTAATGCTCTTCGATACTGATGCAGGATTTACGCACGGGCCTATTCATATCGTGATTGCGGTGCTGTTAAGTTTTAACCTCATCTTAAAGCAAATCGCTATTGAGGGTTTAAAAACACGTTTAGCCTTGTGCCCTAAACTAGAAAATAGCGACCTCGCTGAGCAAGGTCACTGAGTCAATGTTTTTGGATCCAACGTGGCGTATTTTAACGGTCGGTGATGGCGATTTATCGTTTTCGCATGCCATTGCCAAGCATGTAAAACCAGCACAGCTTACTGCTTCAACCTATGATGCAGCACAGACAATAGAAGATAAATACGCCGACAACGCCCTTTCACAACTGCGTAAGTTAGGTATTCGTGTGCTCACAGAGTTTGATGTAACGAAACCCAGTGCTTGGCAACGCCTTGACCAACAACGTTTTGATGTGGTTATTTTTCAATTTCCACTCATTCCTGCATTCAAAGGTGAAGCCGCCTTTAAAGCACAAACAGGCTCTGGAAGCATGAATGTGCTGAATCGCGCATTGCTTTATCAATACTTAAAATATGCGCATCGCTTTGCACTTGATAAAAACGGCCCTATGCTGTGTTTTATTACTTCAAAAGACGTTAAACCTTACCGAGAATGGAACATTGAAGGGAGTTTAAACCAAGGTTTACCGTGTCATTATATTGGCCAAATGCCGTTTGATATTAGCCGTTTCCCAGGTTACAAAATTCGCAACGTCGACCGTGATAAGCATGTAAAAGACACCAGCGGCATCACGTATGTGTTTAGCAGTAAAAAAGACAACGACATCTGCTCAATGCTAACGATTCCGCCATACTTGGGTGAAAAACACTGTGCATTGTGTCGTGTGGGTCCCTACATGGCAAAAGAAGACGAAGACAAACATTTGCGCAGCAAAAAACACCTGCAAATGGAAAAGTTTGAACAAGACTGGCAGGCTTGGCTTGCACTTAATAGCGAGGAGTAAACATGAAATTTGTCATTGTGGGTACTAATTTTATCAGCGACACTTTTTTAGACGCAGCAACCCATGTTGAAGAATTCGATTTATACGGTGTATGTTCTCGTGAAGAGAGCACTGCTCGTTCGTTTTTAGCTAAACATACCAGCAATAATGCCAAAGTTTTCACGAGTATCGACGAAGTGTGCCACGATAATCAGGTTGAAGCTGTTTACATTGCTGCGCCAAATAGTCTGCATAAACACTACGCGGTTATGTGTTTAGCCGCAGGCAAACATGTACTGGGTGAAAAACCATCAGCGGCAAATAGTACTGAGTTAAATGAAATTATTCTCGCGGCAAAAAAGCATCAGCACCTGTATATGGAAGCGATGATGACCACTCACCTGCCTAATTTCGCCATTCTTAAACACGCACTTACCAAAATAGGCACGCCGCGCAAATATATAGGTCAATATAGTCAGTACTCTTCGCGTTACGACAAATACAAAAATGGGGACAGACCCAATACCTTTTTGCCTGAATTTGCTAACGGCGCTTTGGTTGATTTAGGGATCTATCCTTTGTATGTTTTGTTAGCTCTTTGGGGCGCCCCACAGAGTGTGCAAGCTAGTGGAGTTTTGCTGGAAACTGGGGTTGATGGTGCGGGTGATGTACTATTAAATTATGCAGATAAACAAGCAGTTATTAGTTATTCTAAAATCTCTCAAGGCGACAACTTTACCGAAATTCAAGGTGAAAAAGGCCGCATTAGAATCGAAGCGGTTTCTTTGTTAAAACGTATGCAGTTTATTGGTAATGATGGCACGGTTGAAGAACTTGCTCAGCCATTTGACGAGCATTTTATGCGCTATGAAGTAAGTCACTTTATAGCAGCAGCCAAAGCCGGACACATTGAGTCTGCTGTAAACACACACACCTTATCAAAACAGGTTATGGACGTGCTGGATACAGCGAGAGCTCAATTAGGTGTCGTGTATCCTGCTGATAATGACTAATAAGTCTGAGGGCAACTACTCTAGTTGCCCTAGCAAACTCAAAATACCCTCTTTTGTAATATTGCGAGCTTGCATGGCAACACTTACTCCCGCTTGCTGAACGATATCGAGTGATATTTTCTCAGCCATGACTTTTGCAAAATCGGTGTCTTCAATACGCTGATTCGCTGAACTTAGCATCAACGACTGGTTTGATTCATTACGGATGGTCGATTCAATCGCATTTATTTTTGCGCCTATTTCAGCCCTAAAGCCGCCAATACGTGACAATGCGGTGTCTATTCTCGTTATTGCATTTTGCGCTAAATTTTCGCTGCTTATGGTAATACCATCAATTGTTAAAGAACCCGCACTGGCATCAACACCCTCAAACAAAGCAAAACCTCATACCAATTTACTAGCATATTATAATTAGAAATGACGCATTGTTCAGACATCGCTTGTTCACGAGTAAATAATCACAATAAATACTGCCGAGTGTTTTGAGGTAAATTTTTGCGCACCTGACGTGCGTTTTTCAGTCCGTTGCGACTGAGCACCTTAAAATGCACTTTATCTCTGATAATCAATACATTACAGTTATGAATGCCTCACAACTTAGGTTTCATCGAAAATCGGCTACCGTTTAACGAAAAACATTTCTTAATCATCAAAACATCAGTAAAATCGCCCCCAAACTTCAGCTCTTATTTATTCATAAGGACAGTGATGCAGCGTACCATCCCCCCGTTTTTGATTGCTGTTATTTGCGTGTTATTAGCCATGGTCACCATTCAGTCAGGTGCATCTGTCGCTAAGCAATTATTCCCATTGATTGGCCCTGAAGGGACCACTGCATTGCGCCTCGGTTTTTCGGCGGCGATTCTGTGTTTAGTTTTTAAGCCTTGGAGAGCCTTTCCTCCTATTGGCCAGCGCATGCCGATTATTATTTACGGCTTAAGCTTAGGGGGTATGAATATACTTTTTTACTACGCTATCGAGCGTATTCCGCTGGGTATTGGTGTCGCACTGGAATTTACTGGTCCATTAGCGGTCGCACTTTTATCATCTCGTAAAAAGCGCGACTTATTTTGGGTTGCCTGCGCCATAGCAGGTATTGTGCTGTTATTACCTGATATGAAAGGTGAGGAAAGTCTCGACCCTGTAGGGGTCATTTTAGCGCTAGCGGCAGGAGCCTGTTGGGCATTTTATATTTTATTCGGTAAAAAAACGGGCAATCAGGGCTCAGGTGGCATGACCGTCGCTTTAGGTATGAGCATTGCAGCTATTGTACTTGTTCCCTATGGTGCAGCTTCACAAGGCATGGCGCTATTAAGTTGGGACGTTTTACCTTTAGGTATTCTAGTTGCCATTATGTCAAGTGCCCTGCCTTATACACTTGAAATGGTTGCACTTAGAAATATGCCCGCACAGGGTTTCAGTATCATGATGAGTTTGGAGCCTGCGGTAGCAGCCCTCGCTGGCTTTATTATCTTGGCTGAGTTTTTAAGTGTATGGCAATGGTTAGCCATTTTGCTCGTTATCACCGCATCGGTCGGAAGCTCAATGTCGACCTCAAAACAAACAAAAGTTGAAAGTAACGCTTAAAACTTTCACTATAAAGCCCATGAGCAATGGGCTTTATATCAATACACCCGATTCAATAAAATTATTTGTGATAATACTTAACATTTTTGTAAGTTGCGGGGTCAAAACTGGGGTATGCCGCAGTTCGCATTACATCAGCAATGGCCTTAAAAGTAATGACCCATGCTTTTCTGCATTCAGGGGTAAAATCATCCCCCAAGCCTGTTTTTAGCGTATATAACAATGCATTTCCTACCGGTGTGTAATCATCCACGCTTACACCGTAGTCAATATGTTTTCGTGCAAGTTGTTCAAGTACTGGCACGAGCTCATCTAAATTATCGAGCCCTTTAACTGCAATACCTAAGGTCATCATTAATTTTTTTCCTTGTGACCTTAAGTCGCTTTTAAAGAGTGTTTTAAGTTTAGGATCATACTCAAATAATTTGGCATAAAAAATGGCTGCTGCGTCGTCGGCTATGGGGGCTACCTTTTTAAAGCTATTTTGAACTAACTGTTTTTGATAAGCGCTGAGCATGCCTATTCCTTTTATAATGAAGATTGTTATTTCATACTAGTACATAAAGACGATTTTACTCCTCAAATACCCAATTTTTGTATGACCCCACTTTATTAACCTTATAACGCATACTGAATTAACTTTAAAATAGCGACTCTGGACGCCGCACTTTATTTACCTAGCCTACACAACGGCTTCGATTTTATGCCAGTGGCTTATTTTATAATGTCATCATTTAGCACACGCAATACCCCCTCTTCCACACGTTGTTCCGCTAACCATTTGGACCAAGAATAAAATGGTGATATCTCCTTAAAATTACTCATAATTTTACATGTTGCTAAGCAGCGATAAGCCACTATTAAAATAGACGGTAAGCACAAAATGAAATACGCCTTATAAGCTGCCCTCTTACAAAATAAACTGACATATTTTGTTACATTTATTTGTATTAACATAACACTTTAGATTTAAATCTTGATGATAATTATTATCAGTTGTGATAAGTTTACCGCGAATTATTTTAATCAAAACAATAATCAACCATTGCCATTTACTGCTCACAACACGCGGAGATAAGAATGAAATTAACTCAGTTGCCACTTGCAACCGCTATTATTTATGCATTGAATCCACAACTCAGTTTCGCACAGCAAACTGCTGAGGCTGAAGCGAATATTGAAACACTTGAGATTGTGGGTGTTCGCCAAAATCGTATAAGTGAAGGCGCAACTGGCCTTGCACTAGAGATTGATGAAACACCACAATCAATCAGTATCATCTCCGCAGAGCAACTAAAAAACTATTCAGCCTTTAATATCAACGATGCGCTACGTTTAGCCCCAGGCATCAATGTTGAAGAATGGGAAACAAATCGTACTAACTACACGTCGCGTGGCTTTGAAATTAAAAACACCCAAATTGATGGGGTTGGTTTGCCAAATGATTGGGGCATTGTAACCGGGGCTATGGAAGCCTATGGCTACGAAAACATTGAAGTTATCCGTGGAGCAAATGGCCTTTTAACGGGTGTTGGTAATGCATCGGGCACGATTAACTATGTTCGTAAGCGCCCAAAAAATGAAAATGGTGGTGAAGTAGGTGTTTCATTTGGCTCATGGGACTTTAAACGTCTTCAAGCAGATTACTCTTTGCTTTTAACTGATTCGGGGAGCTGGGCAGCCCGCTTTGTTGCGGCTGCTGAAGATAAAGAATCTTACCTTGACGGGCTTGGAAATAACCGTGAGTTTTTCTCTGTTATTGTTGATGGTCAATTAACAGATAACTCCACTGTTACCGCTGGTTATTCTTATCAAGATGCTGATACCGATGGTAATACATGGGGTGGGCTGGTGTATAACTACACTGATGGCAGCCAAGCAAAATGGGATGTGAGCGACACAACCACCCAAGAATGGACAATGTGGGACACCATCAACACTTCTGCATTTATTGAATACAACTATATTTTTGCTAACGCTTGGCAACTGCAAGCAAGCTATAACTTCCGCGGTTTTGAAGAGCAAGACAAGCTATTTTATGCCAGCGGCAAGATTGATAAAGACACGCACTTAGGCTTAAGTGGTTGGCCGGGTCGTTATGACAGTGATATAGATGCAGACTTATTTGAAATCAAAGCATTTGGTGCCTTTGAATTATTTGGTAAAGAACATCAGGCAAGCGTTGGTGTAAGCCATGCAAAAAGTGATGACGTGATGTATCAACACCCATTTGATTTTGCAAACACACCGGCCTATGGTCCAATCCTAGCATTTCCATATGACTTAGATGCTATACCTGAGCCAGATTGGTTAGCGCCTGTTTTATATTCTGATATCGAACAAAAGCTAACGCGTTACTTTGGCTCTGCTCAGTTAAACATTACTGATAAATTATTTACCGTAGTTGGTTTTAACACTATTGAATTTGAGCGCTCAGGCATGAATGCCGGTGCATCAATTGATAATGACGAGAGCGAGACGAGCCCCTATGTTGGTTTTACTTATAAGTTAAACGACGATTTAAACTTATATGCAAGTTACTCTGATATTTATCAGCCGCAAGAGCAAGCAGATTACAACGGCCAATACTTAGCCCCCACCAAAGGCACTAACTTTGAAACAGGTGTTAAGGCTTCTTGGTTTGACGATGCACTAATGACAACGTTTGCCTATTTTACTGCTGAGCAAGATAACTTTGCTCAATACGCGGGCCTGACAGAAGATGGTATTTATTACTATAAAGGCGTGTCTATTGAGTCAGAAGGCTATGAATTTGAAGTCACTGGAAAGATTACCGACAACATCAATATCGTCGCTTCTTATACACATATTGATGTAACTGATGAAAATGGTGATGATACCAATAAATGGGCGCCTCGTGATGTTGTAGGTGTAACAGTAGATTATGCGGTGACCGATGCGGTGGTTGTGGGCTTAAATGGCCGTTGGCAATCTAAAATCGAAAGCACTGACTACAATGTAAAACAAGGGAGTTATGGCTTACTTAATGCCTTTGCTCGATGGAATATCAACGACAACATTGACATACAAGCAAACGTCAACAACATCACTGACGAGCAGTACATTAATAGTTTACAAACCGTGGGTTATTATGGTGCGCCTACAAACGGCAGCCTAACCTTAACTTATAAGTTTTAACTGGGTGGATGTGTCGCCCATCGGGGCGACACAATTTTATTAATTAGGGCAACTGCCTAACTCGTAATACCCCGCACTAGTTTGCGCTAAGGTGCTGGTATAAAAAGTGTTGTAAAGACCTAAGTTATCACCTGAGCCCAACGCATAAGCGTATGATCCATTCGTCGTCGCACGATTAGCCTGTACATGTGCATAGTTACTTGAAGTCGTCTCTGTACACATATAATCGCCAGTAACCCCAGCATCGATGACAAAACTAATGCTGTCAGTTGATGACTAATCCAATGTGGTAGAGCAATTAAAAAAGCGAACCATAACTATAGTGCTATAAAATTAAGGACAATAAAGCCAAAAGAAGCAACGCGTTTATAATATCAATATGTGAAATTACACCAAAACCGATTAACAAAACCCAATAAAAAAGCCTCACAATCTTATTGTTAGGCTTTCAGTAAAAAATACAACTTAACGCTCAAATTTAACGCTTTAGGTGTTTAGGGTCTGGCTTCCTAACTTTTGCAACCAAGGGGTGATTCATCTTCTTTAATTCTGTTAACACAAGTTGAGCAACCTCCGTTGCACCTAGTTGGTTCAAATGGGTGTCATCTGTTACACCTAACGGGTAATTAGGGTGCAAATCAGGGGCAATATGCATGAAACGTAATGCAGAGCCGTCATCACCTAGCGCTTGAAAGTAGCGTTTAGTAATTGCTTCCATGTCAATAAAATCAACCTTTGTTTGTTTAGCAACATCTCTTACCGCATCTGCATACAGCGGGTGCGTCTCTTTAATCGTTCCGTCTTCATTAAAATAGCGGCGCGTTATCGGTGTCATTAACAGGGGGTGAGCTTGCTTTTCGCGCACATCTTTGATGAAGCCAAGTAAATTTGCTTTAAAGTCGGGTACGGATGTGTAGCGGTCAACTTTTTGTTTTGATTGATCATTATGACCAAACTGTATGATGACATAGTCCCCTGGCTTAATCTCGTCCATAATCATTTGCCAACGACCTTCTGATTTAAAAGTCCGTGTGCTGCGACCATTTTTAGCCAGGTTAATTACCTGTACTTGATCATTAAAGAAGTATTGAAAAGGCATTCCCCACCCTGTTTCTGGGTAATCTTTCACTTCTTTTATTGACATTGTAGAGTCTCCCGCCATAAAAACGTTGATCTGTTCATCAGCCTGAGCAGTAGACGAAAGCGCAACACCGACGTATAGAAACCTTAAAAAATGTTTAAACATTGAACTCTCACTGTAGAAAATTAACTCAATAAAAATGACCCTAGCACACACTGCCACCGGTGGCAAATAAATAAATAAAATCAACCCACTATTGCACCATCATGTAACTTGCGGCGGTTTTAAAAACGTTAATTTGTAAAGGAAATATTAATATTTTTGGTTTATTTGGTTTGACAGCACGAATTTTTACGTATAATTTCTACCTAAATGCCACCGGTAGCAAAACAAGGATTAAAGTGACATTTTACTCTTTGCGTAATTGAACACACAATCGCATAAAAAAATAACAGGATATGACTTATGCCGTTTGAAAGTCATGTAATTTATAACAATAAACTACAACTGGAACAGCAATGACAACAAGTAAGCAAACATTCAAACTAAGCTCTCTTATGACCTCACTATTACTCAGTGGCGTAATGGGAAGTTATGCTGCTAATGCACAAGAACAACAAAATAATGCAGTAGAAGATGATGGCATCGAAATTATTCAGGTTAAAGGCTACCGTGGCAGTATTAATGCAGCGCTAATGTCTAAGCGTGAGGCGGTAGGCACACGCGAAACAATCATTGCTGAAGATATTGGTAAGTTTCCAGATCTAAACGTTGCCGACTCCCTGGCTCGAGTACCCGGTATCTCTATTGAAGAAGATGCTGGCGAAGGACGTCAAATAACAATTAGGGGTCTTGGTTCTCGGTTTGTAAAAACAACGATTAATGGCATGGAATCAGCTTCAGCAGGAGCAGCAACCGATGCGGCTGGTGGCTCTAATACTTCACGCGCCTTTGATTATAACGTGTTTGCTTCAGAACTCTTTACACAAATAGACATCGATAAGACCGTGTCTGCAGAAAGAGAAGATGGCGGGATTTCAGGTAATGTCAATTTACAGACTGCGCGCCCTTTCCAATATGAAGGCTTTAAAGGCTCATACAATGTCAATGCCCGCTATAACGATATTTCTGAGGATGTATCGCCGCGCGTGTCATTTATGCTCAGTAATAACTGGGATAATAAATTCGGTGTACTTGCCTCTGTTGCATACAGTGATGGGACCGTCCAAAGTGAAGGTTCATCAACGGTTCGCTGGACCGTCAATAATCCAAACTATGTTGATGGCGGTTCACCTGTTGGTCAAGGAGGTACAAACTACCTATCAGCTGCACCTAAGACCATTTTGTTAGAAAATGGCAATTACACAAACGATAATCTGGATGGTTTATATTTACCCCGTATACCTCGTTATTCTATCTTTTCAAAAGAGCAAAAACGCCTAGGTGCAACCGTCGCCTTCCAGTACGCTCCTACTGATAATCTTTCAATGAACTTAGATATTCTCCATGCAGAGCTAGACACGACAATGGATGAATATCAATACTCAGTATTGTTACGTGATCAAAAAAATATCGTACCTGAAAACATCTATACAGATCCTAACAATACAATTGTTGCTGGTGCGTTTTCAAATGCAATTATACGTTCAGAAGCACGACAAGATTCCTCTGAATCAAACTTTGATCAAGTAAGCTTTACGGGTGATTGGTACATTAATGATCGTTTAAAAATGAGCTTTTTAGTAGGTAAAGGAAAATCTGATTTGGATGTACCTTATCTTCGCACTTTTGCACTTGATGCAGAGGGCTCAACCGTTGCTTACAGTTACGACAGTAATATTGACCCACTTTCTCTAATTAATAATCCCGGTGGTGAAGCGATAGGCAGTGCGCAGTTAAACACAACAATGCCATCATTTGCTTTTGCAGCAGGACAAGCTCCTGGAAACGCGTTTACCAAAGAGCAATTACAAAACACCATGCTAGACGCTAGCAATTACAGTGCTGGGCTCGTTCGTAACCGCGCACAAACTATTGAGAGCGAAAACTCAACCATTAAACTTGATTTTGCCTACGAACTTAATGATGAATACACAGTGAAATTTGGTGTAGGGCAGCGTAGCTTTGAAACTGAACAACACGACTTCCGCAACGCGTGGAAAAACCTAGATATAGAAACGAACAAAACCAGCGGTAAATCAGCTGAAACACAAGTTATTGACTTAGATGCCGATCAAATAGCGGGAGACTTATTTTCTACCACACTTAATGAGACCGGTATTCACTTTGGTAATAATGCCTCAGTACCGAGCACTTCAACACTATTTGGCTCTACATGGCTAACACCTGACTACAATGCCATGATGGATGCATTTTCTAATGCCGCCTTTTTTGAAGCGAAGGAAGAGTACAAACGTGCCTATTATATAAAAGAAGAGGTAAACACAGCCTACCTTCAACTTAACTTTAGAAAAGATATATTCAATTCAGAACTAAGGGGTAATTTAGGTCTTCGCTATGTTGATAACAAAAACACGAGCCGAATTGTAAATCTGGATCATATTTACAAAGATGGCTACACAGCAGGCAAAGGTGATGGCGCTAACTTTGAAAATGGTTATGGTTGGCGAGAATCGATTAGCACAGGTGATGAATGGTTACCTTCGCTTAACCTAGCTTATGATATCACTGAAGATTTAGTCGGTCGTTTTAGTTACTCACACGCTATTACCCGACCAAAACTATCTGACTTACGTTCATCAATAAGTGTTAATACCCCTGATGAGCAAGACCCTACCGCAACAATTAAACGTGGTGCGGGTCCGTCACTTGAGCCGTACAAAGCAAAACAATACGATATAGGTCTAGAGTGGTACTTTGCAGATGAATCTCTGGTTGCGGGTTCTGTTTTCTTTAAAAATATCACCGGTATTTCATCTGAAAGTAGTGATGAAGTGTTAAGTCAGGCTGAGTTAGATCGCTTGGGTATCGACATTGGTGATATGAACGCAGAAGATATTACCTGGACCGTAACCCAACTTACTAATACCGACGCTGAAGATATGTGGGGCGCTGAGTTTATTTATCAGCAGCCATTTACGTTCTTGCCTGAGCCCTTTAATAACTTAGGGATCCAAGCAAACTACACATATATCGACTATACCCGCGATATCGAAGACCCTTTTTATGGTAATTCACTAAGCCTAGTTGAAGAAGAAACATCAAAAAATACATATAATTTAACCGTATATTATGAAGTAGATAATTGGTCAGCACGTTTCTCATACAACTATCGTGGTGGTTATAACAAACAATACCTCGATGAATACAAAGATGAATCAACGTTTGTACGTGGCTATGATGACAAAGCAAAACTCAACTTCTCTGCTCGCTATGAACTGACAGAAAATATGAGCTTGTCGTTTGAAGCCGTTAACTTAACTGATGAAAAGCAAGAGATGTGGAATGATATTTACACACCTCGCCCATACGAAAGCTTATCATCAGGACGCCAATTCTTAGTCGGCTTGCGCGGATCATTTTAACAAATGACTCCCCTCCAAATAACCAATACTGTGTGGTTGGTTATTTTTTATAAAATCTCTAGCAACAATTGCCACCGGTGGCAATTGTTGCTAGAGTACTTCAACTATAAAAACAATTAGCACACACGTTGTGACTACAGGAACCTTGAGTATGAACAATAATCGCCGATTTTTTCTTAAAGCCTTCGCCTCGAGTAGTTTAGTAGGTACTGCTGCATTAATGGGCTGCAAAAGTGCGAGTGTAAATACCTTACTGACGCCAACAGATAATAATGATTGGTCAGCAGCCGAAGCGATTAAAAAGAACATTAAAGTACCACAGTTCCCCGAGAGTGCTTTTAATATCGTTGACTTTGGCGCTCAAAGTGGCGGTACGTTTAATAATAGCCATGCTATAAAAAAGGCTATTTTAACCTGCCACCAACAAGGTGGTGGAAAAGTTATTATTCCTGAGGGTGTATTTTATACCGGCCCGATTCACTTATTATCGAACGTTAATTTACACCTTGAAAAAAACGCAGTGCTAAGTTTTAGTACTAATCCAGATGACTACCTACCTGCAGTATTCACTCGTTGGGAAGGCCTCGAGATGATGGGGTATTCCCCTTTAATTTATGCGTATGGCCAACAAAATATAGCTATCACTGGCGAAGGTGTACTAGAGGGTAATGCGAATAATACCACTTGGTGGCCATGGAAAGGTCCGCACAAAGAAAAACACTGGGAATTACAATACCAAGAAAATGGTCAATTGATGGATCAAAAACCAGCACGTAAACAATTAATGGTTGATGCTGAAAACGCCTTACCTGTTACTGAGCGAATCTACGCTGATGGTGCATATCTGCGCCCCCCTTTCATTCAACCCTACCGCTGTAATAATGTGTTAATTGAGGGAGTGACTATCAAAAACTCTCCTTTTTGGTTAGTAAACCCCGTGTTATGTAACAGTGTGACAGTCAGTGGTGTCACGTTTTCAAGCCATGGGCCAAATTCCGATGGTTGCGATCCAGAAAGCTGCAATCATGTGCATATAAAAGACTGTACGTTCGATACAGGTGATGACTGTATTGCAATTAAATCGGGGCGAAATGCTGACGGTCGTCGCGTCAACACGCCATCTGCCAATATAGTGATCGAAAACTGTCACATGAAAGAAGGTCACGGTGGTGTCGTCATTGGCAGTGAAATATCAGGCGGTGTGAACAATGTTTACGTACAAGATTGCACGATGGACAGTCCACATTTAGAACGTGCCATCCGTATTAAAACCAATTCTGTCCGCGGTGGATTAATTGCGCATATTCGCATTCGTAATGTTGAAGTTGGCACAGTAAAAAATGCAATTGTTATTAATTTCTTTTACGAAGAAGGTGATGCAGGCCAATTTGACCCCACCGTACGCGATATCGTTATAGACAATCTGCACTGTAATAACGTGCTTGATAAAGCGTTCTATTTAAATGGATTTGAGCGGGCACCTATCAAAGATTTTACAATTATAAATAGCCACTTTGATAACGTCGCAAAACAGTCAATCGTTAAAAATATCACCGATTTCAATGTTGAAAACGTCACCTTGAACAATCAATCAATTAGCGCAAAACAATTATTAGCGGAGTCAATCTAATGGCACAGAGCGCATTTTCTAAATTAATGGCAGGACAACCGATTTTGCCAATCATCCAAGCACATGATCCACAGCAAGGAGTCGCCGTTGCTCGGGCTATGCAAGATGCTGGTATTAATTTAGTCGAAGTTGTACTTCGCACTGAGCAATCATTAGCTGCAATAACAGCGATAAAATCGGCATTACCAAATCTCATCGTGGGTGCGGGGACAATTACCCGTAGTGACACATTAAATAACGCCATTAATGCAGGCGCTGATTACATTGTAACGCCAGCAGTATCGCCTCGCCTGCTAGATGCTTTAGCAAGTTGTGGCAAACCATGCTTACCAGGCGTATCGAATAATGCCGATATTCTTCTCGCCAGTGAATATGGCTTTACAGAACACAAGTTATTCCCAGCTTCATTGTGTGGCGGAATCGATTTTTTACACGCTGTCTCGAGTGTTTTTCAAGAGGTACGCTTTTGTCCTACAGGCGGTGTAAATGCTCAAAATTTCAAAGATTTTTTAGCATTAGATAATGTATTTGCTGTGGGTGGAACGTGGGTCGCAAAACCTGATTGGGTGAATACAAAAGACTGGCAAAGTATCACTCAAGCCTGCGCTAACGTACTAACAAAATAAATTGGCCTATTTTGCCACCGGTGGCTAATAAGTAAATGAATAAAGGAATAAAGGAAACACTATGACTCGTCAATCACAGTCTCTTAAACTACATCCTGATCGCCTATTTTCAAGCGATCCCGCTGTCGTAAGCATTGCCCGTGAACTTTACAATGAAATTAAAGATCTCCCTATTGTAAGCCCACACGGCCACACAGACCCTAAATGGTTTAATGAAAACCCTCATTTTGGTAACGCTACTGAGCTTTTCATAAAACCAGATCACTATGTGTTTAGAATGCTCTACAGCCAAGGCATCGACTTAACAACGTTAGGAATTCCTGAGCATGGCTTAGAAGGTGATATGGCGCGTTCTAAAAGCGTTGATCCAAAAAAAGCATGGCAAATTTTTGCGGACAATTATTACTTGTTCGCAGGTACACCCAGTGGCTATTGGCTAGACGCTGTATTTAGCGATGTTTTTGGTTTTACTGAAAAATTAAATTCAGACAATGCGCAAGACTATTATGACAAAATCACCGCAGAGCTGGCGACTGATGCCTATAAACCGCATGCGCTAATGGACCGTTTCAATATTGAGCTAATTGCAACCACAGAAGGTGCGCTAGACTCGCTCGAACATCATCGTGGCATGGCTGGCACAAACATGGCAAAGCGAGTTATTACAACGTTTAGACCAGATGATGTGGTTGATGCAAGTCGCGAAGACTTTATTGATAATGTCGCAAAACTAGGGGAGCTAACCGAGCAAGATACCACAACATGGCAAGGGTATTTAGACGCTATACGTATTCGCCGTGAGTACTTTAAAAAAGAAGGTCGCGCAACAGCCACTGACCATGGGCACCCCAGTGCAATAACTGCCGACTTGTCACTGAGTGAATGTGAAGCATTGTTCGAAAAATGCCGAACTGGTCACGCAAATGAGCAAGAACAAGAACTGTTTCGTGGACAAATGCTGACCGAGCTTGCAGGCATGAGTATCGAGGATGGTTTAGTAATGCAAATCCACCCAGGTGCACACCGCAACCATAACCAACCGATTTTCAATCAATTCGGTCGTGATAAAGGGGCAGATATCCCAAGCCAAACAGAATATGTAAACGCGCTTAAACCACTATTGAGTAAATACGGTAATCATCCAAAGTTAAAAATCATCTTATTCACCCTCGATGAAACCACCTATAGCCGCGAGCTTGCGCCACTTGCAGGCCACTACCCTAGCCTAAAACTAGGGCCTGCATGGTGGTTCCATGATAGTCCGGCTGGTATGCTGCGTTTTCGTCAACAAACCACTGAAACAGCGGGCTTCTATAATACTGTTGGTTTTAATGATGATACGCGTGCATTTTTATCTATTCCAGCCCGCCACGATGTCGCGCGTCGTGTGGATTGTCGCTATTTAGCTGAACTTGTTGCTAATCACCAAATTAGTATTGAGTCAGCGCATGAACTCGCTTATCAGTTAACCTATGGTTTAGTGAAAAAAGCATACAACTTATAATAAAAACACTTAGGCCAAAGCTTTGCTTTGGCCTTTTCAGGGGAGAACAACAATGAAACATTTACCCTCACGTCACCTGATACACACATCACTGATTACTTTCGCTGCTTTGTCTGTTACCGCTTGCCAACAAGCAGAACAACCCCAGCATCACAGCATAAAAGAAGCACAGACAGGTTCTGTTGCCACTGTTGATATTGCTAATCCCAGCCCGTTTAATCGCGAAGATGAAGCTATTTATTTAAGCTACTACGACTTAGGTGTAGCACCTAATACAACGCTTGCGGTAAATATCGGCGATAATCAAGTTGCCAATCAAGCGATTGATAAAGATTTGGATGGAAAGAACGATGGTATTTTGTTCGTTACTGATCTTTCTAAAGGTGAAAATATACACGCAGAGATAATCTCAACAACACGTCTCGCACCTTCCAAAAAGCGTGTACAAGCAGATTTAGCTCATAAAGTGGGTGGTGAATGGGTACCTCATACTCGCCCACCAAAACACCAACAAAATGCTGGAATGAAAGAATATGTCGGTGGCCTGTTTAAAAATGTTCAATCCATAACCCCTCCTGAATATTACACAGACCATTCAAACTGGATCCGCTATGAAGGACCGGGGATCGAATCAGATAAGGTCGGTTATCGCATTTACCTCGATTGGCGTAATGGTTTTGATATCTTCGGAAAACTGACTCCAGAACCCGTATTGCACAACGTTGGTTTAGATGGTTATAAGTCGTATCATTCGCTGCAAGATTGGGGAATGGACTTATTAAAAGTAGGAGGATCGCTAGGTGCAGGTGGTTTTGCCTATACCAATGAGAAAGGTAAGCTTGAACATGTCAGCAAAGTAGATACTCGTACTGCAAGCATCACTGCGAATGGCGATCTATTCGCCCAAATTCAACTTGATTACCATGGCTGGCAAAACAGCGTACAGCAACAAGACCTCAGTGCATTTATCAGTATGCAAGCGGGTTCTCCACTGGCAGAAGTCACCTTAAAACTCGACAAACCACTTGATAACATCACCGCAGGCCTTGTAAAACATCCCGATACGACCTTTTTAAAAGCCGATTTACAAAGCATGAGCAATTATGGCTATGGGTATATTGCAAGTTGGGGCAAACAAAGTCTCGACGGTAAGGCGCTAGGCATGGTGGTTTTTTTCAAAAAAGGGGATGTAAAAACAGTACGCCAAGATGATAAAAACTACTTAGTAGAATTAACGCCAAAAGGCCAGCAAGGCAGTCAGCAAGTTCACTATTATTTTGCATCTTTATGGCAAGCACAAAGTGGTATTAATACCGTAGAACAATTTGAGCATTATATTAAACAACAAGCGCAAAAGCTGACCATTAAGCCTCGAATTCAGCTCAAAACATCGTTGACACAGAATGCAATGCAAGCGTCTATCTCCGCAGAGTCTGCACTTAAGTGGACACAAGCATTCGCAGATTCTGAACTGGCGCGTAAAACGCTAGGCTACCACTATAATGGATGGGATGTTAACCGTAAGCGCTCTCCAAAGTTTGAATATGACATTATTGGTATTCAACCGTATGCTTATTACACACTTGGTGAACTCACAGATAATGCGGAATATAAACAAGTCATTGAAAAAGTGCCCGGAAGCTTTATTTCTGAAGATGGCCTTATTTCAGCCTATAAACAAAGCAATTTTAATATTGATAATATTCCGCCTGGTCGCAATTTAATTACGCTATACCAGCAAACAAATGAACAAAAGTATCTAAAAGCAATTCATGCGCTAAGAGAGCAATTACATAAACACCCTCGCACGTCGACAGGGGCATTTTGGCATAAGAAAAAATACCAAGGCCAAGTATGGCTTGATGGTGTGTATATGGGTATGCCTTTTTTAGCTGAGTACGCAGCCTTATTTGAATCGGGTCACCAACAACAAGAAACCTTTGCCGAAGTGGTGAACGAATTTAACTTAACCCGCGAGTTTTTAAAAGATACACAAACAGGGCTTTACTATCACGGCTGGGATGAGCTTAAACAACAGGCATGGGCTAATAAATCAACGGGGCTTTCACACGAGGTATGGGCTCGCGGAATGGGCTGGCTTGCGATGGCCGTTGTCGATGTACTTGATTATATTCCTGAACAAAATAGTCAGCAACGAAAACACTTACTTACCATGGTGCAAGAAATTGCCGACAGTCTAGAAAAAACGCAAGACCCAGCAACCGGCACTTGGTGGCAGGTAATGGATAAACCCAATGCGATAGGTAATTATAGAGAGTCATCAGCAACGGCGATGTTTACCTACTTCTATGCAAAAGCAATAAATAAGGGCTACTTAAGCACCGATTACCTTGCTACTGCATATAAGGCCTACCAGGGATTATTAAACGAATTTACCTTATTGCACCAAGATGGCACTGTGTCTATGACTAACCAATGTTATGTAGCGGGGCTTGGCTTTGGCCGTGATGGGAGCTATGACTACTACATGAGTGAACCTGTTGTTGCAAACGACCCTAAAGGCAACGCGGCGTATATTTTAGCTGGCACAGAAATGGTAAAATTGCTTCGTCAGAAAAGTAAATAATCATGCAAACATTTCGCTATTTATCGATTTTATTAACCTGTATTTTAAGCGTTTTTTGGTCAGTAAACAGCATTGCAAGCAATGTTAAAAAACCCCCTATTAGGTGGTCGATATGGATGGCTGAATCAGAAATGCAACGTCATCCGCATGCCTATTTGATTGACTGGCGCACTGCTGCTCGCTGGGACTATACCCATGGCTTAGAACTTATGGCATTTGCTAAGCTTTATCAAAAAACAGGCGATACACGCTATTTCAATTACATAAAAGAGTATGTTGATAGCCTCGTTATGGACGATGGCACGATTAAGACTTATCAACAGAGTAAATACAACATTGATATGCTCAATGCTGGTAAGTTATTGTTTTTCATGTATGACGAAACAGGCAACAAAAAATATCGACTCGCCATCGACACACTAGTAAAGCAATTAGAAAAGCATCCCCGCACTACAGAGGGGGGATTTTGGCATAAAAAACGCTACACCTCACAAATGTGGCTCGACGGTTTATACATGGGCGCACCATTCTACGCTGAGTACATTCGTCGTTATGGTCAAAAAGAGCAATTTAGCGATGTTATCAAGCAATTCCAACTTATTGAAAAGCATTTATACCGACCTGATACCCAACTCCCTGTTCACGGCTGGGATGAGTCAAAGAGTCAAAAATGGGCTGACCCAATCACAGGACAATCAGCAAATCACTGGTCACGTTCAATAGGTTGGTATGCCATGGCGATGGTTGATGTGTTAGCGCAATTGCCAGATGATTATCCTGAAAAAGCATGGTTATCTCGCCGCTTTAAACACTTAATCGATCGCTTATTACATTATCAAAATGACACTGGAACTTGGTATCAAGTCACAGATAAAGGCGATGAAGCCGGTAATTATCCTGAATCCTCTGGAAGCAGCATGTTTACCTACGCAATCATCAAAGGAGTATTAGATAACGCCTTACCTGCCTACTACTTAGTGTACGCAGAGCAAAGTTATGCTGGATTAATCGATGAATTCATCGCTGTCGACAAAAAAACAAAACGTATTTCAATCACATCAGCCTGTGAAGTCGCAGGGCTTGGCGGCAAGCCATATCGTGATGGTAGCTATGATTATTACTTAAGCGAAAATATCCGAGATAATGACCCTAAAGCAGTTGGGCCTTTTATTTTAGCGAGTCTTTTATTAGGCAGATAAGGAAATCAAGTGAAAGCGATTTATGTCTTAATAAATACCCTTTTTTTTGTCAGTGTTACTTTACCGGCTATTGAACTGATAGAGTTCCCCACTGAAAAAAATAACATGCCGCTCATTTGGCAGGCAGATTTAGAAAATGGGTATTACCAAAACCCTATCATTCATGCTGACTTTTCAGATCCTGATATCGTTGCCCTGGGTGATGATTATTACATGACGGCATCAAGTTTTAACTCTGCGCCGGGGTTGCCTATTTTACATTCAAACGACTTAGTTAACTGGCAACTCATAAATTACGCACTCCCTATTCAACAACCGCGTGAGCACTACAACACGCCACAACATGGTAATGGCGTTTGGGCACCCAATATTCGTTATCATAATGGCTTATTTTGGATTTTTTATCCTGACCCAGATTTTGGGATCTATGTTATTACAGCCAAAGACCCCGCTAAAGCATGGTCAACACCCACATTAATTCTAAAAGGGAAAGGAATTATCGACCCTACACCCTTATGGGACGATGATGGCAAAGCTTACTTGCTCCATGCGTGGGCAAAAAGCAGGGCCGGATTTAACAATGTTCTCTCAATTCGTGAAATGAGTGCTGACGCCAGTTGGGTAAGTGACGAATACCAGCATATCGTCGATGGCAATACCCTGCCCTCATATCGTACCTTAGAAGGTCCTAAGTTTTACAAGCGTAATGGCTTTTATTACATTTTTGCTCCTGCTGGCGGAGTCGATTTAGGTTGGCAGTCAGTTTTTAGAAGTAAACACATACTAGGCCCGTATGAAGACAAAATTGTAATGGCACAAGGAAACTCGCTAACCAACGGCCCACACCAAGGAAGTTGGATCAACACGCCATATGGCCAAGATTGGTTTGTTCATTTTCAATCTAAAAATGCCTACGGCCGTATCGTGCATTTACAACCGCTTCAATGGCTTAATGATTGGCCCGTGATTGGCCGAGATCCCGATAAAGATGGCATCGGCGAGCCGGTTTTAAAGTATCGAAAACCCAAAGCTAAACGGTTCTTAAGCACTCAAATACCCAACAGCGATGAATTTAATGCTGAGCAACTTGGTTTACAATGGCAATGGAACGCAAATCCACAGCCACACTGGTTTTCTTTAACTGACAGTGCTGGCTATTTAACACTATCCCAACAGCAAGAAGTAGCAGACAGTTTGTGGCTTACTCCTTCGCTGTTATTGCAAAAACTACCGGCAGAGCGCTTTTTCGTTGAAACAAAATTAGTCTTTAATCCAGAAACTTACCAGGGCGACAGCGGTCTTTTATTGTTTGGCGAAGACTATGCGTGGATCGGTATATCGCGTTCAGATGAAGGCGCACTCCACCTTGTTTATAGCCAATGCAAAGGAGCACGAAAAGGATGTACAGAACATAAAACAATCATTACAGAGGTCACCACTGAGACAATGTATTTAAGATTACTGGTGCAACCTGGCGCTCATGCGGTATTTAGTTATAAAACGTCAGAAGCCTCACAATATCGGGCCATCGGAGAGCATTTTAGTGCCAAAAAAGGCCGTTGGGTTGGTGCCAAAGTGGGCTTATTCAATGTCAATAAGTTGGTCAGTCGCAATTCTCACTCTGTACATTACGATTATATTCGCTTTTCTAAGGTAGCTGATAAATGAAACACACACTCCCCCTTATCGCTTTTCTATTAAGTGGAATATCAAACCACGTTCATAGTGCGTCTTATACTCTTGAAAACACATATAAAAAGTTAAAACCACGCTACAGCGAGTTGCATCTACCAGATGACAGCCCAATCAGTAATTTAAACGTCGAACAACATACGTACCCAGGTAAATTGCGCTCCCAGTCAATCACTATTATTCGACCTAATAACAACACTGTATTACCACTGATTGTATTGGTGCATGGTGGAGGATGGGGTTCGGGTTCGCCGGCCATTTTACAAACCCTCGCAGCAAAACTTGCCGCTAAGGGCTTTGTTGTGGCAACCCCTGCTTATACACTTTCGGATGAGGCGCAATACCCTGCATCGATTCATGATATTGCACTAGCAACACAGTGGTTAAAAAGTAACGCTTCACGCTTTCACTTAAATGCTGAAAAACTGACCCTTGCAGGCAGTTCAGCAGGCGGGCAAATAGCTGCCCTACTGGCTTATAGTCATGGCAAGTTATCGAATCAAAGTGCCTCATTGGCAGTGAATGCGCGCGTGTTAATCAACATTGATGGCCTGTCTGATTTCACTACCCCTTTGGCGCTGCGCTACGAGAATGATAAAAGTAAGGCGGTTACATCTGCCAGTAAGTGGTTAGGAGGTCGTTATGAAGAAGTCCCTGCAATTTGGCAACATGCATCCCCAATTAATTACATCTCAAACACAAGCCCTGCGACTTTATTCATCAACGGTGGCTTTGCGCGATTTTATGCAGGAAAAAAAACAGTTCAAGAACAATTAACTGAGCGTGGCATTACAAACAAGGAGCATGTGTTTAAAGAGGCTCCCCATTGCTTTTGGCTATTTCACCCTTGGCAAAATAACACGGTTGAATTAATCAGTGAGTTTATTAATAAACAGTTAGCCGTTGACTCTTCCCGTTGACTCGCGTGTAACGAGGTTAGGTGTCACTGTTTTTTGTAAGGCTAACTTTTCCTGATTATTACGGGATTTATTGATCAGCTTTTGGACTGCCAAACACGCCATATTAAACACTGGGCGTCGGATAGTTGTTAATGAGGGAATAATACGTGATGCCAAAATATTATCGTCGAATCCAGCCACAGAGAGCTCATCGGGCACTCTAATATTTAAGTTGTTTGCAACCCGAAGAACCGCTGCAGCCATTTCATCGTTATTTGCAACGATTGCAGTGGGTCTTGGCAAAGTATTAAGTAATTGCTCAGCACACGCCAAACCACTGTCATAATTGTTTTTACCTTCAACTATGCGGTCTGTTGGTAGCTTAACGTTATATACCTGCAACTCAGCCAAAAAGCCTGCTAAACGTTCAATCGACGAGCGGTAATGTTGAGGGCCCGAAATAAACCCAATATCTGTATGACCTAACTCGACTAAATGTGTCGCCATATCACGCATGGCAGCACGCTCATCAGACACAACAATATTGTCTGCATCATCTAAATCAACTGACGCAAGACGAACATAAGGACAATTAATTTCTCGAAGCGCTGCTGCCAATGCTTTATTTTCAGAGACAGGAGGTAAAATAATCACGCCATCTAGTTTTGAGCGCGAAATAAAACTAAGGCAATCACTAATGAAGTCATCGCGTTTTGATGATCCAGGGTGCACAACAAGCTCATAGCCAAGCTCAGCACAAACACTCAATGCGCCACGTTGCACTTCATCAATATACAGTGCATCGGGGTTATCATAGATTAAGCCCAGTAAGTAAGAACGACTCGACGCCAAACCGCGCGCTTGCTTATCTGGCGAGAACCCTGTTTCTTTAATAATTTCTAACACCCGCTCACGGGTTGCTTTACCGACCGCCGGTGAGCAGTTTATCACTCTCGAAACAGTGCGTTTAGAGACCCCTGATAAACGAGCAATATCGTTGATTGTTACAGACATATAAAATTCCAGAGTCAACTACTTAGCGACAGTAGTGTTCAGCTTTTAATTATTAAAAGTACACAAATTCGTTACATTATAAATGACAAAAGAGGCGACATGCACCTCTTTGGTGATTTTAATCTAATAAACCGAATAAGCGTGGTAAAAATTCACTAATTGCAGGTACATACGTAACCAACATTAGTACCAGAAACATCACTAAATAAAGTGGCATCATGGGTTTTATTATTTTATGTATCGCTGTTTTTGCAACTGCACAACTTACAAATAATACACTCCCCACTGGCGGAGACACTAATCCTATCGATAAATTGAGAACAATCATGATACCAAACTGAACAGGAGACATACCAAATTGCATTGCCACCGGTAAAAATATCGGTGTGAATATCAGTACAGCTGGCGTCATATCAATGAATGCGCCCACAAGTATCAAAATTAAATTAATTAATAACAAAATAATTATTGGGTTATCACTTAATGTTAAAAAGAATTCACTGACCATTTGTGGAATATGCGTATAGGACAAAAGCCACGACATTGCAGAAGATGCCGCAATAATAAGCATCACAATGGCGGTTGTTTCGCAGGCCTTAAGTAATAACTGAGGCATTTCATTTAAACGAATTTCTTTATACACAAACACAGCAAGGACGAGAGCATAAATCACGGCAACGGCCCCGGCTTCTGTCGCCGTAAAAACACCACCAATAATGCCCCCAATCACAATAAAAACAAGTAATAAACTGGGCAATGCTGCGATTATCTTTTCGAACATGACCGAAAAAGGCAGTCGCGCTGTCACAGGGTAATTGTTCTTAATAGAATAAATTGCACACACCATCATCAGTGCTAAACCGAGTAAAATACCCGGCAAATAACCCGCAATAAATAAGGCTGCAATCGATACTCCCCCACTCGCAATAGCGTAAATAATAAGAATATTACTCGGGGGTATTAGCATACCTGTTGTTGCCGCACTTGCTGTGACTGCTGCTGCAAAGTTTTCGCTGTAACCGTGCTTTTTCATTTCTGGCACCATAAAACTACCGATAGCCGACGTAGCAGCAACAGCAGAACCCGAAATAGCACCAAACATCATGCACGACATTACATTCACAAGCGCTAAACCACCGGGTAAGAAGCCAATCATTGCCATAGCACACTCAATTAAACGCTTGGCTATGCCTCCTTGGCCCATAATTAAACCAGACAAAATAAAGAATGGGATGGCTAACAAGGCAAAGCTATCCAGACCACCCATCATCTGTTGGGAAATCGTAATACTTGCTGGCGTAAAATCCATATGTAACGTAAGCGCAATCAGTGTCGATAATGCGATACAAATAGAAATAGGGACATTAATAAACAGTAAGATGAAAAAACACACAATTAGAATTATGGCTGTCATTTCCATTATGATTCCTCCATCACATTCATTAAGCAATTAACAATATTTTCAACGCAGTTAAATACAATTAATAGGCCACTTAACGGCAATACAGCATAAACAAAGCCCATATTAATACCCAGAGCTGCCGAGCTTTGTTCAAGCTCAAAACTCAGCATCATTAACAAACTGCCGCCATACACTAAAATGCAAGATGCGGTTATCAATACCGATAATTCAATAATAAAGGTGCATTTTCTGCGTAGTGTCGGAACCATTTTTTGATAGAACAGATCAAGTCCTAAATGGGCGCGAGTTCTGTATGCGTACGATGCGCCTAAAACCCCAATCCACATTAATAAAAAACGTGCTAACTCTTCTGTGTATGAACTTGGCGAACGCAAAATAAAACGCGAAAACACCTGCCAAGTCACGACAGCCACGATGGCGATCATCGCTACTATCAAAATCCGTTCTATCAATGAGTTAAGATGTGAATTTAGCTTTGTCATTTTGCCTCCCCCATCGCTTTGATAGCCTTGATATGTT
Organism: Pseudoalteromonas lipolytica; assembly: GCF_900116435.1. GTDB lineage: Bacteria > Pseudomonadota > Gammaproteobacteria > Enterobacterales > Alteromonadaceae > Pseudoalteromonas > Pseudoalteromonas lipolytica. The sequence continues at coordinate 74,483 of NZ_FPAZ01000004.1, read as the reverse complement.
GCTCAACAGGCGTACCTGCAAATGATGCATGAAAATCGGCGACTTTATCCTGAAACGCTTTTTTGTCGGGGTAGGTAACTTCAACGCCGGCCTCAATAACCGCTTTAAGCGCTTCATCCGATGCTGATTGCCAGAGTGAACGTTGGTATTCAACAGAATCAGCCATGGCTTTAGTTAGCCATGTTTGCTGTTGTTCACTCAAGGACTCCCACACTTCTTGGCTGGCCAAAATAACATCAGGCACAAAGGTATGTTCATCTAACGAGTAGTACTTCGCAATTTCATAGTGGCGAGATAAGTAATAACTGGGTGGGTTATTTTCAGCGCCGTCAACAACCCCTTGCTGCAGAGCCGAATACAGCTCAGCCCACGCAATAGGTGCTGCAGCACCGCCAAGAGCTTGTACCGTCGCAACGGCCGTGGGGCTATTTAATACACGAATTTTCTGACCAATTAAATCGTCAGGCGTGTGAATGGGTTTTTGGGTCGTATAAAAGCTTCGGCTGCCTGCATCGTAATAACCTAACCCTTTGAGTCTTGCAGAAGATACTTTATCAAGCATGTCTTGGCCTAACTGACTGTTTAATACGCGCCAAAAATGCGCACTGTCATTAAACAGATAAGGAATACCAAACACCTTCATTTCTGGCACAAAGCCCTCAAGTGGACTCGCAGACACTTTGGTAATAGCAAGACTACCTATTTGTAGCAACTCGATAAGCTCTCGTTCTGACCCTAATTGACCACCGGGATAGATCACTATTTCCATACTTCCGTTGGAATAGTAATCTAAACGTTTTGCCATATACTCCATCGCTTGATGCACCACATGCCGGGTATCCAGCGTGTGGGCAAGCGTCAAGCGTGTGGTTTTGTTGTCATTGCTGCAGCTGGTTATAAAACCAAGCGTAAAAACCACGAAAACGCTGTAAAGAAGATTTCTATTCATTATTATTTCTTCATTGTGTGTTCTGTTAAATGTGGACTATCTCAATTGTTGCGGTTGATACTTGTCCATGTCGTCATAATCTAAGTTTTCACCAGCCATCCCCCAGATAAAGCTGTAATTCTGTGTCCCTGCACCAGAATGGATTGACCACGGTGGCGAGACCACAGCTTGCTCATTATGAATCCATAAATGCCGCGTTTCTGTTGGCTCACCCATAAAGTGGCAGACCGCTTGCTCTTGAGGTATTTCGAAATAAAAATACACTTCGTTACGACGATCATGTTGATGAGCTGGCATGGTATTCCACACACTACCGGGCTTAAGTTCAGTTAAGCCCATTTGCAATTGACACGTTTGTACCACTGTATTGATAAGCATTTGGTTGATATTACGCTCATTCGATGTCTCTAAACTTCCTAAATGAAGTACATTAGCATCTTGTTTAGTAACGTGTTTATTTGGGTAACTGTGATGCGCAGGTGCTGAATTTAAGTAAAATTTAGCTGGGTTTTTAGCATCATCACTGCGAAAAGACACTGATTTGTTACCCCGACCTAAGTAAAGTGCATCTTTATAGTCTAATGAGTAAGTTTCACCATCCGCTGTAATACTGCCTTTGCCCCCAACATTGATAATGCCCAATTCGCGACCATCAAGAAAATGGGCCGCTTTTAAGTTATCTAATGTTTCAAGCGTTAATGCGTTATTTAAAGGTACTGCACTGCCAACCATAAAACGTTCATAGTGGGTATAAAGCCAATACACTTTGTCGGCTTGCATTAATTTGTCGACTAAAAACTCGTTTCTCAATTGCTCAGTGTCAAACCCTTTTACTTCATTTGGGCCTACTGCGTAACGTGATTCAATTTCTGTGTTCATTGTTTTATTTTCCTACTAACGTGCTAACCATCCGCCATCAACTGCCAAAATATGTCCATTGACATAATCACTGGCTCGTGATGATAAAAAGATTGCGGTACCAATTAAATCTTCAGCTTCTCCCCAGCGCCCTGCTGGGATACGTTTTTCTATTTCGCTATTGCGCCCAGGATCATCCTGAAGCGCTTGCGTGTTATCTGTTCTAAAATACCCAGGTGCTATCGCGTTAACCTGAATGTTATATTGTGCCCATTCATTTGCTAAGGCTTTGGTAACGCCTGCAATAGCATGTTTACTTGCTGTGTAAGCGGGCACAGTCATTCCGCCACTGTATGACAGCATGGATGCAATATTGATAATTTTACCTTGACCCTTTTCGATCATTTTCGGTGCAAATGCCTGAGCAAGTAAAAAGCTGGCATCAAGGTTAACCTTTATCACCTTTTGCCATTCATCGTAGGGGTAATCGATAGCGGGACTTCTAAAAATGGTGCCACCCACATTGACCAGAATATCGATGCCATCATTAACCGACAACGCCTTTTCTGCTAATGCTGACACGCTTTTGGCATCGCTCAAATCAGCGGCAATATCCCATGTTTTCGATGCGCTTTTAGCTATTTCGCTACATGTTTCTTCGCAACCATGCTCACGACTACTGCTACAGATCACATCAGCCCCAGCAGCGGCTAATCCCATTGCAATTTGCTTTCCTAAGCCACGGCTCGCGCCTGTTACTAAAGCCGTTTTCCCCTTTAAATCGAATAGCTGTGTTGTCATAAAATTAACCTTTTTATCTGCTAACTCTCTGTATCAGCCTCTTCAAATAAGATGATACAAAAGTTTGAATGCCTGTTTTAACACCACTTTAATAAACAAGTTGTAAAAACATTCACAAAGTTGTTAATAGCCATTCTTCGCTACCGGTGGCAATTTGTCAAATTTTATTTGCCACCGGTGGCAAATATGTCTAAGATGTAAAAATCAACACGCCAATTAAGGTTAAAAATGGGTCAAATGTATGTACACACTAAATAGAAAAAACGTCAATAAAAACAAATACCCGACGACTATAATGCAATTCGGTGAGGGGAATTTCTTACGCGCTTTTGTGGATTGGCAAATCGACAAATTAAATGAACAAACAGGTTTAAACGCGGGTGTCGCCATTATTAGACCAATTGATTACGACACATTACCGCTACTTAATACTCAAGATGGTCTCTATACCAGTATTATTCGAGGCATTAATGAGCAAGGTGAATCGGTATCTAATGAACGCATTATTAGCTGTGTAAACGAAGAAATTCCTATTTATAAAGAATTCGATAAATATTTACAGCTCGCAGAAAGTGAAGATCTAAAGTTAATTTTTTCTAATACAACCGAAGCAGGCATCGAGTACATTAGCGAAGACTCACTCACTGATAAGCCAGCAAAAGCCTTCCCTGCGAAATTAACTCAATGGTTATTTCACCGCTTTAATCACTTTAACGGTGCAAGTGATCGCGGCATGATCATCATTCCTTGTGAACTAATTGATTATAATGGTGAAAAATTAAAAGAAATTGTCCTCAAGTACTGCCAACTATGGGATTTACCCAGCGAGTTTGTTAGCTGGCTTAACGAGCATAATTATTTTTGCTCGTCGTTGGTTGACCGCATCGTGACGGGCTTCCCACGTGATGAACATCAACACTTGCAAGAACAATTTGGCTACTACGACAACTTCATGGTCACAGCTGAATATTTTCATTTATTTGTTATTCAAGGGCCGCAACATTTAGCTGACGTATTATGTTTAGAAGGCAGTGATGTCAATATTAAAATTGTTGACGATATAGCCCCTTACAAACAACGTAAAGTCGCCATTTTAAACGGTGCACATACTGCGATGGTGCCTTTGGCCTATATGGCAAATATCGACTCTGTGGGCGAAGCGCTCGCCTCACCATTAATCGAGAAATATGTAAGTAAACTGATTTTTGACGAGATTATTCCCACACTATCTTTACCTAAAGATGAATTGCAGGTATTTGCCAATGATGTGCTTAATCGCTTTAGAAATCCGTATATTTGTCATTTACTTATGTCGATATCACTGAATAGTATGACCAAATTTAAAACGCGATTACTGCCGCAGTTAGAGCAATATATTGTAGATAATAAAACCGTTCCAGCACTCATTGCGACAGCAATTGCGGGGCAAATTTTGTTTTACCGCGGCGAGCGGAATGGTCAACCCATTGAGCTTTCAGATAGTCCTGAGTGGATCACTTTATTCAAATCCCTGTGGCAACAGCACCAAGGTGGTGCGATAACATTGAAAGAGCTTGTCAGCAGTGTGCTTGGCGCTAAGTGGCATTGGGATAAGGATCTCAATGAACTGACAGGATTGACTGACCTAGTAACAGAACAGCTTAACAGCATGCTTACGACCTCTGTTGAAGAGACACTATCAAAACAAGTGGAATTATAATCATGGCACAGTTATTAAGACTTCATAATACTGATGATGTTGCTATTGCCCTGAGCCCAATTAGTGCGGGTGAACACATTGAGTTTGAAGACTTCTCGTTCACCGCATTAGACGACATCGAAAAAGGACATAAAATTGCGTTAAAGCCAATTTCAAAAGATGACCGTGTTATAAAATATGGCGCTCCAATTGGTTTTGCTCTTGAAGATATAAAGCAAGGTGCTTGGGTTCATACCCACAGCATTAAAACGACCCTGCATGATGAGTTAGAGTATCAATATCAGCCTGAATTTGTCAGTCAAGCTCCTGCTGAGCCCTCTCCACCCGTGAATATATATCGCAGAGCGAATGGCGAAATTGGTATACGTAACGAAATTTGGTTGATTCCAACGGTTGGCTGCGTCAACGGTATGATCAAACAAATGAAAGATGAGTTTCTACGAAATCACCCCGATCTTGGCATTGACGGGGTTCATATATTTCCTCATCAATTTGGGTGTTCACAGTTAGGTGACGATTTAGAAACCACGAGAATTTTACTGCAAGATATGGCATTACACCCTAATGCCGGTGGTGCATTAGTTGTCGGTTTAGGATGCGAGAATAATCAGCTTGCCGCCTTTAAAGCGGGGTTAGGTGATATTGATGAGAATCGAATAAAATTTTTAGTATCTCAGCATTCCGATGACGAAGTAGAAGATGGTGTCGCGCTGCTAGAACAAATTTACGATGTAATTAAACATGATAAACGTGAACCCGGTCTGCTGAGTGAAGTAAAGTTTGGTCTTGAGTGTGGTGGCAGTGATGGTTTATCCGGTATCACAGCAAACCCAATGCTAGGTTATTTTTCTGATTACTTAATTGCTCAAGGTGGAACGACCGTACTGACCGAAGTACCCGAAATGTTTGGTGCAGAAACCTTACTAATGTCTCGCTGTAAAGATGAAGACACCTTTAACCAGCTTGTCAGCATGGTAAATAATTTTAAAGGTTACTATAAAGCGCATAACCAACCCATTTATGAAAACCCGTCTCCGGGTAACAAAAAAGGCGGCATAACTACATTAGAAGACAAATCGTTGGGCTGTACTCAAAAAGCAGGTACCAGCAAAGTACAGGCCGTGCTTGATTATGGTGAACGATTAAGTACTCCAGGACTCAATTTACTCAACGCCCCCGGCAATGACCCCATTGCCACCAGCGCACTTGCAGCTGCGGGCTGTCATATTGTGCTCTTTACCACCGGGCGAGGTACGCCTTACGGTGGTTTTGTGCCTACTTTAAAAATAGCCACTAATTCAGAGCTTGCGAAAAAGAAAACCCGCTGGATCGACTTCGATGCTGGTGTGCTGGTGAATGGCAAATCCATGCCTGAAGTTCATCAAGAATTTGTCGATTTGTTGGTGGATGTAGTGAATGGTAAACCGACCTGTAATGAAGTAAATGATATTCGCGAAGTAGCCATCTGGAAAAAAGGAGTAACCCTCTAATGTCAAAAAAGAAAATTGCCATTATTGGGGAATGTATGGTGGAGTTGTCAGGGGCTATTTTTGGCGAAATGCAACAAAACTTTGGTGGCGATACCATGAATACAGCCATTTACATGAAAAAATTGGCAAGCGAACGCATTGATGTCAATTACGTCACTGTGATGGGAGAGGATGCGTTAAGCCAAGCAATGATTGCTCGCTGGCAAGACTACCAGGTTAACTGTGACACCGTATTAACCGACAGTAACAAGCATGCTGGTTTATACATGATCCAAACTGACGCCCATGGCGAACGCACTTTTCAATATTGGCGCAATGATTCTGCGGCAAAATACCTCGTTCGCCACGCTAAATTTGCTGATATTGTTAGCCAGTTAAAAGCAGTCGATGCAGTTTATTTGTCGGGTATTTCACTCGCAATTTTGCCCATCGATGATTGTAATATTTTACTTAATGTATTGGCTGATCTAAAAGTTCATGGTGTTAAAATTATCTACGATAGTAACCACCGGCCAACGCTTTGGGCATCTCAATCTCATTGCCAACAGAGCAACAACCGTATGTATCAGCTTGCTGATTTAGCCTTGGTGACATTTGAAGATGAAGCCCAAATTTGGGGCTTTAACAACCTCACAGAATGTCGTGAGCACTTGCATCAACAAGGTGTAAAGCAGCTGGTCATTAAAACCGGTGAAAAGGGATGTCAATACAGTGAAAATAGTCACAGTATTGTCAATCAGTATGATGCCAGACTGGTAGATAATGTTGTTGATACCACTGCAGCAGGTGATTCATTTAATGCGGGGTTTTTAAGTTATTGGTTGCTAGACCATGACATTGCAAGCTGTGCAGAGGCTGGAAATCTCGTTGCAGGACAGGTTATTCAACAACGAGGGGCCATCGTCCCAATAGATAACTCAATACTAAACAGCACACTTTAGGAGACAAGTATGCGTTTATTTTTATCATTGCTCGTGGTGTTATCTATTGCGCAGAGTGTTTTTGCTGCGACGCCTGCAATTGGCACCGAGCCTGTCACATTTATGCATGTAGAAAAAAATAATAAGCATGCCTATAACAGCATTCAAGCTGCAATTAATGCGAGTAGCCCCTATAAAGAGGTGGTGATCACTGTTGCAGCTGGTGAGTACAACGAAAAACTGTATATCACCCGCAGTAACCTCAGTATTGTCGGTGAATCCGCCGCTAATACTATCATTCGTTACGCACAGTTGAGGAATAGTTGGCGAGAACACAATGACAGTGACTGGGGAGCTGCCGTGGTTAATATCACTGGCAGTGACATAACACTCGCCAATATCTCCGTTATCAATGATTACGGAAAAATTCATAACACACTTGAACATCAGTTTGCGATCCGCGGCTTTGAAAACGCATCACGAATCATCTTTCATCAATGTGACGTACAGGCCTATGGTGCTGATACAGTGAGTCTTTGGAACAAAAAAGAGGGTCTTTATTACCACTCTTACTGCTCTTTCACTGGGGCTACAGATATGGTTTGCCCAAGAGGTACCGCCCTCATTGAGCATTCTCAATTTTACAACTTAAAACAAACCGCGACTCTTTGGCATGATGGCGAATTGAGTAGCGAACAAAAGTTTGTTGTTGCTAATAGTGAATTTAATGGCGTAGAAGGCTTTTGGCTTGGCAGACATCATTATGATGCCCAGTTTTATTTATTAGGAAATCAGTTTTCTGATAACTTGGCAGATAAACCTATCTTTAAAAAAACCTATGCGGATAAGCAAAGAGACCAACCAAATCGTTGGGGATCCCGTTATTTCTTCGCCAATAACAAAGCCCCGTATGCTTGGTTAGATGATAACTTCCAACCGAAACAGCTCAATATAGAAGAAAACAACCTTGTTGACTGGGTTTTCAAAGGCGAATGGCAGCCCAAACAACAATTGCAGATGCTGAAACAACAGCTGGCTACTCAAAATTTTAAAACTGATGCATTTCAGTTGAAATAAGTTGCGTTAACTTTAGAGTGCATGCTTTGGGTTTCAATGTCACTGTAAGTTATATCGTTACTCACCTCTCACAGGTATGCACTCAACCTCGTTCGATAAATATGAGTGTGGCATAATTACGCCACACTCATATTACTCATCACATTTAGAAGTTAACACCCACTGACAACCAGTAGCGACGACCATCTTCTACATAACCATACTCTGCCTCTGATATTTCTTTATCGAATAGGTTATACACACCAAAGCCAAGTGTAATTCGTCGGCTTAAATCATAGTTACCCCCCATGTCTGCCAAAGTGTAGTCTGGCGCAATTAAGCTACTTTGCGATGGACCTGTCGTAGGTTGGCTTTCTTCACCGCGATAATGCACACGCAGCCACGTTCCTAGTTTATCTACCGGGCGCCAATTAAGTGAGGTTTGTAAAATGTGTTTAGGTAATTGATTAAGTGGACTGCCTTTGTATTCACCGGTTTTTTGCTCAGAATCGGTGTAGGTGTAATTAGCACTCACATCAAGCTCGCTGGTAATTTCGTAAGAAACCGACAGCTCAAACCCTTGTGTTACTGCTTCATCAACATTGATATAAGTTGTAGGCAGAGAACCAAACTGATTCGGACCATCTGTACATTGCGTTAATGGGCAAGAAATACGCGTAATTTTATCTTTAAACTCGTTGTAGAACACCGTACTTGAGAGCGATAAATCGCGACTGATATCATAATAAATCCCCATTTCGTAGTTTACGGACTTTTCAGGGATTAAGTCTGGGTTACCATAAATATTACCACCACGGCTTACCTGTCCCCACGCTGGAGTAGATTGGCGAATATTCGGTGCTCTAAAGCCTGTTGAAATCCCCCCTTTCACAGTCAGCGACTTAGTGGCATTGTATACACCATATAAACGCGGACTAAAGTGACCCGCAAAGTTACCATCATGATCATAACGAAGCCCAGTGGTCAGTTTAAATTGCTTTGATGCAGACCATTCATCTTCTGCAAACACCGACCATTGCTCGTTTTCCACATGCGTTAAATCACTGATGCTATTACTCGTATAATCATCCAGTTCTTCTTTTAAATACGCCGCACCAACGCTTGCATTATGATTGGTAAATGGCAGTGTCCAGCTTGTTTGCGCGTCGGTATTTTCGACATACATTTCACGCGAGGTGTTATCAAACTTATCGTATTTTAGATAGCTGCGCGATGAGCCAAAATCGTAGAAGCCATTATGGCTAAGCGAATAAGTTTCTTGGTCGTACTCTGTGGTTGACGACTCAGGACACCCCCGTCGGCCACAGCTTTCGCCTTGCGCTAAAGGCGCGACAGTTTTACCTAAAGTTTCATCCAGTTTTTGTTTTGCCGAGCCCACCTCAAACATAATTTCGTGGTTATCTGATGGCGTTAAAATAAACTTCGCTTTGATATTGCTTTGCTCTTTACCTCGAAAGCCAGCAACAAAGTCATCTTCATCACGCTCAGAGAACTGCCCAGAAAGCTGAACTCCTAGCAACTCTGGAATTAAGCCACCCGCGGTAAAAAAACTACCTTGATTAATGTTGCCAGATTCGCTTGATTCTTGAATGGTGCTGTCTAAACGCAGTTCGCCATACCACTTTTCGGGTGTTTTACGGGTTATAATATTGATAACCCCACCAATGGCATCAGAGCCATACAGTGATGACATAGGGCCACGAATAACTTCGATTCGGTCAATGGCTGAAATAGGGGGTGTCCATGCCCCTTCAACACCTGGGCCATCACTGTTTGGACGAGTTTCGCGAGAGGTTTGACGTTGGCCATCAATTAAAATCAAAGTGTACTGGCTTGCCATACCACGCAAACTGATATCTTTTCTATCACCACCACCGGTCACAACCACACCGGGTACGTCGGTCATGGCATCTGTTAAGTCACGGTAAAAACGCTTTTCTAGCTGCTCACGATCAATCACGCTAATACTTGCAGGTGCCTCTTTTAGCATTTGCTCATACCCAGATGCAGAAACAACAATCACTTCCATGTCTTGTTTTTTATCATCAGCGTATGCAAAATGAGATAGGCCTGCTAAGACAGCAGCGGTGAGAGGTAAAACAGAAGGAACAACCCTCGTCATAATAATACTCCGTGACTTTTTGTTTATAAATGATAATAATTAGCGTTTGCAATATTAATGAGAAGTCCCCGTTTTAACAATTTACGATTTCTTAAAACTGAATTAAGAAGGCCTGAACAATGAATTCCAAGCTAATCAAAACACTACGCGTATTTTCTCGTACTGTTGAAACAGGCAATATGAGCAGTGCTGCTGCTGAGTTATCAATGACGACATCGGCTGTAAGCCAACATATAAAACAATTAGAACAGGAAATCGGGTTAAGTTTATTTAATCGCAGCCCGCGAGAGTTGACGCTGACCGAAGCCGGTCATTTGTATTATCAAAGCTGTTTAAAGATGCTGGCACTTGCAGATCAAGCCAGCACGCAATTACAACACTTACAAAGTAAACCCAGTGGCGAATTAAAGTTAGTGGCCCCCGTCGGTTTTGGTGGAGGGCTTTTAAGTGAACCGCTCGAGCGCCTAATAAACGAGTTTGATGATTTACGTATTCAGTTAATTTTAACTGATGAGCCAATCGATATGATAAAAAGTGGCGCAGATTTAGCCATTGCAATAGGCCCATTAACAAACTCAAATCTGATTGCACGAAAGCTCGCAACCTGGCCGTTAAAGCTCTGCGCCCACAGAGATCATCCTATCGCTAAGTTTAAAAAAGTCAGTTGGGATGATTTACATCAGTTCGCCCGTATTTCACATACATACGCCGACAGCAATGCATTTAATCCACTAACGCTTGAAAGTAAACCGCTGCCCAAGGCAAAAATAAACGTCAATAACATGCAAAGTTTAATTGCGCTGGTCTGTGATGGGGTCGGTTATGGCGTGTTGCCAGAGCCTGAAGTGAGGCACTTATTAAGAAAAAAAGAACTCATCGAAATCGCCCCCGAATGGGCCATGCCAAACTACACCGTGTATGCAGTTACCCCAGCAAGAGACAGCTTAGCTGCAAAAACCAAAACAGCGATAGAAACCATAAAACACTGTTTTAATGATGTATCGAAACAGGTTGAATTTGTTGATTAAGGCCAGTATGGATAATACCAATTCGCTAAAATAAGCGCGTGGGTATTATCCAAGTGCGAGCCAAACACCTACACACATCATAAGCGCACCGGCAATACGATTTAGCCATTTTAAATTGTCGCCTTTATCTAAAAATAACCTCAAGCTTTTACCACCCGTGGCATAAATTAACATACAGATAAACTCGCTCAGCATAATAATGCTTACTAATACAGCAAGCTGCGGGGCAACGGCTAATTCTACATTTATAAAAGGGGGCAAGAGTGAAATCATAAACGCCCACCCTTTTGGGTTTGCGATGGCAGTGATATAACCTTGTGAAAACAGTTGTCCGCGCCCTATTTGCTGCTCGGTTTCATTTTCGGGCTTAAAACTGGTTTTTGCGCGCCACATATTGACTCCAAGATAAATAAGGTACGCACCGCCAACATATTTTAGTACCGCAAACAACGCAGGATAATTAAGCATAATACTGGCAACCCCCACAACAGCGGCAATTGCCACCGTTGCCACTCCAAGCACTTCACCCACCATCATCCACAATGTGCGCCTTACCCCCACACTCATACCCAGAGTCATCGCTAAAGTCATGCACATACCTGGTGTAATAGACACAAAAAAGAAGGTAGGAATAAAAACCGCAAGTACTGCTAAATCGAGCATAAACCAATCACATCATGAATACTGAAAAAATAGAAAAGCGATTTAAACACATTCAATTAAATAAGCAAACAAACACGCGATTACTCACATTTCAATGCGCTAAAGCTCATGAAAACTGGTAATGCAATATTAATATAGGGAGCTAGTTAGCCCACGATCTTCGTTACTAAAATATAAGCTACCAAAAAGCCTATACCATTAGCTTGGGCAACACATTCTATTGCAGCAAATAATCAAGCCAGATCATTATTACGTACAGCGCGACCACGAGTAGTCATTGTATCGGACTCCATTTCTTGTGATAGCGATGGCTATTGCACAAGCGCTTCATCTTCAGTCAACTAAACTCAGCTCTACTTTATAGCTTCGATAAGTACATACACTATAACTAATTTTCCACGTGAAACTGAATTTAGTATTTTACCTAAACAGCAATGACCCCTGTGATCACTGCAAACTTGTTGCGCTGAGCTTTTACCTTCTCTGTAAAATACCTATGAGTGCTCTGTAGCTTTATCTGACGGGATAATTTAATTGAAGAAAGACTCGAATGTGCAGTTTGAGAGAACAATTAAAAAAACTCATCACCTAAAAAAGACCATTGCCTGATGAGCAATTCCGTAAGCACGACTAACGACTCACAAAAACAATATACACGTTGGTCAATCTCATTATTTAGCATGTAAAAATAAACAAAAAGACATAATTAATTCCAGAATAAAAACCAATTAGAAAAACAATTCCCCAAAAAAGGGTTAAATAGATTGAACAATACCAATATTTAAATTAACGTCGTTAATAGAATATCAACAAAAAAAACACTGGGAACATCAATGAAAAACACTCTATTAACAAAACAAACTATTTTAACCACTGTGATTTTAGGTCATTTATATGCAGTTCCAGCAATAGCCATGGATACAGAAGATAAAATTGAAAAAGAGGAAAATCTAGAAGTAATAACGGTTACTTCGCGTAAAAAACTTGAAACAATCCTAGAAATACCTATGAGTATTTCAGCGGTATCTGCAGTTGAGATTGCCAATCGAAACTACCTTGATGCATCTGATATTTACCGTACTTTAGCTGGTGCTGCAGCACCTCGTGGTCAGTTAATTTTAAGAGGGTTAAGCGGAGGGAATAGCGCATCGCCAGATACAACAGCCATATTCACTGATGATATCCCGTATGAATTTACAAACCTCACAGATGTTGAGCGAGTTGAAGTATTACGCGGCCCACAAGGTACATTATACGGTTCGAATGCAATCGGTGGTACGGTTCGCGTTATCACTAAAAAACCACAATTAGATGAATTTGAGTTATTTGGTACGATTGAAGGCTCAAGTGAAAATAATGTAGATGGTTTTGACAGCAGCTTATCTTTAGGTGTTAATGTACCTCTATTAGACGATACCCTTGCATTAAGAGTGACAGGTAATATAACCAACGATGTCCGTCCTTATGTCAATCAAGCAACAGGCCAACAGAGTAAAAGTCAAAGTAGTTTTATTCGAAGTCAATTATTATGGCAACCAATTGATAATTTAGCACTTAACTTCACCTATGTGCATGATGAGTATTCTGCTAATGGCGCAACATTGGGAGATACCTCAAAGCCAGGATATTACTATGAATTATCTTATGATGAAGATGCTTCAGCTAAGTACGGTTATGATATCTCAGACACTAAAATAACATGTGATCCGACATTTAATCGCCCAGATTGTATTCAAGGTGGTGGATTTATTCATGGTGCTGATGATAAATATGCTCTCTATAATTTACTCGATGGTTGGGATAAAGAGTCTACAAATTTATATAGCATAACTGTTGATGTTGATAATATAGCCGACGTTGCTTCATTAACTTATGCTGGTTCATACCGAAAAGTAAAATCTGATTCGCTGGATGATTGGTCTCGTTTAGATGCTTCTGATATGTTTAAAACATGGATAATAAACGATCAAGAGCTGTCCCGCGTTACCCATGAAATTAGGCTTCAGAACTTCGATTTAAATAGCAATTTAAGTTGGACTGTCGGTGCTTATTGGGATAAATCATGGCGACCTGACTCTCCAGGTCATCAATGGCAATATATTGAAAGCGGTGACAGGACAGCAGCTGCTGCACTTTACTGGTGGGGGGACGATGCCCAGCAAATCGGTTTAGATAACTTTGACGATCCTAATAAAATTTGGAATTATCATGTGTTCAGCGAGTGGGCAAAAGAGTTTGCGCTGTTTGCAGATGTAGCGTACCAAATTGAAACAGACGATTTTGGCAATATTGAGTTAAATGCGGGTATTCGCCATTTCAATTTAGAAGATTTTGAACGCACTGAAGAAATTGGTGTGTGGTCAAACGATAAAACACTGATAGGCGGTGAAGAACAAGGAAATCGCTTTAAATTTAGCGCTTCTTGGCAACCTACTGATGACTATTCAATTTATGCTCTTTACTCTGAAGGATACCGCCCAGGTGGTAACAATAGCCCACTAGCCGCAGCGTGTGTAAATGATGTTAATGCTAAGAATCGTAAAGCTCGCTTCACATCTGATTCAATCGATAACTATGAAGTTGGCTTAAAGGGCTCATTATTCGATGGTAAGTTCAACTTTAGCTCTGCTATTTATCAAATAAACTGGAGTGATATTAAGACGAGTATTTACATGGATTCTTGTGGGTTCTCTTATACCGCAAATGCAGGAAAAGCACGTTCAAGAGGGCTTGAGTTTGAGTCAAAAGCAAGCTTAACAGATACTATAGCATTAATTGTAAATGCCTCTTATACCAACTCTGAACTTACTGAAGATAATGAAACAATCGGTGGCGTTAAAGGTCAAGAAATGACGATGGTGCCTAAATATAATGCTTATATCGCAATTGATAAGGAATTTGACATTAATAACAAGCCATTCTTTATTCGTGGTGACGTCTCAGCATATGGTAAATACAACACGCACTTTGATACCAAACCTGGAGATGAAGTGCCTGGTTATGAAGTATTTAACTTATCAGCTCGTTATGAGGTCAACGAAAACGTGAAATTAAGCGTTCACTTAAATAATGTCTTCGATAATGATGCGATTAAGTATAAAAGAGATCGAAGTCGTAGTAATAGAACAACCGCTCAAAAATACATAGATTTTTTACCCGAGCGTAGCATTGGCATACGTTTAGATTACAACTTTATGTAAATAACAATTAAAGAGTCAATGCCGCTTTCTAAGCGGCATTATTTTTTCAACACGCTATTAACCAATTTATTTTTTAGCTCAGATAAGTTCGCCAAAAATATAAAACGACCGTTATATAAATTGTATTAATTAAGTTAGCGACTTTAAAAATATCTCGTTGATAAAAATTAAAAAATTAGTGATTAATTTTTTCAACAATTAATTCTATGCAGCTCAAACTCGTTAAATCGTAATTGGTAATACTGACCACCATTAACTTCAGCTTTAGCCGCTCAAAAAAATCCCCGCTAAAAGGCGGGGATTCTTAATATACGTATTTTGCTAATTACTGAGTGACACCTTCAGCAGCAACAGGCTCTACTTGCTTTTCATCACTTAATAAGTATTTATCTAACCATTGCTCTTGCTCCCAAAGCACATGCAATAAGCTCTTACGGGCACGGTAGCCGTGCGCCTCATAAGGCAACATAACTAAACGAGCCTCTTTGCCAAGGCCTTTTAATGCGGCGTACATGCGCTCGCTTTGCATTGGAAACGTGCCTGAATTTGGATCTTCTTGGCCGTGTATCATCAACATAGGTTCATTGATTTTCTCAGCATGGAAAAATGGCGACATTGCGGCATACACATCTTGAGCTTGCCAAAAATCACGTTCTTCACCTTGAAAACCAAATGGCGTTAATGTGCGATTGTAAGCACCACTGCGGGCAATACCCGTTTTAAATAAGTCGCTGTGTGCTAGTAAATTAGCCACCATAAAAGCACCATACGAGTGACCAGCAATCGCTATTTTGTCTTTATCGGCAATGCCTTTTTCAACCAATACATCAACAGCGGCTTGCGCACTCGATACGAGCTGAGTACGGAAAAGGTCATTCGGCTCTTTACCATCGACACCTACGATTGGCATTTTAGGGTCATCAAATACCGCAATCCCTTTTGCAAGGTACGGCATAGGCCCCCAATACCCAATGTAAGTAAACTCATACGGTGATTCGCGCACTTGCGATGCCACCGCTTTATCTTTGTATTCAAGCGGGTAAGCCCACATCAGTACAGGTAACGTTCCTTGGGTTTTGTCATAGCCCGGCGGCAAGTAAAGTGTGCCACTCAGTTCAACACCATCCTCTCTTTTATAACGAATAAGCTCTTTAGTTACGCCTTTAAATTCAGGGTAAGGATGCTCAAACGTAGTTAATTGAGTGAGTTTGTCGTTATCTAAATCACGAATAAAGAAATTTGGTTGCTCCGTTTTTGATTCACGTATGGTGATCAAACGCTCGCCTTCATCGTCTAACATCGCACGCACACGCTCGTAATAAGGTGCAGCTGATTGCCAAACACGGGTTGTTGAGTTTGTTTTTACATCGTAACGGTCTAAGAATGGGATATTTCCTTGCTCAGACGCCCCATTACCACGGAAATAAATATAACGACCGCCAACCACTTTGATGACACTTTCACCTAAGTCGTTTTTCTCGTAGATTGGGTAACCCGGATCTTTATAAGCATCATTGTAACTGCGCTCAGAAAAGAGCACGCGATTTTTATCGGCATTTCGAGGTTGTATAACAAATGTGCGTATTTGTCTGTCGCTAAAACGCCATTCAGATAATAAGGCAACATTGTTACTGCCCCACTCTATTGAGTCGAAGCGACGCTCTACTTTAGCAAATAGCTTAGGTTCACGTTTAAACGGAGCGCGCAGACTATAAAGGTAGTCATGGTGCGCTACATCTGTTTTCATATCGCCACCGTCTTGTGCTTCTGCCCACATGACTTCGGCACCTTGGTCTGAACGCCACTGAAAATCTCGACGGCCAGTACGAACGCTGTCGTAACCTTGGGGAATATTGTCGGCTAGCGGCTGTTTTGCCAGCTCAGCCAAGGTGTAACCGCGCATTCCCCAAATTTGCCATGTAGCAGCAAAGCGTTGGTATGGAACTTGGTACGAAAAAGGCTCATCGATCATACCCACCAAAATATTGGTTGAATCGGGCGATACTGAAAACGACTTAATTAACCCAGCTTGACCAATTGGCTGCGCTTGGCCGCTCAATGGAATATAAGTAAGCTGACTTTGGCCAAAAAACTTAAACTGCGCTTCATCGAAGGGGCTGCTTAATAAATTTTGATAAGTGCGCGCAGGTGCTTTTTCACCTGTACTTTGTTGAATTACCGGCACGACAGCCGTGCTGTCATTGGTTAAACGAGTTTTACCTAAATTAACAGCCGCATTTGCAACGATAGCACTGCTATCGGGTAACCACATGTAAGGAGTACGCGTTAATACTGAGTTTAACGGCGTATCACTGAGTTGCCTTGCTTGTTTTGTACTGACGTTATAAACCCATAAATTGGCACTATTTTTTTGTTCAATTACAAAGGCTAAGTATTGACTATCACTTGACCAACTGGGCGAGCGAATTAAACCATTGGGTAAACCCGATACCGTAATTTCACTCCCTGTTTCAACATGCTTTAGCACCAGAGACGTAAATATAGCGCGCTCACGTGAGCGCGAAAAATTGGCAGGATTGAGTTTAATTCCGGCGAGTTTTAGTTCTTCTTTCGCAAGATCTTGCAGGGTATCAATACGTTTTCTATCAAATAATGCCAACCACTCGGCATCATTTGATAAATAACTACTGGGGGCTAATTTAGCATCAACAACCGAAGCCAAGGCAGGTGAAGGTGTTTGATACCCTTCATTGGCAAAACTTGAAGTACAAACTGACACGCCAATCATCAGCGTAAAAAGCAATTTTAATGCTTTCATGTTAGTTCCTTTTTTCGTTTTTATTTCCGACTAAGAAAATAGTTTAAGACATTTTATAAAGAGTTTCGACTCTTTTGGCAGCTAATCAGTGACTTAAATCACTAAATTACGCTAATATAAGCACACTATATTCGCTACTTTTCGCTAGACAAAAATGAAAAAATTAACGGGCAAAGTCACTATTTGGGACGTAGCCAAAGAAGCGCAAGTATCAAAATCTACCGTGTCTTTGGTTCTCACTAACAGTGATAAAGTCAGTAATAAAAGTAAAGAAAAAGTGCTGACTGCCATCGATAAGCTTGGTTATGTATATAACCGAGACGCCGCAGCACTTCGAAGTAAGCGCTCGAATCTTGTCGCACTGGTAATTAATGACCTAACCAACCCCTACTCAGCGCAACTAGCAGTAGGCTTGGAGAAGCATATTTACGATTTAGGGATGTTGCCTATGTTGGTAAATATTGCCGAATGTGTAGAAAGACAAAAGCAAGTTGTAAAAACTCTAAAAGAATACAATGTGTCTGCTTTTATTATGTGCCCGGCCCCTGGCACCGAACAAAGCTGGCAAGATGACCTGATTAATAGCGGCTTTCCTGTAATTAATATAATGCGTGAGGTTCCCTTTTCGGCAGCTCCGTGCGTTTTACCCGACAACAAAAAAGGCACTCATATTGCTACCAGCCATATCCTGTCGCAAGGTATTGAAGAAATTGCTTTTTTAGGTGGTGTAGATGAAATATCAGACTACCATGAGCGACTGAGTGGTTTTTTATCGGCGCTTAAACAATTTAATATAAGCGAAGACAAACGTGTTATTCAGGCACAAACAAATCGTCAAGGTGGCCGCGAAGCCTTCAACAGTTTGATCAAAAAATCCCCGCATATCAAAGCGATTATTTGCTTTAACGATGTGATTGCTTATGGTGCCATTGAAGCAATGCGCCAACATGGATTAGAACCGGGCAAAGACATTAAAGTTGTTGGCTTTGATGATCTTGAAGATTCGCGATTAATGCTACCATCGCTCTCAACCATTGCAATAAATGCCGATGAAATTGGTAAGCGCACTTGCCAAGTTTTAAAAGAACTTCTTAATCAATCGACACCACCTGTCCGCACTTTGGTGGATGTCAATTTACAAATACGAGACTCAAGTCAATGAAAAAAGTGTTAGTGATCGGCTATGTATGGCCAGAGCCAAACTCCTCTGCCGCCGGCACCCACATGATGTCGCTATTGCGCGCCTTTCGAGCACAAAACTGGCAGGTCGAGTTTGCCAGCCCAGCGCAAAAAACAGAGCACATGATTGACCTTGCAAACGAAGGCATAACCAGCCAAGTCATTGCCCTAAACTGCGCCAGCTTTGATCAGTATGTACAAGCTTATAATCCCGATATCGTGATGTTTGATCGCTTCATGATGGAAGAGCAATTTGGTTGGCGTGTAGATAAATACTGTCCCAATGCTTTAAAAATCCTCGACACAGAAGACTTGCAATGCTTAAGAAACGCTCGCCACGAGGCACATAAAGCAGGACGTGCATTCAGCTTTGCAGACTTACACAGTGATATTGCCAAACGTGAAATAGCCGCTATTTTGCGCTCAGATATTAGTTTGATCATCTCGCACTATGAAATGCAATTACTAAACGATGTATTCAACGTTGATAGTGCGTTATTGCATCACTTGCCATTTTTAGTCGACTTAAAAGCGCTTCCGACCAACACAAAACCCTTTAATGAGCGCCAGCATTTTATGACGATTGGTAACTTTCGCCATGCCCCAAATTGGGATGCAGTCCTTTACTTACAACAAATCTGGCCGTTGATCCGCAAGCAGTTACCTGACGCCGAATTACATATTTATGGCTCTTACCCACCGCCTAAAGCAACGGCACTTAATAACCCTAAAACAGGATTTTTAATAAAAGGCTGGGCAGATGATGCCTATAAAGTGATGGAAGATGCTCGCGTATGCTTATCGCCACTGCGCTTTGGTGCCGGTATTAAAGGTAAGTTACTGGAAGCGATGATCATGCAAACGCCGAGTGTCACCACCCCAATTGGCAGTGAAGGCATGCACCTAAACGAGCCGTGGCCAGGTACAGTTTGCGAAAATGCAGAGCAATTTGCCGACGCCGCCGTAGCACTTTACAAAGATGAATCTGCGTTTATTCAAGCTCAGCAATATGGCAAACAGTTATTGCAAAAATATTATGATAAATCAAAACTTGAAGCGCAATTAATGGCTAAAATTGAACACGTCAGTGAGTCACTGATAAGCCATAGACACAACAATTTCACAGGGCAAATGCTGAAACATCACACAATGCGTTCAACACAATATATGGCGCAATGGATTGAAGCAAAAAATAAGTAAATTACCCCTAAATAACACTAGACATAGTAGCGTTTGTCGCTAAAATCGCGCTGGTAAATTTAAGCTTTATAGTCTGCTTTGCAGACTATATCTTATTGAAATTTGGTCTATCCTTAACTGAACAATTTAACCTTTGGTTCAAAACGCCTTTGAAAAACGCAACGTTTACTGAAAAACGAAAATTTATCGTTAAGCTGGGTAAAATGCTCCATAAATATGGCACACCAGCATATCGACTTGAAGCGCACTTAATGGAAGTCGCAACATATCTTGGCCTAAAATCCTCCTTCGTCATGTCGCCTACTTCAGTGACGTTTGTGATCTGGACAGATGGCCACGAAGAAGAGTACACCCATGTTGCACGCGTTGATCCGGGTGATCATGACTTAGGCTCGCTTGCTGATACCGATGATCTGGTAAATAAAATGCTCAATGGCGATTTAACCTTGCAAGAGGTTGATAAACAGCTCGACATTATTTACACCATGCCAAACCCTTACAACAAATTTACCACTGGCGTTGCGTTTGCAACATCAGGTGGTGCATTTGCAATGCTAATGGGCACCAGTTGGAATGATGTATTTTGGTCTGCACTGCTGACTTTAGTGGTGTATTTATTTGTTCTTTGGTCAACACGTTCTAAGCGCGTTGCTCATATGCTTGAACCATTAGTGGCCATTGTTTCCGCTATTTTAGCGTGTGCAGTGAGTGTGTACCTCGATGCCGAAATTAATATTCGGTTAGTTGTTCTCTCTGCCATTATTGTGTTTATACCGGGGCTTGCTTTAGCGTTAGGCTTTGCCGAACTTGCAGCGAGGCATTTGGTGTCGGGAACAGCCAGAGTCATGGATTCCTTTATGTTGCTGTTTAAACTCTATTTTGGTGCTTTTATTGGTATTGGTATCGGGTTTGCGATTTTCGGACAAGCCGATTTTGTGCAACCAGAACCATTACCCAAGTGGACCGCATGGCTGGCTATTTTCATGTTATGTAGCAGCTTAATCGTGATATTTAGAACCAAGCTTAAACATGCGCTATGGTCAATTGCATCAGGTTTTATTGCATATGGTACAAGCATTGGCTCAGCAATGTATCTTGACTACACCTTGGGTACATTTGTAGGGGCATTATCGGTTGGTATTTTTAGTAACCTGTTTAACCGTGTTGCGAATGCACCTGCTTCTATCGTCGCCATGCAAGGATTAATCGTGTTAGTCCCGGGGAGCAAGACCTACATTGGCCTAAACTCGCTGATTGAAGGTCAAGATTTTGTGTACGCCGAGCACATAGGTCAGCAAACATTCTTGATTTTTATGTCGTTAGTAGCGGGTTTAATTTTCGCCAACGTTGCGCTGCCACCGAAAAAGAGTTTGTAATTTATATAAGCCCGAGTTTACTCGGGCTTTTTGGTTATCGGCAGTCGTAAGCAAGCGTGTAAAGTCAAGACCCCCCCCCTTCTAAAGGAAACCAAGTTCGCCATGGATTAAAGCTTCGCATTAAAAACGAGGTTACTGCATAACTGATACAAACAAAATACCTAGGTGCCCCGCGACAATTTAAAATTTCCTTCTTCGTGTTTATTCTCAGCTTCTTTTAATCAGTATCGAATCGTTTTTAAATTTGCCCACTTTTTCATCTGAAAGTTGTGAATGTCCGCTATTTAATTATCTAAAAAACAATAAGTAAATTTAACTCATTAATACTAACACGCTATACGTTGCGTTAGTTTGACACCCGTTAAGTGCTCTGTGTATGCAACTAAGCACTTAAAACTAAATAATAAAACATAAGTTCGAATTCAAGAGAATGGACAATTTTGGGCAACTCGATGGTAACTTAACTATTAAGCTGACAACACAGTTTGATATTATTTTTGATGCTATCAATCTCACCAATGAAACAACCTATACCTATGAGCGCAATCAGTATGCTCCAACAGGCATATACAAAAATGGTCGTCGCTTCTATTTAGGCATTCGGTATAGTCATTAACCGCATTCGTTACTAATCCTGTTTCATATTGCTATAATCGGTGACAATAATAAAACAAGCGAAGGAAAACACTATGCTAAAGTCAGTTTTAGCCTTAGCCGTTGGTTTGTCTAGCACATTTGCTGTAGCCAACGATACTATCACGATTGATGATATCCCATTGATTCAATCTGTCGTTCAAACCAGTGTCAGCCCAGATGGCGATAATGTTGCCTTTACACGCTCGGTCCCGCGCACATTATATAAAGATAAAAATGGCCACAATTACAGTGAGCTTTTCATTGTTGACGACAAAGGCGTTGAACGTCCTTACATTACAGGTAAGGTCAATATCAAAAGCATTCAATGGTCTAACGACAGCAAAACGGTGTACTTTTTAGCTAAATTGAATGATGACGAATACACTTCACTGTACCAAATCCCTGTTGATGGTGGCCAAGCGCAAAAAGTGTTGTCGTTAAAAGGCACATCTATTTCAAGCTATAAATTAGGCCCAAATAACCAACATGTGGCTATTTTGGCATTACCAGCAAAAGACAAGTCTGAAAAAGAACTAAAAAAACTTGGTTTTATGGCTGAAGTTTATGAGTTAGGTCTGGATAATAAAGCGCTGTTTATTGTCGATTTAGCGAACTCTAACACCCCATTAAAGCCTACAGCACTGAATGTAAATGACTACGTCAGTGATATGAATTGGTCTGCAAATGGTCAAAAACTACTTGTTAAAACCCAACCAACAGCGCTTATTGATGATAAATACACTAAATCAATGTGGCACTTGTATGATATTGCAAGCAATGAAGTCACTCTGTCTTTTAAAACAGAAGGCAAGCTAGGCGATGCTGAGCTGTCTGCCGATGGTAAATATATTGCTATTTTAGGGGCCGAAGACAAACACGACCCAGCCACAGGTCGCTTATTTATAGCCGACACTGATACAGCCGAAATCACTGAATGGCTGCCAAACTTTATGGGGCATGTTGTTGACTTTGAGTGGTCTCATAAACGCAATACACTTAATTTTATAGCCAATGTGGGCACTGAAAGCTTTATTGCGAGTATTAAAACTGGTAGCAATAAGTACAAAAAGATTATCAAAGAAGGCAAATTTATTGCCACAAACCTAAGCGTATCTGACTCAGACAAAACACTTGCTGTTCGCGCTAATACGGCGCAGCACCCGAACGAAGTCTTTATTATTCGCGGTAATAAAGCCACCCGCTTAACCGATTCAAACAGCTGGTTAAGCGATAAACGCTTTGCGAAGCAAGAGACTATCTCGCTAAAAGCGCGCGACGGTGTAGACATTGAAGGGGTACTAATTTACCCACTAGATTACCAAGAAGGAACCCGTTACCCACTCATTATGTCGGTGCATGGTGGGCCTGAAAGTCATGACAAAAATGGCTGGTTAACCAATTACTCTCGCCCAGGGCAAATGGGTGCAGCACGCGGCTATGCAGTGTTTTATCCAAACTACCGCGGTTCAACAGGTAAAGGGGTTGACTACTCTAAGCTTGGCCAAAACGACTATGCAGGTAAAGAGTTTGATGACCTTGTCGACTTTAAAAACCATTTAGTTGAAATGGGGTTAGTTGATAGCAAACGTGTGGGTATTACCGGTGGCTCTTACGGTGGTTATGCCTCTGCATGGGCTGCAACTAAGCTCACCGAGCACTTTGCTGCCAGCGTCATGTTTGTGGGTGTTTCAAATCAACTCTCTAAGTTTGGTACAACTGATATTTCGAATGAAATGAACCTTGTTCACGCGCGTTCTTACCCGTGGGATAAATGGCAGTGGTACTTAGAGCGCAGCCCAATATATTGGGCTGGTCAATCTAAAACACCGCTACTTATTATGCACGGTAAAGATGATCCTCGCGTACACCCTGCTCAATCAATGGAGCTATATCGCTACATGAAAGTACAAGGTAAAGATGTGCGTTTGGTGTATTACCCAGGCGAAGGCCACGGCAACCGAAAAGTGGCTGCTCAATACGATTACAGCTTACGATTAATGCGCTGGATGGATAACTATTTAATGAAGGGTAATAAAGACATGCCTGAATTTGAAATTGACCATGCTGCAAAATTAAAAGCACGTAAACAAGCAGCAGAATAAAGCACTTCCCTATACGCCCTGTCCTTAAAAAGCAGGGCGTTTTTAATTTAATACTGTACTTTGATTATGCAGCTCAAACTGATATAACTCATTAATAGGTTTACTAAAAAAATAAAAAGGAATTGTTCAGTGATGCGCCTAATCTGGATTTTTATCAGTCTCGTTGCTGTGAAAGTGTTCGCAGAACCTGCGTGTATTAATTGTCATCAAAGTCAGGTCGAGGATTGGCAAACATCACACCATTTTCATGCAATGGAAAAAGCCACACCGGCCACAGTGCTTGGCAACTTTGATGATCAAACACTTGAATACCAAGATCAAAAAGCACGCTTTTATACACGCGACCAACAGCTATTTATTGCTATGCCAAACCTTAACGGCACACTGACTGACTATCCCGTTTTATATACATTTGGTTACGAGCCACTGCAGCAATATATGTTTGATATGGGAGGAGGCCACATTCAGCTTTTTCCGTTTGCGTGGGATTCTCGTAGTAAGGAAAACGGCGGGCAGCGCTGGTTTGTGCTTCATCCTGAGCAAAAACAACATGATTTATTTCACTGGTCACAAAAAGGACAAAACTGGAATCACATGTGTGCCGATTGCCATTCAACTGAATTTAAAAAGCAATTCGATCTTAACACCAACCGCTTTAATTCAACCTACAGCGCTATCAACGTCAGCTGTAAAGCGTGCCATGGCGATACAACTGAACACTTAAAATGGGCAAATGGTGATAAAAAAAGAACAGATAAAGGCTTTGCTAACAATATAAATACGCAAACGCCGTTGTTCACTACCCAAAAAGACGGCAGCATGAAAAGCGTGCAACCTCTCGTAAAAAGCGACCAAGTTCAAGTCTGTGCAACGTGTCATGCTCGTCGTTCGCAACTTAACGACCGAAGTGATCCCCATAGCTTTTTACAGGATTTTCGCGGATCGCTGCTTACGCCTGAGCTCTATCATGTTGATGGCCAAGTGTGGGATGAAAATTATGTGTGGGGCTCATTCTTACAAAGTAAAATGTTTAATGCAGGCGTAACCTGTAGTAATTGCCATAACCCGCATTCAGGAAAGCTAAAACTACCCGGCAACCAAACCTGTACACAGTGTCACAGCCAAGTCGATTTCGACACACCCGAGCACCACGGTCATAAACTCGAAAGTGAAGGTAGCCAATGTGTTGATTGTCATATGCCCGCTACTACGTACATGCAAGTTGATGCCAGACGCGATCATAGTTTTCGCGTACCTCGTCCAGACCTAACTCTTAAAACCAATGCACCCAATGCCTGTAATAGCTGCCATGAAGATAAAACACCTCAGTGGGCAGAAAAGCAGATACGAAACTGGCACCCAAATTCGGCACATTTAGGCAAAGAGCACTTTTCACAGGCGTTCCATGTCGCTGATAATGGGTTACCCAATGCATCAGCCATGCTGACAAAAATTGTGCAAGACAAATCATTTCCTGACATTATTCGCGCATCGGCACTGAGCCGTTTATCAAGCAGCCCCGATAACAATGCCGTAGTTGCGATTGCGCGATCAGTAAAAGATCCTGAGCCGCTGAAACGCCAAGCAGCTATTGAAGCGGCAATGCCTTTTGACATCAACCAACGCTGGCGAATGCTCAATCCACTGCTTGATGACACGCACCTTCCCATAAGAGCAGAAGCAGCCCGCGCCTTAGCGCCTATGCTAATGGAGGCTTTTCCAAGTGGATTGAATGAACCAGACTCTGAGCGCCTGAATAAAGCCCTTAATGAATATAAACAAACCCAGCTGTATCAAGCTGAGCGCGGGTACGCACATACCAACTTAGGTAATCTCGCCCTTACTCTACAAAAACCAGAGGAAGCCAAAGCACATTATCTGCAAGCAATCAGCATTGAGCCAATTTTTGCACCTGCCTATGTTAACTTAGCCGACTTATATCGAAATCAAGGAGATGAGGAGGCCGCCCAGAAAACCTTGAAACAAGGCTTAGCTGTAAATAATGAAAGTGCCGATTTGCATTATGCATTGGCAATGAGCTTAATTCGCACCAAGCAAAAAGAGGCTGCGTTAGGTCACTTAAAAAATGCCGCTAATTTTGCAAAAAACAATGCCAATTACTCTTTTACTTATGCGTTGTTGTTGCAAGACTTGGGTGACATGCCACATGCCATTTCAGCCCTTGAACATGCATTCACACTCGCACCAAATAACCCAGACATCAGTTACAGTTTAGCCCAGTGGTATGCTGGTGAAGAAAACTACGCTCAAGCACTCTTCTATGCACGAAACTTAGCGCGCCTTGTACCGGGCAATCAGCAAGTTCAACAGTTTATTCAACAACTAGAAATGATGAACAGTATTGGTAAATAAACACGCCATAAAAAGGGCCTAAAAAGGCCCTATTTATTACAGACTCTGTTTGGCTTTAGTGGCCATAATTTAATGACTTCGCTTTTTCTATTGCTTCGTTTACATTCAGTGAGGCTGCTTCTTGGCGAGGCGGGAACTCAACAAACGTTTTTACATGCTCATTTAACTTGGCAATAATAGGTTGCAATAACCAACTCTTACGCATGATTTGGTGAAAACCCGTTACCCCGTCGTAATGCTCTAAAGGGTCTTTACGTAAGTTAAATAGTTTGGGCATACTGTGAGTGATCATATCATCGTAGTAAATCCCCTTTGGCTTCGTTGCAAAGTGCATTTTCCAAGGGCCAAAACGAACAGCAGTTAACTGCGACTCATAGTAATAAAAGAAAAAGTTACGCGCAGATTTATCAGCCTTACCAGTCCAGTAATCAAGGTTATTTTCACCGTCGATATAAACTTTATCTGATTTTTTCAGTTTCTCACGTAAGTTCTTCTCACCGAGCGCAGCGGCAATAGTCGGAAAAACATCTTCATGTGATGAAATACCGTTGAGCTTTAAGCCTTTCGGAATTTTGTTAGGCCAACGAACCAAAAATGGGACGCGAACACCCCCTTCCCAGGTTGTCATTTTTTCACCACGGAACGAGGTTGTGCCTGCATCAGGCCAGCTTGATTGCTCTGGACCATTGTCACTGGTGTAAATAACAATGGTGTTATCTGCAATTTTTAGCTCATCCAGTTTGTCCAGCAGTTTGCCAACATGTCCATCATGCTCCATTAAACCACTACCAAAAATATCTTCTTCCGAGCTAATATCGGTTGCTAAATGACGGCTTTCTGGTTTTAAGTGCGTATAAACATGCATGCGGCTAGTGGCATGCCAAATAAAGAATGGTTTTTTAGCTTTAACAGCGCGTTCCATAAAATTGAGCGAACGCTCTAACACTTCTTCATCAAACGTTTCCATTCGTTTACGCGTCAGTGGTCCTGTATCCGTAATTTTACCATTAGCATATGACTCAATAACCCCTCGTGGCCCAAACTGTTTTATAAACTTCGGATCTTTAGGGTAATCAGCTTGTTCTGGCTCTTCAGAAACATTTAAATGATACAAGTTACCGTAAAACTCATCAAAGCCATGCTTAGTTGGTAAGTGTTCATCCAAATCGCCTAAATGATTTTTACCATACTGAGCAGTCATGTAACCACGGTCTTTTAAGAATTCAGCCAATGTAGGATCGGCTTCTTTAATTCCTAACGGGTTACCGGGCTGGCCTACCGTTGTTAAACCTGTACGAATTGGTAACTGACCCATTAAAAATGCCGCTCGCCCTGCTGTACAACTGGGTTGCGCATAATGATCTGTGAAAAGCGCACCCTCATTAGCAATTCGGTCGATGTTTGGGGTCGGGTAAGTCATACCATGCGAATATGCACTAAGTGAAATTGGGGCAACGTCATCAACCATAATGGCCAACACGTTTGGTTTATCTGCAGCAAGGCTTACGGTGGACACCAAGCTACAAATAACCGCCGCGAGTAGTTTTTTCATAAATCATCCTTTTTCATTGTTAATAACATCATAGTCTCATGATGAATCAACAATCAGTATAGATGAAAAAGCCACCATTTCTAGTTTCTAAATTAGGCAAACACGATTTAAATCAACTTTTCTTTTACCCACACAGCCCTTATTAATAAGTTGATTTTATTAACTTTTAAATATTTATAAATGCCTATTCAGCAACCAAATAAGCAATCAAGTATGAAATGAAGGAGACAGCACAGTGGATATCGCTGCTAGCAGCCCTTATTTGTAAATTTATAAACGGCTAAACGTGCACTTAAGGCTCTGGTGTAGGCAGTGTGGTGAGGGGATTTTTTACTGGTTTTTTTACGCTCTTTACATGAATAAATTGCCCTAAATTGATCTATCCCATGCTTCGCTTGTAACCGACTAACTTTATCAGCTCGATTATTGAACTCATCGAGCAAATAGACTATAAGTACTTAAAGTACCTATTTTTTATCTCTATTTTGTGTAAGGACAACACATGAACTCACAGTACTTTTCTGTTCTTTTATGCTCATTGAGTGTGCCACTTAGCGTGGTTGCCGCTGAAGAAAAAGCAGTACAGGATATGTCGGATCCACTCGCTGTTTATACGCAGGTGGGTATAGGTGCAACCAATAAAGGCCTTAACCTTAAAATAGGTCAAGCATACGACACCGGTATTGCAACTACCGCAGGAATGAATGTCATTGAAGTAAAAGGGATCTACGGAGATACATTAGGTTGGGACAGTGATAGCAAAACTACAGACTCAATCGATTCATTTCGTTTCCGTAATTTTTCTGTTGATTTAACCACCATGAGTGCCACTCAAATAGACGCAACCTATAACCTGAATGCGAATTTGGTTGCCGACGAAAGTATGGATATATCTTACAGCTATATTAAGGCACTCAAACCTATGGGACGTTTCTCGTTTTATCCATTAGCTGGGGTTGGTGCGTCGTTGGGTGAAAATGCACGTGAGGACGATGGTTCTCGAGACAGTGGCTACTCAATTATGGGAGCGTATGGGTTAATAGGTATGTACGCGAAAGTCACTATCTCCGACAAAATCTGGCTGAACTACAACCCCTTCTGGTTAACAACCATTGGAGGAAGTGATACCTACAAAGACCATTATTATGGCCTTGATCAAAGTCATATCCTAACCCACGAATTTGCTGCAAGTTACCAAATTAATCCACGCATGAATCTGCGGTATTTTGCAAACTGGAATGAAAATGTCGATTTCATGGACGGTGACCATCGCTTGGAGTTTAACTACCAGCTATAAAAACATTGATAATCGAACGCCAAGGAAGCAAAACACAAAACTGAGGTAAAAAAGAAGTGAGAAACGT
Source organism: Pseudoalteromonas lipolytica (assembly GCF_900116435.1). Lineage (GTDB taxonomy): Bacteria > Pseudomonadota > Gammaproteobacteria > Enterobacterales > Alteromonadaceae > Pseudoalteromonas > Pseudoalteromonas lipolytica. Next base: position 45,115 of record NZ_FPAZ01000004.1, on the reverse strand, counting down.
TGTACTAATAAATTTAGCGGCTGCATGGTTCGTGAGTACCCATAGTGTTGCTTCCAGCTATGATGACTACGCGATAAAGCCAGCAGAAACGCAATTAAGTAATCAGCAACAAAAAGTGGATGAACCGATTTCTTTTTTACCTATTCCAACTTTTATTACAGAGCCTGCCGTCGGGCCAGGATTAGGTGTCGTTGGGCTATTTTTTCACGATAACGAAAAGAAGAAAAAAAAGCAGAAAAAAGAAGGGTCGACCTTGCCACAAAGCATCAGCTTAGTGGGCCTTATGGGCACAAAAAATGGCACCAAAGGAGCCGCTATAGGGCATATTACCTTTTGGGATGAAGACCGTATTCGCTACCAAGGTATTATTGGTTGGGCGAGTATAAACCTCGACTTTTACACCTTTGACGAAATAAAACTACTCACACCACTTTCTCTCAATATTGAAGGCCCTGCCCTATTTCAAAATTTAAAACTTCGGTATCAAGACAGCAACTTTTTTTATGGCTTCAAACAAATTTATCGTCAGGTGGACATTAGCTTGGCAGAGAACCCCATTGAAGATTTTTTGCTTGAGAATGGCATCATCAAAGAACACCTTTCACTCGATGTAAATACTTCAGGTATTGGCCCCTTATTAGAGTACGATAGCCGAGATAACCCGCTTAACCCTGAGCGTGGCTTTAACTATAAAGCCGAGTACTTATATTTCGATGAGGCGATTGGCAGTAAAGTCGATTACACCAGTTTAAAACTAACCGCTCTTAATTACTGGCGTTATACCGATAAGTTTAACTTTGCATTACGTATGCAATACGATTCGGTTAATAACCGAGGCGAAAAACGCTTACCCGTATATATTCCACCCAGTATTGGTTTGCGCGGTGTATCGGCTACGCGTTACCAAGGGCTTAATGTATTTGTCACTGAAGCAGAAGCCAGTTATAAGGTCACTCATAAAATAAAATTAAATGCATTTACGGGTATGGGCTGGGCTGCCGATAATTTTTCTGACTTATCAAAAGCAGACACCGTAAATACAGTAGGCGCGGGCTTTCGTTACTTAATTGACGAGCATTATGGTATCAGTATTGGCTTAGATGTAGCGCATGGCCCAGAACAAAATGCTATCTATATTCAGGCGGGTTCAACATGGTAGTTATACCTAAAATTTAAATCTAACGTTTTAAAATGGTGTAATCACAAAGGTTGAAGTTGGATAATTAACTGCTACTATCAATAAACTAATAATAAATCAGTATATTCGTGTTTCAGGGATTGAATTTATGCGCAGCACAGCCTCGACCAAACATTTTCCGTATAAAAACTTTAAACCTCATGGATTAGTTGAGTTTTATCAACATCAGCACACACTCTTTGCAACAGCGACTGGACCGTTTAACGAAGAAATTATCGACGCGCATTCATTTATACAACAAGCCTACATTACTAAATTGATTGATACCTACGGAGGCTGGTATGAATTGGTTGAATTTGAAAACTCATGTATGGCAACACCGGGGGCACTTGAAAAACTGATGGTGTATTTATCAGAACTAAAACGTAAAGGTGTCGCCTCAAAAAAAACCGCGTTGGTGATTTCAGATGAACTTGAAGGCGCAAACCTGCTTCGAGAAACGTACCGCAACTTATATAAAAAAGCCGGAATGACAATGAACATATTCAAATCAAAAACGGCTGCCTTAAATTGGTTATCCGAAGAGCCAACACCCGAAGTGTCGTTCTAACTTAGGCGATTTAAAAAGTGTTGCTCTTCTTCACGTAAGGTCAACACCTCCACACCAGCAGATGTCACCGCCAAAGTATGCTCCCACTGTGCAGAAAGTTTTTTATCGCGAGTAACAACCGTCCACCCATCGGGTTTGGTTTTTATTTTAGCCGTTCCCTGATTTATCATAGGTTCGATGGTGAATGTCATACCTTCTTTAAGCACTAATCCGGTATTTTTTTTACCATAGTGGAGCACATCGGGTCCTTCATGCATTTCTTGCCCTATGCCATGTCCACAGTATTCTTTCACCACGCTATAGCCTTGTTGGTGAGCAAAATTTGCAATGGCGTTACCAATATCACCAAGCCGCACACCTGGTTTTACCATGTTGATTGCATGCCACAGCGCCTCTTGAGTTTTATTAACCAGACGCGTTGCCAGCGGTGAAACCGCCCCAATCATGTACATTTTACTGGAGTCTGCCAAAAAGCCATTTTTTTCAAGTGTGATATCTATATTGACGATATCTCCATCTTTTAAAACGCACTTTTCATTTGGAAAACCATGACATACCACCTCGTTAACAGAGGCATTTAGCACATAAGGATAATCGTACTGGCCTTTGCTCGACGGCCTTGCCTGCAATTCATCAACAATATAGCGCTCAACAAGGTTGTTAATTTGCATTGTGGTTACCCCCGCTTTGACATGAGGGTCTAAATACGCGAACACCTTGGCTAATAAGCGCCCCGATTCACGCATGAGCGCCAGCTCGTCCTGTGTTTTAATTACCACTTTTTTCATCGATTCCTTCCTTAACGGCAACATCCGCTAGCCGTAACTGTTCTTTAATAATGTCACTGTAGGTCATGGTTGGATTGAGCTCGGCTAACATACCTATTTTAATCCAGTACTCTGATTGCGAGTTTATTGAACGCACCATCGCCGTACTTGCTTTACGGATTTCTTCATGCAGTTCATCACTAATTTTAACAATACCCATTACATCACCAATATATGAAACATATACAGATCGTATATTTAAAATATGAAATTGCAAGCGTTATTTATTTCACCTTTAAATCAAACACACTCATGTCGCTCGCCCTTTTACTCAAGCAGGCTATGAGTTAAAAAAATTCATCTATCAGGTTTATTTTAATCGTTTGTCGGTTTAGATGGATTACTCTAAAGTTAACTCATCAGCAAACGATGCTGCGATTAACGAGGAAACTAACCATGTTTAAACCACTTTTAAAACGACTTGCCCTTAGCTCATTACTTACTTGTTCAGCTTTCGCAATCGCTGATCAGAGTGACTATAAATTAATGGTTATCAATGACTCAGATTCATCGCAAGCCATTATGCAAGGCCAGTATGATGCTGTGTTAGCAAACACAACACAATCAACTGACTTAAATCGTCAATATGAACTTGCATTTAATCGTTGTGCAGCAAGCGTGAAGTCAAAGAACTTCAGTCACGCAGAATCACTTTGCACAGAAGCAATTGAGCTTCTTAACAAAAGCGAAGTACGCGGCTATAAGCGCCGTGAACTTACATCATTCGCTTTAAGTAACCGTGGTATTGCGCGCATTATGTCGAAAAACGACACGGCTGCTCTAGCAGATTTTTATGAAGCGGTGAAAATCTCAGGTAATGATTTAGTTAATCACAACCTAAACCGCGCTAAGCAAAACTTAGCTCTTTAACCGAATTGTTGTCACAAAAGCCTAGTTTGTGTGTTCTCTGGGCTTTTTTATACCGAGTCAGTGCATACGCGGTGACTCAACCATATTGTTGTCGAAAGCTTAGCTTGTGTGTTCTCTAAGCTTTTTTATTCCGGGTGACTGCACACGTGGTCACCCAACCATATTGTTGTCAAAAGCTTAGCTTGTGTGTTCTCTAAGCTTTTTTATTCCAGGTGACTGCACACGTGGTCACCCAACCATATTGTTGTCAAAAGCTTAGCTTGTGTGTTCTCTAAGCTTTTTTATACCGAGTCAGTGCATACGCGGTGACTCAACCATATTGTTGTCAAAAGCTTAGCTTGTGTGTTCTCTAAGCTTTTTTATTCCAGGTGACTGCACACGTGGTCACCCAACCATATTGTTGTCAAAAGCTTAGCTTGTGTGTTCTCTAAGCTTTTTTATTGTGAGTGACTGCACACGTGGTCACTCAACCATATTGTTGTCGAAAGCCTAGCTTGTGTGTTCGCTGGGCTTTTTTATGTCAGCTATAAAATAACCTGCCAATATGCAACATCAATCCAATCATCAAATTTCCTTCCAACTTGTTGAAAATGTGCAACCTTTTTCATACTAAACTTTTCGTGTAATGCAATACTGGCAGCATTAGGTAGTGCAATACCTGCCATAACAGCATGCAGATTACGCGTCTTTAAATGTGTGAAAAGTGCAGTGTAAAGTTGTGTACCCACTCCCTGTGCCTGACACTGCGCATCTAAATAAATCGAGACTTCAACGGAGTGTTGATATGCTTTACGCGCTTTCCACGGTGTTGAATAACAATAGCCAATGATCTTGCCGTTAACCTCAGCAACCAACCATGGTAAATGAGAATCAAGACTGGCCTGTATACGTTTTGCAATTTCGCCCCCAGTAACCGGCTCAACTTCAAAGGTCACGGTGCTATTAAGAACATAAAAATTATAAATTTCAGCAATCGCTTCGCTATCATCTATTGTCGTATTTCTTATCATTATTAACTTACTCCCTGCTATTAATAATTGATTAATAGCAGAAAAAGCGCATTACAAATAGATAAAAAAACGCCACTAACTAAAGTGGCGTTTGGGTAGTTTCGACAACAATAAGAAATTGCTTTTAAAAGAAGCCCAGTGGATTTTCACTGTAACTTACTAATAGATTTTTAGTTTGTTGGTAGTGGTCAAGCGCTAACTTATGTGTTTCGCGACCAATCCCTGACTTTTTATACCCACCAAATGCCGCATGTGCCGGGTACATGTGATAACAATTTGTCCAAACACGGCCAGCTTCAATCTTGCGGCCAAAATGATAAGCCCGGTTCATATTTCGGCTCCAAACACCAGCTCCTAAACCAAATTCAGAACTATTGGCCAGCGCTAATGCTTCATCTTCATCTTTAAAAGTAGACATAGAAATCACTGGTCCAAAAATCTCCTCTTGGAATACACGCATATCATTGGTGCCTTTTAATAGCGTTGGCTGAATATAATAGCCCCCGTTAAGCTCGTCTGATAACTGCTCTACTTCACCACCGGTAAGTACTTCGGCGCCTTCCTTTTTACCAATTTCAATATAGCTTAAAATTTTATCAAACTGCGCTTGTGATGCTTGCGCCCCTACCATGGTCTCGGTATCAAGCGGGTTACCCCGTTTAATTTGTAATGTGCGCGCCAGTACACGTTCAATAAATTGCTCGTAAATATCTTCTTGGATAAACAAACGTGATGGGCATGTACACACCTCACCTTGGTTAAAGTAAGCAAGTACAGCCCCTTCAATGGCTTTACTTAAAAATGCATCATCTTTTTCCATCACATCATTAAAGAAAATGTTGGGCGATTTACCACCGAGCTCTACAGTCGAAGGAATAATGTTCTCGGCGGCGCATTTTAAAATATGTGAACCCACAGGCGTTGATCCAGTAAAAGCAATTTTCGCAATACGTGTGCTGGTTGCCAGCGCTTCACCCGCTTCTTTACCATAGCCATTCACTACATTTAATACACCTGCTGGTAATAAATCACCAATCACTTCGAGCAAAACAAGGATTGATGCGGGTGTTTGCTCGGCAGGTTTTAAAACAACACAGTTGCCCGCCGCAAGTGCTGGAGCGAGTTTCCACGCAGCCATTAATAGTGGAAAGTTCCATGGAATAATCTGCCCGACAACCCCTAAAGGCTCATGAAAATGATACGCTACTGTGGTTTCATCAATTTCACCAATTGATCCTTCTTGAGCACGCACACACCCCGCAAAATAGCGAAAGTGATCCGCCGCTAGTGGAACATCTGCAGCAAGGGTTTCGCGAATAGCTTTACCATTATCCCACGTTTCAGCCACTGCGAGCATTTCGAGGTTTTGCTCAATACGGTCCGCAATTTTTAACAAAATATTACTACGCTCTGTCACCGATGTTGTGCCCCATGCTGCTTTTGCGTCGTGGGCTTTATCAAGTGCAAGTTCTATGTCTTCTTTACTTGAACGAGGTACTTTACAAAATACCTTACCGTTTACTGGGCTAATATTGTCAAAGTATTCACCGTTAACAGGGGCGACCCACTGGCCTCCAATATAGTTCTCATATTGCGCTTTAAAACTAACTTTGGCACCTTCACTGCCTGGATTTGCATAGATCATAATGTGTTCTCTCTTCAAATTGTTGTATTTTATTTAGGCGGTAGGTTATTGTTTATTTAACCGCTAACTAGTGAAGTTAGCCTAGTTCAACAAAACACATTTGATTCCCAGTCCAGATTTTTTGACTATTTGTCCAAATTTAAGGGAAAACACGAGGTAACAATGAACACATCACTAATCAACAGTCGCTTAGATAAAAAACGCCAACGTATTGATGTACTAATTGAAAATAAGGTAAGTTTTGCCGGTGAGCATGCCGAATTAAGCATTTACGACACCTACCTTGATGCACAAAAAGTCGCGCTGCATTCCAGCGAACTATTATTTTGCGGCATGATCAGCGGTAAAAAAATTATGCATGTTGCCGACAGTGACTACCACAAAGAGTTTTTACCACACCAGTCGTTTGTACTAGCGCCAAAGCAAGGGGTATTAATTGATTTTCCAAACGCATCTCTTAATCAGCCTACGACCTGTTTAGCTATTGAAATTAGTACCGACAAAATTAGCCAAGTGGTTGATGCATTGAATGTTGAGCAGCAAATTAGCCATGATGATTTTTTTCATTATGAGCCTAAGTTAGTCCATGCAGAGCACAACATTCAAACCCAACAACTACTCGAACGCATGATCAATTTATTTAGTGAAAATGAGCAGCACAGAGACTACTTAATCGATCTTTCACTGAATGAACTTATCACTCGACTATTACAACAACAAAGCCGTGATTTAATGATTGCGAGTTGCAAACAGGGCAAGCTTGCAACACCACTAAGCCATGTTATCCAGTATATTGAGCAACATTTAGCGCACACTATCGACATTGATGTACTGTGTAAAATTGCCTGTATGAGTCGCAGTAAATTTTATCAACAATTTAAGCTAGCCTTTGGCTCTACTCCCGCACTTTGGCAACAGCAGCTGCGATTACAAAAGGCTTATAAACGCTTAGAAAAAGGTGAGTCTATTAGTAGTGTGTGTTATCAACTTGGTTTTAATAACCTTAGTCACTTTAGCAGGCTGTTTAAACAAACCTTTGGGGCAACACCTAAAAGCATTGCCAGCCATTAAGTTACTCTGTAATACGGTGCGAATATACTCGGTAAGTCACAGCCAACAAAATACAAATCGTACTCGGCACCAGCAAAGCTAAAAAGGCAAACTGGATAAAAAACCAGGCCCCTAAACAGCCGCCGATGATAAAACCTGCGATGATCAGCAAAAACAGTTTAGCTTTTCGTTTATCTAACGGCTCCCCCCGAAAAAAGCGCCCAAACATAATACCTAAATCAGTAAAAATTCCCGTAACATGGGTCGTACGAACAATAGCTCCACTGTAAGTGGTCGCTAGTGCGTTTTGCAAACCACACGCCGCCGAAGCCAAAAAGTGCCCATAGCCAGACCCCTCTGACAACAACCATAACGCTCCCAATAATAAAAAAGCTTCAATAAATAGCGCGGTGTCGTAATGACGCCCTAACTTTAATGCCGAGCTGTTCAGTAAAAAACCAGCAATGCATGATCCGACTAAAAAAGACACAAGCACGCCGAGCACATGTACAAGACCCAATACACTGCCCTTAATCATACCTACACCAAGTAAGGTCGCCGTACCCGATAAATGCGAGACTGCCTGATGTTCAAAACTAAGCAACCCAATCGCATTGACAAACCCCGCGACTAACGCAAGAATCAATGCACCAACTTCTACCCATTTTGGTAATTTTGAAATCAAACCTCATCACCTTCGTAAACAAAAAGTCAGTTAATCTGTATGTTACGCTTATTTTTATCGTTAAAAACACTTTTTTTCGGGTCTTTCTATGGTAATTTACTGATAAGTAAATCGATTAAGTTGCCACCATGTCAAAACCTAAAAGCTGGACCTTAAAAAGTATTGCCAATGAATTAGGGGTTTCAAATGCCACCGTATCAAATGCGTTTAATCGTCCAGATCAACTGTCGAAAGCACGCCGAGAAGAAATCTTAGCAGCGTGTAAAAAACTCGGGTATTTCGGGCCAAATAAAGCCGCGCAATCATTGCGCCGTGGCACCTTTAATATTGTTGCCTTAGTGCTACCTGATAGCGTTGAGTATATGGTGTCAGATCCAGTGGCGAGTAGTTTTATGCGCGGTGTGTCATCGGTACTCGAGAAAAATGGCATTAACTTGCTGTTATTTTCTGGCAACAGCGACAACCTTAACAGCGTCGTTGACTTTGTTGACGGCTTTATTTGTTATGGTAGACCCCGAAATAAACAGCTAGTCGAACAGTTAAAAAAAGTACCAAAACATGTCGTTACTGTAGACTTTGACATTGGCCGTGAAGCATCGGTCAATGTGAATAATCAACAAGCAAGTTTTGATATTGCCATGCATGCCCTCGAAAATAGTGATGATCGGGTGGCAATTTTAGGGCTCAGACTCCTTAATGATAATGTGTTGTGCCGAGTATATGAACATCATGAGTTTGAAGCAGGGCAATCTATCGCGCACCAACGTTTGCGGGGTTATCACCAAGCGATTAACGAAGCGGGCGTCACACTTAGCGATGATAGAACGTGGAATATTCCTGAAAGCAGTGAACGCTTCGCCAGTATTGCAGCTAAAGAGGCATTAAGCAGCACTCCCCGACCTAATGTCTTGTTATGCATGAGTGATTTAATTGCTTTAGCAGCCATGCGTGAGGCTATCAAAATGGGGCTTTCTATTCCAAACGATGTCAGAATTGTCGGGTTTGATGGTATCGATGAAGGCCAGCGATTTGTGCCAAAACTCACAACAGTACATCAAAATAGCGAAGAAAAAGGCCGCTTAGCAGCGACCTTATTTTTATCAAAAGAACAGCAAGTAGCGCAGATTGACTACCAGCTGCAAATAGGCCAAAGCGGTTAAGCGATAAAGTCAGCCAGAGAAATTAAAACTTGCTCATTATCATGCTGATCAATAATGAGGACTTCTCGGCTGGCGAAATTCACTTTAAGTTCAATTGAACTTTCATCTTTATGCCAGTTTAAACAGCAACTAGTGCCTTCGCCTTTAACATTAAACTCACCATTAAATGCAGGATGTTCGTTACGCAGCTTAATCAGTTTGATCAGTCCGTTAACAACCGGTTTAGCGAGTGCTTTATCAATATCAGCCGCGCTCAGATATGGGCGATTAATATCACGGCCTACATTGGTGTTAGCCAATAAATCCATGTCATTTTCACACGCAAATAATCCGCCATAGTAAACCTGTGGAATACCCGGCGCAAAAAACTGTATGGCACGTGCGAGTAAATAATCAAAATCGTCTGCGCCAAGTGCGTTGTAATAAGTACAATTCACTTGATACAAGTCAACATTACTTGCAGCCGCACCGGTTGCTAAGCGACTTTGACCCTTGCTTTTTTCATGTATCGTTTCAACAAGATTATCAATTTGTTCAGCATCTAATAGCCCTGGCTTTTCACCCATTGGACCCGCATCAATAATGCCAATACCGTCATGTGTATCAAGCACGGTTAAACAATTACGCGGTGAAATAGCCAACCAGTCTACGAGTGCATCAGCGTTGTTACTGAATAAACTATGTAAAATCAAAGGTGGAAGAGCAAAGTCATATACCATATTGACACGTTTAGCGACTTCAACCTGTGTTTGATAATGGCTGTGGATTTCAGCAATGGTTTCCATGCCTAAATCATTTGCCTGAGCAGACAACTTGTCTAAATAAGCAAACGTTTCATCGAGCATAAAGCAGTTTGTGCCAGCTTGTTTAATTGCATAGCCTGCAGCGTCTAAACGAATGATATTGACGTTGTTTTCTGAAAACTTAGTTAATACATTATTTAAGTATTCAATACCTGCTAATGACTTAACATTTATATCAATTTGGTTATCGGTAAACGTGGTCCAAAAGTCATACGTATTACCGTCACCACACTTAATAGGTGTGAAACAGCTACCAGGGCGTGGACGATAAATGGCTTTTTGTTCTGTTTCAGACATTCCATTTGGGAAAACATCGTCTTTGGTTAAGAACAAATCCCAAAATTCAGACTCTTTGCCTTTCGCTAATACATCTTTAAATTGATATGACTGAGCAGACACATGATTGACGATTAGGTCAGCCATTAAGTCATAATTTGCACCTAATGCTTGAATGTCTTGCCAACTGCCAAGGCGTGAATCCACTTCACTATGATCAATGGGATCAAAACCAGCATCACTGCCGTCAATCGGGTTATAAAATGGCAATAAGTGTACACCTGCAAACACATCTTTAAGTGGGCCATTTAATAAATTACTTAATTCATCAATACCTTGACCAGTAATCCGGTCTGCGTAGGTGATTAATTGCACTTTATTGTTGATCATAATTGTTAATACCAAGTTGAAACTTAATCGATTAAGTTATATCTTTAACCACGACAGCAAATTATTCAAGCAGTTTTTATAACTTTTATACACTAAGATACATAGTAAAGGCGCAAGCCTTCATGTGAGGATACAACCATGAATAGAACACACGATCCTTTGCAAACGATTAGATGGCTGACATATATGATGTTTTTTATGTTTGCTATGACATCAGATGCCGTCGGTATGATCATTCCAGAGCTTATTAAAGAGTTTGATCTCAGTATGACGCAAGCCAGTGCTTTTCATTATGCACCGATGGCTTTAATTGCGTTTAGCGGACTGTTTTTAGGTTTTCTTGCCGACAGTTTAGGCCGTAAACAAACAATTATGCTAGGACTGGGTTTGTTTACAATTAGCTGCTTTTTATTTGCAGTGAGCAGTAATTTCATGGTGTTTGTCCTGTTGTTAAGCTGTATTGGCCTTGCAATAGGCTTATTTAAAACAGGTGCACTGGCTTTATTAGGTGATATTTCTAAAAATAATTTAGAACACACCAAAACAATGAATTTAGTCGAAGGTTTCTTTGGTGTTGGCGCCATTGTCGGTCCTGCGTTAGTTAGCTTTTTAATCACCCAGAAAGTCAGTTGGACCTATCTATACCTTATCGCGGGTATAATGTGCTTAATACTCACGATTACCGCTTGGCGAGCTGACTACCCTAAACCTAAAAAGCAAGACAAGCATGCAAAGCCAGCCTCACTTGCGACAACCATGGAAATGATGAAAAACCCATACGCACTAGGATTTTCGCTAGCAATTGCACTTTATGTTGCAACCGAGGTGGCGATTTACGTTTGGATGCCGACACTTTTAGGTGACTATCAGGGTCCATGGCAATTGTTAGCGACCTATGCACTTACATTGTTCTTTATTTTGCGTGCCGCAGGGCGCTTTATGGCAGTGTGGTTATTAAATCATTTTAGCTGGCAAGCAGTTATGCTGTACTTAAGCTTAGGGATAGCACTGTGTTACATAGGGCTAATTTTAGGCGGCGTTGAGTGGGCTGTGTTTTTATTACCACTATCAGGCCTGTTTATGTCAATGATCTACCCTACTTTAAACTCTAAGGGAATTTCATGTTTTGCAGTGCAGCAGCATGGAGCTGTGGCTGGCGTTATTTTATTCTTTACCGCCCTATCAGCCGCCGCAGCCCCCCTTTTAATGGGCATGATCAGTGATTACTTCGGGCATATCCGCTATGGCTTTTACTTAGCGACAGGGTTCGCATGTTTACTATTTTTAGCCATGCTCTATAACTATTTACGCAACCCTGCAGAGCACGCTTTAACTCAACACAGCGCGTTGAGCCATTAAAAAGTTATTTAAAATCAACGTTTGAATAGAAAACGTGCAACTTTTTGTTTAAAAATACTTGCACTATGTAAATTAATTGCTATCTTAACTTAATCGATTAAGATTAAATTTTAAGACAACAAAGTCACCTTTGGATTGAGATGAGGCACATTATGACAACACACAAACACGCCCTATACACTCTAAGCGCCTTAGCGCTTGCTATCAGCCACAATCTGTATGCTGAAGAGCAACAAGCACCGCAGGAAGCAAAAAAAACAGGCCTTGAAACAATTGTTGTGACGGGTGTACCCCGCCGCACAACCATCATGGCATCTAGCTCTTCGGTCAGCAGTGTTTCATTGGCTGAAATTGAAGTATCAACACCTCGCTCAACAGCAGAAGCATTTAGAACCATTCCGGGTGTGCGCTCTGAATCAACGGGTGGCGAAGGTAATGCAAATATCGCAGTTCGCGGCTTACCTGTCGCATCGGGGGGTGCTAAGTTCTTACAACTACAAGAAGATGGCTTACCCGTTATGCAGTTTGGCGATATTGCCTTTGGTAACGCAGACATTTTCATGCGCTTAGATTCTACCGTACAAAGCGTTGAATCTATCCGTGGTGGCTCAGCCTCTACCGCTGCAAGTGACGCCCCTGGCGGTATTATTAACTTTATTTCTAAAACAGGTGAAAATGAGTCAGGCAGCGTGTCAACGACAGTGGGTCTTGATTACGACTCTATTCGCACAGACTTTGAATACGGTACTTATCTAAGTGACAGTGTTCGCTATCATATTGGTGGTTTTATTCGCCAAGGTGAAGGTCCGCGAGAAACTGGCTACACATCAAACAAAGGCGGTCAAATCAAGGCTAACCTAACCAAAGAGTTTGATACAGGGTACGTGCGTGTATACTTTAAGCACTTAGATGATAAAAGCGTGGGTTACCTGCCAATGCCAATGTATTCAAATGGCGACTCAATCCCAGGCTTTGACGCACAATCAGACACACCACATTCAGCATTATTTACACAAACCTTGCGCCTAAATGGTGATAACCAAATTAGCACCGGTGACATGACAAATGGTATGAACCCTGAAGTAACATCGCTAGGGTTTGAAGCTGCATTCGATTTAGAAAACGATTGGCGTATTGAAAATCGCTTTAGAAAATCATCTGTTAGCGGTAACTTTATTTCTCTTATTCCTGCCGAAGTTGCCAGCGCAAGCTCAATCGCTTCAAGCATTGCAGGCGACGGAGCATCACTGATTTATGCTAATGGTGGCTCAGCTGGTCAAAACTATGGTGATAATCTGGCCATGCGTATCCACACATTTGATGTAACGCTTAACGACATGGGCTCTATCGTTAATGACCTAAAACTAACGAAGTCATTCTCTGATGACACCAGTGTTACTTTTGGTTACTTTGCATCTAGCCAGTCAATTGACATGTCGTGGCTTTGGAACTCATATGTTATGGAGCTTAAAGGCGATAATGCAGCCCTGCTTGATGTGGTAGCAGCCAATGGCGACAATTACTCAGAAAACGGGTTATACGCATACGGGACACCCTATTGGGGAAATTGCTGCCAACGTAATTACGATACCGAGTACGAAACGCGTGCTCCTTATATAAACGTTGCTACCAAGTTCGGTGATTTAAGTATTGACGCAAGCGCTCGTTATGACAGCGGTGAAGCTCGTGGTAACTATGCCGGCGCTGTAACATCTACTGTCGATATGAATAATGACGGCGTTATTTCGATTCCAGAACAAAATGTAGCGGGTATCGATAACGCAAACCCAAGCATCGTTAACTATGACTGGAATTACAGCTCATATTCTGTCGGTGCGAACTATCAAATTGATCCAAGTTTTGCGACTTTTGCCCGCCTGAGCAAAGGCGGACGTGCGAATGCTGACCGTCTACTATTTGGTAAGGTTCAAGCTGATGGTTCAGTTGCAAAAGAAGACGCGATTGATGAAGTAAACCAGTACGAAATCGGTGTTAAAAAACGTTTTGATTCACTGTCAATCTTTGCAACCGCTTTCTATGCTGAAACCGAAGAGCAAAACTTTGAAGCAACATCACAAAAGTTCTTTGACCGCGAATACGAGGCTAAAGGGATTGAGATTGAATCGACTTACTTTATCGATGCATGGGATTTCCGTGGTAATTTAACTTGGACTGATGCCGAAATTGCAAAAGACGCGCTTTCGCCAGAACTTGTTGGTAATACACCGCGTCGCCAAGCAGATCTAATTTACTCTTTAATGGCGCGTTATAACTTTGATAAAGGTTCTGCTGGCTTAAGCTTTATCGGCACAACGGATGCGTACGCACAAGATAATAACGACCTGAAGTTTGATGGATACACGCAAGTAAATGGCTTTGTAAGCTATGACTTATCTGAAAACTTAAACTTATCGCTAAATGTAAATAACCTATTTGATACAGTGGGTATTACCGAAGCAGAAGAAGGGTCAGTGCCTGATAACGACATTATTCGTGCTCGTACAATCAATGGCCGTACAACATCACTAACATTAAAATATTTATTTAATTAATAAACACTCCCTTGTTTTAGCCCAGTATTTACTGGGCTTTTTCAGTTTAATACCATGACGCTTAACTAAATTGCTGAGTGTTCAACAAACCGCTTTTCGGTCTGCGCTTCTTTTTGTTTCAGCAACCTAAAAAGCGCTAGGCATAACATAGCAAACAATGCGGTTGTAATGGAGCCAAGTGTTGCAAACCGGAAGCTATAAAACTGTGCAATAATACCTGTAGCACCCGCCCCGCACATTACCCCGAGCTTAATTGCATTGGTATAAAATGCAGATGTAAAGCCAATACGATCTGGTAATTGGTCTTGTAAAACCGTTAAACCAATCCCCGCAAAAATACCGTAAAACACACCATTTAACAGTTGCAAAGCGATTAAGTGCCATACTTCAAAGGCAAAAAATACACCGACATAAAACACGATCGCACAGCAAAAAGCCCCTGCAAGCAATGTTATTTTATTGTGTGTTCTAGCAAGTTTAGCGCTATACAACATAATTGGAATTTCTAAAAAAGCCACCACCCCCATAAATATGCCTGGTGTGTGCTGTGCAAAACCCAGTTCATTAATACTGTAAAGAGGCAGCGCTGAGGAATACATTATGTTGCCTGTAGAACCCAACATAATGGCTAAACCTAAACACCAAAACGAACTGGGGGTCACTGGTGCTTGCTCACCAAGGCCGGTGCGCTTTTTGTTGTTGTAGTCTGGAATAAATAGAAAAGCAAAAATGAGTGCGAGTAATGCACACCCAGCAGCAAAATAAAAAGACAAACTAAATTGCCCACCCGATGCTAACAAATAACCTAGGGGCGGCCCACCGACCCAAGCAAATGAAATGGCAGCACGCAGACGCGAATTAAAGCTTGTTATATCAATGTTATCTTGTCGAGCTGCCCATTGCCTAGCGACGGTCATCATTTGCGGTATTGCAGCATTACCCATCGATAAAAACAGCACTCCAGCAAGCATTACTTGCCAAAATGCGGTTGCATTGGCAAATGTAATGAGCGCACACACCATTCCTGAAACAGCCACCATAAACAGTGAACGTGCGCTTGTGCCTTTATCAGCCAAACCGCCCAGCCATTGGCTAATCACTATACCCGTTAAGGTAACCGCAACCATGTAAACACCTAAATATATAGGGGGCGAATTAAGGCCTTCAACAATAAATAAACTCATTAATGGGTTTACAAACGCGCCCATTAAGCCTGTTAACATACTGAGAAGAATAAAAATAACACCATGCTGCTTGAGCAACGTTTTCACGAAAAGACCCCATATAATGAAAAACCCACTATGACGTTACACAAGCCACAGAGGTTATTTAAAGGGCGCAAATTATACATGGCTTTTAGGTGAATTTCATTTTGTATTACAAATAAGCAGTGTAAAAAACTAAATATAACGACTGAGTAGAAAGTTATGGATAAAAGATTGATAGCTAAAATAAGTCATTTTTCTAACTGTTATCCAACAATAAGCTATCGTAATTACATATCACAGAAGAAAAAGTGTTATCTGGGTTTATGGTTTATTCCCCTTTCAATTTAAAGGTTAAAGCCCAAGCCACCGTGTTTCATTACCTGTGGCTTTTTTGCTCAATTTATTTAAATTTTCATAATTAAATGGGTTATTTTAAGACCATAAAATCTTGTGTTTAAGGCTCTAAGAAAAATTGATTAATCAGTGCCTTATCCTGAGTATTGACTTGTAACTGTAAAGCCCGTATTAAATCCATAGAAGTCGCAGGTCGGTTTGGAAATGCATAGTTTTCCCAGACTGACTTGAGTGCTTTAATAATGATTTCATCACCCACCCTATCTCTTAGTTTTGCAAAGATTATCGTTGCTTTAGAGTATTGATCATAACTTTTAGTTGAGTCTACAAGCGACTGTTTAGCTGAAATGTCCACACGTAAAGCTTGCTCATATCGCCTAGTTTCATACTCAATAAGAGAATTCATAGCGGCTTTCCCAAAGCGTTTTTCTATCATCACTAATTCAATATATTTAGCCATTGATTCGACTAAAAAGGCACTATCTTCATTTACGCTATTGCCTATATCGTGACCAAACCACTGATGGGCCGTTTCATGCACTGCACGTCGATATCGCTGATCAAAACCTGCATCAATACTTGGGCTTGCCCTAAAGCCTACTTTATTCTCAATGAGTATAATTTGCGGTAAGGCAAAACCAGTTCCTCCAAACTTAGGGGCTGCAACCAAACTCAATTGTTTTGCTTTATAAGCAACGACATTGTCTTTGAACCAAGTCAGTGTATCTTTCATTGCCTGTAAATGAATGACTATTGAATTTGGCGACTGTTGTAACGTTTTTTGCTTTGCAAATACCTGCAATTTAACATCCCCAAACTGCTCTATTACTGGTGAGTAAGGAATAGACAGCCAGGCTGGTAAATTATTGAATGCTGATGCCGCTTCAAACTTAAAAATTTCCCGAGCATTTTCACGCTGATGAGCGATTTGTTTGCCCTGTGTAACAACGTGGTAACCAACCGCAGTTGAAACTGTGCTCGACATTGTTATGTGATCATATCTATCTGGTCTATTTTTCTCAGAAGCAAACTGCTTAGAAGGGAGGGATACGTTCCTATCAAGTAAGCCATATTGTTTTCGAAGATTAATATCTATTAGCTCATAATTAGCTTGGTAGCCAACCGTTGGCAGCATAGGCACAGAGCGAATATAATTAAACTCAGGAGTTAACATATGATGTCCTACTGCTGGCCACAGCTTTGCTTGCCGAACCTCAAATCGAGACGAAAGTTGCCGTATTTCATTTGGTTTAATAGCACGCTCAAACTCATACACTGCTTGATTCAATGTTGGATAAAAGCGAACTTGCCTTGCACCTGCAATTTTTATGTTTGCCCATTTATAAAAGCCAGATCTACCAACTAAAACGTGTTTTATATCAACTGAATGAGGATTAGTAAGTGTATATGTGAGTTCAAAATGCGCAAACTGCTTGTAGGGGTAAAAATCAACATTAGCATCAATATGACTAATAACTGGTTGCTTTTTATGCTTCCAATCAACAAAAGTTTTTTCGTAGTTTGCCTTAAATGACTCTCGCTTATGAGAATTAGTTAGCGGCTTTTCAGAAACTAAATTTATGTGTAATTGCACAAATAAACTAAGTGATAGAAAAATGGGAACCAATACCCAAGTATCTTTTACTTTTATCTGTCGCCGACCAACCCCTACACCACGGTGGTTAAAAATTTGACTAACAGCAACAAAGCTAAACACTGCAATAAGCCAAACTCTCATGTACGGCCAGTAATTATTTAAACTAGCACGATATCCCCAAAATTCATTGGGCGCTTGTAAAGGTGTCCAAGCTAAACTCCAAAAAGTATGAGTGAAACCAAAGAAAGTCATTACTGGCGTAAATTTAAGCAACAAGATAACAATGACAAATAAGCCAGCAACTAAAGAAGAGCATATGTTGAAAATACATACTGTCACCCAAGCAACTAAAATAAGCGGTAATAACATTAAAGCTAATATATAAATATGCTGACTAGGCTGATATTCACTGCCACTGAACCACTCTGCCAAGGAGGTGCCGATAAAGCTCATCACGGAAAATATTATCGCTAAAGTAGCTACCACTAATAATTGACTATATAAAAGTGTCACTGTTTTTACAGGCAA
The DNA here is from genome assembly GCF_900116435.1 of Pseudoalteromonas lipolytica. Taxonomy (GTDB): domain Bacteria; phylum Pseudomonadota; class Gammaproteobacteria; order Enterobacterales; family Alteromonadaceae; genus Pseudoalteromonas; species Pseudoalteromonas lipolytica. Next base: position 27,053 of record NZ_FPAZ01000004.1, on the reverse strand, counting down.
TGCGGCAATAAGCTCCGCCATATTAAATCGTTTTGCATAACAACTTACCTGCCAACTCCAAAGAGCAAGCAGTAAACAACCAAAAAGTATATGCATATCAAATGCGTAGTGATTGATTGCATCTATACTCGTCGGGCTAACAATACTCATCGCTTCAGCATATTCAAATGATGAGGCGACACTGTTAAATACCACGACAGACCAGAGAAATAAAATGAGTGACGTTATTGGTTGTTTTAGTATATATGCAAGTGATAGCTGATAGAGTGTTCCCAGCATAAACCAATCGTTCCCTCTGGGCACTACGGACCTGTAATGCATAACCGAATTCAATACTGGCTCACGGATCTGTACGGGTTTATTTATATTTTTTTTAGTGGTGCGTATTGCCCAGATATATATAACCGTTGTAAGTACAATTATTACCAAACGGTTAATTATAAGCTCCCAATGGTGGGGCTCAGCAAAGCCAGCAATAAAAGCGGTGTATGCAAAGGGATCAAACCATAAAGACATCTGATACAAAGACTCGCTAACGATCCCACTACCCGCCAAAATGGGATTGCCAGTAATGCTAGCGAAAAACAAGTAACCAACCCATATAATGCCAAAAGTAGTATAGCTAACCAAGGCACTTTGAAACCTGTCACAGATCCAAAAAGCAATCACAATAAGAAGGTAGCAATTTGGAATTAGTAAAAAAAAGCTATTAAAAAATAGATGATTAACTGCCTGCCAATCAAAGCCATGCACTTGACATTGATAGAGCCAAATTACCAACGAACTCATCATTGAAATAATCAAAAGACATATAAGTAAGCTACCTACACGAAGCAGTGATCTATATTTAGATGTGATAGGCGTAGTACTGATAATCTCATCCATATTATGTATTTGATCACGCAAAAAAGTAACTGGGGCTATTACTCCAACCAGCACAGTGAGCTGTATCATTTGTATTGATAATAAGTGTAAAGAAAACTGCTTAAGCGTATTTCCCTCTTCAATAGCCAAACCAGAAGACAGTGTAAATGCAAATAATGGAGAAAAAACACTACATAACCAAATAATAGGCTGACTAAAAAGATACTTTAAGTCATTACGAAGTAGCATTTTTTACCTCTTGTGATTTTAATTCATAAAAATACTTATCTTGAAGCGTCACTTTTGCTGCTATTGCTTCGGCTGAGGGGCATTCCAAGGCAAAAACACGAAAAATAGGCTCACCATATCGATAGCTTTGACTTAATACGAATGAACCTTTAGCTAAATTTGATGGGAGACTTTTCAATAACCAGACATTACCAGCCAGTTGATTTATTAAATCATCCACATTTCCATGTTGAATGAGATGACCTTGATTGATCATTGCTACAAATCGGCACTGATTTTCTATATCTTCGACAATATGAGTAGAGAGTAAGACTAAACGCTCCTTGCTAATAGCCACTAACAAATTATTAAGACTTTCGCGTTCAGCAGGATCGAGCCCCGCAGTGGGTTCATCTAAAATAATAAGCTTGGGGTTACCGAGTAAGGCTTGCGCAATTCCAAAGCGCTGTTTCATCCCACCCGAAAAGTGGCTTACGTTTTTATTTGCAAATGTTGATAAGTTTAAAAGTGACAGTAAATCGTTTATTTGTTGCTTTCGTTGCTTTGCATTAAGGCCTTTTAAAATAGCGATATGTTCCAGCAGAGCTCGACAACTCATCGTTGGGTACACACCAAATTGCTGCGGCAAATAACCTAACTGCTTACGCATATCATTTGGATACTTCAGAACATCTAAACCATCAAAGTTTATTTGGCCTTTATCAACGTTTTGTAAACACGCTAATGTTCGCATCAAACTCGATTTACCAGCTCCATTAGGCCCAAGTAAACCTACCATTCCTTTAGGGATACGAATCGTCACGTCATTTAATGCGTGTGTACCATCAGCATATCGCTTATTAATATTTTTTAGTGCTAGCATAGTTACGTTCCTTAATTAACGGACTGTTACCTTAAGTAACAGCTACTAAACTAGCGAGGAAGTAATGATCAACCCAAGAAAACACAGGATAAAAGTCAATATTTGACGTTCATCAGTAAAAATAACACTTTCATCATTACACTAGTGCAATAAAGGTCAAAAATAGTAAACTCGATTTAAAGTCTATAAAGCCTTGAAATGAATATGGTTTTGACTATATTAGTATGGCGTGATGTACTAAGCAGGTTTACTAGATTGTAATTACTAAAAAGCTAAAACAAGATAATGAGGTGACATTTGCGGGCTATTTTATCATTTCTGTCGAATAGCACTAATAGCAAGTACTTCATTGCCTTACTGCCATTATTCGCAGCTATATTGTTCGAAGGTCATACTCGTTACTTGTCATTAAGACTCGACTCACCAGTTCTATACTTGCAAATAAATATGCAGTTACTATTGGAATGCACCCCCTTTTTAGCTGCTCACTTTTTAACTTTTAAGCAGACATTTAAAAACTCTACTTTAGTGTGGCTTACTGGATTCATTTTATATCCGTTAAGTGTATATGCACTTAGCATGATTTCTTCGCTCTATGCACAGTGGCATTACCTCGGAGTAGAATGTTGGCTATTATGCACATTAGCCAGTCTGATTTGGCTTATTTCTCAACAGGGTATGGTAAAGAACAATGATTTCCTTACAAAATGGTTTAACTCTTTCATTTCATTAGATAACGTAACCTTAACGATTCTCATATGTTGGGCTTTCCTGCTAGCTGGTATACTAAATAGTCACGAAGAACCATTATTAAATCAACCTTTTGAATTAATTTTTGATTTCAGTAAGTTATTGTCTGAATTTGATCAGTTTTTATTTTATTTTCTTCAGCTTATCGTTTATGTAGTCATTATTTATAGCCTCTACTTAATCAACCGTTACGTACTTATTCGCCACTTACTTGCAAACTATGGCGTTTTCACTTTTGTGGTTGCATCCGTTATTTTTATGGTAACTCTCACCCCATTACTTATTGCAATTTTATTAGCATTACCCATTAATGATTTACCAAATAACATTGCAAACTTGACCCCGAGTGGCAACCAAAACATTTTTTCTAAGTATAATTATCAATTCATGTTTTTCTTTTTACTTATTAGCACACCAGTAATCCTAGCTTTTGAAAGACAACAACAGCAGAGTAAGTTTAATGAAATAGCAAAACAACAAACCACAATGGAATTAAAACTTCTTCAACAGCAAGTGAATCCACATTTTTTGTTTAATACTTTGAATAATTTATATGCGCTAACACTCACAAAATCAGAGCAAGCCCCACAGTTGGTGATGCACTTGGCTGATTTATTAAGATACACAGTATACGAAGGCCAAAAACCATATGTTCTGTTAGAGAAAGAGCTAAACTACATTAGGAACTTTATTGAGCTACAAAAAATTAGAAGTTCAAACAAATGCTCATTTAACCTAACATGGCCAAATAAACTAGAAACACTGCATATTGCCCCTCTATTACTAATTATAATCGTAGAAAACGCGATAAAACATGGCGTAGAACCAGCATTAGATAAAACAAAAATAACACTCTCAATCACAGTAGATGACAATGTGCTGACACTTTTCTGTGAGAACGCTATAAATGTTAAAGAAAAAATAAATCAACAGGGTTTGGGGCTAAACAACTTAAAAAAAAGGCTTCAACTACTCTACCCAAATAAACATTCTCTCACGACTATAAAGCAATCAAATTTATGGCAAACGACACTGATATTGGAGTTATCAAATGATAAGAGCTATCATCATTGACGATGAACCTCTCGCCCACCAAGTTATTGAGCATCACTTACAAGAACACCCCGATATTAAGTTAGTTGCTCAATTTTATAGTGCTAAAGATGCCTTATGTGCACTCGCTAAATCATCTGTTGATATGGTTTTTCTAGACATTAATATGCCAGAAGTTACTGGGCTTGAGTTGATAAAAGCACTTGCTAAACCACCTCAAATCGTCATAGTGAGTGCTTATCATGAGTATGCTATAACTGGCTTTGAATTGAATGTAACAGATTATCTATTGAAACCAGTGTCGGCGCCAAGGCTTGATCAAGCGCTTAATAAAGTGCGTGATCGCTTGCCTAAATACAGCGCTACAAACGCAAACTATATTACTCTTAAAGTAGATCGAGAAAAGCGCAAGTTTGATTTAAATTCTGTTGAATACATTGAAGCATACGGTAATTATGTAAAGCTGCATCAAGCACAGCAAGTCACACTTGCGACAGCCACTCTTAAGCAGCTTAGTGAACAGCTATCTCATTCATTTACCCAGATTCATAAATCATTACTAGTCAACAATCAAAATGTGATTAGTATAAGTCATGATCATGTTGAGCTAAACACAGGCACTACTCTAAAAATTGGTAAGTCCTTTAAAGAAATTGCTCAAACATTACTTTAAAGATGTTGAAATAAATGTTCTGCAAGTAACTTATGTTCTTTTTGTGGCCAATGAATGCCCTCAGTGGGGCAAGGGGAAATAAGTTCATAGCCATTTATAAAATGACAGTTATGACGTTCAGAAATCAATTTATACTCAGCAGTCAATTGTCTAACTTTATTAGCAGCCCCTGCATAAATAGACTGATAAGCCCCTACCTCGTAAATCTTTGGCGGACTCAACACCACAATTTTTGGCAATTCACGGTGCAGATAGTGGTTTTTTATTTCGATAATTAGCGTGTCGAGTGCGTTTGCAATATCAGCAACCGACAATGCAAATCGGCGCTTTAAATCGTTCGTACCTAGTTGAATAATAAGCGTATCAACATGATAGGCTCGTAGGTAAGGTTCTAAATATTTCACACCTAATTTATCACCACTAAACGGGGGCTCATTGGTCAGTGTACGGTTAGGTTGTCCGGCTTCGATAACCTGATACCCCGCCCCTAATTTAATGCCCAGCAAACTTGGCCAGCGCTCATTATCGTTGAAACGCTTGCCATCTACAGGCGAGATCCCATACGTATTTGAGTCACCAAAACAGAGAATATTCATTAGAATGGATTCAGGGTATAACCCTGTTGCTGTAAGAGTGCATGCGCTGTCATGGCTGATAGTGCCATTTGTACACCGGGGATCAGCTGCTCTTGTTTAACTTTCATATGGGTTGCCGACTGGCCGCATACATAGACAACCGTATTATGCGCTAATAATTGTGAAATCAATTGCTGGTTTTTATTGTCGCTATTAAAACGCTGCTTGTAAAAACTGTTCTCGAGTAGATCGACACTTGCCCCGCCATGTACAACTAAAGCCAGTTGAATATTTTCAGGTTTTACACCATGGGCAATATGCATATTAATAAAGCGTGCTAACGAGTTAATACTATTATTTTGCTTACCCTTTTGTGCAGCATCGGCCACATCAAACACGACTTTGAAGGTCGCTTGCTCTGCGATAGGCGCATGATTTGGTACATCATAATAAAAACCAAAACCTTCAATTGCAGGCTTAGTTTGCTCGGCATGGCTAAACGTGGTTAACAAGGTAAGCGATAAGCCTAATAGCGTTGATTTCATAAAGAATCCTGTTACTTTTTTACTCTAGCCTACCCTGTTTATCTGCGTTTAACTAGCCTCAATATGTTGATGTGCTTTAAAGCTCATACCTAAATAATTAAAGGTGTTTTTAAACATGTCAATAAACGCATTCGGCGCTTTAGCAGAGCCTGCATTTGATAACAGTGAAAACTGTTTTTCACGCAGTGTTCTCAGTTTTGGTCTGAGTGTTTCGTCATCCATATAATCGGTTATGCGGTCTAAAAATGCTTTGAACTGGGGTGTCGTGTTATACCAGTAAACAGGCGATGCAAGTACCCAATGCTCGTACCCTAATAACGCCTCGAACACCGCATAAAAATCATCATTTTTGTACTGCTTGTCATAGCAATATGGCGAGATACTATAATCATCAAGGCAAACCACATCGCCACCATATTGTGTTTTATAATCATTTACTTGCAAACTTGTATTACCTTGTTTTCGGGCACTTGAATAGATAATTACCGTGTTTGTAGTCGGTTTTTGTTGCATTACTGTCACTCCTTTTTTTATGATGGGTGCAGCGTAAAACCTCAAGCTAACTTTAGGTCAATACTTAGGAGTAAAATATGTCAGGGTGTGAGAAAAAACTTGTTGAAGCGAACCTATCCGTTGGCTTTGTAGCAAAACGCAGCGGTGTAAAAGTATCGACTTTGCATTTTTATGAATCAAAAGGACTTATTCGCAGCTGGCGAAATAATGGAAATCAACGCCGCTATAAGCCCGATGTACTGCGCCGAATTGCGGTTATTAAAGCAGCGCAAACCATGGGGATTACTCTTGAAGACATCAAGCAAACATTAAGCACTCTACCTGAACAACGCACGCCAACAAAGCAAGATTGGGCAGCACTTTCTAAAGTCTGGCAAACTCAATTAGATGAAAAAATTCAATACATGCAGCGATTACGCGAACGCGTTAATGGCTGCATCGGCTGTGGCTGCTTATCAATGGCCAAATGCCCTATCTACAATAAAGACGATTATTTAGGCGAAGAGCACAGCGGCGCTGTGCTGTTAGAAAGAGATTAAAGTTTTTAACGCCAATGGTCTTTCTCTACGCTGACTATTTAAATTAACTGTAAATAATACAGTGAAAACAGCGCACTACAGTTAACGATGATAGTTAACCACAGTACGGCGATAAAGCTGCGCTTTTTTGATTTATGCCTGAACCATTGTTGCGCAATTAATGATCCAGGCCAGCCACCAAACACACCTAAGAGGTGTAATGTGCGTTCAGGCACACGGATCACATCTTCACCATGTTGCACTGCTAATCGTTTATCCCAGCCATACACTAAAAAGCTAATTAAGCTTATACCGCTGTAAATCCCAGCGATAAGGTATGGCATATTTAACAGCCAACAGGCGAGCCATAACAAGGCTAAAAACAACAATGAAAATGTAATTAATGTTTTCTTAATCAATGAACTATCGCCTATACTCAGCTAAACGAACGAAATTTATTAGGCTGTATTATGGCATATATAAAATCATTTTTACTATCACTGTGCTTTTGCTCTTTAACAGCACTTGCAACAGAGCAACCTCTCGATGAAAAACTAAAAGTGTTTGAGCCTTACTTAGGCACTTGGCAATCAGACTTCAACGTAACAGCTGGCAAACCAGCAGTACAAGATGTAAGTACGTGGCAACGAGCACTAAACGGCACCGCCATTAAAACACTTCACTCAATTAACGAGGGTGAATACGGTGGCGAATCGATGATTTTCTGGGACAGCAAGAAACAATCGCTGGTTTTTTATTACTTCACCACCGCAGGTTTTTACACGCAAGGTACGATGAATGTTTTGAGCCCGACACAGTTTGTTGCCTACGAGAATGTGACTGGCAATAAAGAGGGAATTACAAAAGTTAAATCAACCAGCGAATTTAAAGATAACCAGTTTGTGGTGTCGACATCGTATCTTAAGAAAGGGCAATGGACTAAACCTGAAACACGCACTTATACCCGTAGTAATAAACAGGTGGTATTTAAGTAACGCGTATTTAAGTATTTAAAAGAAACTAGGGTAAGGCGACTTAGCCTTACCCCGTAAATCAGTTAGTGTCTAAAATCAGCCATTAATGCAGGGATCCCAGGCAACATTCCTACAAGAGCCATAACCCCCGTTAAAATAATAAACATCACTAATGGAATAATCCAACGACTCATTTGGCTTAATTCAGCGCTTCGCTCTTTACACCCAATTAAACCTAAATTATCGAGCAACATCGTTAATGACCAGCCAAATGCTGGATTAACCAAGGTTGATGAAAACACCACTATGGCTGCTGATTGCGTGGTTTTACCTTCTCGGGTCATTTCCATGCCTGCTTCAAGTAAGGGAATAAATACCCCAACAATCAAGGCTACACACAATACGGGTTGCCAAATAGCTAAATCCATTGGGTAACCCCAAATACTGGCAATAATACAAAATAATGCAGTTAAAACTGCACCCGCTGGGATTGGGCGTTTCGCAATGGCTGCTGGCACAATATAGGTGCCCCATGAAGAGGTAAAGTTCGAACCACCGAGAAGCGAGCCAAACGTTTGACGAATTGACGCACTGAACATTGTGTCGTCAATATTCATTTGTACTTTTTCAGTACGTTCTGGGTAACTAATTTTTTGGAACACTTGATGGCCTAAAAAGTCGGGAGACCACATCGCCACAGCCAGTACAGCAAATGGCAATACCACCACAAAACTTTCGAGTGTGGGTAGGCCTAACATCCAGCCTGTATTTTCACCCCACCAATACATTGGGTTCATATTCGGCAAGCCCGGCGCTGTTTTAAATTCAAAAGGTGCGCCAAGTGAAAAGGCAAGTAACCCCCCTAATAAACAGCTTAATGGCACAGCAAGCCAACGCTTTTTATAATGCTCAAGTAATGCATAAAGCACAATGGTTGATAAGATCACGATAAATGCGATATGAGTCATATCAATGCCTTCGGCCCACGCAAACAGCTTTTTAACCTGTGAAATAGTGCCAATAAAACCAAGGTAAAGAAGCAAACCACCGCACACACCGCGACTGGTTAACCCAGCGAGTAAACTCCCCCCTTTACTGAGCGCTAATAGCAAGCCAAACGCCCCAATTAGTAAACCAAATGCCATGGGATGACCTCCCGCAGCAACAACAATTGGAATTAAAGGAATAAGTGGTCCATGCGTTCCAGCTAAGTTTGCCGTTGGTAAAAAGAATCCTGAAAACAATAAAATAAAGATGGATACAATTAATAGCTCGTAGCGCACATTTTCTAATATAAAACCTTCGCCAAGACCAAGTGGTGCTGCAAACGTAGCTGCAATGGCTCCCACCATCACTACTTTACCGATTGTACCGGCCATTGCTGGAATTGAATCTTCGAGCTCAAAGCGATAATCCCTAAAGGGTAAGTTTGGACGCCAACGCTTTGGCTGCATAATTTGTAGTTCGTGTTCTAGGTATTCATCGCGACTTGAAAATTCACTGCTGGGTTTATGAAGTGCTTGATAGCTTTTTTGTCCACTAAGCGTCTCTGATTCCTGATCAGCAGGCGTTTTTGACGCTTCATGCTGCCTCATATTCATGACTTCTCCTACTACTTATCTTGAAAAATTGTGTGAGTATTTATTTTGTACTTAGGGTAAAGCAGCAAGACACAAAACACGATTAGGCAAAAGGTAGGGTATGAATTTTGAAAAACACCTTTCAAGCAAAAAGCACAACAGAAAAAGTAAACTTAAGCAATTGATTTTAAATGGATTAAATTAATATGAGACAGTGTTTTTAAATTTTAATACCCAGTAAAAAGTCAGAATTGAACACATTAACTATTAGTCTAATAAATTGCCTAAATAGTAAACGCTAAAGTACGGTATAAAAACAAAAGCCGTCAGTTACTCAGTAATCTGACGGCTTGAAGTGTGCGACTCAACCGCTATTTGGTTTTAAGTTTATTAAGCTCATCATCCTGCTGTGCCACGAGCGCATTGAGCGTTTGACTACCGTCGCCGGCTTGAGTCGAGAGCTCGGCTAGTTGCGATGCAGCATCTGAGATTAGGGTTAGATTACGGTTAATCTCCTCGGTTACTGAGCTTTGCTCTTCAGCTGCTGTCGCAATGTGGGTGATCTGTTGCGTAATTTCATCTACTTTAACAACTACTTCATGCAGCGCATCAAATGCAACAGACGTTTCGTCTACCGCAGTTTGAGCACGCACAACCCCTTGCTCAATGACTTTTGACGCATTGCCGACCTCTAGCTGTAAGCTGTCGATTAAACCACTAATATCGTCAGTTGACGCGCGTGTTTTTGATGCAAGTGCACGCACTTCATCCGCAACAACAGCAAAGCCTCGACCTTGCTCACCCGCTCTCGCAGCCTCAATTGCGGCATTGAGCGCTAATAAGTTGGTTTGCTCTGCAATGGTTCTGATCACATCGAGTATTTGTGTAATGTCATTACTTCGCGCAGCCACTTTTTCAACGGCTTGGTTCGCTTGTTTAATCTCACTCGACATCGTTTTAACTTGAGTTACCGCCGACGATAAGCTCGACTCACTGTTTACAACAAGGCTATTAATTTCGTCTGCTTGCAGTGCCGATTGCTCAGAAGCTCGTGCCACTTCAAGGGCAGTCGCACTCATTTCGTTCATGGCTGTAACCACGCTTTCAATCTCTTGGAACTGTGATTGAACATTGTGTTTTGTATCTACCGACACATGCGTCGCTAATTCAGCTTGTTGTTTTGTCTGCGCAGAAACATTTTTCAGTTCACAGATAAGATCTCTTAACTTAGCTAAGAAAGCATTAAACCCTGTTGCCAACGCAATCAACTCTTCATGGGTATCAACATGCAATGTTTGTGTTAAATCGCCCTCTGAACTTGCCAAATTATCAACCCGTTGCTGTATTTGCTGAAGAGGAGCAACGATCGTACGGATCACCAGCAACATGATCACAAAAGCAGCGCCTGCGATAATAATTCCGGTGACTAAAATCAATCCTCCAAGCGTATTAGCATTTTCGCTCATGCTGTCAGCTAATGCTTGCGGCCCTTCAAGAGCAAGTTCAGTCGGCACTTCGATTAATAAATTCCACTGCTTTTTAGCAAGCTTAATAGTGATGGGGTAGTTAACTAAATACTCGTCCTCGACCTTAAAAATTCCGTTTTGTTTTTTTAATCTGTTGTAGTTATCAAGCATATTTTTAGGCACGACTTCTTTAAGTGGTCGGCCTAATTTATCTTTGTGATGACTGCTCCCTACAACCAAATCAAGCGAGCTTAATAAGGTTACGCGCGCTTTTCCGTTATACAGCTCTTTTGACAGTTTTTCTGTCATTGTTTGGAACACAGGTAACGTTAAATCAACCCCTGCAACACCAATGAACTCACTGTTTCTAATAATAGGCACCGTAAGTGAGGTCATCATTTCTGAATAACCTGGCGAAATTTCGTATAGGTACGGCTCCATAATGCACGGGACTTTCGTGTCTTTTGCACAAAGGTACCATTCGGCTTCTCGTTGACCGAATTCACTCAGTTTATCTACATATTTTTCTTCTGCGTCTTCAACCACTTGCTGCTCAATAGCACCATCACGATTACGCGTAAAATAAATTTCTAGGGTACCTGCCCCTGCAACTGAATGATCATAACCACTTATAAAATTCGCATCACGGCCATCAAAACCATTGCGTTCGAATTGGGTATAGATAGATGAAAGAAGTGTATTTTTTTCTAATAATGCGCGGTTTAATTCAACCACAGCATCACGCGTAATGGCATTTGCAGCTTGTTCATCACCGAGGATAGCTGCAAATGAATAAGGCACACGGTAAGCTTCATTTATAAAGCCAGCGACTTGTTCGCCATATGCTGCCGCATTGGAAGAAAGTTTATCTTCAACCTCGGCAACAATTAATTTTTCAGACTGCCCAGCAAGTTGCTCATTACTTTGTGAAAGCTGCCACCAGAGCACACTAGAAAGTACAAACACTGTAATAAAAATGCTTCCTACGGTAAGCCATAAAAGCTTTTTTGCTAATGCTAACTGCCGCATTGAATATTCCCGTTTTTATTGTTTATTTGATAATAGTTTAGACTATCTTGCTAAACTAACAGCAACAAACATAAAAAAAAGTATGAGTTTTTACTTTTTATTCAACGACCAGGTCGTAACAGATGCCATTGCTAATAAAACCACACTCACCCATAAACACGCAACCAGCCCGAACACCTGAAACACCCAGCCAGAGAGCACCGTTCCCACTAGTCGTCCTAACGCATTTGCCATGTAATAAAAGCCCACGTCGAGCGACACGCCATCGTTGTCAGCGAAACTAACAATTAAGTAGCTGTGCAACGATGAATTGACCGCAAAAATGAAGCCAAAAATCAATAAACCAATCAATAAGCTTAGTTGCATAAACACGTTTAATGTCAGTGCCTTAGCCAACAAACAGGTGAATAGTGTTAATGCCGTTACCCACATTGCAGCTTGGCGTGTTGGCAAAAAACCTACTTTTTTATGGCCTGTGATACGCGGTGCCTGAGTTTGCACTAAACCGTAGCCAATTACCCAGCACGCTAAAAAGCCACTCACCCACCAGTGTTGCCAACCAAACTGCGTTGCCAAATACACAGGCAGTGCCACTACAAACCACACATCTCGCGAAGCAAATAAGCACATTCGGGCAAAGCTAAGTAAATTAATTGCCCGCGATTTTGAGAATAATGTTTTGAATTTTGGCTTATTCTTAGCTTTTCCGATATCAGCATTAAGCGTAAGCAGGCTTAAAATCCAAACCACTCCTAGCATCACTAACATGGCAAAAATAGCGCCTGTGAAACCAAATAATGTGAGTAACACGCCGCCTAAAAAGAAGCCGAGTCCTTTCAACGCATTTTTAGAGCCAGTTAGAATAGCAACCCATTTATACAGGGTTGACTCTCCCTCATGGCCTTTAGGTACCAAATACTTAATCGCACTTTTAGCACTCATTTTATTCAAGTCTTTAGCAATACCACTCAGCGCTTGTGCAGTCATGACAAACCCGACCGTTAACCAGTGACTGGGCGCACACAACATGGCGAGCGCAACAAGTTGCAACAATAATCCCAAATTCATGGTTTTATTGAGCCCCAAACGTGCCCCGAGCCAGCCACCGACTAAGTTGGTAATTACACCAAATACTTCATAAAACAAAAACAGCATGGCAATTGCTAATGCTTCATACCCTAGCTGATGAAAATACAGCACCACCAGCATTCTGAGCGCCCCATCGGTGAGGGTAAACGCCCAGTAGTTACCGGTTATTATTAGGTATTGTTTTAATTCGTTTGGCAAAGCTGCCAATTGTTCACGCATCAAAATACCTTAAGACAATGCCACTTTACGAACCAGCTCAGCAGTGCGATTTGCATAACCCCACTCGTTGTCGTACCAAACGTAAAGCTTTAATTGGGTATCGTTAACAACCATTGTTGAGAGCGCATCGATAATGCCACTGCGAGGATCGGTTTTATAATCAATAGACACTAATGGCTTTTCTTCGTAACCTAAAATGCCTTTTAACTCACCATCGGCGGCTTCTTTAAACCACGCATTGACTTGTTTTTCAGTCACGCTTTCTTTTAATTCAAACACACAGTCGGTGATTGATGCATTGGTCAGTGGCACTCGCACTGCATGACCATTTAATTTTCCTTTTAATTCAGGGAAAATATGGGTGATTGCAGTAGCGCTGCCTGTTGTGGTGGGGATCAAACTTGTGCCGCAAGAACGCGCACGACGCAAGTCCTTATGAGGCGCATCAATAATGGTTTGCGTGTTGGTTATGTCATGAATGGTGGTCATTGAGCCGTGCTTAATACCAACCTTTTCCTGTAGTACTTTTACAACAGGCGCTAAACAGTTAGTAGTACACGACGCCGCTGTAACAAGTTGATGCTGTTGTGGATTATAAAGATGATCGTTCACCCCCATCACAATATTTAACACGCCGTCTTCTTTAACTGGCGCAGTGACAACAACCCGCTTTACACCTTGCGCTAAGTATTCATCGAGTAAGGCTTTGGTTTTCATTTTACCGCTGGCTTCAATCACGATATCGCAGTTTGACCAGTCAGTTTCTGCGATGGTTTTGTTGTTAGACACAGCAATTGTATGATGAGCAACACGAATGGTATCGTGCTCCACCGTGACAGGCGTCTGTAATCGGCCGTGCACCGAATCAAACTCAAATAAATGAGCATGGGTAATTGCATCACCGGCAGGGTCGTTAATTTGAACGCATTCAAGTTCAGGCCAATTCAGTGCTGCTCTAAGTGTTAAGCGTCCCATGCGGCCAAAACCATTAATACCTATTTTAATTGTCATTGTGCTGTCCTCTTTAACAACAGTGCGCTTGACGTTCGGGGCGATTCCCCATCGTTTCAAGTCGGGTTAAGTCAGTGTCGATTAGCTGAAAATTTGAGTCTAACGTCGCTTTTAGAATTTGCTGCGTCCAGTTAGGTAAATCTGAGTTTAGTTGGTAGTAAACCCACTGGCTCTGTTTTCTATCTGATAATAGCCCTGACTTTCGAAGTAGTGCCAAATGGCGAGAAATCTTCGGTTGGCTCAATGCCAAAGCCGCCACTAATTCACACACACACAATTCTTGCTGATGCATGATCAGCAATAACGTTTTTAAGCGTGTTTCATCTGCTAAGCATTTAAAAAAAGCCGTAGGTTCTAAGTTATTCATAGCATCACCTTCGTTAGATAACGCTACTATATATGGAAAAACGAATATAAAAAACTCATATATGAAAAAACATATATTAAAGTTTTATGACACCCCGTGCTGTGTTTGCCATTGTGTTGGTGATACCCCAAACCAGGCCTTAAAACGACGACTAAAAATAGACAATTCTGCATAACCTAACCGCAAGGCTAAATCGGTCATACTTACATTACCGTGTTGAAGTAGTCGAACGGCTTCTGACTTTCTAACATCATCAAGCAGTTGTCGATAAGTCGTTTCATGCATAGTTAAAATACGCTGTAACTTTTTAGGGTGAACACCCATACTTAATGCTGTGTTTTCTTTACTACAGTCCCCTGTTGCCAATAGCATTTTCATGGCGCTTTCAATATGCAGCATTTCATCTGGGAGCTTATTTATACGCTGCATCTCAAGCTGATCTGCAATGAGGGTATCGAGAATGGCATCATTGAGTTTTGGTTTATACGTTAAAAACGCACTCGAAAAATAAATAGCATCAGTATCAGCATTAAATTCAACCTCACAGCCAAGCACCTTGGCAAACAAGGCCGTGTGTTCACTCACTGGCGACTGCCGAAGGCATACTTTATCGGCACGCCACTTGGGACCCACCAGCTCTTTCATTACTTTGTTGACTAAACACACGGCCAGTTGCGCTTTTTGAACAAATTCCTGCTTTTCATCAGACAAACGGACAAATCGTACTTCGCAGCTATTTTGCCCATATAAAGCAAGGTTAAGCACAATGCCCTCTGCATGTAGATAAATATATTTTTGGGCTACGTTTAACGCATCAAGAATCGTTGGCTGGCGCGACATATACGCCCCAATAAGGCCCACGGTGCTCATACTTTGTTGACTCCCTAATTTTAAGCCAAAGCATGGTTCGTCGCAGGCTGCTGCAGCGAGTTCTAAAAGCTGTAAATAGTGGCTATAAACAACAAAGCTGTCGGGGTCACGTAATTGTGCAGGTAAAATGCCCGCGTGTTCCAATAGCGTATTCGGGTTTACCCCGTAACGCCTGACTAAACCTTCAAAGCCCGCCAAGCTTGATGAGCGTATTAAACTTTCCACAAAAAATACCATATGTCCCAAAGAGTCATTTTAGTGTCCTAAAAAGTCAAATTAACTGCAAGTATTTTATTTAAGCTATCAGTTACCTTTGCTATTAGAGCACCGACATGAACATTGCAAAACATCCAGTCATTATCGACGACATTCTGCACACCACACTTGCAAAGCAACGCGCTTTTGCAAAAGCCCAAGGGATAGAAAGCTATGAACAACGTCGTGAGCACTTACTTGCTTTAAAAGCCTTAATTACCAATAACCAAGAACGTATTATTAAGGCTATTAATCTCGACTATGGTAATCGTTCACGCCACGAAACGCTGCTTGCAGAGATCATCAATGCCTGTGCCGATATTAACAGTACACTCAAGCAACTAAAAAAGTGGATGAAAGTACAAAAACGTCATGTAGATCATCGCATGTACTTTGGAGCTAAAAACCGAGTGATACCACAGCCACTAGGGGTGGTTGGGTTAATCATTCCCTGGAACTTCCCAATAAATTTGGCATTTAGTCAGTTGGCAGCAGCCTTTGCCGCGGGTAATAAAGCCATGGTTAAAATGTCAGAGAATTCCCGTCATTTAAGTGCCCTACTCGCTGAGCTTGTTGGTCATTATTTCAAACCTGAAAAATTAGCCTTTTTTTGTGAAACAGGTGAAGTAGGGATTGCCTTTTCAAAGTTGCCATTTGATCACTTAATGTTTACCGGTTCCGGCGAAACGGGTAAAAAAGTAATGGCAGCGGCGGCAAAGAACTTGACCCCAGTTACCTTAGAGTTAGGTGGTAAGTCGCCTGCTGTCATTGCAAAGGATTACCCAATGCAAAAGGCTGTAGAACGAATAATGTATGTTAAACAGCTTAATGCAGGGCAAATTTGCACTAATGTTGATTATGTATTCGTGCACCAATCGCAATGTGAGCACTTTATAGAAACAGCGACCCATTGGGCAAAAAAACACCTACCCGATATTCACAGTGAAGACTACACAGCCATTATTGATGACCGCGCATTTAAGCGTTTAGTTGATTGCGTTGCTGACGCTCAGCAACTCGGTGCCAAAGTAATCACACTGGGTAAACAAGCTGCCGATGCAAAAACACGAAAGTTCCCGCTCACGATCATTATGCATAGTAATGACAATATGCACATTGATACTCGCGAAACTTTCGGCCCTATTTTAATGCTCAAAACTTACCACTCTCCCCAACAGGTGGTTGATTACGTCAGCGAACGAGATAGACCGTTGGCCTTTTACCCGTTTAGCTACGACAAGTCATTAATCAACTACTATATTGATAGCATTATGTCTGGTGGTGTTAGCGTCAACGACGCGTTATTTCATGTTGGGCAACATGACTTACCTTTTGGCGGAGTCGGTGCCAGTGGTATGGGGCATTATCATGGCTACGAAGGGTTTTTAACGTTCTCAAAATTACGCCCGGTGTTTTATCAAGCCAGATTTACTAGCATTAAGTTTTTAGCACCTCCGTACAGTAAATTTGCTGACCGGCTATTAGCCTTTTTAACCCGAATAAACTCATAACAATAAACCCCAACAGGTGACAACAATGCAGCAAGATAATTTTGATTTTGACCAAATAGTTATTGGTTCAGGCTTTGGTGGCTCCGTGAGTGCCTTGCGTTTAAGTGAAAAAGGCAATCGGGTTTTAGTACTCGAAAAAGGCCTACGCCGAGATGATAAAGCATTCCCAAAAACCAATTTAGATATTAAAAACTACATGTGGCAACCCGAAATTGGTTTAAAAGGCTGTATTCAATTTTCGTTTACCAATAAAGTCACTGTGTTACACGGTGTGGGTGTCGGGGGAGGTTCGCAAATTTATGCTAATGTGCATTTAATACCGGATGACGAAGTATTTCAATCTCCCGCATGGACACGCATAAAGCCAGACTGGAAAGAAAGCTTAATGCCCTATTATGGGCTTGCTCAGCGTATGCTCGGCAGTGCCAAAAACACCTACACCAATGTCGCCGATGACACACTCAAACATGTGGCAGAAGAAATGGGCCAAGGCAGCTCATTTAAAACCGTCAATACGGGAGTGCTATTTGCCAAGCCCGGTGAAGCGTACAATAAAGAAGTACCCGATCCTTACTTTAATGGCGATGGCCCACGTCGTCACACCTGCAACTACTGTGGCAGTTGTATGATTGGCTGTCGTAACAATGCCAAAAATACGCTAATGAAAAACTACCTCTTTTTTGCACAGCGAAACGGGGTTGAAATTAGACCTAGCTCCGAAGTCATTAAAATCACGCCTCTTAATGACGATGGCAGTGCAGGCTATAAAATTAAAATAAAAGATACGAGCCATAAAAACAGCCATATCTACACCCTAAAAACCCGCGGAGTAGTGCTAAGTGCAGGCGTAATGGGCACAGTACCGTTGCTATTGAAAATGCGCGACCAAGATAAAACACTTCCCCATATTTCGCGATGGCTTGGGCAACAAATTCGCACTAACTCAGAAACGCTCACAACCGCAAACAATACAACTAAAAAAGTGGATGACGGCGTTGCAATCAGTTCATTTATTTCTGTAGATAAAGACACCAATATTGAGATTTGTCGTTTTCGAGAAGGCTCAGATGGTACCTGGCTCTATTTGCCTTACGTGCCAATGGTGACAGGCACAGGAGTTAAACGTATTGCAAAATTTTTACTAAACACAGTACGCCATCCAATTAAAACCGCCAAAGTACTCAGACCGAAGGGAAAAGCTCGCAGCTCTATTTTGTTCTTAGTGATGCAAAAATCAGAAGCTTTTATCCACCTTGAGTGGCGTCGAAAATGGTATCGATTATTTAAAAAGGGTATCACCGCAGTACAAAAAGCCGAAGATACCCCACTGACAGTCTCATTTCCAAAAGCAGAAGAAGCCACCAAACGCTATGCGGAGAAATTGGGCGGCGTACCCGGCTCAGCATTAACCGAAGTGTTATTTGGAGCCCCCATGACGGCACATATCATGAGCGGCGTAGCTATGGGTGCCGATGCGCAAACAGGCGTGGTCGACACCTCTGGTGAAGTTTTCGGTTACAAAAACCTACGCGTTATCGACGGTTCAATTATTCCGGGTAACTTAGGCGTTAACCCTTCTTTAACCATTACTGCCCTCTCTGAGTTTGCGATGAGCCAAATACCTGTTTTTGATGAGCAACGCGCAAAAACAATCAAGCCCATTTCGTTTAGCGAACCTTTAGCCGGTCAAACATCATCACTCACAGGCTCGGGGGATTTATTGGCACAAATAAAAAATGTATAAAAAGAACAACACCAAGGACACAAAAATGATAACAAAATAAATAAATCTCAGCCTATTAGCGTGTGTAATGTGTACTCATTACACACAAGCAGAAAGTGACCTAACGAGTAAACCTGCAAGTAAATTCACCGTTCAAAAAAACCAACAGTTGTTACAAACACTCCCTTTTAATGATAAAACTGACTTTGCACTTGCCAGTAAAGGACTCATTGCTAAACCCCAAAATAAGCACATATTAAATGCAAATGGTGAAGTTATTTGGGACTTCAATCAATTTGATTTTTTAAAAGAACACGACTTTATCCCCTCCATAAACCCAAGCCTTCATCGCCAGGCTTTACTTAATCTAAATTACGGGCTTTTTAAAGTTTCTGAGCATATATATCAGGTAAGAGGCTTTGATTTAGCGAATGTCACTTATGTCAAAGGCGATACCGGATAGATTATATTTGATCCCCTTACCGTTCCTGAAACAGCCAAAGCAGCACACGATTTAATAACAAAGCACCTAGGTGATAGACCCATTAAAGCCATTGTTTACAGCCATGCACATGCCGATCACTTTGGCGGGGTAAAAGGCATTATTAGTCAACAACAAGTCGATAATAACGACGTTCAGGTAATTGCCCCCGCGCACTTTATGGAACACGTTGTAAAAGAGTCTGTTTTGGCTGGCAACGCAATGCAGCGTCGCGCTGGGTATCAATATGGAAGTATTATTGGTAAAAATGAACTATCTACAGTTGATAGTGCGCTAGGTAAAGGGATTGCGTTTGGCTATGTTAGCTTAATCGCGCCTACCCGTATTATTGAACAGCCTCAAGAAACCATTGTTGTCGACGGCATTGAAATGGTAATGAAAAACACACCGCACACCGAATCGCCTTCAGAAATGAATACTTGGTTTCCTCAATTTAAAACTTTATGGATGGCCGAAAACACGGTCGCAGGTATGCACAACATTTATACAATTCGTGGGGCAGAAACGAGGGATGAATCACAATGGAGCAAAAAAATAAACCAAACTTTACAACAGTTTGCTCAGCAAGCCGACATACTAATTGCTTCACACCATTGGCCTCGATGGGGTAATAAGAATATTGTTCATTACCTTGAAAAACAACGTGATATGTACGGATACATGCATGATCAGGCTCTCAATTTAGCCAATCAAGGGGTTACGATAAACGAAATCCATACCCAATTTACAGTACCGGAAAGTTTATCGAACGAATGGTTTAACCGCGGCTATCATGGCTCTGTTAGCCACAACGTAAGAGGCATTATTAATAAGTATCTTGGCTTTTTTGATATGAACCCTGCCACACTTAATAAACTCAGCCCTGCCGATTCTGCAAAACGATACGTAAAACTCGCAGGCGGTAGCAAGGCAATGCTAAACGAGGCACAAACGGCATTTAATAATGGTGAATATAGATGGGTAGCAGAACTGCTAAATCACTTAGTTTATGCGGAACCTGAGAATCAAGCAGCCATTGCATTACAAGCTGACACATTAGAGCAATTAGGCTACCAAGCTGAAAATGCAGGTTGGAGAAATGCATACTTATCTGCAGCTTATGAGCTTAGAAATGGCATGCCAAGCAGTGTAAATAAAACAGAAATTGGGCCAGACATCATCAAAGCAATGAGTACTGAACTCGTCTTTGACTATTTAGGTGTGAGATTAAATGCCGAAAAAGCGGCTCAACATCAGTTTATTATCAATATTCAGCTGCCCGATACCCAAGAACAGTTCGTTATTGAGTTAAACAACGCCCACTTAAACAACTTAGCAAACACACAAAGTGAGCATGCTGATTTAACGCTAACGCTTAATCGTGCAGATTTAGATTTACTTTTAATGAAACAGGTCGACTTTAAGCGCTTACTTGAAAGCAATAAAGCCAGTTTCAAAGGTGATATCCAAAAATTTGCCTTATTAATTAGCTTAATTGACAACTTTGACTATTGGTTTGAAATAGTAAAGCCTTAACGAAGGAGGTGGGCTATTTAAGCCCACCTATCAGCATACTAAATCACTGATAATTCAACAGCAATATTGCCGCGCGTTGCATTTGAGTAAGGGCACACTTCGTGTGCTTTATTGACTAATGTTTGCGCAGTTTCTTTGTCTAAATCGCCCACTGACACCGCCAATTTAACAGCAATACCAAACCCGCCCTCGATTGGACCAATTGATACTTCAGAGTTGATATGTGTATCACTCGGTAGTTTAACTTTAGCTTGGCCTGCCACTAATTTTAGTGCACCAATAAAGCATGCAGCATAGCCCGCTGCGAATAATTGCTCTGGGTTTGTGCCTTGACCGTCATCACCACCTAACCCTTTAGGTGTTGATAATGCGACATCTAAACGACCGTCATCTGATTTTGCAGTACCTTCACGGCCACCTGTTGCTGTGGCTTTTGCAGTATAGGCAACGCTTTGTAGTTCTTTCATGATTACTCTCCTTTGTGAGTGAATATATTTTGCATGCAAAATATATTAGAACAGCTTTTTGAATATTGCAAATATTTTGTATGCAAATTAAAATACACTCACTGATCATAAGGAATCCACTATGAAGTACCCGCAATTAAAACTCGATAACCAACTTTGCCATCGCTTATATATGGCATCGAATAGCATTGCTCGCGCGTACCGTGATTCACTCAACCAGTTAAATTTGACCTACCCACAGTACGTCGTGATGATGGCATTATGGGAAAAAGACAAGATCAGCATAGCTGAATTACTCGAAAAAACAGCCATTGATGGCGGTGCTATGACGCAAATTTTAAAAAAGATGAGCGAAAAGTCGTTATTGAGTATTTACCAAGACAGCCAAGATAAACGTAAACGCCTAGTCCAACTCGAAGCCAAGGGTAAGGCCTTACAAGATGACGCTGCCAGTATTCCTGAACAAATTCGTTGTCGCTTTCCTAGCATCAATGAGCAACAGGCTTTGCAACTTATTCAGCTTCTCGATTTGGTAAATAGCGATCTTGATTAACAAAAATTATTTGAAAGTGAATTTCGATTACACCGCTTTTTAATAGATTTAAATGCGTTATAGTGGGTAAAACCCACTAAAACGGACACGATTATGAAAGCATTTGGTTATAGCAAAGCCACCCCAACGCTTGGTGAACATTCCTTACAAGCAATTGAATTACCAGATCCGGTTGCAACGGGCAGCGATATTTTAGTTGCTGTTGAGGCTATTTCAGTCAACCCTGTTGACACTAAAATCCGCGCAAACGTTTCTCCCCAAAGCGGCTATAAAGTCATTGGCTGGGATGCAGTAGGCACAGTAAAAGCCGTTGGTGAAAACGTGTCATTATTTAACGTTGGCGACCGAGTCTATTATGCTGGCGATTTAACTCGCCAAGGCAGTAATGCGCAGTTGCAACTAGTTGACGAACGCATTGTTGGTAAAGCACCCGCAAGCTTAACCAATGCAGAAGCCGCCGCCCTCCCTCTAACCAGTATTACAGCATGGGAATTGTTATTTGACCGTCTGCAAATTACGCAATCAAAAGACAGCAAACCCGCCTCAGTATTGGTAATTGGCGCAGCGGGTGGGGTTGGCTCAATTTTAGTGCAACTGGCTAAACAGCTAACAAACTTAACGGTTGTTGGCACAGCGGCACGTCAGCAAAGTGTACAATGGCTAACCGACTTAGGCGTAGATTATGTGCTAGATCACAGCCAAGATCTCAATCAACAACGTATTGATGCAGAACTTGATGAATTTGATTATGTAATCAGTTTAACGCATACCGATAAGCACCTTGATAGTATTGTCGAGGTAATTAAACCACAGGGTAAATTAGCACTGATTGATGACCCCGCAAGCTTCGATATTTTAAAGCTTAAGCGCAAAAGTATTTCGCTTCATTGGGAGTTTATGTATACCCGCTCAATGTTTCAAACCGACGATATGATTGCTCAACACCAACTACTAACAACACTTTCAGAGCTTGTTGATAAAGGCATCATTAAAACCACCTTGGGTGAGCATTTAGGAAAAATAAATGTCGAGAACATACTCAAAGCCCATGCTATTTTAGAATCGCATCAAGCACGCGGTAAGTTAGTGCTTGAAGGATTTTAGCGTTACCAGCTTTCGTTAACATAGCCATTAATTAGCGCTAACGAGTTAGCGCTAATTATGTTCTTCTCATTTTTTATTTTGTCGATATTCATAACGCACTGCCATAATAAAACCCACCGCATCATAAAAGTGCAGTTTTTAAGACTTGCTTCACTATTTTAGTGCTTAGAGATTGCTACAAATATTCCCACAAAAGATAAGTCACTGATTTTAAATAATTTAAAATAAAAATAAAGAGTGGCACAGTTCTTCCAATAGTGAAAAAGGAACTTGCACCTAAAAGGAGACGAACGTGACTAACTTTTATCACACTCTTTACTTACTTTGGCGTTTAGATATTAGCACATGGCATGTGCATGAACCGAACGATCCTCATACCACTGCAGATAGGGAGCGTCGCTATGTTAAATAACGATCCTGAATTTATAGAAGCACTGCAAAAGGTATCTGTTCATCATCTTACAATTACCGAAGCCGCTGAACAGTATGACATTCCCAAAAGAACGCTTTATAACGCTGTAAGGCAACAGCACGCAAAATTAAATAAGCAAAAAGCTTATTTAATTGCGACACAAAAACGGCTTAAACAACACCTTCGTAATGTTGAAATGGAGTTGGCTCGCTTCGTTTAAAAAAAAGTCTGTATGGTTTAAAAACACGCATTTAACAAATTGGAATGAGTATGCACGCAGTAGAAGTAAACTTTGATGGCTTAGTGGGGCCAACACACAATTACGCGGGATTATCGTATGGCAATGTTGCCTCATTAAGTCATGCCTCATCACATTCAAACCCTAGAGAAGCCGTATTGCAAGGGTTAGAAAAAATGAAGGCAATGCATGAGCTCGGCTTAGAACAAGGTATTTTTGCACCCCATGCTCGTCCTGATATCAACGTATTAAAACGTTTGGGATTTACTGGCAGCGACAGGCAAATTATTGAAAAAGCATTTAAAGCCGATCCCATTTTATTGCGAGCCTGTTACAGTGCGTCTGCTATGTGGACTGCAAACGCAGCAACCGTGTCTCCCTCTGCTGATACGCTTGATGGCAAAGTGCATTTTACAGCTGCAAACTTAAACAACAAATTTCACCGCTCATTAGAACCGACAACGACAACAGCGTTGTTGAAAGCCATGTTTAACAACGACCACTATTTTAGCCATCACTGTCACTTGCCTGACCAAGGTTTTTTCGGTGATGAAGGTGCTGCCAATCATAATCGTTTATGCGATAGCCATGCAGATACGGGGTTAGAGGTATTTGTATTTGGTGCGAGTAGCTTTAATAATGCACTCCCCAAACCAAGTAAATTTCCTGCACGGCAAACACTCGAGGCATCACAGGCTGTTGCTCGTTTACACCAATTAAAACCCCACAGCCAGCTATTTATTCAACAAAACCCTGTTGTGATTGACCAAGGTGTGTTTCATAACGATGTTATTGCAGTCGCAAATGGCAATGTTTTACTGTGCCATGAGCAAGCTTTTTTAAACCAAGCGCATGCCTTAGATGAAATAAAAAAAGCCTATACCGGTGAAAAAACCCTGCATATTATTGAAGTACCGACCCAAAAAGTAAGTATTACCGATGCTGTAAGCAGCTACTTATTTAATAGCCAACTTATTACACTTGCCGATGGCAGCATGCTGTTAGTCGCTCCACAAGAATGCCAACGTAACTTAGCTGTGCATCAATATATTCAAGAATTAATTTTGTCGGATAACCCGATACAACATGTCCGTTTTTTTGATTTACGGCAGAGCATGCAAAATGGCGGAGGCCCTGCGTGCTTACGCTTGCGTGTTGCATTAAACGCCAACGAGCTTAACGCGGTAAACCCTGCCGTGCGCTTTAGTCACGACAAATATGACCAACTAGTCAATTGGGCTAACACACATTATCGCGATTCATTAACGAGCAATGACTTTGCTGATCCTCAGCTTTTAACTGAGAGCTATCAGGCACTTGATGAGCTTACCTCATTACTTAATTTAGGCTCTGTTTATCCATTTCAACAACAATAACGTCATGAAAATTAAAGCAGTACATTCAATAAAAGGGGTCGCCAGTTCGTTAAATACCCTGCTCATTAATAGTGTAGAAAGTGGTGCATCCATCGGGTTTATTGCACCGTTATCATTACACGCAGCTCATGACTATTGGCAGGGCGTTAATACTGACTTAGCCACGCCATATCGACGCCTTTATTTAGCTATGGAGGATGAGCAAGTGATTGGCTCTGTTCAATTATCTTTGTGTTCAAAAGCAAACGGAATGCACCGAGGTGAAGTAGAAAAACTGATGGTGCACACCGACTATCAAGGCCAAGGCATTGCAAAACAATTAATGAACACCCTAGAAACCGATGCTAACGCAATGGGGATTAGTTTATTAGTACTTGATACCCGTATGGGGGATATCGCATCCACTCTATATCGTAAGCTTAACTACATTGAAGCGGGCTCAATCCCAGGTTTTGCAAAAAGTTCCGCGGGTACGTTTGATGCAACAGTGTATTTCTATAAGCAAATCGGCTCTCGTTGATGGGGCCGAATTCAATCGCTAATGACATAATTTTTCATTGTTATCCTGGGTGAGAACATTCACTTTTTTTCAATAATAGTAAAAAATACGCACACTATGAGTTTAGCGAAAGCAGAAAAGCCATTATAAGTTGTTAAATTAATATACTGTATATGTAAGATAGCTGCATATTTCATCCTGCTTTTTTGATAAACGCAACGAGTTAATAACAATTCAAGTTCTATTAAGTTTTTGTTACTTATACTTCCTAGCATACACATAACACACTAAAGGAATGAATCATGAACTTTAAGTCAACAATGCTTAGCAGCGCTATCTTACTTGCTCTCGTTGGTTGTGGCTCAGACAACGACAAAAATGACAACATAGCCCAGCCGCAAATGGCTAAATTCACTCTTGGTGTATCTGATGCGCCAGTAACAGGCTTAAAAGCTGTCAATGTCGTATTTGATTCAATCACACTGAGAACGCAAGGCGGTGAAGAATTCACTTTTGAAACGCGTGAAGACGATGATGAAACAAAACCTGAAATGGTCAACTTACTTGACTACACAGGCGACGATGTTTTCGCTCTTTTAGAAGATGAAGAAGTGCCTGCAGGCGAGTATCAGTGGATCCGTGCTGATGTTATCAATGGTGATACAAACGACTTAACAATGACATCACATGTTGTGTATGAAGATGACAGCATTGAACCATTAATCGTTAAACGTAAAGGCAACGACGGTGTGGGTGAAATTCAACTTGATGGCTTCACACTTAATCAAGCTGGTAACGAATTTGTTATTGAATTTGACCTTAAAAAATCATTAGTTGACCCGCAAAATAGTTCTGAAATTGTGCTTAAGCCTCGTGGTGTTCGTTTAGAGAACTTGGCTGAATCGCAAGATATTGAAGGCACAGTAAGCGACGTATTAATTGCTAACTGCGAAACCGATAATATTGCTATTGCTGCTGAAGATGGCTCGTTTGGCCACGCGGTTTACCTATACAGCAGTGACGTAGAAACGCCAATGGACAACTACGAAGTAAATGAGAACGAAACACCGGCTGATGCACCACTCGCAACGGCTAATGTGGTTTTTGATAGTGAAGATAATCAATACGAGTTCGAACTTGCATTCATTCAACCTGGTGATTACCAACTTGCTTACACATGCGCTGCACACATTGATGATGCAGAGGCAGAAGACCAAGCATTTACGCTTCATCAAATTAAACCTGTTACCGTTACATCGGGTGAAGACCTAACAGTGTCATTCACATTACCTGAGTAATAAAGGTTAATACCCCACTTAAAAGCCCGCTTTGCGCGTAATGCAGATCAGTTAAGCATATTTTTATGATCACTTGACTGATCTTTTCATAGCTTCACAATCCGATATTAGAAATAGTATCGGATTTTTTTATGTCTCTAATTCAACACTTCGATGATATGTCCTCCTTTTTAGATGATGTACATACACTCGACAAACTTAAGCAGGTTCTTGACCCAGATATTCTTGAACAAGCATTTGAACATGCGGGAGTTGCCACTGTTCGCAGAAGGCGGTTACCGCTAGAAGCTATTATGTGGTCTGTAATTGGAATGAGTTTATTCCGAAACGAAACTGTGTGGGATATTGCTAACAGACTCGACATATCCTTGCCTGGAAAAAACAAATTAGTAG
>NZ_FPAZ01000041.1 GCF_900116435.1 Pseudoalteromonas lipolytica | reverse complement strand
GTGATTTTTCGTTTTTTGTTTTGTGATCTTTACTTCTCGTTTGTAGTGCTCTATTAATTTGTTATTTTCAATACGTGTGTTCTCAACTTCGTCAGATTTACTTTTTATTTCTTGATAGAACTCGTTTAACTCCACTTTAGTTTTTGAGATTAGTTGTTTTTCAGCTTCAATTTCTGTTCGTTCCTGCTCTACTTCAAGTTCAGCTTGGGTGCGAGCATTTTCTAGTGCTTTATTGGCTAGCTCATTTGCACTTTTTACATCTGATAAGCATTGAATTTTTAATTGTTCATAATGTGAGATTTGGTTTTCAAGTTTAGCTTTTAGCTCTTTCACTTCTGATTCTTTGCTAACATCGAAGGTAATTAGGACTACAACACCTATGACTATCGCTAAAATTAGTCCGCCAATGATACTGACTGGCCATAGAGCAAAAAATCGTTCTGCAGTGGTGTAACCGTCTCTATAAAGCTCACCATTTTCTTCGATTAAAAGAGTTGTATTGCTGAGTACATCGATTGAATACCAAAGCCCCAAACCTGCTGCTATAATCACTAAAAATACGATATAAGTTGTTTTCATCGTAAATAAACCTCTGTAATTTCTGGGCGAAAATGACCGAGTTCCTGGCTTACAGTTTCAAGTGCAATATCGCGTGTAAAGCCTGAGTTTTGAAGCTCGTTCATTCTTTCTTGTGCGTAGCTATGGCGTAATCCATGTGCCCCCTCAGACCAACTAAGTGCACGGTTTGAGGCTTGAGTATATGAATTGGACCACTTTTGACCAGCACCAATCTCGTATTTCTGTTCGTAATGAACACCGCGATCAGTGGTTTGTTGCGGTACATCAAGCCTACGTTCTTCGAGTTTGTCGGCTAATTTATTAGGTATAAGGACTTCGCGAGTTAGTCCGCCTTTACCGGTAACGGTATAAATGACACCTTCCCTCCCTTGAAATTTACTATCCAATACAGGTCTTTCACTTGCTTGTTTTTCAGATACGCGTGATAGCGTGTGTAACTCATGAGCTCTTAATCCTGCTGCATAAGCGAGTTGAGTGGATAAGGCGTGTTTGTCGGTCTGCGACTCAGCAATAAGCTTTACTTGCTCTGCCGTGTAAGCACGGCTTGAAAGTGCTTGCTCGTGTTCTGATTTGATAACAGGAAGTCGTTCACCTTGTTCAAGCTTACCTGTTACATGAGTAAGCATTGATTGAATCGCCTGGCGTTCCATATCAAGCGTTTTTTGCCCGATGTCCTGGCCTCTTGCCTCTAGGTATTGAATGGCAGTTTCAGGTGTTAGATCTCTAATTTCACCCTGTATACCAAATTCAGGCATGTTTTTAGCTACTTGTTCTAATCGCTCTGTGTAATTTAATAAGGTACGGACTGAATCTATTGCATCAGATTTTTGTAGCGCTTTTTCTACTGAGTGAGCTTGTTGCTCTGGTGATTTAGTGGCAAATCTAGCCATGATTTTTTAGCCAACGGTTTACGGTAGACTCTGCTACTTTGATAGCTTTCTTTTTTCTAAGCCAGCGTGTTAACTCTGCGATTGTTGCGCCGTGTTTGTGCATGGCAATTAACTCAGTATGGAATTTATCTAAGCGACTTTTGCGCTGTGTGTAGCTACGTTTCCTAATCGTTTTCGTTTGGGCTTTTAATGCTTCAACTTCAGCTACCGGATCAAAATCTGTCAAAACTTAAACCTCATTTCTGTAAGATTTACTGGAAACACTTATGTGTAACTCAGCGACAACTTAATGCCTCTTCGCCTTTGTTTTGCTTAGTTACTAAGCAAGGTGTTGACCGTTCTCACCTTTTGATTAACTTCGTTTTACGCCTAAGCGTCTACCTCATAATGAGTGAGTTTGGCAGTGTCTCTCTGTTTCTAATGAACTCCAGTTTTATTGATTAATGGGTTTAACATTTTCATGACTAACCAGTTATGGTGGTAGGGATACCGCATGAAACTCTAACTATTTAACCAGTGTTAGGTAATGCCTTTTAAGGCTGCTGGGTTGCATCGAAGTTGCAATGGACTTTTTAAGAGCCTCTGATATTACAGAATGATTTTAAAATTATCAAATCATACGCATTGCGTGTAATTACATGCGTTAAATTATCATAATCCTTGTCCCCGCTAGGTTATACGAGCAAAGCGAAGTTGTACCTAGCGGGGGCGGAATTGCACAGATCTAGAATTTTCACGCTGTTTTTGGCAGGGGCTAACGCGCTGCGCTTGTTGGCTCACAAAAACGTTTAAAATCGCCCACAGGCGATTTTAATCCGTTTTTGGAGCTTGCAAAGCTGTGTCAGTAGAATACAATAGGTGTATATACAAATGTAGGTACAGGTGCGTTATGGCTACTATAAATATTCGTGTGAATGATGATCTGAAAGAGCGTTCTTACGCAGCGTTAGAAAAATTAGGAATAACGCCATCAGAGTTATTGAGACAAACACTGGAATACGTTGCACAAAGAGAAAAACTGCCATTCAAGTCAGTGCTGTTAACAAGTGAAGATGAAGCGCTTATTGCTTTGGCACAGGCTCGTTTGGCTGATCCAAAAGCGGGAGTAAAGGTCTCGTTAGATGACCTATG
>NZ_FPAZ01000003.1:136427-328518 GCF_900116435.1 Pseudoalteromonas lipolytica | reverse complement strand
AACTACACCGTTGTTGCGACACTGAGTGATGCCGCCGGTAATACAGGCACCGACACCGAAACCGGCACAATTGATGTGACCGCGCCAACCATCACCATTGATGCGCCAGCGCTGACCAATGACAACACGCCAACGGTGACAGGTTCATCAGACTTAGCCAATACTAATTTAGATGTGACCTTTACCGATGCCAATGGCACCAGCCACACAGTGACAGTGACCACCGATGCGTCAGGTAATTGGAGTGTCGATGCAGCGCAAGCACTGGCCGATGGTAACTACAGTGTGACAGCGAGTATCAGCGATTCAGCGGGTAATAACAGCAGCGCCACAGACAGTGGTGTAGTTGATACAATTGCACCAGATATCCGTATTATTCCTTCATTCTTATTAGGAAATTTAGTTGGCTTATCGGGCACATCAGATTTGCCAGAAGGCAGTGTGATCACAATTACTGAACATTTAGTAGGGGGCTTAATAGGTGCGACTTATACCGCCACGACTGATGCAAATGGTAATTGGACGCTTGCCAACATTACTGTCCCACTTATTAGCCTGGCTTATGTTACGGCAAGTGGCACAGATGCGGCGGGTAACACTGCTACTGTGAGCACATTAGAATTTGATAATGTGGCGCCTGAGCTGACGGTTACTGTTGATGCATTAACAAATGATACAACCCCAACCATTTCGGGCACAACGGATATGGGAGAAGGCACGGTGATCAACATCACCGTTCAAGATGCCAATGGTGATTCACAAACCTTTACTGCAACTGTGCAAAGTAACCAAACTTGGTCTGTCGATGTGCCCACAGCGCTAGCTGAAGGGACCTTTACAGTAACGGCATCGGTAAGGGATCAGGTCGGTAATTTAACTACAGAGCAAACATCGGGTGTGTTAGACAGCATTGCGCCAACCTTAGTTGTTAACGCGGTTGATGGCACCTCTGACGCGCGTCCAACTATTTCAGGTAGTAGTAACGAAATAGGCGGCTTAGTTATCGTTGAGGTTGCAGGACAAACCATTACCACCACAGTAGCATCAGATGGTACTTGGCAGTTTATAGTACCGGTTGATATTACCGATGGCAGTTACACTATTACGGCGACCATAACGGATGATGCTAATAATACGCAAACTGCAACGGCATCGATAACGGTTGATACAGTTGCGCCTGTCGTAGTGATAGACACGTTGGGACTTGGTAACTCAAGTACGCCTGTTATTTCGGGCACATCGACAGAAGCCACCGGTACTCAGGTTTCTGTTACGGTGACAGATAGCAACAACGATATACAAACATTAACGGCAACCGTCCAAAGTGATGGGTCATGGCAAGTAACACCGAGTACTATGCCAGATGGCAATTATAGTGTCACAGCGACTATCACAGATGTTGCAGGTAATGTTGGTACTGACACCGAAACGGGGTCAATTGATACTCTTACACCTGAGTTGGTTCTAGATGGTTTAGGGACTATTAATGATTCAACACCAACAATTAGTGGTAGCACCAATGAGCCTGCAGGCAGCACCGTAAATATTAGTGTGGTAAATGATGGGAATACATACAGCTTTACTGCAACTGTTCAGGCTGATGGGTCATGGTCAGCAGATGTTCCAACAGCATTGGCTGATGGCTTACTGACTATTACAGCGACAATTACCGATGCTGCAAACAACACGGTAACGGTAACAGACACGGCAACGCTAGATACCAATGCACCTACAATTTCGATTGATGCTCTTGCAGTCACTAACGACACCACACCGACCATTTCGGGTACAAGTGATGCAGCTGACGGTATTCAAGTGACCATTACTGTTGTCGATGCACTTGGTAATAGCCAAACAGCTATCGCCACTATTAGCAGCGGTACATGGACTGTAGACTTAACAACGCCGCTCAGTGAAGGAAACTATACTGTTACAGCAAGTGTGTCTGAAGATGGACTCACTGGTACGGCAAGTCGTCAAGGTGACATCGATCTCACTCCGCCAGCGTTAACAGTTGACTCTCCAGCAATCACGAATGACACCACACCAACAATCAGTGGTACAAGTGATGCACCACAGGGTAGCGTGGTGACGATAAGTGTCACCGACAGTGCGGGCGATATTGTGACAGCATCTGCGGTTGTTGGCGCATCAGGTGCTTGGTCTGTTGCATTAGGTACAGCATTAGCTGAAGGTGCCTACACGATTTCAGCAAGCGTTTCTGACACTGCTGGTAACACCAGCTCAGCCTCTGCATCGGGTGTGATTGATATTACACCTGCGAATGTGGTCATTGACACTGTGGCTGTTTCAACCGATTTAACGCCAGTGATAATGGGCAGTGCAACTGGCGCAGTGGCAGGCAATCGAGTAGTCGTTACGTTTGTAGACTCTGCCGGCGTAAGTCACAGTGTCGAAACGACACTAGATGCAAGTTTAAATTGGCAAGTTGAAGCGACTCAAGCACTCGCTGAGGGAGCGTATACAGTAACCGCAGTCGTGACAGATACCGCAGGAAACAATGGCAGCGCTTCAACGACATCTGCGGTTGATACCACAGCACCTGTCGTTAGCATTGATCAAAGTAGTTTAACTTTAACGAACGACTCAACCCCTCTTATTAGTGGTACGTCTGATGCGGCCAATAGCACTATTACAGTCACCTTTATCGCAGCCGGTGGAGCACAGCACAGTGTTACAACGACCACCGATGCGAACGGTGACTGGCAAGCAGCAGCAGATCAAGTGTTGGCCGATGGAGTTTATTCTGTTACTGCAAGTATCACGGATACTGCGGGTAATACCGGAACAGACAGTAAAACAGGTGGCGAAGTTGATACCGTAGCCCCAGAGCTCACCATTGTGCCATCGTTCCTATTAGGTCTGTTGGTCTCTTTATCTGGTACATCTGACTTACCTGAAGGCAGTGTTATTACGATAACAAACTACCTCGTCGGTGGAGTGGCTGGTGTGCCATATACAGCAACCGTTGATGCCAATGGTGATTGGCAAGTATTGAACTTGTCGGTGTCATTATTGAACTTAGCTTATGTAGAGGCAACAGCGACCGATGCCGCCGGTAATACCACGACTATTAGTACAGACACTTTTGACAATTCCGCCCCTGAATTGACATTAGATGTACCGGCTATCTCAGCAGACACAACGCCAGTGATAAGCGGCACAAGTACTGTGGGAACAGGGCAAACTGTGACACTGATTGTGCAAGGTGCCGATGGTGCTTCACAAACGCTAACGACCTTAGTGAACAGTAATGGCACTTGGTCAGTGGAAGTATTATCTGAACTTGTTGATGGCACTTACACTGTAACGGCAAGTGTCACAGATGCTGAAGACCGCACTACAGAGCAAACAGCCTCAGGTATTATTGATGCTGGATTGACTATAACCATTGATGATGGGTTACAGCTCACCAACGATGACACCCCGCTCATTACGGGTAAATCAATTGCACCAAACAGTGAAATAGAAGTGGTGTTTGATAATGGCACTACGCAACAAACGAAAACGGTTACCTCATTAAGTGATGGCACTTGGAGTGTAACACCAGACAGTGCGTTAGTGGATGGCACTTACACGGTAACCGCAACGATTGTTAGTAGTGGCGTAACAACGGGTGCAATTTCAGGATTAGAAATTGATACGATTCCGCCGACACTTGAGAATATAGATGTTAACTCTTTACTAAACTTAGGGCTTGTCATTACTGGCTTTGACGGCACAACGGATGCAGAAGATGGGGCTATCGTGCAATTAGATAACGCCCTTGCTTTAGGGATCACCTTATTAAGTGAAGGCGGCTCGGTTGTACAAAATGGACAGTGGTCAATAGGTATCGTTGATATTAACCTGCTTGATATATTGGGTTTAGGCCTAGCAGATGCACGCTTTAGCATTACAGATTCTATTGGTAATGTGCGCGTTGTTGATATTAACGGCAATGATATTGAAATTAATGGAGAGCCCGCAAGCACTGGCGGTGCGGGTCCTGAAGAAATGGCCTTAGGATCTGACAGCATTGAGGCTGACGAGCAAACTGCAGAAAGTATTGATCTCAGCCTTGTTCTATTAGATGCAAGCCCAGAGCCAACCTCAAGTGGGGGTATTGCTGCGCTTGACGTGACTATCGAAGATGTCTTAAGTGATAGTGAACAAAGTAATTTACTTGCCCTTGATAGCAACAGTGAAAGTCAGAGCTTAGCATTTACAGGCAACACAGAAGTCACGTCAGAGCCTGCCAGTAATATCCAAAGTGAGTCAGATGAGCTAATCAAAAAACTCATTGAGGGAGGCAATAACTCAATTGATATTTAGATAAATAGTTAAGCTTAAATAAGAAAAGCGCGATAATTATCGCGCTTTCTTTTTGAATTGGGTAGTTTGTAAAACGAGCAACGAGCAACGAGCAACGAGCAACGAGCAACGAGCAACGAGAAACGAGCAACGAGAAACGAGTAACGAGAAACGAGTAACTAGAAACGAGCAACGAGTAACTAGAAACGAGCAACGAGAAACGAGAAACGGGTAACGAGAAACGAGAAACGAGAAACGAGAAACGAGAAACGAGAAACGAGCAACGGGTAACGAGAAACGAGAAGCGAGTAACTAGAAACGAGTAACTAGAAACGAGTAACGAGTAACGAGCAACGAGAAATGAGTAACGAGAAATGAGTAACTAGAAACGAGTAACGAGTAACGAGTAACGAGTAACGAGCAACGAGAAATGAGTAACGAGAAATGAGTAACGAGTAACGGGTAACGAGCAACGGGTAACGAGAAACGAGTAACTAGCATTATGCTTTAAGGTTATGCACTATTTTTTTATCGCCTTGAATCACACTGCCACCTTGATCGTAGGTCATCGATGAAGGTGCGCCAATCAAGATATCTTTGAGCTGCTTAACACTAAGCTGGGCTTGATGAGCTGCATGTGCATTCACATCATTTTTCTTTTTACAGGCTGCAAGAAGAGAGTTTACTTTAGAAATGAGTTCGTTTACTTCATCATCTGGCGAGTCATTTTTGCTAACCAGCGTTTGCACTTCTTTATCTATTAACTGAATTTGCTGTAGTAGAGAGACTTTTTGTTGGGCAATACTTTTTAGCCCCTCACCACGTTTTGCAGCAATGGCTGTTAATTCATCATCCAAAAGCACAGCAATAGACTCTAAACAAGTGACTTGTTGTGTTAATTTGCTGGCGATTAAATGATTATGATCAGCCATACACATCAAACTCAAATGCGGCGATATTTTTAGCTAACTTTTCAGCATCAATTTGGTATTTACCTTCGCTGATTGCTTTTTTTAACTCAGCCACTTTATTGCTATCAAAGCCAGACGACTGTTCAGCTTTATCTTGTAAAGATTTAAGTTGTTTAGCTTGAGGCGTTAAGCTTACCGAATCTGCACTTGCTTTTGGCGCTGTCGATTTTGCCGCTGCCGCGTTAGCGTTATCTTTTTGTAAATCAAGATTTTTTTGCTTGGTATTCGTCAACACAGAAGTTTGTTGTTGACCATTATTGACATTGCTTACCATAATTTTTGACCTATACATTACCCAACATATGCCTATATATCGGCGGGCACAGCGGATACTTTAGCATAAATATAAAAAATTAAATATTCACTTGTACAGACTCAACACCATCCACACGTGCATTTAATACTTTACCTGATTTTTTGTTTTTTACACGTACTAATTCGTCTAATGTGCCATCTTCAAGCGCAATACCTGTTGTTTTGATCCTCAAGCCACGCAATGAAGCATAAATAGTCACATTGTCGCCTTTACACACCATGCAAACATGGCTCATTACAATAGGCACACCACTGCGAATATTGCGCTTGCTACGACTGCCGACAAGCATTGATTTTTCTTGAACATATTGCGTTCTTACAAACTGCTTAGGTTTCATCTCTAAGCGCAAATGCTCTGCTCTAATTACTTCACCGCGTGCTAAATTGGTTGTTACGACAACAACGGGTTCCAGCTCAATAATGCGAACATGCACATATTGAGTCCAACTATTTATGTCATCGCATTTAAGTTGTACGGTAACCTGCCGATTAAAAGGAGGTTCTGTCGGTAATGTTTTATTTAATGGCGATTCACACAATCTTTCTGGAATACGGCTATCAAGTGGTAATGCACTTACTTGCGGTGCCGTATCGAGATCGGGGATCTGCTCGCTGACAAAATCAATAGCGATTTGTTGAAGTTGCTCGTTATTATACACTTCAGCTTGTAGATGCGTGGCAAATAACAAGCTAGAAAGAAAATAAAAAACACTGTATCTTCGGCTTTTTTTTAACAAACTCATATTGTTTCGACTATGCTTATTGTTGAAAACAAGGTATAAATAT
This sequence comes from Pseudoalteromonas lipolytica, assembly GCF_900116435.1. Taxonomy (GTDB): domain Bacteria; phylum Pseudomonadota; class Gammaproteobacteria; order Enterobacterales; family Alteromonadaceae; genus Pseudoalteromonas; species Pseudoalteromonas lipolytica. The sequence goes on along the minus strand of NZ_FPAZ01000003.1, from coordinate 322,132 downwards.
TTTGCGTCAAAAAACAGACGCTTCGTAACCTTATGTAGCTTTAACACAAAGTAAGCAATTATTGTTCCGGCTCTGGTTGTTTATCTTTAGGAGATTGAAATGGCAGGCATTTTAGACTCAGTAAACCAGCGTACACAGTTGGTTGGGCAAAACCGCCTTGAATTACTATTATTCAAACTCAGAGGGCGACAACGCTTTGGTATTAACGTGTTTAAAGTAAGAGAGGTTCTACAATGTCCACCGCTTACAAACATGCCAAAATCGAATGCTTATATTCGTGGTGTTGCACACATTCGTGGTCAAACCATTTCTGTTATCGATTTATCAATGGCTGTTGGCGGTCCTGCCATTGAAAATATCAAAGATAGTTTTATTATCATTGCGGAATACAATCGTTCAGTGCAAGGGTTCTTAGTCGGTGGCGTAGAGCGCATCGTTAATATGAACTGGGAAAAAATTATGCCGCCACCTTCAGGTGCAGGGCGTTACTCTTATTTAACCGCGGTCACTGAAATAGAAAACGAACTGGTAGAAATCTTAGACGTCGAGAAGATCCTTAACGAAATTTGCCCTGTTAACACTGAAGTAAGTGCGGATGTGATTGGTGAGGGAGAAATCCAAAAAGATTTAGGGGAGCGAATCGTTTTTATTGCTGATGACTCGGCCGTTGCGCGTAATCAGGTAAAACGTGCGTTAGAACCTCTCGGTGTACAAACTGAACTCGCTAAAAATGGTAAAGAAGCTTTAATACGCTTACGTGAAATAGCAGAACTTGATTGTGTAAATAATATTACTGAGCGAGTTGGCTTGTTAATTTCAGACGTTGAAATGCCAGAAATGGATGGCTACACCTTAACCGCAGAAATTAAGGCCGATCCAAAATTATCACCTTTGCATGTAATCTTGCATACATCACTCAGTGGTGTTTTTAATCAAGCGATGATAGAAAAAGTGGGTGCCGATGATTTTATTGCAAAATTTAACCCAGACGAATTAGCGACTGCCGTTAAAAAGTGGGTTCATTGTGATTAATTATTTATAGGTGGTATTACTTTGGAAAATAAGCACTTACAACAAAGCGAATACGATCAGTTCCGCTCTTTTTTAGAGCAACAATGTGGCATTGTACTAGGCGATAACAAACTTTATTTAGTGAAAAGTCGCTTGGCGCCATTGATGGCGCGTTTTAATGTTGAGTCATTGTCACAGTTGGTAAGTAAAACCTTGAGTCCTCACGAGAGGCAGCTTCGTGCCGCAGTGGTTGATGCAATGACAACAAACGAAACTTTGTGGTTTCGTGATCAATACCCATTTGAATTGCTTAAAACTAAACTTTTCCCTGAATTCAAAGAATTGCGTCGTCCAATTAAAATTTGGTCAGCGGCAAGTTCATCAGGTCAAGAACCGTATTCTATTGCCATGTCGGTTGCTGAGTTTCAATCTAAGCAACCTGGCGTTTTAAAAATGGGCGCACAAATTATCGGCACAGATATTTCTAATACTATGCTTGATATGTGCAAAAACGCAGAATATGACTCACTGGCTTTGGCACGTGGTCTGTCTGTTGAAAGACGTCAAAAGTTTTTTAAAGACAGTGGTAACGGTATGGCTCAAGTAGTTGATCCAATAAAGAAAATGGTCAGTTTTAGGCATTTAAACTTATTGGATTCGTATGCCTTGATGGGTAAATTTGATATTATTTTTTGCCGTAATGTATTGATCTACTTTGCACCCGAAGTAAAAGCAAAAATTATCGCGCAATTTGCGCAAGCACTTAATCCAAAAGGGTACCTGTTTTTAGGCGCTTCAGAGTCAATGGCTGGCCTTAGTGACAGTTTTGATATGGTGCGATGTAATCCGGGTATCATCTACCAGAAAAAGTAATCTTTCCTTAGCAACCTAGTTCTTAGGTTGCTAATTTCATTATATATCAACACCTTAATTATAAAATAATCATGCTTAATTTTTGGCTTACCTTTTGCATTAGCTAAGGAGAGTCAAATTTTTGGAGATGGTTATGGCTATCAGTTTTGATAAAGCATTCGGTGTGCATCCTCATGCCATGTTGATCCGTTCACAACGCGCTGAGTTATTAGCGACAAATATCGCTAATGCTGATACGCCGGGCTATAAAGCGAAAGATGTCGATTTTGCATCCGCATTAAAAGCGGCAAAAAGCAACCAGCACGGCGGCAATAGCATGGTAAGAACGGATGAGAAACACCTTGCCGGTGGCAGTCGATTTGTTGGTAATTCAGAAATGTTTCGTACGCCAAATCAAGCAGATACAGGTGATGGTAACTCTGTTGATATACAAGTGGAACGAAACTTGTATGTACAAAACTCATTAGAGTATCAGGCAAGCCTGCAATTTATGAGTAGTAAAATTAAAGGCCTTAAAAAAGCCCTCGGTAGTCAAGGAGCTTAATCATGAGTTTATATAATGTTTTTGATATTTCGGGCACGGGTATGAGCGCACAAAATGTTCGCTTAAATACCACAGCAAGTAATATTTCGAATGCAAATACAATTAGCTCAAGCCAAGACCAGACATACCGAGCGCGCCATCCTGTGTTTGCTGCTGAACTTACAAAAGCGTCAGCATCGCAAAGTAATCCGCAGGGCTCTTCTGTTGGCGTTAAAGTATTAGGCATTGTAGAGAGCGATAAGCCGCTACAAATAGAATACAACCCGAATCACCCCAGCGCGGATGAAAATGGGTATATCTATAAACCAAATGTCAACGTTGTAGAAGAAATGGCTAATATGATTTCTGCCTCTCGCTCTTACCAAACAAATGTGCAAGTTGCTGATGCAGCTAAGCAAATGTTAAGTAAAACACTGTTGTTAGGACAACGGTAATCGAGGATAAGTTATGAGTAACGACATCAGCTCTGCATCATCATCCTATATGGATAGCTTGCGTTGGAATGAGACAAACACGCCAACAGCAAAAGAAGACAGTAATACACTGTCTCAAGAAGATTTCTTTTCGTTGTTAACGCAGCAGTTGTCGTTTCAAGATCCGAGCAATCCTGCTGATAACGATCAAATGATTGCGCAAATGACGAACTTTACCATGGCAGAAGGTATTTCAAATTTAAACACAAAATTTGAGTCACTCACTGCATCCATGACATCAAATTCGGCATTACAAGCGTCAACGTTAGTGGGTAAGCAAGCATTGCTTGAGTCAGAGACTATTGACTTTGATGGCGAAAATTTAGCTAAAGGTTCCGTTGTGGCAGAAACAACTGTTGAATCTCTTACGTTAAGAATCACTGATTCGACGGGACAATTAGTTCGCACTATTGATTTAGGATCGAAATCTGCCGGTGCTCACCGTTTCGAGTGGGATGGTAAAGATGGTGAGGGCAATGTTCTTCCTGAAGGCGAATACAATATTAGCGCTGAAGGCTTCGTAAATGGAGACTACAGCAGCATGCCTCTGGCAACCTTTAAGAACATTGAAAGTGTCAATATTAATGGCAGCAGCGGCATTATCGTAAATACAAAAGAGGGTGCGGTTAGGCTAACTGATATAGCTGAAATCGCATAATTAAAAAGGTTTGGGTTAGCTTAGGCTAAGAGATAGGTTAGAGGTGAGTTATGAGCTTCAATATTGCATTAACAGGTTTAGCAGCCGCACAAAAAGATTTAGACGTAACGGCAAATAATATTGCCAACGTAAACACAACGGGCTTTAAAGAGTCGCGTGCTGAGTTTGCTGATGTGTACGCATCGTCAGTATTTAGTTCTGGTAAAACAAAAAACGGCGACGGTGTTAAAACAGCAACGGTTGCACAACAGTTTCACCAAGGGTCGTTATCATTCACAAATAACTCACTTGATTTAGCAATCACAGGGGAAGGTTATTTTGCGATGAGTGATGACATCGCATCACAAGACTTTACATATACGCGTGCGGGTGCATTTAAATTAAATGCAGATAACTTTGTTGTTGATGCCAATGGTAACTACTTGCAAGGTTTCCCTGTTGACCCATCAACGGGTAATACGACGTCGGTAAGTTTAAGTACTACTTCACCGATTCAAATTCCTGATGCTTCAGGTTCGCCTCGTCATACGAGTAATATCTACAGCTCAATGAATTTAGACGCACGTGTCGATACGCCAACAACGACAACCTTTGATCCAACTGATAGCACGAGCTATAACTCGTCTACTTCAACAACTGTTTATGACTCATTAGGTGAGCCGCATGTTGTACAGTTATTTTTTGTAAAGCAAGACCCTACAGCAACGCCAAATACGTGGGAAGTGTACGCCACAATGGATGGTCAAGCGTTTGATGCTTCAGGTGCTGCAACGGGCACAGGTGCACACACGCCAATTGATACACTTGAGTTCACGGCGGCGGGTTTACCGAACGTAACCGCTCCAGAAACCACATTTGATGACATTATTTTGCCTTCAGATGCTTCGACAGGTTTATCGACACTACTTGGTAATGGCGCACAGTTCCCGAATGAAATCACGGTTAATTGGCGTGATGAAGCAGGCACCGCTAATAAAGTGCCTACGCAATACGCTAGTAACTTTGAAGTAAAAGCACTTGAGCAAGATGGTGCGACAGTCGGTCGTTTAGCGGGCATTGATATTGGTGCAGATGGAAAAGTAGTTGCTTCATACAGCAATGGCGATACTTCATTCTTAGGCCAAGTGGCTATGGTGCGCTTTTCAAACTCTCAAGGCTTACAACAAGCAGGTGACACTTCTTGGAAGAAAAGCCTAACCTCGGGCGAGCCTATTGCGGGTGAGCCCAACTCAGGCACATTGGGTTCAATTAACTCATCAGCACTTGAGCAATCAAACGTTAACTTAACGAATGAGCTGGTTGACCTTATCAGCGCACAGCGTAATTTCCAGGCGAACTCACGTGCCTTAGAAGTTAACTCAACATTACAACAAAATATCTTACAGATCCGTTAATTTTAGCGGCTCTAAGCTTAATCCGACACGAAAGGCTGCCCCCTCTATTGGCAGCCTTTTTTTATTTTCCTTTTCTTATTTCCGCGTCAATTTTACTTTGGCACTTTTATTGCATTTCATAGTTATCGTATTTTTAGTGAGTCAATGTTATGGACAAAATGGTCTACATTGCCATGTCTGGTGCAAAGCAAAGCTTGCGTGGCCTTGAATTAAAGGCAAACAACTTAGCAAATGCAAACACCACTGGCTTTAAAGCTGATTTTGCACAAGCACGCTCAATGCAAGCATTTGGCGAAGGTTTGCCATCGCGTGTATTCGCAATGCAAGAGCGCCCAGGTTCTAACATGGAGTCGGGTGGTTTTGTTGAAACAGGCCGAGAACTTGATATTGCCATGAGTGATCGGGGTTGGTTAAGCGTACAAGATGCATCGGGCAATGAAGCCTATACCAAAACAGGCACGCTGAATATTACTCCCGATGGCGCATTGATGACCAGTCATGGTCGTCAAGTTATTGGCGAAGGTGGCCCCATTATTTTGCCTTTACCAATCGAGAAGATTGAATTTAGTTCTGATGGGTCAATTCAGGTGCGTCCACAAGGGGCACCTGCAAACTTTTTAGAAGTGGTTGATCGCTTAAAGGTAATCGAAGCCGATAACAATCAACTAGAAAAAGGCAATGATGGCTTATTTAGGCCAAAGCCAGACATGTTGGTAAATGATTTATGTGGGTTTTGCGATATTTCAAATAATGTAAAAGTGCTTTCGGGCACCCTTGAAATGTCGAACGTTAACCCCGTACACGAAATGGTCGATATGATCAGCAATCAACGCCAATTTGAATTACAAGTTAAATTGATGAAAACAGCGGAAGAAATTGATGAACGTCAAGATCAGCTGTTACGCATTGTTTAAGATGACTGAGAGGGTAGAGTTATGAATCCTGCATTGTGGATCAGTAAAACCGGGCTTGACGCCCAACAAACCGATATTTCGGTGATCTCAAATAATCTCGCGAATGCCAGCACGGTCGGTTACAAAAAAAGCCGCGCCGTATTTGAAGATTTACTGTATCAAAATATTAATCAGCCAGGTGGCCGTTCCTCACAAGACACTGAAATGCCATCAGGTTTGATGTTAGGTGCGGGTGCGAAAGTGGTTGCTAACCAAAAGAACTTTTCACAAGGTAACATGCTTACCACTGAAAATTCATTGGATTGGATGATTTCAGGGCCGGGCTTTTTTGAGGTGTTACTCCCAGATGGCAATATCGCTTATTCGCGTAATGGTCAATTTACCACCGATGAAGATGGCCGCATTGTTACCGCGGGAGCCGGTTTTCCTGTGCAACCAGAGATGAATGTGCCAGACGATGCACAATCAATTACGGTATCACAAGATGGTGAAGTGTCGGTGCGTATCTCAGGCCAAGCTGACAATGTTGTTATTGGTCAGCTAACTATCAGTGATTTCATCAATCCATCTGGCCTTGAGCCTATGGGTCAAAACCTTTACACCGAAACGGCTGTAAGTGGGGCTCCTGTGCAAGGTAATCCCGGTATTGATGGTTTAGGAACTGTTGTACAAGGTTCACTTGAAACTTCAAATGTGAATGTAACAGAAGAGCTCGTTAACCTCATTGAAACACAGCGAATTTATGAAATGAATTCAAAAGTGATTTCGGCTGTTGATGAAATGCTTAGTTACATTAACCAACAGTTATAATGGGTAGGAGGCAGCATGCGTAACATTATCTTAGTCACATCAACAGCGTTATTGCTCGGTGGTTGTATGGCAACACAAAATAACCATGTGGTTCAGGATGACCCTTACTATGCGCCAATGTATCCTGAGCCTGCAGCAGAGCAAATGGTACCCACCGGTTCATTATTTGATAGTTATTTATCAAATGACCTGTATTCAGATAAAAAAGCGTTGCGAGCAGGCGATATCATCACGGTTAAACTGCAAGAATCGACTCAGGCAACCAAAGCGGCGAAAACCGAAACCGATAAAGAAACCGACGCAAGCCTTGACCCAGTCATTGGTTTAGGCGGTAATCCTGTGAATATTGGTGGTGATAGTATCCAATTTGGTATTGGTTCAGACTCATCATTTAAAGGTGATTCTAAATCGAATCAATCGAACAGCTTATTTGGTGATATTTCAGTTAATGTTATGCGAGTTTTGCCGAACGGTAACTTAGTGATCCGTGGCGAAAAGTGGCTTACTTTAAATACCGGTGAAGAGTTTATTCGTCTTGAAGGTTTAGTGCGTCCCCAAGATGTGACAGCAGATAATACGGTGACTTCAAACCGAGTTGCGAATGCGCGCATACAATACTCAGGTAAAGGTCAACTTCAAGAAGCGCAAAGTGCGGGTTGGTTAACTCGCTTCTTTAGCAGTTCTATTTTCCCATTTTAGAGGATACAAATCATGAATGGGTTTAAATACATTATTGCTCTTTGCTTAATTAGTGTACAGTTTTCTGTTCAGGCTGAGCGAGTTAAAGATGTGTCTATGGTTGAGGGTGTACGCTCAAATCAATTAGTCGGTTATGGTTTAGTGGTGGGTTTACCTGGCACGGGCGAGCAAAGTCGTTTTACAGAGCAGAGCTTTAAAGCGATGTTAAATAGCTTCGGTATCACGCTTCCTGCGAACTTAAAACCAAAGATTAAAAATGTTGCAGCCGTTGCTGTACATGCCGAGTTACCCGCGTTTAGAAAACCAGGTCAAACCATTGATATTACCGTGTCTTCAATTGGTAGTGCAGGAAGCTTACGCGGTGGTACGTTATTACAAACCTTTTTGAAAGGGGTTGATGGTAATACGTATGCCATTGCACAGGGCAGTTTGGTCGTGGGTGGTCTAGGCGCAGAAGGTGCTGATGGCAGCCGAGTGATTATAAACACTCCCACCGTTGGCCGAATTCCGAATGGGGCAACGGTTGAGCGCGCTGTTAAAAGCCCGTTTATGCAAGGTGACTACATCACCTTTAATTTGAATCGTCCAGATTTCACAACGGCAAAGCGCCTAGAGCAAACTATCAATGATTTAGTTGGGCCAAACAGTGCTCAAGCAATTGATGCCGCGTCTGTACGTGTCATTGCACCGCGCGATGCATCGCAGCGCGTATCGTATTTATCAACGCTTGAAAACTTAGAGTTCACACCGGCTGATACTGCGGCAAAAATTATTGTCAATTCACGTACTGGCACCATTGTTATTGGTAAAAACGTAAAATTACAGCCAGCTGCAATTACCCACGGTGGATTAACCGTGACCATTGCTGAGCAGCAAAACGTATCGCAGCCGAATGCACTGAGCGAAGGCGAGACGGTGGTGACAAACCAAAGTATTATCGATGTTAATGAAGATGACTCTCGCGCTTTTGTGTTTAATCCAGGTATTAGCCTTGATGATTTAGTGAGAGCGATAAACGAAGTTGGTGCCGCCCCTGGTGACTTAATGGCTATCCTTGAAGCGTTGAAAGAGGCGGGAGCCATAAACGGGCAACTTGTTATTATATAATCAATTAAAAACGCGCTGAGCTCAGCGCGTTTTTTCATTTCTACCTCCCCTCAATCTGATAAATCCTCTTTTGGCGTAATTATTGCATTTGATTATGCATTATTAATTATTGTGTCAAAAAGCTGATGGATACGAATCATCTCGACAAGCAAAACTTTTTTGATTTAGGCAACTTAGACTCATTGCGTCAAAGTGCTCTAAAAAGTGATGCCTCTAGCGATGCGTCAAAAGAGGCGCTGAAAAAAGCGGCGGCACAATTTGAATCTATCTTTACGCAAATGCTGCTTAAAAGCATGCGTAAGGCTAATGAAGCCTTTGAAGACAAAGACAGTCCGTTTAACTCGAGTGGCGTAAAATTCTTTGAAGAAATGCATGATCAACAGCTTTCTGTTGAGTTGTCTTCTAACGGCTCACTGGGTTTGGCTGATCTTATTGTGCAGCAGCTATCGCCCGACGGTAAGAAATTTACTCCTGGTTCCGTGTTAAGAACAACCGCGGAGTTTGATAGCGATAAGCGTGTTCGCGGTAATCAAGAAGCTAAGCCAGAAACACACCCAATGGCTGAAGTTGCCACTGATGAGCAATCAGAAAACCGCTTTGAAGATGCTGAGTCTTTCATTAGCTCTGTTTGGGAGCACGCAAAAAATGCGGCTGAAAAAATTGGTTTAAACCCTGCTGTGATGGTTGCTCAAGCAGCGCTTGAGACGGGCTGGGGTAAGCATATTATTAGTAAAGCGGATGGCACCAGTAGTAATAACCTTTTTAACATTAAATCTGATAAGAGCTGGCAAGGTGACAAAGCAAGTAAAGTTACGCTTGAGTTTGAGCAAGGTGTGCCTGTTAAAAAGCATGCAAGCTTCCGTTCTTATCAGTCAATTAAAGACAGTGTGAATGATTTTGTTGATTTCTTAAATGAAAACCCACGTTATCAAGACGCACTAAAAAACACCGCAGAACCTGCAGCCTTTTTAGATTCGTTACAAAAAGCAGGTTATGCAACTGATCCAAATTATGCCAACAAAATTAAGCAGGTATTGAAGCGTGTTGAGCTTCAAAGCGTCGCTGCTTCATTGGTACGTTAAGGAGTAAGTCCTCATGTCATTCAGCTTATATGACATAGCAAATTCAGGTGTAAGAGCGAATTCTGAGCTTTTACAAACGACCAGTAAAAACATAGCCAATGTAAATACAGCGGGTTATGTTCGTGAGCGCACTGAGTTCAGCACCATGATCGACAACCAAGTTGGTCGGGGTGAAACGTATCGTTTACTCAATGAGTTTGCTCAAAAACAGCTAAATCGTGATACGTCAAATAAAGCATTTTTTGATCAGTTTGTAACAGAAGCAAGCCGAGTCGATAGCTTGTTTTCTGAAGAGTCGAATAGCTTATCAACCAGCATTAACTCGTTTTTTAATAATGTTCAAGAAAGCTTAAATCAGCCTTCATCGACGGTGGCGCGTTCGCTGGTTATGACAGATGCACAAAACCTGATTGATCAAATGGACAGGCTTTCAAGCATCGTGGTTGACCAGCAGACTGTTGTGAACGAGCAATTAGAAATTTTCTCGGACGAAGCAAATAACTTGATCCAAAGTATTAGCGAATTGAACTCTAAAATTGCCGCGGTGCATGGGACTGATCGTGAATCAGCGTCTAGCGGACTGTACAACGAGCGCGACAAAGCAATTCGTGACTTATCAGAACTCATTGATGTAGAAACTCTCAACGGTAATAACGGTGAGAAACAAGTCTATTTGGGATCTGGTCAAGCATTAGTGATGGAAAGCGGTACATTTAACCTGTTTTCATTTACTGGCGATCCCGATCCTAGCTTTAGAGAGCTACATTTAGATGTTAATGGTGGCAAAGCCGTGCCGCTTGAGGTTGATGTAAGTAAACTTAAAGGCAAAATAGGCGGCTTACTGTCATTTCGTGATGACATTTTAGTGCCAGCCCAGAATCAATTAGGCCAAATGGGCTTAGCCCTTGCTGATGCCTTTAATCAGCAAAACCATTTAGGTATGGATGCCGATGGAAATTTAGGCGGTGATATATTTAAAATCCCCACGGTTGATGCATTTGCTTATCAAGCAAACACGGGCAACGGAAGTATTACTGCAAGCGTTGAAGCTGGTAAAGGCAATGAATTGCCAGCAAGTGATTTTATTGTAAAGTACAGTGGCACTAATGAAGTTGAAATTTACCCTGTTGATAATAAAGGCGAGACGATTAAGGATGCCAACGGCGATGAAATTTTTACTACAGCAGTCGTTGACCCAGCAACAGGTAAGGTTAATTCACAAAATAACCCAAATTTAGATTTATTCGGATTAGAGTTAACACTGGATATGTCTTCTTTACCTAATATTGATGATCAATTTATGGTCAAACTCAATTCTCAAGCATCAACAAGTTTAGAGCTTGCAACAAATCGCCCAGAAGATATAGCGCTTGCTTCACCTATTCGTACTGCAAACGATATTAACAATACAGGTACTGCCAGTATTTCAGCCGGTACGGTGTCTGATGTATCAAATTTTACAGATACTCCATCGTTACAATTACCAACAGGGTCTTTAACTTTAACAAAAAGCGCTGAAAACCCCGATATGTACACCTTAAGTGATGGTACGAATACGACAGCTCCATTTGCAATTGATTCTTCTGGTAAAAATGTTATTCAACAAGCTGAAACAGCGGGCGTGTTAGATGACATAACAACACTCACTGCGGAGCAAGTTGGCTTCGATTTTGATATTGAGGGGACGCCAGCTTTAGGTGATTCATTTACAATAGAGGCCAATGAAGATGGCTTTGATGATAACCGTAATGGGCAGTTTTTAGCTGATATTCAAAACTCAAATATAGTTAGACAAAATGTAGTCGGTAACGCTAGTAATAATCATCTAACCTTAAACAAAGCATATACTAGTTTAGTGTCGGATATTGGCGTTGTGACTAATCAGGCACAGACTAATGGTGCAGCATTTACTGCGCTCGCAGAGCAGTCTGAAGCTTGGTACGAATCTCTGTCAGGTGTAAACCTCGATGAAGAAGCGGCGAATCTATTGCGTTTCCAACAATCGTATGCGGCGTCTGCACAAGTGCTTGCGACTGCCCGATCAGTTTTTGATACCTTATTAAGTGCGGCGAGGTAACTATGCGTTTATCTAATAATTTAATGTATCAGGGTAGTATTAATAAAATACTTGATGGGCAACAAGGTGTGGCAAATGCCCAAGAGCGTGTAACAACGGGTAAAAAGTATTTATCGACCTCTGAAAGCCCGTCGGCATATTCTCAAGCGTCTTTGTATATAAACAAAATACAAACTAATGAGCAGCACACAAAAAATATTAATCAGTTGAATGGCCGTCTAGAAACCGAAGAAAGTATCTTGATGAGTATTAATACGACGATTCAAGCAGCGCAAGAATTAACGATTAGAGCGGGTAATGGTGCGATGAGTCAAACAGACTTAGAAACTATCGCAGGAGAATTACAAGAGCTACAAAAGTCGCTAGTTAACTTGATGAATAGCCAGTCAGAAGACGGTAAGTATATTTTTTCAGGATATCAAGACAGCACCCAAACATATAGTTTTGACACATCTACTGGCTTATACGAATATCAGGGAGACCAAGGCCAGCATAGTGTAACGATAGCGCAAGGTGTTCACGTAAAATCAAGTGATAATGGATTTACAACATTTGAAAAAGTGAATGCTCGGCTCAATGTTACTTCTAACGATGGCGTCTTTGCGGGAGGAGTGACCTCAGGCACTGTGTATGTGAAAAATCAAGCTGATTTTGACACGTTCCATCAAGCTAATTATGACTTAAGCCCAACAGCAAATGCTGCGGATAATTCTTTTCAAGTTGAACTTGTCGCCGGAGTAAACCCTGGCGACCCTGATACTTATGTAATCAACGATGGTTATGGGAATCCTATTTCGCCAGCTGTTACCGGGGAATTTACTGGTGAGCCTATCGAGTTTGCTGGCATGGAGTTTAAGCTAGAGGGTGCAGCGCCAGGTACATTTGATTTTTCACTGCAACAACCGCAAAAAGAAAATGTACTTAATACTATGCAAAACTTAATTACAAATCTTAACAGTGGCCTAGAGGGAGATGGATTGCATGACGCATTAGCCGATGGTTTAGTACAACTGCAAAATGCCAGTGATCAAGTTGTATTTACTCAAGCGAGTTTAGGGGCGCGTATGATTTTAGTCGAGCGAGTAACAGATACCAACAGTGCACTTGATATAAATAACAAAGCGAATAAAGCGAGTTTAGTCGAAGTTGATATGGCTGAAGCAATCAGCGACTTAACGAAACATGAGACTGCTTTGCAGGCTTCACAGGCAACCTTTGGCCGCTTAGCTAATTTGTCATTATTTGATTACTTATAATGTTGTATTGTCGGAAATAGTTTGCCTTTTTAATAAAAAGCCAGTGGCAAAAAATTGTCACTGGCTTTTTTTATGCTTAACACCTACTATTTTTATAGGATAAAGTTGTTATTAAACAAAGTCTTAAGGTTTTTGTTTGAACTGGCACATTTCCTGCTTTTAGTTCTGCACAAGCGCGTGGTTCCTCACATTATCATTGGACCACAGCCTAATTAAAACTAGGAGATGGTAAAATGGCATTAACAGTCAATACTAATGTGTCGTCACTCAACGCACAGCGAAACCTTAATAAGTCAGGCGAAGGGCTAGCTACTTCGATGGAACGCTTAGCATCAGGTATGCGTATCAATAGCGCAAAAGATGATGCGGCAGGTCTACAAATTTCAAATCGTTTAACCTCGCAGATAAATGGCTTATCAGTCGCGCAGCGTAACGCGAATGATGGTATTTCGATGGCGCAAACCGCGGAAGGCGCAATGCAGGAGTCAACCAGTATTCTTCAGCGTATGCGTGAGCTTGCACTTCAAGCTGCTAATGGTTCAAACTCAGCAGAGGATCGTGAAGCACTGCAAAAAGAAGTATCTGCACTTCAAGTTGAATTGACTCGTATAGCTGATACAACTTCTTTCGGTGGTCAACAGTTGCTTGACGGAAGCTATGGTAGTAAAGCTTTTCAGGTTGGCGCAAACGCTAATGAAACAATTAACGTATCATTATCGAGTGTTGCTGCAGATAAAATAGGCTCAAATCGCGTCAATCTTCAAGGTGCTTCAACAACAGCTGGTACTGGAGATGGCTTTGGTCAGGTTACTGCTACGGGCACTGCTTCATTATCAGCAAGTACCACTACATACGGTGACTTGGATATCTCGGGTCGAGAGGATTCAACAGTAACTATTTTAGATGGCTCTTCTGCTGAAGAGGCCGCCGATATCATTAACAGCGTTAAAGACTCGACTGGTGTTACAGCTCAAGCTAAGACAGAAGCTAGGTTGGATATTGCAGGAACACAAACCACGGCTGGTGATCCAATTAGTTTTGAGTTAAATGGAGAAAAAATATCTTTTGTTGCAACAGGTTCAGCGACCGGAGATGAAGCCGCGATGGCAGAAGCAATTAACAAAGCCACTGATGAGCACGGTGTTACAGCAACATTAGAAAATGGCGTTTTATCAGTATCGAACAATAATGGTAAAGATATAGAGATTATTGGGTTTACAGGCGGCGCTGGTTCTAGTTTAGACATCACACCTCAAGGCTTTGAAGATAACTCCCCTGGTGCTGTTGTAACATTAACTACAGCAGGCACAGATTCAGCGAGAGTTACTGGTGCAATCCAATTGAATTCATCAGAAACTTTTTCAACTAGAGCTGCAAATACTCAGCTTGATGATGTCACAACAGCAGTAACAAGCTCTTTAGCTAATGTTGAAGATATTAGTGTAACAACTCAAAAAGGCTCTCAAGATGCACTGGACATAATCGATAACGCTATTGCTAATATCGATGCTCAACGGGCTGGGTTAGGGGCTGTGCAAAATCGTTTCAGCCACACCATTAGCAATTTAGCGAATATTTCTGAAAATGTATCTGCTTCACGTAGTCGAATTCAAGATACTGACTTTGCAACAGAAACTGCGCACATGACGAAAAACCAAATCTTGCAACAAGCGGGTACGTCAATTTTGTCGCAAGCTAATCAAATACCACAAGCGGCTATCAGCCTACTGGGTGGTTAACATTAGTTTTTACTTTAAAAACGCACTCAATGAGTGCGTTTTTTTTAGTCTCAGAACTTTTGCTATTTTAGGTGGATATCGACAATTAGGTTTCCCCCAAAGCTTACGTGTAACGGTAGTCTTGAAATAGCTATTAATAATTATGATGAATCGTGGTCGCAACTCTAGGTCGTGTGGTTTTATTAAGCATAACTACGTTGGCATAAAACTAAATAACGGCTCTTTTAGATAACGAATATAGGGAGTAAATGCAAAGTATCTTCTTTACATGGTGTTTTTATAAAAATTTAAAATTCAATAATTTTAAAGGGTTAAATTATTTTTCAATAAAAATATCAATTTTTTTGAAAAAAAGTCTAAAGATAAATCTATATCTGCCGCTAACTTAATCAGTACGGAGCTTGAACATACGATTTGTGAAAGTTCTTGGTTAAATCAAAACAGTTATATTACGTAAGTAATCAGGAGTTTTATCATGGCTTTAACAGTAAATACAAATGTATCTTCATTAAACGCTCAACGTAACTTGTCAAAATCAGGTCAAGGCTTAGCAACCTCGATGGAACGTTTAGCATCAGGTATGCGTATTAACAGCGCAAAAGATGATGCGGCAGGTCTACAAATTTCAAATCGCTTGACATCGCAAGTTAATGGTCTATCTATGGCTCAACGTAACGCGAATGATGGTATCTCTATGGCGCAAACTGCTGAAGGTGCGATGAACGAATCTACAAGCATTCTTCAACGTATGCGTGAGCTTGCACTTCAATCAGCGAACGGCTCAAATTCAACAGAAGATCGTGAAGCACTTCAAAAAGAAGTGTCTGCACTACAAACAGAATTGACTCGTATTGCTGAGACAACATCTTTTGGTGGTCAACAATTACTTGACGGTAGCTTTGGTTCTAAATCTTTCCAAGTTGGTGCTAATGCAAACGAAACTATTAATGTTTCTTTATCAAGTGTAGCGGCTAATAAAATTGGTACTAATCAGGTTAATTTAGATGGTGATACTGCTGGCTTAGGCCAAGCTGTTGCCGGTACTGCGAATGGGGTTGCCGCAGGCACTTATACTATATCAGGGCGCGGTGAGGATGCAGAAGTAGCCGTTGCAGGTAATGCAACAGCTGCAGAAATTGCTGACTCGATAAATAGCTACAGCAGCTCTACAGGTGTAAATGCACAGGCTCGAGCTGAAGCACAAATTACTATTGGTGTAGCAGGTGAACTAGGTGAAACAATTAGCTTTGATTTGGATGGTGCGGGTTTGGATAGTGGTAGTGAGGTGGCTGTTTCATATGTTGGTACCGGTAGTGTTGAAGGTGATCAACAAGCCATGGCTGAAGCCATTAATGCCAAAACAGATGAACACGGTGTTACTGCTTCGGTTGAAAATGGTAAATTAACCATATCAAATAATACCGGAGAAGACTTAGAAATTTCTAATTTTGCAGAAAGTAATGGCAGTACAGGTACTCAAACCTCAATGGGTGTGGCTGGTGTATCATATGATGGAGCAGTTTCATCAACTTCAGCAGCGTTGTCTGCAGCTAGTGCTACGGTGGTCGCTACTGGTACTGTACAGCTTAATTCCGCTGAAGTATTCAGTGTCACTGGTGCGGCTACATTAGGCGCTACAAATAAGACTGTAAGTTCTCTTCAAGATGTAGCTTCCGTTGATATTACTGATCAAAGAGGTTCACAGGATGCATTGGCTATTATTGATAACGCGATTGCAAATATAGACTCACAACGAGCAAGCTTAGGTGCTGTTCAAAACCGTTTTGGTCACACAATCAGTAACCTTGCAAACATTTCTGAAAACGTATCTGCTTCACGTAGCCGTATTCAAGATACTGACTTTGCGACAGAAACTGCACACATGACTAAAAACCAAATCTTGCAACAAGCGGGTACATCAATCTTGTCGCAAGCTAACCAGTTACCGCAAGCTGCACTTAGCTTAATTGGTTAATAGCGCTTAGGTTAATGATTAGCTAGACTAATGATTAAGTCAGCATTAGTTAAATAATAAAAAGGAGGTTGGCTTACGCTAATCTCCTTTTATTGTATTAGTCTTAGTTCAATATAAAGGAGGCGTTATGAGTGCAATAACCCAAAGCCCTGATTACGCAGTGGTTCCGCAAAAGGTTGACGATAAATTAACGGCGAGTCCGCTGTTAGTCGCCAATGCTGTTGAAGAGTCAACGAAAGCAGAAAATACTTTACAGCAACAACAAGCAGAGCGCAGTGTGCAAGCCGAGCAAAAAACTGGTGAGAAAGATGAACTAGGCCGCGATCAGCTTGAGAAGATGGCGCAACAATTGCAGGATTTTATGGGCGAAATGAATCGTAGTTTACAGTTTCAAGTAGACGAAGAGTCAGGCCGTGATGTTATTAAAGTGGTTGATAAAAACAGTGGTGAGTTAATAAAGCAATACCCATCTGAAGAAGTGTTGAGCTTGGTTGCTAAGCTTTCTGAAACTGCGGGTTTTTTAATAGACCAAACAGCTTAAAATTTTGCTGATTTGATTTAAATAGGTAATTAAGAGGAAGTGTTATGGCTATTTCATTTAATGGTTTAGGTTCAGGTTTAGCAGTATCAGATATTGTTGATGCGCTTGTAAATGCTGAGCGCACCCCTTTTACTTCACGTTTAAATAGAAAAGAAGCAACCCTAACAACAGATATCTCCGCAGCGGGTGCTTTAAAGTCAGCGCTTGAAAAACTGCAAACCTCTATGGAAGCACTAGGCGAAGTAGATAATTATCAAAAGCGCAGTAGTTCTGGTAGTGATGATTTTGTATCGTTAAGCTCAGATAAAGATGCTCAGCCTGGTGGTTATAACGTAAAAGTTGATGCGCTCGCACAAGCACATAAGTTGTCATCACCAGCCTTTGCTGCGGATGAGCCAATTGGCAGTGGTGTTATTACTATAAGCTCGGGCGATAATAGTTTTTCTACTGTTTTGTCAGCAACAAATACATTAGAAGATTTACGAGACCAAATAAATAATGGTCCATTCACGGGGTCTGATAGCAATGATTCTGTTACTGCAACGATAGTAACTACGGACGCAGGGCAGCATTTAGTGCTAACAAGTAAAGAGACCGGTGAAGAAAATGCAATTAGCATTACAGTGCAAGATGGTGATGGTAACAATACAGATGTAGGCGGCCTTTCTCGCTTAGCATATGATGTTTCTGATGCAGATCCTGCTAATCATGTTACTAATTTAAGCGAAGTAGATGCCGCCCAGAACGCACAAATAACCATTGATGGCACACTAACCGTGACAAGTAACACTAACGAGTTTAAAAGCGTCATCGATGGGGTAGATATCACAGCTAAAAAAGTACATGGCACAGATGACGATAACAGCACATTAAAAGTTACCGAAAATAATAATAATATCAAAGCGGGCTTAAATAGCTTTATAGAAAGCTATAACGAATTACTTGAACTTAGTAATAACTTAGGTAAGTCAGGTGAAAGCGGTGCGGGTGTAATGGCTGGTGACTCTATGCTGCGTGGTGTAATGTCACAACTTCGTCAGCAATTAACCAGTGAAGTAACACTCAGTGATGGTAGCAGTTTGTCGTTATCTAAGCTAGGAGTCGAAGCCGACCGTTATGGTAAGCTAAGCTTAGATACTGAACGCCTAAACGAGCAAGTAAAGGCTGACGTAGACTTAGTTCAAGAATTCTTTTTAGGTGAAAGCGATGAGGGCGGCTTTGCACAGTCTTTTGATGAGCTAATGAGCTTTTATACTGACTCCGATGGTATTGTTCAAAACAGAATCGACAGTAAACAAACTCAGTTAGATGGCCTAGATGATGAACGCCTTGATTTTGCAAGAAAAATGGAGTCTTTAGAGTCTCGTTTATATGCGCAATATAACAGTATGGATTTACTAGTTGCACAAATGAACTCAACCAGTAGTTATGTTCAAGCGCAGCTTGATAATATGCCTGGGGTGGTTAAAAAGAGTAAATAATTTAATTAGTCTGTTTTCTTATCTGTATTTAGGCGCCAACTTTTTTGGCGCTTTTTTTTGCATTAGCGCATAAGCACTTTTTCAGTAAATATTTCTCTTTGTTTGAATAGAAGTATAAAAATCAATTCACAAACAAAATCAACTCTTAGTAGACGCGACTTTCTCGCGTAATTGATATAGCGCTAATCAGTAGCGTTAGTAACACGTTTATATAACTAAGTATTTTAAAGGCAACTAAACGCAAATTAGCGTTTAGTTGCTTTATATTTAGAAATAGCTTTATGTGATTTACGCTGATTAATAAGTTCAGTTTGAGTTTTGTCTCTGGCGTTTTTAAGTCTAGCTGTAGCAGCTAAAATTTTGGCTTGTATAGCTAAAAGTTCCTGCTCTTGAGGCGGGTTTGCACCCTCACACCAACCTTTTAACTCTTGGTCTATAGCTATTAATGTATGACTGGCAAGTTCAATCTCTGTTTTATCGATGTGCTCTGACAATGCGGTGAGTAATGCATTCAGCGCGCTATAATCAGACATTATTGATCAGCTTTAGGTGTGCGCTCATCAGCAGGAATAGAGTCCCAGCCTTCTTTAATTTCTTTTACTATACGAATAACATCATCAACAGCGTCAATATCATTATTGATATTTGCTTCTGTCAGGCGACGTTGGCAAAAATCGTAAAGCGATAAAAGGTTACCTGAAATATCTCCACCGTGATCAAAATTCAATGCATCTTGCAATGCACCAAACAATAAAATACAGCTTGAGATATTCTCCCCTTTTTTGCTTAGCTCTTTTCGTTCAATGAACCCTTTAGTTGCTGCTAATCGGCCAATAATATTACTAAAAATTAAATTAATCTGTTCGTAGGGTGTCATTTCGTTAATGTTACTAACGCTGACTTGACTGTATTTTTTTACTGAAATGTGTGCCATGAGGAACCTTAAACTTAAATAAGAAAATGATACATAATAAATTACTAACCTTACCAATTAGTACAGCAAGTTTAATGCCATTTCTATTGTTTTTTAGTCTTGGTTTTAATTACCTTAATTATAATCCATATACACGCAAGTGAGCAACTCTAGATAAATGCATGTTAAGCAATATAAACACATAGCCATAAAAACTTGGTGTATAATTTGCTTTCTATGAAGGGGCTCTAAAGATTTCATAAGCTATATATTTCACAGAGCATTATCATACATAAGTCAATTTAAAAAATAGGGAGAAGATGTGAACAAACAAGAATTAGAGTTAAAAAGCATGATATTACAAGCTACCTTGTTATCAAATTTAGAGTTCCTAAAACAAGTGATGCCTACAATTTACGAGGTGTTCTTAAACTATCAACCTTCGGGCACTGGTGTAGCGATTGATGATGGTGGTAATGTAAATTTATTTAATAACGGGCAGTTTGTTTATTCAGAAAGCCCTCATGATTTAGCAAAAAAGCAGGTTAATGTATTTTTAGATAACCCTGTTTACTCTAGCTATGACATCAAACACGCCAATGATGAATCCATTTCTTTTAAACATGAAGCTTTGCTTAAATCAATTTATAATGTCAGAAATGCAGAAACAGGCGGTAAAATTCCTAAGCCAACTAACGAAAAAAGGTTAGATTTTGTATGCTTTTTAGGCGGGGGGCTTGGCTACCAAATAGTGGAATTAGTTAACAGAAAAAATGTATTGAATATTTTTTTGTTCGAGCCTAACCTAGATTGTTTTTATGCACTATTACATTGTGTAGAGTTGAAACCTTTATCTGATAAATGTATTAGTCAAGGCGGGACATTTAACATAACTGTAGGTGGTGATGAACATAAAGTCGTGAATGATATATCTAAATTATTATTTGAACAAGGCCACTTTAATCTAAGTTTAATTTATTTTTTTAAGCATTATGATAGTGATACTATCTCGAAAATAATGGGGGCAATAAAAGAGTTTGGACATCGCTGGCATGGCGGTTGGGGGTTTTTTGAAGATGAAATCATAGGTATATCTCATACTCTGTCAAATTTGAATTCTAAATTTCCAGTATTAAAAAAGGCTAACTCTTTTAAAAACATATTGAAAAAGTCAGATGTTTTTCTTGTCGCTAATGGTCCTTCTTTGGATTCCGCAATAGAATTCCTAAAAAGTAATCAAGACAATGTTATTATTATTTCATGTGGTACAGCTTTAAAGGCGTTGCTAATTAACAATATAAAACCTGATATACATGTTGAAATGGAGCGTACTGCTGGTTTATCTAATTATGTTAAAGCTGTCGAGAGAACAGAAGGTATCACTATTAAGCTAAGTGAAATAAATATTGTAGCTCTGAACACGGTATATGACGGTATTTTAAAACGCTTTAAAGCAGCTCACTTACTTACTAAAGTAAATGATGCTGGAGGGCATTTAATTCGTCGTTTAGATAAAAAAATGAAGTATGCTTACCCAATGTATTCTAATCCTACTGTTACTAATACTGGTTTAGCCGTAGCTACTGAACTGGGGTTTGAAAAGTTATATTTAGTTGGTGCAGACTTCGGTTTTGTATCGCAAAATTATCATCATTCAAAGCACAGCATCTATTTTGATAATGATTTTCAGCATAAAGAAGTCGTTGATGAAAATATGCAAACAAATATGGTTGTAAAAGGAAATTTCAGAGATGAGATCTTAACAACGAATATATTTGACTCTTCTAAGTCAGCTGTTGAACTTTTGCTGCAGAATAAACCACGCGTTAAAGTTTTTAATACCTCAGATGGGGCACTTATAAAGTACACTAAGCCCAAGCGTATAGATGATGTTAAAATAAATAATAAACTTTCGAACAAACAAGAGAAGGTAGCTGCTTTACTTAAAGAGGCTTCCTCAAGAGAGCAGTTATTTGAAAGTAATGTAAATGCATATGTTGCTGATGTTAGATCTAGATTGAAATCTTTTTTGGAAGTATTATTAGAGTTGACACCACCTAGCTTCGTGACTAGAGAAGAACTCGCTTCAGCTTTTTCTGCACAAAACAAAATGCTTTTAAAAATGCAGCGTGAAGATGAGATTGTCTTTATTCTTGTACAGGGTACATTAAAGTATTTTCATACATACATCATGGCGAGCTCTTACTATTACAGTGATCTTAATAAACGTGCTGAGTTTATAAATGCATGTTTAGATTCTCTTTTTGAACATGTGAATGATATTTTTATAGAGTTTACCGAGTACTATGATAAACCTGCTAAAGTTTAAATGTTTCTTATGGTTTGCATAATAAAGTGATAATACCTTAACTGTATTCTTAAAAGCGGCAGTGGTTTGATTTTTAATATATTGTTACTTCAAGTGTACAGTTATAACTGAAATTCACGAGAATCTCTTATAAATATGTTTGTTCTACATAATAAAATTTTCTTCTGTAAATATGGCCGCAATAACTTACCCAAGCATCTAAGTAATACTTAAACATATTCGTTGGCTCTGTGGCGGTAAAAAAATAATTCCGTGACTATCTGCTAATAGATGCCCTGACAGATATAGCAAAATAATTTACGCATCAAAGTACGAAGGATTAAAGCAACTAACAATTACTCTGTCTTGTAACTTTCCATTAAGTATATAGTGATTTTGTAATGTAGCCTCAATAATCCATCCTGCTTTAGTGTAGGCTTTTATACTTCCTATGTTGTCACTATACATTCCTCCATGGAGCTTTCTAATATTGTGTTTTTCAAACGCTAATTTATTACCTAATTTAATTGCTTCAGATGCAAGTCCTTTTCCCCAATAACTCTTGTTCCATATAACGGTAACCAGATCAGATATTTTTTGTTTCCTATCTATTGGCCCTATTTTTAAGTTGCCAATATGTTGATCATTTTCAATTAAGCAGATTGCATACATATAATAATCTTTTGTTTCAACTCCATTTTTTATATATGCAATAACAGATTCTCTTGTTAGTTCAGAGTTTGTTACTTCTAAAAAAAGTAGTACATCGTCGTCTTTAAAGTATTCTAAGTAGGTTTCCGTAATATCTGTTTCTATTAATGGTCTTAAGTATATGTTTTTCATTGGTATTCCTAATAGCTAGTGTTGTTAGTTTAGTATACGTTCAACTTGAAAGGCTTCTGCTTTTTCAAAACCATGACTAGCACCACGTAAAGTGGCTAATGCTTCTATACAGCGTAAGCTTCTACTGTGTGGGAAATTTCGTAACTCTTCTTGATAACAGTCTAATGCTTGTAGTTTCTTATTCCAAAATTTAGTTATATCTACAATATATTGAGCTTTAAAGTCAGGGTGGCAGGTACTTTTCCACTCAGTGCTTGACAGTATTTCGAAGGATAATATTTTTTTTACACTACAACCCTTTACTGGCCGGCAGGCTGTCATTACAGCTTGGTGAGTCAACTGATGGTCAATATTTAGATCGTATGCGAAATGGGTATAGATTATACTGGGTTTATATTGAATTATAGCAGTTTCAATTGCTTTAACTATCTCTAATAAAGGGACTGAATCCATTTGATTATCTGGGAAGTTAAAGAACTGTGAATTTTTTACTCCCAGAGTCGATATTGCTTTTTCCATGGCCGAAGCACGTACAATTTCGTCATTTTTATCAAAGCCACCTCTAGATGACACGCCATTAGTCATAAAAAGTATGCTAACAATATCACCTTCAGCAATGTGTTTAGCTATTGTTCCTGCGCAGCCTAAAGCTTCATCATCAGGGTGAGCAGCTATGATGAGGACTTGGTTATTTTGAATCATTAGTAATTAACTTCCAAGAGGTGGCTGTACCACGAGTTATGTTTTGATTAACGGTTTGACCTAGTATTTTTTGAAAGTACTTGGGGGCTAAGCCATAGCCAGGACGTATTTTTCTTATATGTTTTGTGGTAATTACTTCACCTTGCTTAATGTCAGCAACAAAATAAATTGAGCGACGGAAGGCCATATTTGCTTCTTCAACAGGTTTCCGTTCATAACCTGCTACACCAATAGCATGATAAGCCTCATTAGTTTCTTTAGCTAGTCGCTTAAACTCATTTGGCTCTAAAGAAAACTCAGCATCGGGGCCTTTATCATTTCTATCTAGTGTGAAATGTTTTTCAATCAAACATGCGCCAAGTGCAATACTTGTGACCGACACAACGGTACCTAAGCTATGATCCGATAGTCCAGATATAACGTCAAAACGTTGACTAATATCAGCTATAGTTGCTAAATTTGCCTGTTCTGCAGGTGTAGGGTATGCGCTAATACAGTGTAAAGCTATTAATTCTTTACAACCATTTCCTCTTGCTGTTGTAATTGCCTCTTCTATTTCTTCCATACTAGCCATACCAGTAGAAATGATTAGGGGTTTACCTGTTTGTGCAATGCGCTTTATCAATGGTAAATCTGTTATTTCAAAAGAGGCTAATTTATATGCAGGCACATCAAAGCTTTCAAGTAATTCTACGGCTGATTCATCAAATGGGGTGGAAAATAATGTTATGCCTACTTCTTTTGCTTTTTGGAATAACTTTTGGTGCCATTCATAAGGTGTATGTGCCCACTTATATAAATCGTAAAGCTTGAACCCGTCCCATAACCCTCCGTGAATCTGAAAGTCTTCGCTGTCACAATCTATGGTCATAGAATCAGGTGTATAACTTTGTATTTTTACCGCATCAGCGCCACATTTAGCAGCTTCTTCGATTGCTTTCAAAGCGTTATCAATATTACCGTTATGGTTGGCTGAAAGCTCTGCAACAATATAGGGCTTAAACTGTGGGCCTATTTTTTTGCCATCAATGCTAACGAAATGGTTACTTTTCATTTTATTCACTCTTTTCATGTATTGTAACGGTTGCTTTTAATTCATTTCCAGATTTATACACATCGCTTAGTTCAAAACGGATATTTCCCAATTCAATAAATGCTTTTGGATAAGACTCTGCATCTAACATTCTAATAGTGTCAAACACTTCTTCTAAAGACATTGATGAATTTAATTCGCTTTCTGCTGGCTTACGACGAGTAAACTTAACCACTTTACCTTGTTGCGGGGTTGGAGACGGCGTTGATTTGATTATGGTATTGATCATATCAAAAGTAGTTTCAGTTGCTCGCTTAAAAATGTCAGTTGCACTGCCTTCTAGAGAGAGTGATTCTTTTAAATATATTGGTCCAGCATCAAGTTCGGGTGACATTTTTAGGGCGCTTAGTTTGGTTTTATTGTGCCCAAGGATGATTAAGTTTTGCAGTGGACTACCACCCCTGCCGTAAGGTAAATCGGTCATATGAAAGCATATGCAATTAAACTCTGTGAGAATTGAGTTAGGCACTAACCAACTCCAGTGAGGAAAGAAAATATAGCGTGGGTTTATTTTACGCAAGTTCTCTATTGTGAGCTGTTCTTTTTCTGTGAATAGATGCCAGTTGCCTTCCCATTGTTTAGCTCTTTGATGGAAAGCGTCAATATTCCAGCTTTTTATTGTGGCGACAACATAATTATTCATAGTGACTACTTCTTAATAAACAGGATTTATTTTCGCTTTTAAGGAGAAATGAGTTATTTGTAATTTGTGAATATCCAGCACTTAAGAAAAGTTGCTGTGACGCTTTATTGTCAATGTGAACTGAAGCAATGATTTCTTTGCTACGAAACTTCTTAGGCGTTGATTTTAATGCTCTCCAGCCAAGTTTCTGATTTTGAAAGTTATGGTCAATCAAAATTGAAACTTCATATTGCTGACTATTAACTTTATCGAAACGCAGTGTTCCTACCGGTAAAGCATTGGAGTTAGAACCTAATTCTATTATATAAATAGTTCTAGAACTGAGCTTTAATGAGTTTCTAAACCAAGTAGCATGTTCATTAAAAGTAACCGCATTAGGGTTTCTAAAAAACTGTCGGATATGAGGGTTTGATTGCCAACGGTAAAGTAAATTCTCATCTTTTTTGGTTGCTAAACGCAATGCTAATGTATTAGAAAGTAAATGATCGCAAATAAGACTCGTGCCAGTTCCATCACATATTTTAAAGCTATTACGTCGCATATTTGTGTAATAATTAGTGTCGTCAATCAAGCGAGACAAGCACTGATTAAACTCATCTTGGCTTTGTTCCGTTAATTTTTTCAAATTAGCAATTGCACCGGCTTTATCTAACTCGGCTAACACCATTTTTTGATTATCTGCGGTTTGAAATGCAATGGTAGGTATGCCTAAACAGCACCGTTCCCAAGACGCTGAGCCTGATGCACCAATGGCTAAATCTGTTTTTAGTAAAAGTTCTGCTACATTTTTTTCGTCAATGGTGTAACTCAACCAAGGGGACATTTTACATATTTGTTTAATATTATTTAGATGTGGGCTCGCACTGGTGATCATAATCGTGCAATGAAAGTTTATTTGCGGATTTGTTTTTAAAAACTGAGCTAACCAGGCAACTACTTTACTGCTATTATCTTGTGGATCTGTTGCACCAAAGGCAATTAAAATGTTTTTTATATTATTGCTTCGAGTTTGTTTTGCTGTAATTCTAAGGGGTTGAAATTCGGGTCTTAGAATGATGTATGTTGCACCAAGTAAGAGTTTGCAGTATGGAGGCACTAAATCTGAATAGTCGTCTTTTTTCCGCCCTAAGGTTTGATCAATTAAGGTATTACAGTGGTGCTCTCGATTGGCAAGGTCGTCTATCACAATTAACTGATGGCAATACGTTGTCAGTTTTTGTTCCCATCTTTTATCCAGCTCGTAGTGGTCTACGATAACTAAATCAGCAATCGAATCATCACCAATTAGTTCGGCAGTAGTTTGTGCGTCGTAGTCCATTGACCAGTTATTAACTTGATTTATCATATGATAACGAAAACCATGATGTGTAATCAGATTTTTGAAACTGTCACTGAGTGAATAAGAAATGATCAAAACGTCACTGGGATAATAATCACTTTGTTTAACCAGTTGGTTTAACAGCGTTAGCACGCGTATTAAATGTCCCGCACCAATGGTTGAATTCGCATCAAGTCGCGCAATGATCTTCATTATCTCACCTTAAACACGGCTTCAACTTCATGACCATCAAGGTGTTGTGCAAGTGCGCCACTGTGATCATATTCTTTAGCTCTAGTAAACAGAGAACGATAAAGTTGCACGAGTTCATCAATGTCTGTTTTTTGATGAGCAAAGCTTAAGTTATGCGTGCCTAACATGAGGATGCCATTTTTACAAAGTTCTTGAATTATCCATGACTTGATGAGATTGGCTGAACTGGTTTTTCCTTGGTTAATTGTTAAAAATGTCCAAGGGGCTAAACCTTTAATCGAGAAAAGCTCCGGTGCAGGGTTTACTTGATTAAACTGTTCAATTAAATAATCACCGATATGCCATAGATGTGCTGGAAAGTTAATCTTTTTCATTTTACTAATGGTCGCTTTTGCAGCTGCAAGTGATAAGGCTTCACCACCAAAAGTTCCAGAGAAAAAGATCTCATTCATTAGCTGCATTATGTCTTTTCTACCGACGATTGCAGATAGTGGCATACCATTTGCTATGCCCTTACCAAATGTCGCTAAATCGGGTGTTACGCCAAAGTAGCTTTGAGCCCCACCCAAGTGGTATCTAAAGCCTGTGATGATTTCATCAAAAACAAGCACGATCCCATTACGAGAGCACAGTTCTCGTACTTTCTCTAAAAAACCATCTTCAGGAGGCGCTAAATTAAGTGGCTCCATAATGACTGCCGCAAGTTCGTCAGGGTGATTTTCAATGATCGCTTCTAGTGAAGAGATATCGTTGTAAGTGAAGCCATGAGTTAGCTTTTTAGTGGCTTCAGGTACACCCAAATCGCGTGTGGTCGAACCTATGTACCAGTCTTGCCAACCATGGTAACCGCAGACCGCTATGTGTTCTCGCCCTGTATAAGCTCGAGCTAAACGCACGGCTGCACTGGTAACATCACTGCCATTTTTAGCGAAGCGAACCATTTCAGCACAGGGAATAAGGTCAACTAAGAGCTCGGCTACTTCAGCTTCTAAAGTATGGGGAAGTGAAAAACTTATGCCTGATGCAAGCTGTGCTTTAATTGCATCATCAACTTCTTGGTCTTGATAGCCTAAGCTAACGCAGAGTAAGCCATTAATGTAGTCGGTATAAGTATTGTTATCGAGGTCAATAACCTGAGCGCCTTTACCATACTTAATAAAAAGCGGCGCAGCTTTAAAGGGCAAAGCCATTTTACTTTTACTAAAGGTTTGGCTCGCTAGTGGTATAATGTTTTGCGTCTTTTCATACCAATTTAGTGATTCAGTAAAGCTGATAGTCATTAATTAGAAACCTTGTTCTTTGTCTTGTAGTAGCGATAATTTGTAGCCTTCATTTAGCTCTATATCGGCATTGAGCGCATTAACTTGCGGGTGTGATTGTAAATACTCAACGATTTGCTGATAACCAAACTGTTGCCCTTCGAAATGACGATAGATTGCTGAAATTACTTCAAAGTCTTGTGGATGATCGACGCTAATTCGAAATGCAGAATAATCTTGAGTTATAGTGAAATTTTCCAATGAAAATAAGTTAGAGTCGCGAATAAAAGGTGTTACGTGTTCACGCTCTGAAGGTTTTTTTGCTTTCTCATAAGCAGTTTCTAAAGCATTAAAGCTAAACACTTCGACATCCTGCCCATCGGGAAAGCACCTTGTGACACAGTTGCTAGTATAGTCTGTGTTGTTTGTAATATGTGTGTTAACTATTTGGTCAATTAACACAGGATCAATCAGTGGGCAATCTCCACATATGCGTACAATATGAGAAAAATTAAATGCTTTAGCGCAATGATAAAATCGTGCTAGTACATCATTTAAATCGCCACGGTAGCACTCTATATGAAGTTTTTGGCATAGTGTCTCGATAGGGCTATCTAGAGCTTCATCTGACGTCGCCACAACAACTTTGTCAACAACTTTCGTCTGAGTAAGACGCTCAAGTTGAATCTCTAGCATTGGTACGCCATTAATAGGCAGTAGTACTTTTCCCGGCAACCGTGTTGAACTCATTCGAGCTTGAACAATAATACCTATCATACTTCCTCCTGTTTTAAAGGTGTGGCCAATTACTTGGTATAATGAGTGAGTTGTTGGTGCACGCTAATTGGTGGTAACTGATATTAACTTTGGTGTGCCAGGCAGTGTGAATTTGTGCTAACTCTGATGCCGAACAACAGCCAACAACAACTCGATCAATTTCATCAATTGACTTTAGAAAACTTAAGCAAATTTCGAGCCTAGAGTGAGATACTGAATTGACAAATTTGTCGAAAGCATTTAGTTCGTTGAATTGCGAAAAGTATTGACTGCGTGACTCTGGCGACATTAGCAGCAATCCTTGCAAAAATGCGGAGCGCACGTGAATTTCAATACCTTGCTCTTTCATTTTGGTTAATAAACCATCTTGTAAAAAACGCTGGTCTAATACATTTAAAGGTATTTGAATTATATCGGGTTTAAGTATTTTAAATAGCTTTATTTGTTCTGGAAAGTAAAGTGACATTCCAATTTTATGGACTAACCCTAGCGCTTTTAACTCAGTGAGTTGAGCTGCTATTTCGAGAGCTTTTGAACTTTTTAATACATCAGTATTGTGTAACAACACACCATGAAGAGATGAGCTCTGCAGTTTGCTAAGAGAAATTTTAAGTAACTGACTTAAATTTACTAGTGAACTTGTATCAACAGCGAGTTTTGTAACAATTTTAAAACGCTTATTAGTGAGTTGACCTAAGACTTCTTCACTTTTGCCATACATTGCGGCGGTATCTAGTATATCAATTGACATTAGCTCTGCTTGCTCAAGTAATTGAGAGACTGTTTTATTGGAAACAACTCCTTTGGAGTTACTAATACCGTAGTCCAAACCAAACTGAGCCGTACCTAAAGCGAGCTTCATACTAAACCAATCAATGTATTGATAACGAATTGCTGCTCGTCTACTGTCATAGTTGGATGCAGAGGGATAGTAACAGCCTGTTTGTAGTAGGTTTCAGCATTAGGAAAGTCACCGGACGAAAAGCCTAAAGCCTGATAATAAGGCTGTAAATGGATCGGTATATAATGCAGATGAGCAATAATTCCTTGCTCGCGCATGCCTGTAATGACTGACTTGTGTTTTTCTTTGTCGCATTGCGTTAAACGAACAATATATAAATGGTAGCTAGAGTAACAATCATCCGACTGTGTTAAGTGGGCTATGGCTGAGTTTGCAAACGCATGATTATATGTTTTTGCTATGTCATTTCGTACTGTTACAAAGTTATCTAATTGCTTTAACTGACTCAGCCCTAAAGCAGCTTGCATATCAGTCATTCTATAATTAAAACCGAGCTCTAACTGTTGATAATACCAAGGGCCATGACTGTGCTCCGTCATTTCTGCTGGAATATTAGTAATACCATGACTTCGTAAGCGGCTCATTCTTTTATTGAGCTCAGCGCAATTGGTAACCGCCATACCACCTTCTGCAGAGGTAATGATTTTAACTGGGTGGAAACTGAAAACAGTGATATCTGAATAGTCACAGCTGCCAACAGGCTTGTCTTTATACTTTGCGCCAATAGCATGCGAGGCATCTTCAATGACCTTAAAACCATACTCTTTGGCAAGTTTATTGATTGCTGCCATATCACATGATTGACCAGCTAAATGAACAGGGATAACGACTTTAGGGAGTCGCTTGTTTTGTTTAGCTAACGTTAGTTTTTCTTGAAGGGCTGCAACAGACATGTTGCCTGTTTCAAGGTCGATATCAACAAAGTCGACTTCTGCACCGCAATACAGCGCGCAGTTACTTGATGCGACAAAGGAGATTGGCGACGTCCATACGATGTCACCAATACCTACATCTAAAGCAAGGCAAGCAATATGTAACGCTGAAGTAGCACTGTTAGTAGCACAGGCATAGTGAACGCCACAATATGCTGCTATGGCGCTTTCAAATGCAGGAACTGCAGGTCCCTGCGTTAGCCAGTCAGACTTTAAGACATCAATTACGGCATTGATGTCATCCTGAGAAATACTTTGTTTGCCGTAAGGAATTACCTTATTTGTCATAAGAAGTATTACAGTAACGCTTGGACATTGAAATTTTTAATTTCTTTAATGCTCATATAATCAGGGTTATCAAGTGAATTGTATTCAAAGCCCTGAGCAACTTTTTTACCTTTCTCACCAATGGCATTCACGGTAAAGTCATTACTTCGACTACTGAATTTAATACCCGGAGCGATAACAAAGTGATCGCTATATTCGTACGTTTCAAAGCATAAATCGGCAGGGCACATGACTTCATGTAACTTTTCGCCTGGGCGAATTCCGATAACTTTTATTGGTAAATCAGGTGCCATGGCTTTGGCAAGATCAGTAATACGAATAGAGGGTATTTTAGGTACAAAAATCTCACCGCCTAACATACGCTCAAAATTAGTTAATACAAAATCAACGCCTTGCTGAAGACTGATCCAAAAGCGAGTCATTTCTTCATGGGTGATTGGAATATGGTCGCGACCTTGGTCGATAAATTTTTGGAAAATCGGTACCACTGAACCGCGAGAACAAACTACATTCCCGTATCTTACTACTGAAAAGGTTGTTTTGTGGCCACCTGCAATATTGTTAGCTGCAACAAATAATTTATCTGAGGCAAGTTTAGTTGCACCATATAAGTTAATTGGGTTGGCCGCTTTATCTGTTGAAAGCGCAATCACTTTTTCAACGTTGTTATCAAGGGCAGCATCAATCACGTTTTCTGCGCCATTAATGTTTGTCTTTATGCATTCCATCGGGTTGTATTCTGCAGCCGGAACTTGTTTAAGTGCTGCTGCATGAATCACATAGTTCACGCCTCGCATGGCTCTGCGAAGCCTCTCTTTATCGCGAACATCGCCTATGAAGTAACGCATACACGGCTGATCAAAGTCCTGCTGCATCTCAAATTGTTTGAGCTCATCACGCGAGAAAATAATAATTTTTTTAGGCTTATAGCGTTCTAGTAGCGTTTTGACGTATTTTTTACCGAATGAACCGGTACCACCAGTAATTAATATTGTTTTATTGTCGAACATAGCGTTACCTAAGTTATTTATCATTGGCGTAGTTATTTATAAAAGTGAAATACGCAAAAAGAGAATTTTGACTCAATTCTCAGTAATTTAACTATTAACTAATACACTAGCAAGTCAGATGCCAAGTTAATTTATCTAAACCATGGTACAAAGTACAAATTTTGGCAAATTAAGCTATAATTTAAGCAATCGGTTTGTCGGAGGCCGCTATGAAAATTCAATCACCCAATACCGGGTTACTCAATCAAACTCAGCAAGCAAATAACAAGCTCGCTGAACAATTAGCGACAGGTAAAAAAGTAAATTCTGCGGCGGACGATGCCGCTGCACTGCAAATTATTGATAGGCTAACCTCTCAGCAAAATGGTTATAGCCAAGCTATTAGCAATGCTTATGATGGTATTTCTTACTCGCAAGTGACTGAGTCTAACTTGTCGGGCGTTAACGATGCGGTGTCGCGAATCCGCGAGCTGTCTATCCAAGCAGGCAATGGTGCACTGACAGACAATGACAGAGCAGCATTGCAAGAAGAAGTAACGCAGTTGCAAACGCAGATCACAGAAACATTTGAAAATGCCACTTTTGGTGGTAAGCCATTGTTTGATGGTGAGCAAGTATCATTTCAAGTGGGACCAGATGCCAATACCACCCAGTCAATTACGCCGAGTAACGGCAGTATCGCCTCAGTGATTGCGGGTATTGATATCTCGACACAAGCAGGAGCACAAGCTGCGATTGATATAAGCGACCAAGCGAGCGAAGAAATTAACACGCAACGTACTGAGCTAGGTGCATTTCAAAACACTTTAGAAAGTACGATAAAAGGACTGGGTAACCAACGCGAAAACATCGCAGCAAGTCAAAGTCGAATTGAAGACACTGATTATGCAAAAGCGGTGTCTGATCAAATTGCTAATGATATTTTATCGCAGGCATCCGTTGCACTGCGTGGACAAGCCAACCGTTCTGCAGAATCAATTTTGGGTTTGCTTTAACCCTTTAGTATTGGTTATAGCTGCTAAGTGACTATTTTTTGGCGTTGATGTCAAAAAGTTGCCGCTTAGCGCTTGCATCCCTCTTAAACTCGCTTACAATTTAGAAACTAACTAACCCGTAGTCACTGTGGTTCGCCAATAATGATCTTAATTTTAGACAATAATAATAATCGTGCGATTGGTTTAAATGCAGCCCTCACTTTTATCGGAGAAGCTGTACAACTCGTTGATGAGTCAACACTTCAATCATTTTGTGAAAAACATCAACAACAAGAGTGCATGGTTATTCTTGGTGCACTTCAGCAATTAGATCATGAGTCTGTCATTAAGCAGTTTCCTGCGATCCCTTTTCTTTTGATTGGTGAAACGTTAAAGCCACTTTTAAGCATTGCCAATGTTGTAGGCTTAATTTGTGAGCCATTTAATCATGATGTGACTACGCAGCTTTTACATGATTGTCAGCAATATCAACGTATGTTGCCGGGCGATCATAAACAGTCAAAATCGAATAAATTGTTTGATGGTTTGGTTGGTGAAACAGATGCCGTTAAAGATGTGCGTTTTTTAATTGAGCAAGTTGCTAAAACCGATGCCAATGTGCTGATACTCGGTGAATCTGGAACGGGTAAAGAAGTGGTTGCGCGAAATGTTCATTTGCTATCTAAGCGCAGCTCTGGTCCATTCGTACCCGTTAACTGTGGTGCCATTCCGGGTGAGTTATTAGAAAGTGAATTATTTGGCCATGAGAAAGGTGCATTTACAGGTGCAATTTCGGCGCGAAAAGGGCGTTTTGAATTAGCCCAAGGTGGTACGCTCTTTCTTGATGAAATAGGTGATATGCCGCTACAGATGCAAGTAAAGTTGCTGCGCGTTTTACAAGAGCGAAGCTATGAGCGGGTCGGTGGTACGAAACCAATTCAAGCCGATGTGCGTATTATTGCAGCGACCCATCGTAATTTAGAAGAGATGATAGAAAAAGGCGATTTTCGTGAAGATTTATTCTATCGTTTAAATGTATTTCCTATTGAGAACCCGTCGTTAAGCGAACGCGCTGATGATATTCCGCTCCTGCTTAAAGAGTTAATGCGTCGTGTTAACGAGCAAAGTGGCACGACGGCGAAGTTTACAGAGCGAGCAATTCAAAGCTTAAAAGAGCATGCGTGGCCTGGGAATATTCGTGAACTGGCAAACTTGGTTGAGCGTATGGTGATCATGTTCCCTGATAAAGTGGTTGATGTGCCAGATTTACCTGCAAAGTATCGTTACATAGAAGTTGAAGCCTATCAGCCTGAGTACCCTGAAGAGTTGATGGAACGAGATGCATTTAACGATATATTCAGCACTGGCTTTAGCGATTATGAAGATGAAGAGCCGCAAACGCCCGCTACACATGTTGACTCGGGTTTATTACCAGATGATGGCATTGAGCTTAAAGAATACTTAGCAGAACTTGAAATTAGCCTAATTAGTCAAGCGCTTGAGCGTTATGACTATGTTGTAGCACGTGCTGCCGAAATTTTGGGCGTGCGCCGCACGACACTCGTCGAAAAAATGAAAAAATATAACTTATCGCGAGACTAGCGCTTGTTTGTATTATGTAGGTCGATGTTTACGGGAATACCTGAATTAACAGGCTAAAGTACGACCTACTTGATATCGCAATACCTTCCTTTATTTAAATCAAGCGCTTAATATTGCTCGATTATCTGGGCTTTTCTAAAACAATCATTACAGTGATCGTTAACCATGCCACAGGCCTGCATATGGGCATAAACGGTTGTTGGACCTAAAAATTTAAAACCACGTTTTTTTAAATCTTTTGCAAAGGCTGTCGAGGCTTCAGTAATGGCTGGGTAATCTTCAAGTTTATCGACATTATTCACCAAAGGTTTCCCCCCAACGAACTGCCATTGGTAATTTGAGAAGCTACCAAACTCTTTTTGTATCTCAATAAATCGCTTGGCATTATTAATCGTGGCGGCAATTTTTAAGCGATTGCGAATAATGCCGTCATCTTGCATTAGGCGTTCAATGTCGCTGTCATCCATTTGTGCAACGTCGTCAACAACAAAATTTTTAAAGGCGCGACGGTAGCCATCACGCTTTTTTAAAATTGTGTACCAGCTGAGTCCTGCTTGTGCAGATTCTAAAGTAATGAATTCAAAAAGGCGGTGGTCATCATAAATTGGCACCCCCCATTCTTCGTCATGATAGGCGACATAATCATCTTTGCTGGTATCGAGCCATGGGCAGCGGTTGTGGTGATGGTGTTGCATCGTTCCCTCGCGATTGTCATTTTTTTGTCGTTGTAAAATTAACGCTAAACTACTGAAATAAAACAATAATAATTATGGTACGGATTGTGCATTTACACAGCTAGACACGATTTTTTGAGTATCGATTATGGCCTTAGCACATGTACTAAAACCACAATTTATCACAGCTAATCAATATAACCCATGTTTACAGCAAGAAGAGTATGTGGGTGAGTTGAGTGAACTTCGTCAGCAAGCAAGTTGGTTGAGCCATTTGGTTGATACCATGCCTGCGGGGGTTGTGGTATTGGATGGCCGCGGCATGATTGCAAAAGCGAATCAAATCGCTATCGATATGCTTGGTGAGCCTCTGGAAGGTGAAAAGTGGTTCAGCGTTATTCAGCGCTCTTTTCGTCCTAAACAAGATGATGGTCACGAAGTCTCACTCAAAGATGGTCGCTTGATTAAGCTTGATATAACGGCTCTGACGCCAGAACCGGGGCAATTAATTTTAATGACCGATTTGACCGAAACCCGCCGACTGCAAAAGCGTGTTGCACACATGCAGCGCCTGAGTGCGCTGGGTAAAATGGTCGCATCGCTTGCGCATCAAGTAAGAACACCGCTTTCGGCTGCTATGTTATATGCGGCTAATTTAGGCTCTAAACGCTTACCTGAAAGCTCGCGTGGTAATTTTCATAACAAGTTAATGTCACGATTAAAAGATTTAGAAACCCAAGTGAATGATATGTTGTTGTTTGCTAAAAGTGGCGAACAGCAAGTAGTTGAGCGTGTATCAATGCAGCAATTACTCAATGAAGTAAAAGCGGGGGCTGATGCTATGGTGGCGCAAAACCACAGTGAATTAACCGTTAGTTTGCCAGAGCCCGATATTGAAATTGTGGGCAATAAAACAGCGTTAGCCAGTGCTGTTCAAAATCTTATTCATAACAGCATTCAAATTATTGGCCAGCACGCAAAAGTGTCACTCAGCGCTCAGCGTGATGAGAGGAGTGAACACTGTGTTCGTATCAGCGTCAGCGATAATGGCCCTGGAGTCGATATTAGCCAAGCCGAAAAATTATTTGAACCCTTTTACACAACGAAAAGCCAAGGTACAGGGCTTGGGCTTGCAGTCGTAAGCTCAGTCGCTAATGCGCATCAAGGGCGGGTCGAAGTGGCTAATAATGCCCATGGGGGGGCATGTTTTAGTTTAATCCTACCCATTAGTGCAGAAACTACGTCAGTGGAGGCAAGATGAATACGAACTCTATTTTAGTCGTTGAAGACGACGCAGGCTTACGCGAAGCCTTAATTGATACATTGGAAATGTCAGGTATTGATTGCATCGCTGCCGACAGTGCCGAGCAAGCAATGGTATTGCTAAAGCAAGGAACGTATTCATTGGTGGTAAGCGATGTACAAATGGGCGCGATGAGCGGCCTTGATTTATTGCGTAGCATTAAACTTAATTACCCTGAACTACCAGTATTAATGATGACAGCATACGCCACCATTGATGATGCGGTTGAGGCAATGCGTTTAGGGGCCATTGATTATATGGCTAAACCATTTGCACCCGAAGTTTTACTGAATATGGTGAGTCGTTATTTACCCGAGAAAGAAAAAGAAACCGATGGGCCGATTGTCGCGGATCCATCCAGTATTAAATTACTTGAGCTTGCCAGTAAAGTGGCACGTTCAGATGCCAGTGTCATGGTGCTCGGACCCAGTGGTTCGGGTAAAGAAGTGCTGGCGCGCTTTATTCACGATAAATCAAGTCGCGCAGATGCCCCTTTTGTAGCGATTAACTGTGCCGCTATTCCTGAGAACATGTTAGAAGCGACCTTGTTTGGTTATGAAAAAGGTGCATTTACTGGGGCGATTCAAGCGTGTCCGGGCAAATTTGAACAAGCACAAGGTGGCACTATCTTGCTTGACGAAATCACTGAAATGGATTTGGGTCTGCAAGCTAAGTTACTGCGTGTTTTGCAAGAGCGTGAAGTTGAGCGTTTGGGTGGTCGTAAAACCATTGAGCTCGATGTTAGAGTACTCGCAACCAGTAACCGTGATTTAAAAGAAGCTGTTAGCGAAAATTTATTCAGAGAAGATTTGTATTATCGTTTAAATGTTTTTCCTTTAATGTGGCGTCCGCTGTGTGAGCGCCCAGGTGATATTATTGTCCTTGCAGAGCATTTAATTGAGCGTCATTGCATCAGAAGTAAAGAGCCTATCGCATTATTAACTGAGCAAGCTAAGCAAAAACTGCTATCGCATGCTTGGCCGGGTAATGTCCGAGAACTTGATAATGTGATTCAGCGTGCACTGATACTATGTGATGGTAATAGCATTCATGAAGACGATATATTTATTGAAGAGCTCTTAGCGGTTAAAGCACAGACTGTAAATAGTGCACCGGTGCAAAATGCCCCGGTTTATAAAGAGCAAGTGGTTAACCCCATGCATGACGAAATTCCATCTGTGAACGAGCAGGGAAATTATAAAGATGAGCTTAAAGACAAAGAGCATCGCATTATTTTAGAAACCCTAGCTAGGTGCAAAGGAAAGCGCAAAGAGGTTGCTGAAACATTAGGGATTAGTCCACGAACACTTAGATATAAACTAGCTCAAATGCGCGACTTAGGTATTGCATTACCCGCTTAAAAGCATCCCCCCTTAACTGACAAGCTCACTCCATGTGGGCTTGTTTGCTGTCAAAACTCTGACAAACAAAATAACCATCTAATATGTTGATTTATAATGATTTATTTTGTGGCACGTTTTGTGCTTTATCTGTGTATAAGTAAACTGCATTGTCAGAGAGTATTATGAAAGTTCAAAACAGCGCATTATTTCAAGAAATGCAATCTATGGCACTTGAAGCTAGCCGTAGTCAATCCGTTAATAATTTACCAACTCAGGCTCAGCCAACATCATCGGCGCAATTTGGTGACTTACTTACAAGCGCGCTAGATACCGTTAATGGCCTGCAGCAAGAAGCAAAACAAAAAGTAACAGCACTTGAGATGGGAGACCGCAGTGTATCCCTTGCTGAAGTAATGATTGCTTCGCAAAAGTCTTCGGTTGCTTTTGAAGCAACGGTGCAAGTTCGCAACAAACTTGTTGAAGCATATAAAGAAATCATGAACATGCCTGTTTAACTAGGTAGTGGAGAATTATTGTGGCGCAATCTAATCAATCAACTGATCTAGCCCTCGCAGGCGGCGGTGTCGATACTTCAGACACGGATGATCAACAAGAGCAAAAGTCAGGCTACCTCAGTGCCCTCAATGGCGTTGATGTATTACGTCAGGTGACGTTGGTCATTGCACTGGCTATTTGTTTGGCAATCGCAATTTTTATTATTATCTGGGCTCGTCAACCAGATATGCGACCGCTGGGTAAAATGCCAACGGAAGAGCTTATCCAAACGCTGGACTTTTTAGACGCACAGAAGATTGATTATGAACTTGATGGTAATGTCATCTCAGTTGAAGAAGGCGAATACCAAAATATTAAATTATTGATGGCCCGTGAAGGTCTTGAGCAAGCGCCAAGCTCAGGCACCGACATCATCATGCAAGATATGGGCTTTGGTGTTAGCCAACGCTTAGAACGTGAACGTTTAAAACATGGTCGTGAGCAGCAACTTGCTCGTACAATCGAAGAGCTAAAAAATGTCACTCGCGCCAAAGTGCTTTTAGCAATTCCAAAAGAAAACGTATTTGCTCGTCGTGAAAAATTACCATCAGCTACCGTTGTACTGACTCTTAAACGTGGCCGCATGTTAGATGGTGAAGAAATCGACTCAGTTGTTGATATTGTTGCCTCTGCAGTACAAGGTCTTTCACCTGAGCGTGTTACGGTGACAGATCAAAACGGTCGCTTACTTAATTCGGGTTCACAAAATTCACTGGCAGCGCGTTCTCGCAAAGAATATGAAATTGAGCGCAAGCGTGAAGAAGAATACTTAAATAAAATCGACAGCATCTTAATTCCTGTCGTAGGCTTAGGTAATTACACTGCGCAAGTTGATTTAAATATGGACTTTAGTGCGGTAGAAGAAACACAAAAGCGCTACAACCCAGACTTACCTGCAGTGCGCAGTGAAACAACATTTGAAGAAAATAACATTGGTGGCCTTGCTGTGGGGATCCCAGGTGCCTTGACTAATCAACCGCCTGTTAATTCAAATATTCCTGAAGTTGCAGGACAAGGGGGCGCTGGTAGTGCAATGAACCCAAGTCGTTCGCACAAAGAAGCAACCCGTAATTACGAGCTAGATACCACTATTTCTCATAAGCGTCAGCAAACAGGTGTTATTCGTCGTATTAGTGTATCTGTTGCGGTTGACTATGTGCCACAAGTGGGTGAAAACGGCGAGACAACAATGGTTCCTCGTTCTGTTGAAGCGCTGTCAAATATCCGTCGCTTGCTACAAGGCGGAGTGGGGTTTGATATGCAACGTGGTGATGCGCTTGAAGTTGTTACTGTTCCGTTTGTACGTGAAGACACCGCTGCGGCCATAGAAGTTCCTATTTGGGAACAAGACTGGTTTATGAAGATATTACGTTTATCATTAGGTGCATTAGTGATTATCGTACTTATCATGGCGGTTGTGAAACCTATGCTGAAACGCTTAATTTACCCAGATGATACACTTGAAGAGTATGATGAAGATGCACTTAGCTCTGGTGTAGATATTGGTGATAGTACGCTAGATATGCTAAATAAAGACTTTGACTCTGCTGCTGTAGGATTCTCAAGTGATGGTACACTACAGCTGCCAGATTTACATGGTGATGAAGATTTACTCAAAGCAGTTCGTGCATTGGTTGCTAATGAACCAGAACTGTCTTCTCAAGTAGTGAAAGCGTGGTTAACTGAAGATGACTGATCAAGAACAAAAACAACTCCCACCGGCGTTTGATGTTGATAAATTAGACGGTGTTGATAAAGCAGCGATTTTATTGCTGAGTTTATCGGAAGAAGATGCTGCGCAAATTCTAAAACACTTAGAGCCTAAGCAAGTGCAAAAAGTGGGCATGGCGATGGCTGCATTAGACGATTTATCGCAAGCGAAAATCAGCGCCGTTCATAACTTGTTTATTGAGCAAATTCAAAGCTTCAGTACCATAGGTTTCCAATCTGAAGACTTTATTAAAAAAGCGCTTACGGCCGCACTTGGTGAAGATAAGGCCGCCAGCCTAATCGACCAAATTGTGATGGGTTCGGGAGCGAAAGGTCTTGATTCACTTAAGTGGATGGACTCGAAACAGGTGGCTAATATTATTCGTAATGAGCACCCGCAGATTCAAACCATTGTGCTTTCTTACTTAGAGCCTGAGCAATCAGCCGAGATTCTGTCGCAATTCCCAGAGAAAGTGCGTCTTGATTTAACGATGCGTATTGCGAACCTTGAAGAAGTTCAACCAGCTGCATTGCAAGAGTTAAACGAGATCATGGAGAAACAGTTCGCCGGCCAAGCAGGTGCACAGGCAGCGAAAATGGGCGGCTTAAAAGCAGCGGCAGATATCATGAACTACCTTGATACCAATATTGAAGGTCAGTTAATGGATTCGATTCGTGAGCATGACGAAGAAATGTCGCAACAAATTCAAGACTTGATGTTCGTATTCGAAAACTTAATGGATGTAGAAGATCGAGGTATTCAAGCGATTCTGCGCGAAGTACAGCAAGATGTCCTTATGAAAGCGATTAAAGGCACAGATGAGGCACTGAAAGAGAAGATCTTAAGTAATATGTCTAAACGTGCAGCGGAATTACTGGCCGACGACTTAGAAGCTATGGGCCCTGTGCGTATTAGTGAAGTAGAAGCGGCACAAAAAGAAATTCTGTCTACAGCACGTCGTTTAGCTGACTCAGGCGAAATTATGCTTGGCGGTGGCGGTGGTGAGGAGTTCCTGTAAACCATGACAAAGCCTTCTTTTCATCCCGGACGCCCAGTTCATGCAAGTGACGCAGTCGATGAACTACTCGAGAACTGGCCGATTCCTGATGTAGCGCAAGATACCCGAAAGTTTGCTGGGCGCTCAACAGCTTACGGTACCCCTTTGGCTGATCTGTACCGTAAAGAGCAAGAAAAAAAAGACGTTGAAGAAGAACCAGAAGAACCTGAATTTCCACCTTTGACGATGGCTGAGCTTGAAAAAATTCGTCAAGATGCTTTCGACGAAGGCTTAAAGCAAGGCCATGAGCAAGGTTACATTGATGGCTTTGAAAAAGGCGTGGGTGAAGGAAAAGAAGCAGGCTACAAAGAAGGTGTTGAGCTGGGTAAAGCACAAGGCCAAGAAGACATAAAACCGATTTTAGAAGAGCAACTGACTACGCTAAGAAGTTTGCTTGATAGCCTAACTCAGCCCTTATCAAAAGTGGATGAAAGTGCTGAAAAGCAACTTGTTCAACTAGCCGTTATGCTCAGCGAATCGCTTATCTATCAAGAAATAAAAACATCACCAGATGTTATTTTGCATGCACTTAAACACGCTATTGATGCACTAGCAGAAGAGCAAACAAGAGTGCGTATTCATCTACACCCAGATGACATTGCGCTGATCACCGAAAGTTACGGTGAGCAAACTATTGCAGATAATCACTGGCAATTAGTAGCAGAACCGACACTTGAACGCGGCGGCTGCGAAATAAAAACCCCGCAATCATCCATCGATATGACCGTAAAAACACGCGTCAAAGAAACATTGGAAAACTTCTTGCATAATAGTGGTATCTAACTCTTTTTAGGCTCACTATGAGTAGTCAATCAATGACCCTTAGCGACCGTTTAAAACGGTACGAAAAGCATATTAAAGTTCCTAAACCGGCCGTTGCGGGTATGTTGACGCGCGTAGTCGGTTTGACGCTTGAAGCAAGAGGTTTGAGAGCGCCAGTAGGCAGCCAATGTAAAATAGAAACTATCAATGGGTTTGTCGATGCTGAAGTGGTTGGTTTTAACGACCAAACGCTTTATTTGATGCCAAACGACCATATTTCTGGAGTACTCCCCGGTGCAAGGGTGATCCCACAAGTTAATGAAACGGGGTTGCCTGTAGGGATGGGCTTATTAGGTCGGGTTGTTGACGGCTTAGGTCGACCGTTGGATGGGCTGGGTGCTGTTAATGCTGAGCACTACCTCAAGTTTGCGCAAAATACAATTAACCCCCTTTCAAGAAGACCAATTAGTCAGCCGATGGATGTGGGTGTTCGTGCGATAAATTCTGTGATTACGGTGGGTCAAGGCCAGCGTATGGGCTTGTTTGCAGGCTCTGGTGTTGGTAAGTCGGTGCTGCTAGGAATGATGACTCGTGGTTCAGAGGCTGACGTCATTGTTGTTGGTCTTGTGGGTGAGCGTGGCCGTGAGGTCAAAGAGTTTATTGAAGAAATACTAGGAGTAGAAGGGCGTAAACGTTCAGTGGTCGTTGCTGCTCCTGCTGATGCATCTCCCTTGATGCGTTTAAAAGGCTGCGAAAGTGCAGTAACCATTGCAGAATATTTTCGTGACCAAGGGCTTAATGTGCTGTTACTGCTCGACTCTGTAACCCGTTATGCTATGGCACAGCGTGAAATAGCGCTGGCAGTGGGTGAGCCACCGGCAACAAAAGGCTATCCACCCTCGGTGTTTGCTAAGTTACCAGCATTGGTAGAACGTGCGGGGAATGGCGGCGAAGGGCAAGGATCTATCACAGCCTTTTTTACGGTACTGAGTGAGGGGGATGATATGCAAGACCCTATTGCTGACTCGGCTCGAGCTATTCTTGATGGACATATTGTGCTCTCTCGAGAGCTTGCTGATAGCGGCCATTATCCCGCAATAGACATTGAAAAGTCGATCTCGCGGGTGATGCCGCAAGTGGTGTCAGAGGCGCATATGCAGCAAGCACGTGTGCTTAAACAGGTTTATTCAATGTATCAGCAGAATAAAGATATGATCACGCTTGGAGCATATCAAAAAGGCACTGACCCGATGCTCGATCAAGCCATTAATATGATGCCAAGAGTCAATCAATTCCTACAGCAAGGCATGAAAGATGTGATCAGTTATGATGATGGCCTTCAAGGCCTTGCGCAGTTATTAGGACAAGCATAATGGCAAACAGTAAACTTGATTTATTATTAAAGCTTGAAAACGACAAAGAAGAATCATTGCGCATGGATTACTTAAAAGCACAGCAGCACTTGCAAAGTAATCAACAAAAACTGCAAGGTTTAAACAACTTTCGATTAGAGTACTCACAGCAATTGCACTTAAAAGGCCGTTCTGGTTTATCAAGCGCAGGATTTAGTCAGTACCATTCGTTTATAGCAAAAATCGAAGAAGCCATTCGCCAACAAGCTAGTACTGTTAATACGGCAAAACAAGTTGTATCGCAAAGAAAAACACTGTGGCTAAAACAGCAAGTTAAAGCAAAAGCAGTCGCTAAATTAATTGAGAAACACGCGTTAAAACAGGCTGCGATAGTGGCTAAAAATGAACAAAAAATGTTGGACGAGTTTGCCTCTAATCAGTTCTTCCAGCGTCAACTGAAAAACCCAACCTTATAATCCTGATTTTTAGGCATGCAATTTGCAGCTATCTGCTTAACAGCGTTAATTTTGGCACTTGCGGCGGCAAATTGCCTCTTTATATTTAGGTGAATTATGGCGATCAGTGATATTAATTTGCAGGTTAAAACTGAGCACGATACTGGTTTTTTAAGCAAAGAATCAGAGGCAAATGATCACGCATCAGGCCTAAGCTTTTTAACTGAATTGTCTGAAGCAAGCGAAGCGGTACACTCTAAAACTGTCGCTAATAAACAGAGCGACAATAGTAACGTAATGCAAAGTGAGGCTGAACAAGCAGGCGGTGTCGTCGCGAATAATACACAGAGCAAACAGGTCTCTGATAAGCCGACGCGTGATGATGAAGCCACAGACGTTGCCCTCATCGAAGGGGAAGACAACCCACTGCTCTCACAAATTAATGCATCACACGCAATGAGCACGCGTGT
Source organism: Pseudoalteromonas lipolytica (assembly GCF_900116435.1). Classification (GTDB taxonomy): domain Bacteria; phylum Pseudomonadota; class Gammaproteobacteria; order Enterobacterales; family Alteromonadaceae; genus Pseudoalteromonas; species Pseudoalteromonas lipolytica. The sequence goes on along the minus strand of NZ_FPAZ01000003.1, from coordinate 278,139 downwards.
AAACGTGCTCGCAGACAAACATGAATTTAGTGGGATTGTGGTTGATAAAAAGCCCACCCCAATTGATGATATTACGCCTGTTATTCCTTCGCCTTTAAGTGCGTCTTTAGCAGATGATGACGCGTTGTCGGACAGCGAAAACTCAGTTGCCAATCTATTAACTAAGTCTAAAGTTGCTACTGCGATTGACAATCAATTGAAACCGATTGGCGAATTGCCACCGAAAGATTCAGTCACGCCAATTATTGATAGCCCGTCTGTACTCGATGATACTGAAAATGCGGCAACAGTAAACACTGCCAAGCAGTCTCAAGTTATCACGGCAAATACTGCTGAGCAAAATGCAGCGATGAAACAGGCCGCACAGGCTACAGAACTGTTGAGCAGTGTTAGTAATGATACGAAGGCCGCATCGTTAGGTTCAGTGGTGACTCCCAGTGGCGAAGTGCAAGAATCGCCGATTGTAGATGCTAAGTTAGCACCGACTAACAATGCTGCTGAAAATGCGAAAAATATCGCTAGTAAGCCAGCGATAGATACTGACAATACTGTTACTAAAATGGCGGCGATAAATTCAGATGATAGCGTGATGAGTGAGAAAGCGGCAAACGAGTCAGTCACGAATCAATCAATTGTCAGTTTGTTGGCAAAAGTACAAAGTGGTGATGGTCAAGCGGTCAGTCAATTTGCCAAAGAATTGACTTTAACGTCAACGCAGCAGGTAAAACTTGAGCAGCAAATTAATCAATTAAAGGCGGCAGGTGAGCTAAGCTCAAATGACGTTGATAAGATTAAAGCGCTACTTAGCGAAGTGATGAATGTTCATAGTGAAAAAACACAGACACCGCAGCCGGCATTAGTCGCAGACGCAGCGAAAGCAGCACTAAGTAATGCTACAGAAAGCAAAGTCTCTGACAGTAAAGTCCCTGACAGTAAAGTTCCGGCTGCAATAGAAAAACAAATTGCCACATTAACGAAAGATGAGCAGCAAGCATTGCTTAATAAAGTAAACGCACAATTGCAATCTTTAACACCAGGCACTCAACAAAATGAAAAATTAGTGGCGGTGCAGACTCTTTTATCTGACGCGGTTACCCCCGTGAAAGCGGATGCTGTAACACCCACATTAACGGCGACAACAGAGCCTGACAGTAAAAGCCCTAAAGCTGAGCGCAGTGAGCAATTATCAGTGCTAAAAAATGCCAGCGCTGTAAACACAGACACTGAAACAACATCAAAGCTTGATACTTTACTCGACACTGAGCGCCCAAAAGAGGTGTCGACAGCACGAGTCGTGCAGCTTTTCAATCAGTTGACGGCACCGCTTAATCCCTCTCAAACAGGGGCTTATGACGCGGCCTATCAACAATATGAACAAGCCTTAGATGTGCATAGTTTTCAAACACAGGCTCAACAGCAGCCACAAAGTAAAACAGTGAGCCTTGACTCTGGGGTGATGCAAGCAATTAATATTATAAAAAGTGATGCGGCAAAAATGCTCCAAGAGCGAGTCAGTGCCCTGTTAAATATCAATAACAAAGAAGCTGAAATACGTCTTGATCCACCTGAAATGGGCAGCATGCAAATTCGTATCCGCAGTGATGCTGAGCAAGCACAAATTAACTTTGTTGTGCAAAATCAACAAGCCAAAGAAGCTTTAGAGCAATCGATGCCACGTCTGCGTGAAATGTTAGCGCAACAGGGGATTGAGCTAGGCGAAAGTAGTATTCAGCAAGGTAACCCTGAACAACAAGGCAGCCAGTCAGAGCAAGGGCAGCTTGCAGGGCATCATAATGACGAAGAGGTTCAGCAAGACGTCACGACGCAAAGCGTAGAAACTTCTCGACAACAATCGTCATCATCAATAGATTACTATGCATAAGTCCTGCTATTATAAGAAATAATACAGTTACAGAGAATGAGTTTACTGTAACGCTTAAGGAAATGATTATGGCCGAAGACGCAAATTTAGAAATAGAAGATACCGGTAAAAGTAAAAAAAAGCTGATTATAATCATTGCTGCAGTTGTTGTGATTTTAGCCGCAGGTGCGGGGTATTTTTTATTTATGGGCGATGATGCCCCACAAGAAAGCCTTGCTGATGAAACAACGGTTTCTGAAACGGCTGCTCCATCAAGCTCTGCGAAGGTCGGTTCGGCGTTATATGTCGCGATGCCGCGTCCTTTTGTGTTTAATGTGCCAGGTGCCAGTCGTGATCGAATTGTACAAATTAAAGTGCAGTTATTAGTACGCGGTGAAGTAAACGAAGAAACGGCAAAGAAACATATTCCACTTATCGAAAGTACTTTATTAGGGGTGTTGTCTACGACCACAGCTGATGAACTTGGCACCAGTGAAGGTAAAGAGTCAGTGCGTGTGGCGGCACTAGAAAAAGTTCAAACTGCCTTAAATGATGTTGAAGGCAGTAAAGTGATTGAGCGGGTGTTGTTCACCGGCTTTGTGATGCAATAAGGGGTCAGCGTGAGCGATTTATTATCCCAAGACGAAATTGATGCGCTCTTACACGGCGTTGATGAAGTCGAAGAGGAAGATATTCACGACGGTGGTGATTCAGACGGTAATACACTTCAGTATGACTTCTCATCACAAGATCGTATTGTCCGTGGTCGCATGCCGACCTTGGAAATCGTGAATGAACGTTTTGCCCGTCATATGCGGATCAGCTTATTTAACATGATGCGCCGTACCGCAGAGGTATCAATAAACGGCGTACAAATGATTAAGTTTGGCGAGTACATCCATACCTTATTTGTACCAACAAGTTTAAACATGGTGCGTTTTCGTCCTTTAAAAGGCACCGGCCTGATCACCATGGAAGCACGCTTAGTGTTTATTTTGGTCGATAACTTTTTTGGTGGTGACGGGCGTTATCATGCAAAAATAGAAGGCCGTGAATTTACGCCAACAGAGCGTCGTATTGTGCAAATGCTACTCAAAATAATCTTTGAAGATTATAAAGAGGCATGGGCACCGGTTATGGATGTGTCGTTTGAGTACCTCGACTCTGAAGTTAACCCTGCGATGGCAAATATTGTTAGCCCAACAGAAGTGGTGGTTATTAGCTCGTTCCATATTGAACTTGATGGCGGTGGTGGTGATTTTCATATTGCCTTGCCGTATTCAATGCTTGAGCCAATTCGTGAATTACTTGATGCCGGTGTTCAATCAGATACTGAAGACACTGATTTGCGTTGGAGTAAAGCTCTCCGTGATGAAATTATGGATGTCGAAGTCGATTTATCAACTCAGTTATTAGAGGTTGATTTAACGCTTGCGCAAATTATGGAATTAAAAGCGGGTGATATTATTCCCGTTGAAATGCCTGAACACATTACGGTCTTTATTGAAGAGCTGCCGACCTTTAGAGCTAAAATGGGCCGCTCTCGAGACAATGTGGCATTACAAATTAGCGAAAAAATTAAACGCCCTGAATCAGTTAAGTCTGAACTCCATGTGTTCACTAAAGGTGGCAAAAAACTGGATTCGGATGCAGAATTAGCAGAACTAGAAGAAGATCTTCACCTCTCTGAAGGTGTCGATTTAGACTGGTAGTCGATTTATAAGGTTAAATATAATGAGTGATGATCAAGATACAATGGACGAATGGGCAGCGGCATTAGCCGAGGCCGAGGAAGCCGAAAGTGCAACAAGTAATGCCTCAGTTGCTGAGCTTGACGAGCTGAAAGATGAGAAGCATGAACTCTCAGGTGATGAAAAGCGCAAACTTGACACCATTTTAGATATTCCAGTCACCATTTCGATGGAAGTTGGTCGTTCTAAAATCAATATTCGCAACTTATTACAATTAAACCAAGGCTCTGTTGTTGAGCTTGATCGTGTCGCTGGTGAGCCACTTGATGTGTTAGTTAATGGCACCTTGATTGCGCACGGCGAGGTGGTGGTTGTTAATGACAAGTTTGGTATTCGTCTTACAGATGTGATTAGCCAAGTTGAGCGAATTAAAAAGTTACGATGAGCGCATTTATAGCTTTATCTAGTGCCAGTAGCACTGTTTTTCCTACAGCATCACCTACGGCAGATTTGCTGTCTATGGTGATGTCTTTGCTTTTAGTGTTAGTGGTTATTGTGGTATTGGCGTTTTTTGTCAAGAAGCTCAACCCTAATTTAGCAAACAGTGAAGAGTTTAAAGTTGTTCGCAGTTTACCGCTTGGCTCGCGTGAACGCTTGATGGTTATTGAAATTGATAATGCTCAGCATTTAATAGGTGTTACGCCGCACAGTATTAACTACTTGCATAAGCTAGAAACTCCCTTAAAAGAAAAAGAATTACCGGAACTTGCCAAGCGCTTTGGCAAGTTGTTGAACCCACAATCACCCCCTAATAAAAAGAATTAATGCTATGATCAAGTGGATACTTATTTTAGCTACCGTGTTATTCCTGCCATCTGTTAATGCAGAAGGCATCGATGCACTCACTATCACGACCAACCCCGATGGCTCGCAAGACTACTCGGTAACTTTGCAAGTACTTGCAATAATGACTGCGCTGAGCTTTATTCCTGCGGCAGTGATTATGATGACTTCATTTACGCGTATTATTGTAGTGCTGGCAATTCTGCGCCAAGCAATCGGTTTACAACAAACTCCTTCGAATCAAATATTGCTTGGTATGTCATTGTTTTTAAGTATCTTTATTATGGCGCCAATTTACCAGCAAGTGAATGAGCGTGCGATAGAGCCATACCTAAATGAACAAGTCACCTCAGTGCAAGCGTTAGAATTGGCAAAAGAACCAATGAAAGCCTTTATGCTTTCGCAAGTGCGCCTTAAAGATTTAGAAACATTCGCAAAAATAGCGGGTTACGATAAGTTGGATTCCCCTGAAGACACGCCTTTAATCGTGCTGATCCCCGCATTTGTGACCAGTGAGCTACAAACCGCTTTTATCATTGGTTTTATGTTCTTTATTCCATTTTTGATTGTCGATCTCGTGGTTGCGTCAGTCTTGATGGCCATGGGTATGATGATGTTATCGCCGATGATCGTCTCCTTACCATTTAAAATTATGTTGTTTGTACTGGTTGACGGGTGGAGCTTAGTAATGGGAACGCTTGCGAAGAGCTTTGGGCTTGGTGTGTAGCAATGCGTAACATAGCGTGTAACAGTTAGGAGTCATACGATGGAACCGGAAATTTTTGTCGATATTCTCAGCGACGCTTTATTTTTAGTGATCAAGCTGGTGTCAGCGATTGTTGTGCCTGGCTTGCTGGTGGGGCTTGTCGTTGCGGTGTTTCAAGCTGCAACATCAATTAACGAGCAAACACTCAGTTTCTTGCCTCGTCTACTCATTACAATCAGTGCGCTTATATTGGGTGGTCATTGGTTCACTCAAGAACTCATGGATTATTTTACGCGGCTTGTTATGTCGATTCCGGAGATTGCGGGGTAAATGGAGTTTCCATTTGCGGTCATCTTACAGTGGCTCAGTGACTTTTTACTGCCATTTGTACGCATTAGCTCCATGATTATGATCATGGCAGGCTTAGGTGCGAAGAATGTGCCAACGCGTATTAAGCTGGGTTTAGCGGTCGTAGTGACCTTTGTGGCTGTGCCTATGCTGCCGCAGAGCACGTTTACAAACCTGTTTTCGTTTGAAATGGTACTGGTTGTTATCCAACAATTATTGATTGGTGTAGCAATTGGCTTTGCTTCGGTATTATTGCTGAATACTTTTGTACTTGCTGGTCAAATATTGGCGATGCAAACAGGCTTAGGTTTTGCCTCTGTTGTTGATCCCTCGAATGGCTTGAGTGTACCCGCGGTGGGCCAGTTTTACCTGATTCTAGCCACGTTACTATTTTTTGTCTTTAATGGGCATTTGATGATGATTCAAATGGTCATACACAGTTTTGAAGTCTTGCCTATTGATGGTACTTGGTGGTCGGTTGACCACTACTGGGACATCGTTACATGGGGTGGGTGGATGTTTACCACCGCGTTAGTTCTGGCTCTTGCTCCATTGACAGCGATGCTTGTGATCAATATGTCATTTGGGGTCATGACGCGTGCTGCTCCGCAATTAAACATTTTTTCGATAGGCTTCCCTTTTACTCTTGTCGCAGGGCTTGTGATTATTTGGGCTACGTTAGGCAATTTTATGACTCAGTTTGAGTTTCAGTGGTTAAAAATGGTTGAGTTAATGTGCAGCCTTGTTGGCTGTACACCTTAGGAGCGCGCCATGGCTGAAGATTCAGGTCAAGAGAAAACCGAAGAACCCACCGGGAAAAAAATAGAAGACGCCAAGAAAAAAGGCCAAGTTGCCCGCTCTAAAGAGTTGGGAACGATGTTCGTATTAATTTTTTCGGCTATTTCATTGCTGTTGTATGGCCCTGAAATTGGCAAGGGCTTATATAATGTGATGGGACGATTATTAAGCCTTAATCGTAATGAAACTTACGACACCACCAAAATGTTTTCAGTGTGGAGCATTGTCTCTGATGCCTTGTTGTTCCCGATGGCGATGTTTGTTCTCATTATTGTAATAGCGGCATTTATCGGTAACACGTTACTGGGCGGCTTTAACTTTAGTTGGCAAGCTGCAGCGCCTAAAGCCAGCAAAATGTCACCGGCTAAAGGGATTAAACGTATGCTTGGTCCCCAAGCAGGCGTTGAGCTGGTTAAGTCGATATTGAAGTTTGCGGTGGTTGCAGGCTTTGCAGTATTTTTAATTAATACCTTTTTTGATGAAATATTACATCTAAGTATTGAAAGTGCGCCGGGGAATTTCATTCATGCCCTTGAGATTCTAGCTTGGATGTTTTTAGGCCTGACTTGCACGCTAATTATTATTGCAGCGATAGATGCGCCTTATCAAAGCCACAAGCATCACAAAGAGCTTAAAATGACCTTGCAAGAGGTAAAAGACGAATATAAGAACTCAGAGGGTGATCCACAAATTAAAGCCCGTATTCGTCGTACTCAGCGTGAAATGTCGCAAAGGCGTATGATGCAAGACGTGCCAGATGCCGATGTTATCGTGACCAACCCGACTCACTATTCGGTTGCCCTAAAGTACGATACCGCCAAAGCAGGTGCGCCAATTGTACTTGCTAAAGGGGTCGATGAGCTTGCTATGCAAATTCGTAAAGTGGGTAAGGGTAACGATGTGCCTATTGTTGAATCACCCATGCTTACCCGTGCGCTTTATCACACCACCGAGGTGGGCCAGCAAATACCTGATCAACTGTTTACCGCAGTAGCGCAAGTGCTTGCCTATGTATTTCAATTAAAACGCTTCCAAAAAGGGCGTGGTAAACGTCCTGTTCCACTTAATAAAAAGCTCCCTATCCCAGAGGCTTATAAATATTAATTAGCCGTTTAATAACTTGGAATAGTTATTGCAAATTCCGTGTAGTGTCAATTTTTTGAAATTGTTGAATTATGGAATTTAAAGCGGTATTACAACAACTTAATAAAGATAAAAAAGAGTATGCGAAGGGGCTTGGAACACCATTACTGGTGCTTGCAGCCCTTGGCATGGTTATTTTACCTCTGCCTCCTTTTCTTTTAGATATTCTTTTTTCGTTTAATATCGCGCTTGCGCTGGTGGTGTTACTCGTTACGGTTTACACCATGAAGCCCCTTGAGTTTGGTATGTTTCCGGCCGTGCTGCTAATAGCCACAATTATGCGTCTTGCATTGAATGTTGCCAGTACTCGGGTGGTACTCCTTGAAGGTCATAATGGCGGGGATGCTGCTGGTAAAGTAATTGAAGCGTTCGGCTCGGTGGTTATCGGCGGTAACTATGCCGTTGGTCTTGTTGTGTTCCTTATTCTCATTATTATCAACTTTGTGGTTATCACCAAAGGTGCAGGGCGTATTTCAGAGGTGTCAGCGCGTTTTACACTTGACGCTATGCCAGGTAAACAAATGGCGATTGATGCTGACTTAAACGCAGGTTTTATTAGTGCAGAGCAAGCTCGTGAGCGCCGTGAAGAAGTAACCCGTGAAGCCGACTTTTATGGCTCAATGGACGGTGCCAGTAAATTCGTAAAAGGTGATGCTATTGCCGGTATTGTGATCCTTGTGATTAATATCGTAGGTGGTTTATTTGTCGGCATGATTCAACATGACTTAAGCTTCAGCCGTGCGATGGAAGTATATACTTTATTAACCATTGGTGATGGTCTCGTTGCGCAATTACCTTCATTACTTCTTTCAATTGGTACTGCGATTGTTGTAACGCGTCAAAATGAGTCGCATAACATGGGCGATCAGTTTAAGTCGCAGCTAGGAAACGAAAAGTCGTTATTTATCGCTTCAGGTATTTTGATCACCATGGGCCTTGTGCCAGGCATGCCTCATCTTGCATTTTTAAGCTTGGGCGCATTGTTAGGTTACCTTGCTTACTTTACCCAACAACAAAAAATTAAAGCAGAAGCAGAAAAAGCTGAATTGGAAGCAAATGGGGGCTCGCCAGGCACCGGTGTTGCTAACAAGCAAGAGCAAAAAGAATTGGGTTGGGACGATGTACAGCAAGTAGATGTGATTGGTTTAGAAGTCGGTTATCGCTTAATTCCACTGGTTGATCAGTCGCAAGGGGGAGAGCTACTTAACCGTATTAAAGGTGTGCGTAAGAAACTCTCGCAAGAACTCGGTTTCTTGGTACCGCCCGTGCATATCCGTGACAACTTAGAGTTAGACCCTAACGCCTACCGTATCACAATGATGGGTGTATCCAGTGGTGAAGGTGAGCTTAAGCATGGTGACGAACTTGCTATAAACCCAGGGCAAGTATTTGGCCCAATCAAAGGTGTTGAAACAAAAGATCCTGCTTTTGGACTCGATGCAGTATGGATTAAGCCAGACCAGAAAGATGAAGCCCAATCATTGGGTTACACCGTGGTTGATGCAGCTACTGTCGTGGCAACCCATATTAGCCAGCTATTAACAAACAGCGCAGCATTACTATTAGGTCATGAAGAAGTACAGAACCTACTTGATATGTTAGCGAAAAGTCATCCTCGTCTTGTCGAGGGACTGGTTCCTGACGTATTACCATTGACCACGGTTGTAAAAGTGCTGCAAAACTTACTTAACGAAGGGGTCGCAATTCGTGATATGCGTTCAATTGTTCAGACCCTTGTTGAATATGGCCCACGTAGCCAAGACCCAGATGTACTAACGGCTGCAGTGCGAATTTCACTGCGCAGATTGATTGTTCAAGATGCGGTTGGTATGTCATCTGAAATCCCTGTCATAACCTTGGCGCCTGAGTTGGAACAGATGTTGCATCAGTCACTTCAAAATGCAGGTGACGAAGGTGCCGGAATAGAGCCAGGACTTGCAGAGCGACTTCAGGAATCATTAAATGAAGCGCATCAAAACCAAGAAATGGCCGGCGAACCTTCGATATTACTAACGTCAGGAATGTTACGCACTGTGTTATCTCGTTTTGTTAAGTACACCATCCCAGGTTTAAGGGTAATGTCTTACCAAGAGGTACCAGACGAAAGACAGATTAAGATTGTCAGCTCAGTAGGCCAACAATAGGATAGTAAAGGGGTTGTACCATGAAAATTAAACGTTTTTTTGCTAAAGATATGCGCACCGCACTAAAAGAAGTGAAAGATGAATTAGGTGTTGATGCGGTTATTATGTCTAACAAAAAGTTAGCGAATGGTGTTGAAATTGTCGCCGCTGTTGATTATGACAAAGCAGCCCCAAAAGCCGAAGCGAAACCGGTGCCTGCACACACAGCGCCACAACAGTCGCATAACTTCGTTAAACCAGAACCTATGCGTGCTAAACCTGAGCCACAAGCCCAAGTTGCAGACAGCCTACAAGCGTTACTAGAGCGTCAAGCCCCACGCCCTCGTTCGCCAGAGCTTGCTTCAATGTTTAATCAATCTGGTATTGAAACGAGTGAACATTATCAGCCAAAAACACACGGTTTTGCGCCGCAAGAGCAGCCGCAATATTCAGCAAAACCTCGCTATCAAGAGCAAGCAGCACCGCGAGTGCAAACACAAGCACATAGCCTAGGTTTTGATGATGATTTAGACACAGGCTTCGACGATTTAGATTCACCAGCAGAACACAAAACGGCCGCACCCGCAAACCACTCAGAAATGGCGACGATGCGTGAAGAAATGAATGCCATTCGTCAATTACTTGAACATCAAGTATCTGGTTTGATGCAGCAAGACATGGCGCGTCGCGATCCTACCCGTGCTTGTATGATTGATCGCCTAGCCGGTATGGGCATTGAGCGTGATGTTGCGGAGCAAATGGCGTGTTTTATTCCTGATGACGTTTCGCGTCAACAAGCGTGGCAAGCTTTGTTGCAAATGGTTGAAAACCAAATGCATACAACAAATAATGAAATTTTACGTCAAGGCGGTGTGTACGCTTTAGTGGGTCCTACGGGGGTGGGCAAAACCACCACCGTGGCGAAATTGGCAGCCCTTGGAGCACAAAAATATGGTGCAGATAAAGTCGCGCTTATTACAACAGACACTTACCGTATTGGAGCGTATGAGCAGCTAGCCACTTATGGCCGCATTATTGGCTGTGGTGTGAAACAAGTTAAAGACGCAAATGAATTAGCTGAAGTGTTATACCATTTACGCAATAAGCGTCTAGTATTAATAGACACTGCGGGTATGAGTCAACGCGACTTACGCTTAACTGAGCAACTTAATACATTAATGCGCAATCAGCGTGTCGACATTCGCAGTTATTTAGTGTTAAGTGCAACAGCGCAAATTAACGTGCTACAAGAAACCGTTCGCCACTTTAAAAAAGTGCAACTAAGTGGTTGTATCTTCACTAAGTTAGATGAATCACTTAGTTTAGGTGAGATTATTAGTATTGCGATTCAAAATCGCTTGCCAATAGGGTATCTTACTAATGGTCAGCGTGTTCCTGAAGATATTCGCGTTGCGAATGCAGAAAAACTAGTAAAAAAAGCTGAGCAATTATATTTAAAACGAGCAAAAGCACAACATTCACGACGTCAAGCAGTAGCGTCGAACACAGTAGGGATGTATGATTAACACAGTATTAGATCAAGCAAGCGGCCTGCGCAAAATGAATCAAAATAATAATAGTGGCGTTAAAGTTATCGCTGTCACTGGCGGCAAAGGTGGTGTGGGTAAAACGAATGTGTCACTCAATACCGCGATCGCATTAGGTCAGCTGGGAAATCGTGTATTAGTATTAGATGCCGATTTAGGGTTGGCAAATTGTGACGTAATGCTTGGTTTACGTGTCGAGAGAAACTTATCTCATGTTTTATCTGGTGAGTGTGAACTGGATGAAATTCTTGTCGAAGGCCCAGCAGGTATAAAAATTGTGCCAGCGACTTCGGGCTCGCAAAGTATGGTTGAGTTAACACCGTCAGAACATGCGGGGCTTATTCGCGCATTTAGCGAGCTAAATACTGAGTTTGATATTTTAATTGTCGATACCGCTGCGGGTATTTCAGACATGGTATTAAGCTTTTCGCGTGCAGCACAAGATGTTGTTGTTGTTGTGTGCGATGAACCTACCTCAATTACCGACGCTTACGCCCTAATTAAAGTGTTAAGTCGTGAGCATGGCGTTTACAAATTTAAAATAGTTGCCAATATGGTGCGCAGTATGCGTGAAGGGCAAGAATTATTTGCTAAACTCTCAAAAGTAACGGATCGATTCTTAGATGTGTCTATGGAACTTGTCGCAACCATTCCGTATGACGAGAATATGCGCAAATCGACCCGCCGCCAAAAAGTGATTGTGGAGTTATTTCCAAACTCACCAGCCGCTGTGGCATTTAAAACATTAGCAACGAAAGCAGTTAAGTGGCCAATTCCAAATCAACCGTCAGGTCATTTAGAATTTTTTATTGAAAAACTAGTAAACGGTTAACTATGACAACATCGGTGAATAAAGCGATGGGATATCAATCAGCACAGAATTTAAATGCGATTGTTGAAAAACATGCCTCTTTAGTCAAAAAAGTGGCGTGTCATCTAATTGCTCGTTTACCTGCCAGTGTGCAACTCGATGATTTGATTCAGTCAGGTATGATTGGCCTTATAGAAGCGTCGAAAAATTTTGATGCGAGTAAAGGGGCCAGTTTTGAAACATTTGCGGGTATTCGAATTCGAGGGGCTATGCTCGATGAAATCCGTCGAGGTGATTGGGCTCCCCGTTCAGTTCACCGTAATGCACGCCTTGTCGCTGAAACGATTTCGGATTTAGAGAGTATTTTAAACCGTGAGCCAAAAGACACAGAAGTTGCTGAAAAACTTGATATTACACTGGATGAGTACCATCATATTCTACATGATGTAAATTCCAGTAAGGTACTGGGTATAGAGGATTTAGGCGTTGATGAAGACGTCATCACACCTATGGGGCATGATTTAGCACTAGACAAACCGTTTAATAATGTTAAAAATGAACGGTTTAACCAGTCTCTATTGACGGCTATCCAATCGTTACCAGAAAGAGATGCACTCGTTTTGTCTTTGTATTACAACGATGAAATGAACTTAAAAGAAATAGGGCACATACTCGATGTTAGCGAATCGCGTGTGAGTCAAATACATGGTCAGGCGATGATTAAGCTCAAAGCAAAAATCAATGACTGGATTAATTAGTAGTAAGTAAATAAGGTTCAAACCTCACCGGAGGATGTTTTGGATAAAAACATGAAAATTCTTGTTGTTGATGATTTTTCTACAATGAGACGTATCATTAAAAACCTGTTAAGGGATTTAGGTTTTACCAATGTGCAGGAAGCTGATGATGGTTCAACAGCATTGCCGATGTTGCAAAATCAAGAGTTTGATTTTGTTGTAACAGATTGGAATATGCCTGGAATGCAAGGTATTGATCTATTACGCGCAATTCGTGCTGATGATAGCCTTAAACATATCCCCGTGTTAATGGTGACAGCTGAAGCGAAAAAAGAACAAATTGTTGCTGCTGCTCAAGCGGGTGTTAATGGCTATATCGTCAAACCATTCACTGCTGCGACACTGAAAACCAAATTGGAAAAAGTGTTTGAACGTTTAGGTTAATCTAAGGGGAGAGGCTTATGTCAGCACTTGCTGCGCCTCAAATAAGTTTAGAGCAAGCTCGTCAACTTGTTGAGTATCTTGAAAATGGTGAACAAGAGAAAGCTGATAAGCTGATACTTGAAACAGCATCAAAAGAACAATCAGAGTTGTTTGCTGAAGTCGGTAAATTGACACGACAACTTCATGAAGCACTAAAAAACTTCGATCTTGATACTCGACTCACAGATTTAACAACAGAAGCAATCCCTGATGCAAAGCAGCGCTTGAATTATGTTATGGAAATGACTGAAAGCGCGGCCAATAAAACGATGGATGCCGTGGAAGCTAGTTTGCCTATAGCACAACAGCTCGCTGATGAAATTGCCACGATTAAACCAACGTGGGATCGTTTAATGAATCGAGAAATTGAACTCGGTGAATTTAAAACGTTATGCCACAGCTTAGATAAGTTCATGAATAACTCGCACACCAAAACAGATGAGTTACAAGGCTTGATGACCAACGTGCTAATGGCGCAAGATTATCAAGACTTGACGGGGCAGGTAATACGCCGTGTTATCGAATTAGTGCGCGAAGTAGAAGACAGTTTAATCAATCTCTTAACTGTATTCGGCAGTCAAGACGATGGTCAAATAAAACAAGAAAAACAGGCCATAGACAAAGCACCTGCACAAAGCGATACGCTGGCAGGTCCAGAAGGGCCAATTATTGATAAAGAGTCACGCGATGATGTTGTTTCAGGACAAGATGAAGTTGATGACCTATTATCAAGTCTGGGCTTCTAAGAGGAGAGTAGCTGCATGAGCTTTGAAGTCGATGAAGATATTTTACAGGATTTCCTTGTTGAAGCAGGGGAAATTTTAGAGCTTTTGTCAGAGCAATTGGTCGAGCTTGAAAATAATCCAGATGATAAAGACTTACTAAACGCTATTTTTAGAGGCTTTCACACCGTAAAAGGTGGCGCAGGCTTTTTAAGCATGACTGAACTTGTTGATGCGTGTCATGGTGCTGAAAATGTGTTTGATTTGTTGCGCCAAGGCGTGCGCAGTGTAACTCCAGAACTTATGGATGTTATTTTACAAGCCCTCGATACAATCAATGAAATGTTCGCGACAATTCAAAATCGTGAACAACCAGAGCCAGCAGATCAAGCCCTCTTAGACGTCCTACATAAATTAAGTCAACCACCAACAGCAGAAGAGCTCGCTGGTGAAGACACAACCGTAACAGACGAAGTAGCAGAAGAAGTCACTGTTGAGCCTGAACCGGTTATTGATACACCCGAAGTTACTGCTGATGTCTCTAGTAATATTGATGACGACGATCCGTTTGCATTTGATATGTTATTTGATGGGGGATTGGGTGATACCCAAGCTCAACCACAAAACATAGATGAAATTACTGAAGATGAATTCGAAAGCTTGCTCGATGAGTTGCACGGTAAAGGCCAAGGGCCTGCATCAATCACATCAGACACCATGAGCAGTGACAGCGATGATATTACCGATGATGAGTTTGACAGCTTATTAGATGAGCTTCACGGCGTTGGCAGTTTTGGTGAAGTAAAAGCCGACAAAATTACCAGCCAAGCTCCCGCTGAGCCAAGCGCTGTGGTCGAGCAAAGCACCCCTGCAGTCAGTAATGAAGGCTCTGATGATGAAATTAGTGATGATGAGTTTGAAGCATTACTTGATGAATTACATGGCAAAGGCAGTGCGCCGCAATCATTAGAGACAGATAAGCCGCAAACGCCAGAAACAACCAAAGTTGAGCCAACAAAACCTGCGGCCCCAGTGGCTGCAAAGGTTGAGCCTGCTAAATCTGCGCCACAACCTGCAACGAGTAAGCCTGCGCCAACTGAAAAAGCGCCCGAGAAACAGGCTGCTGCGGCGGCGAAAAAAGCGCCGCCTCCCCAAGCTGAAACAACCGTGCGTGTCGACACTAAACGGTTAGACCAAATTATGAACATGGTTGGTGAGTTGGTGTTGGTGCGCAATCGCTTAGTGAGCCTTGCAAATAACACCAACAGTGAGGCGATGGGGAAAGCCATTTCGAACCTAGATGTCGTCACGGCAGACTTGCAAGGTGCGGTAATGAAAACCCGCATGCAGCCAATTAAGAAAGTATTTGGTCGTTTCCCGCGTGTTGTTCGTGATTTAGCACGCAGCTTGAAAAAAGACATCAACTTGCTATTGGTCGGTGAAGAAACCGACTTAGATAAAAACTTAGTTGAAGCCCTTGCTGATCCACTTGTTCACTTAGTGCGTAACTCTGTTGACCATGGTATAGAGATGCCAGCGGTGCGCGAAGCGGCCGGTAAGCCTCGTACAGGGACAGTTACGCTTTCTGCATCGCAAGAAGGCGATCATATTCTGCTAACCATTCGTGATGATGGTGCAGGTATGGATCCTGAGAAGCTGAAAAAAATAGCAATAAACAAAGGGGTTATCGATCACGACCAAGCGAGTCGTTTATCGGACACTGAAGCGTATAATTTAATATTTGCACCTGGTTTTTCAACCAAAGAGGAAATCTCAGATATTTCAGGTCGTGGTGTGGGTATGGATGTGGTGAAAACCAAAATCACCCAACTAAATGGCTCTGTGAACATTCAGTCTGAGCTAGGTGTTGGAACCATACTTGAGATCAAAGTACCTTTAACACTGGCAATCTTGCCGACTCTGATGGTTATTGTGGGTGAGCAAACCTTTGCTTTACCACTGGCTGGGGTGAGTGAAATTTTCCATCTTGATTTAACAAAGACCAACGTTGTCGATGGGCAACTGACAATTATTGTCCGTAAAAAAGCGATTCCATTATTTTATTTACAACATTGGTTAGTGAAAGGAGCCAATCGCCAAGAGCGTAAAGCAGAAGGTCATGTGGTTATCGTACAGATTGGTACTAAGCAAGTGGGCTTTGTCGTTGACTCATTAATTGGTCAAGAAGAGGTGGTGATAAAACCTCTCGATGCTTTACTGCAAGGTACACCAGGTATGGCAGGCGCAACAATCACTTCTGATGGTGGCATTGCACTGATTTTAGATGTACCAAGTATGCTAAAACATTACGTTGGCTAATAATAGTTAGGCTCAATAATTTTAAAGTGCAGCTAATATGCTGCACTTTATGGCATAAATAACAAGAGAGTGCTAATGGCAGTCAAAGTATTAGTTGTTGATGATTCAAGCTTTTTTCGTCGCAGAGTAAGCGAAATATTAGAGCAAGACAGCGACATTCAGGTAATAGGGTTTGCTGTAAATGGCCGCGAAGCAGTTGATAAAGCGCGTGAGCTAAAACCAGACGTTATTACAATGGATGTTGAAATGCCGGTACTTGACGGCATTAGTGCTGTTAAAGAAATTATGGCAGCAACGCCTACGCCAATATTAATGTTTTCTTCGTTAACCCGAGATGGTGCAACAGCCACGCTAGATGCACTGGACGCGGGGGCGCTTGATTTCTTGCCTAAAAAGTTTGAAGACATTGCAAGAAACAATGAAGAAGCGATTGCCTTACTACAAAATAAAGTAAAGGAAATAGGGCGTCGCCGTATTTCTCGTTTTACACGTCCTTTGACTTCACCTCGTCCGGCGTCCCCGACACCTGCAACTAGCACGCGAACTGGCGGCATTGTTCAGCCAGATCGTAGTTTTAGCCGTTCAACTCCCGCAGCGCCTTCGCCGTCGAGTAATGTTAGAGCGTCAGGGAAGCAGTACCAAGTTGTTGCAATTGGCACTTCGACAGGTGGCCCCGTTGCGCTGCAAACAATATTAACGCAACTACCTGCTAATTTTCCGCACCCCATATTACTTATTCAACATATGCCGGCTGCATTCACGCCAGCGTTTGCTGCACGTTTAAATGGCCTGTGTAAAATCAATGTGAAAGAAGCACAGCAGGGTGACAGACTGATGTCTGGCACTGCGTATTTAGCACCGGGTGGTCAGCAAATGCTGATAGAGGGACGTGGCTCTGCACGCACACTGCGTGTGTTTGAAGATGACAGTCCGCGTATTACCTATAAACCCAGTGTCGATGTGACATTTGCCAGTGCTGCAAAAGCATTTGGTGGTGATGTATTAGCGGTGGTGCTGACTGGTATGGGGGCTGATGGTCGTGATGGTGCTCGCATGCTGAAGCAAGTGGGAGCCACTATTTGGGCACAAGATGAAAAAACCAGTGTGGTTTATGGTATGCCACAGGCCGTTGCTAATGCGGGTTTAGCCAGTGAAAACCTAGCTCTTAATGATGTTGCTACACGCTTAATACGTGAGACTGGCTGTGGATAAGCTGTCTTTTCTTGGATTAATCGTTGCTATTAGTGCCATAACCTTCGGCTACGCGCTTGAGGGAGGGGTTGTCAGTGCTTTGTTCAATGGTCCTGCCTTAATTATTGTACTTGGCGGAACTTTAGGTGCGGTCATGCTGCAAACGCCAGGCAGTGTGTTTACTAAAACGCTGAAAATTAGTCACTGGGTGTTTTTTCCGCCTTATCATGATGTGGACGCCGCGATTGAGCAAGTGAAGCGGTGGTCACAAAAAGCGCGTCAAGAAGGGTATTTAGTTTTAGAGTCTGAAGCGCTTGCGCACCCAGACCCCTATGCTGCAAAAGGTTTAAGCTTGCTTGTTGATGGCGCCGGCGAAAATAAGCTCAGAGATACGCTAGAAATTGATTTAATGCTTGAACGCGAACGTCTGTTAGAAGTCAGTCGCGTGTATGAAGCAATGGGCGGCTATAGCCCCACAATTGGCATATTAGGGGCCGTGCTTGGCCTTATTCAGGCAATGCAATTTATTACTGACCCAGAAAAGTTAGGCGCAGGCGTTGCAACGGCGTTTATTGCGACGATTTACGGCGTCGGTTTAGCTAATTTATTGTTCCTGCCAATGGCAAATAAGCTAAAACAACAGATTGAACAAAAAATGCTGTATCACGAATTACTTGCTGAAGGCATTATTGCGATTGCTCAAGGCGAGAGCCCACTCAATATTGAACTTAAACTTGAGGCGTACCGTGTTGAACGTCCAAGCTTAGTCAGTGAGTAAGTTTTTATGATGCGCCGTCGTATGCGTCATACCTCTCAAAAAAGCCAGCACACAGAGCGCTGGTTAGTCTCTTATGCGGACTACATGACTATCATGTTCGCTTTTTTTGTTGTTATGTACGCTATCGCTATTAGCAAGAATGAAGATTTTCAAATTTTGTCTGATTCGCTTGAGCAGGTGTTTGAAAAGTCAGCTCGAAAACAGGAGCAGGCAGGCACAGGCGTCAATGGGACGGGTATTTTAACTGACCGTGTGACCCCTGAAAACGACATTTTGTACGGTGAAAGTATACGTAAAGATGAGCAAGGCCCCGAGTTACTCGACGGTCAAAGTGAAACCAGCAATATAGATAAAAAGCACTTAGGTAAACCCCTTGATAGCTTGCTTACCAAGTTACAATCGGCATTAATCGATGAAATTCGGGATGGTGAGGCTAGTTTAGAGCTTCATCAAGATTGGCTTATCATAGAATTGAGCTCAGGCATGTTATTTTCATCGGGTAGCGCAGTTGCACAACAACGAGCAAAGGAAGTGGTTGCTCTAGTTAAAGAGATTATTGCCCCTGTTGATAACTATATTCGCGTTAGAGGCTACACGGATAACGAAGGAATCCGTAATGAAATGTTTCGTTCTAACTGGGAGTTATCTGTTGCACGTGCCACGTCTATACTTGTTGAGCTTGAAAGTTTAGGAATAAACCCTGCACGAATGGCAATTGAAGGGTATGGCCAGTATTCACCGTTTGCCAGTAATGATACAGCACAAGGTCGAGCCGAAAATCGTAAAGTCGTGGTGGCATTATCTAAATACGGTTTACCGCCAGAGCCAAAGCAAAATAATGATCAACCAATGGATGTCGCACCTGAAGAGCCTGCTGAAATTGAGTTGCCAAGCAATGATAACACCATTAAAGTGATTCAATTACCCCATGGTGGGATTCGAATTACCACGCGCAATGAACAATAATAAGGTGTGATGTGAAAATTTGGACAGTAGCGAATCAAAAAGGTGGAGTAGGGAAGACAACAACAGCTGTTAGTCTTGCTGGTATTCTAGCATTACAAGGAAAGCGCGTTTTACTCATAGACACCGATCCGCATGCGTCACTTACTTATTATTTTGGCATTGATTCAGAAGAGCTGGAAGTCAGTGTTTATGATATTTTTGCCCGCGGCAATAGTATGGCAAGTGAAGAAATTTTACAGGCGCTGTGCCCTTCAACGCTTGAAAACCTTGATATAATGCCCGCGACCATGGCCATAGCAACGCTTGATAGAAGCATGGGCAACAAAAATGGCATGGGCCTTATTTTAAAAAAAGCACTGGCTAAAATTAGTGAGCATTATGATTACGCTATCATTGACTGCCCGCCAGTCCTTGGGGTGCTAATGGTTAATGCATTAGCTGCCAGTGAGCGTATTTTGGTTCCTGTGCAAACTGAATTCTTGGCATTGAAAGGGCTTGATAGAATGATGCGTACTATGGAGTTAATGCAAACTTCACAGTCGAAACAATACCAATATACAATTATCCCTACTATGTACGACAAGCGGACTAAAGCATCCCTTGAAGCCTATAAAACGTTGCAGGATAATTACAAAGACAAAGTGTGGTCTGGTGTAGTGCCGGTGGATACAAAATTTAGAGATGCGAGTTTGGCACAACAAGTGCCGATTCAATTTTGCCCGCGTTCACGCGGGGTTTTTGCATATCGCGCGTTACTTGATTTCTTAATTGCACAAGGTTAACGATGAGTAAGCATTTATTTGCCAATGAAAAAGTGATGACCCAATACTTGGGTGCCTTGCTGTGCGAAGATGAACCTGCTGAACAAAATCTAGAGCCTGTTGCAAAATTACTGGAGCAAGTAAAACAACCAAAAGTAGACATTGCTCCGCCAGAAGCGGCACCTGAACCCGAAATACCCCTAGTTGAACCGACTAAAGAGCTTGAGAAAACCGAGAACCAAGCTAATATCAAAGATATAGTCGAGAAATCTAGCAATGACATTGCAGCTAAAACGTCATCTGAACGTCAAGAAGACTATTTTGATGGTGAGTTTCAGGCTTTATTTTTTGAGGTGGCAGGGTTAACCCTTGCAGTGCCGTTAAAAGCATTAGGCGGTATCCATCAACTTGCAGAGGTAAACCAATTATTTGGTAAGCCTAAGTGGTTTAAAGGGGTCATGCTTAACCGCGATGAAAAACTGAATGTGGTAGACACCGCTCGCTGGGTTATGCCAGAAAAGTATAATGAAAAGCTAGAACAATCACTAGATTATCAGTATTTAATCACCTTAGGTGATAGCCAATGGGGATTGTTGGCTGAAAAGCTCGTAAATAATATTACGCTTCGCAAAGAAGATGTAAAATGGCGAGCAAAATCAGGTAAGCGGCCTTGGCTTGCTGGGGTTATCAAAGAAAAAATGTGTGCCTTGATTGATGTTGAAAATTTATATCAATTGCTAGAGCAAGGCTTAGACAGCCGTGAGCAGTAACTATTATTACGGAGTAATAGCATGAGTGAAGAAAGACTACTGTCAGCGAATAAAAATGCTGATAGCAACGATGAAGTGTTACAGTGGGTAACCTTTAAACTTGAAGCAGAAACGTACGGCATTAACGTAATGCAAGTACAAGAAGTACTTCGCTATACCGAAATTGCTCCTGTACCAGGCGCGCCTTCTTATGTACTGGGTATTATTAACTTGCGTGGTAATGTTGTCACGGTTATCGACACGCGTGCACGTTTTGGCTTAATGGGTGCAGAAGTAACAGACAATTCGCGCATTGTTATTATTGAAGCCGAAAAACAAGTTATTGGTATTTTAGTCGACAGTGTGGCTGAAGTTGTTTATTTACGCAGCTCTGAAATCGACAGTGCGCCAAATATTGGCACTGAAGAGAGCGCTAAGTTTATCCAAGGCGTTTCAAACCGTGATGGTGAGTTATTGATCTTGGTTGATCTGAATAAGCTATTAAATGACGATGAGTGGGACGAGCTGAGCGCACTATAAAGCGTTTGGAAATTATATGCTGTTATACTCCTTGTTTGGTGCCTCAATCCTACTTGTATTAGTGTGTTTGGGGCTTATTTTTGTTAATAACAATAAACAATCCGCGGCTATTCAAGCAAAGCAAAAACAACTGCAAGAAACTCAACAACAACTGAGTATTCTGCGTAGTGAAGTGGCTGAAATGCGCGCAGGAATGCTAAGTATTGGCAAACGTGTTGTCGCAGTGGAAGAAAAAAGCCAAGAGCTTGAGCAACTGCAAGACGCACAAAAATATGATGATCCTAATGCGAAAATCTATTCGCGCGCGGTCAAAATGGTTGAACTGGGTGCTGATCTCGAAGAGATTATTCACGAATGTGAACTACCCAGAGCTGAAGCTGAGTTACTTATGTCGCTTCATAAACAAAAAGGTGCTTAAGAGCACCTTTTTGCCTACTTGCACTAATGCTTAATCATTTTGAGGGATTAAACCTGTCGCTAGCTGCGTTAAAAAATGTCTGATTTACGACTGCATGGGTGCAGGAGGTAGGGTAGGATCAATTGCCGAGAACAACTAAATAACGACATTTTTGCCTTTCCATCGACACCATTTTTTACCTGATATAGATTATACCAATCCGCAAAAATACTTAATCATTTTGAGTGATCAAACCAGTCGCTACCTGCGTTAAAAATTTCTGATTTAGAACAACTAAATAACTAAATTTTTGCCTTGTTATCAACGCGGTTTTATTGCCTCAAAATAGACCACTTAATTAAGCGGAATGGTATTACTTAATTATGTGAAAGGACGTTCCTTTTTAAGCCTGAATATTTAACTTGCCTTGAAAATCTTGCCAACCAGGGGGGAATTTACCGCGTAAAACATACGAAAAGGCAATAAGCTCAGCAATCACATAATAAAGCTCCTTCGGTATCTCTTCACCTAACTCAAGATGTGACAGTGTTTTTGCTAAATCAGCATCTTGATGAACTAAAATGCCTTTTTGTTCGCCAAGCTTCACAATTTCTTCTGCCAGCTCACCAAATCCTTTACAGGTTACTTTTGGCGAGTTTCCAGCTTCGTAGAGAAGACCAATGGCTGACTTATGTGTGTATTGTTCGCTCATTGAATATTAAACCTTAATGTTGATGATGGCATGCGATTTATAAAATGCCTGATGAGTCGTTGCACCTTGTTTTAAACTTAACTCTCCTACATTTAAACCATGACTAGCGAGCTTATGGCGCAGTGTATCTAAATGCGGGTGCGCTAGAGCGGTTACCTCTTGCGACGATGCAAGCAATTGGCAATCGACCGCGGTATCCATAACCTCAGCCGTTACTTGCAGTTTACCAAGCGTTGCAAAGTCAAAGTTTAACCTAACAAACCACACATTCTTGCTCTCGAGTTTATTTTTACTGGGTTTTTTGTATTGCCCAAGACTTATCTCTGTTTGCCCTGTTTCTGGGGGGAGTTTCATGGGTAAGAAAAATTGCGCGAGGGCGCTGGCATCTTGTTGCTGGTTAATCGGTGTTGCTTGCACTTGAGTGAGCGCTGTTTTTACTTGGCTTAGTTCTGCGGCCATGGCTTGCAAGCTAGGTTGTTGAAGCTGTTCGAGTAACTTATTACTGTTCACGGCTTTAAAGTTAGGTACAAACACTTGTAAAAGTGCATCAAGCCCTGTTTGATTATTAAAACTAAGGTTTGTAGGGGCTTGGCTTACGATGGGGGCCGCGAGTGTGGTTATAGCTAATTGTTCAAGCCCTTGAGTAAAACTGGCTTGTTGGCTTTGAGGTGTCAAACTTGAGGGCCTTATAATGCTCAGTAACTCACGCTCAATGGTTGAAGGGTGTACATTTTGATTTGATATCATTCTATTAAATGCTTGATTCACCAATCTATTTAAATCGACTGAGGGGGATTTGTTCTGCTCACTTAGTTCATTGATTTTTTGACTCAGCTGTACAGGAAGCTCACTGACTGCGCTACTTTTGGTGTTAGGTAAAGGCAGTAACTTTGCAATTAACGCCGCCTCTAAAGGCCTAATGGGTTGTAATGGTTGCGCTAAGTTAGGCTCTTTCAACGCTAAATAAGGTGGCTGCATTTTTAATGTATTACTCGCATCTGTCAGCAGTTTGTCTAACTTGGGGTGTGTCAGCGCTGGTTGCGTTTTGAGACTTGCTACATTACTTGGCGGCTGGGTCAGTGTCATTTGGTTTGCTGCAACAGGTTTAGCGTGAGGCTTTATTAATGGCGACTCTGTCCCCTGAGTTTTATTAGCCTCAGCGGGGATTAGTTTTTGTAATTCAATTGCTTGTTGACTATTGATGCGTGGAAAAACACTTGCTTTAATCAATTTAAATAGCTGAACAAGTGGCGCCGATTTAGTAAAGCTAACAGGCAGCATCGGGTTTTCGACCTGCGCTCGTATTGTAGCTGTTGTCCCTGAAGTGTTGGCTAAGGGGGCATGAGTCTTTGGTGCATCAGCCACAGCGGTTGCTGATGTTGGCTGATGGAATCGTGTTTCGGTTGGCCTGTTATTTTCAAAAGCCGCGAGTTTGACAATATCGAGTCGTTTAGCATTAAAGCCAAGCTGACTGATTGAGTCGGTTTTAGTGTTCAATGCAGCATCAAGTGAATTATTTGTGGCTTTATTTGCAGCGGGTAGTTTTTCGAAATAACGAACAGCATCGGTTATGCGCGTTTTTAGGTCGGCAAAACTGCCTTTTAACCATGAGCGAATCGGTGAGTCTGTGGTGCTTAGTGGCGTTAATTCAACATGCTGTTTAGGGGAGGCATTGCGCTGGCTTTGCAGTGCTTGAATAAAGGTCTCTGCGAGAGAGTTTTTAAGTGTTATTTGCTGTGCAGGCGCTTGGTTAATAAGCGTGATAGTGTCTTTAATTGCTTTAGGTGTCATTATTAAACTAAGCGGGCTTAACTGCCATTGAGCTTGAATATTTTTTACTTGCTTAGAGGGCAGAGTATTTAATGGCACTGTTAAGGAGGACGTTGGCTTTTCAGGTATGTTCAACTGCACTTGTTGCCCAGATAGCTTTAGGTTTAGCTCAGGTGTGAGTTTTGCCAAAAGTTCTGCGACCTTTTGCTGGCTAATGCTTTGTTGGTGAAGTGAATCACCAAAACGGTTAATGATTGTCAGCGAAAACTCGTTGTGTTTATTGCTGGCAGGCACTATCACAGCCTTGAGTGGGGTTTCTGTTTTTAAGAGTGCTGCAAGGGTGTTATTGAGTACAAATTCAGTATTGAGTACGGGTAATTGTAAAGCCGGCTTTTTTGCAGCAAGGTTTGCAGGTAAGGGAGCGGTTGTACGTGAGTCACCCTGTGTTAACAGATTAAGTAAAGCGTGTAACTGAGGCGCTTTACTCAGCGTCATTGTTACGGGTAAGGGTGATATTGTCAGTTGTTTACCATCGCTGCTTAATTGAATGGTTGCGGCTAAAAATTTATCAAGTTGTGGGTTCGCTTGTTCTGTCGATAAGCGTAAGGTTTGCCAGATGTTATTAATTAATACATCCATTTGCACAGTATGTTTAGTTACAACAATATTGCGTGCTGTTAAGTGCTGTTCTGTGAGTGCTTTTAACGCATCGTTGGGGTGTTGTTGACCAGCCGAATGTATACCTTTTGGATCAAGGTTTAGGTGAGTGGTGAGAGTCAACTGGCTTTGTTTATTCATTATTTTAGATCAAATATAAGTTAATCGTTATAAAGCAATATTCGTATTACCCTATCATTATGGTAGACTAACGCCTAATTTTGGGTATAGAGAATCATCATCTTGTTACACATTAAGGCCGTCACCTGCATCAAGCAAGATCGTTGTTTGTTTGCGGATCTTAATTTCAGCTTGAAATCGGGGCAAATTATGCAGTTAGCTGGTCCGAATGGGGCTGGTAAAACATCATTATTGCGTATTATTGCTGGTTTCGCTATGCCAGATGAGGGCGATGTTTTATGGCAAGACCGTTCGATTGCAAAATACTACGATGAGTATGCGCAATCGCTTTTATTTATCGGTCATAAAACAGGTGTGAATAGCCAACTGACGGCGCTTGAGAATGTGGCATTTTGGCTAAAGATTAATGGTTACGATACACAGCAAGATCTCTATCCTATCTTAGCCAAAATTGGTTTAGTAGGACTTGAAGATGTGCCAGTACGCATGCTCTCCGCAGGACAGCAACGTCGTGTGGCTTTAGTGCGACTATGGCTAAACAGTGCAAAGTTATGGATTTTAGATGAGCCATTTACAGCACTTGATAAAAGCGGTGTGGCATTTTTACAAGCACGATTCGTTGAACACTTAAATGCTGGTGGGGCTATTCTTCTCACTACGCACCAAGATTTAACGACACAGTTTAGTGACCTTAAAACGGTGACTTTGGAGTATCGCCACTGATGGTAAAGCAGCACTCTTATTGGCAACTGTTCTCTGCGGTTTTTTCAAAAGATCTTAAATTAGCGTTTCGTCAGCGTGCTGAAATCGTTAATCCTATTCTATTTTTTCTGATTGTTATCACTCTTTTCCCTCTGGCGATTGGACCTGAACCGGGTTTATTAGCACGAATGGCACCGGGTATTATTTGGGTCGCCGCATTACTTTCAACCATGCTTGGTTTAGACAAACTTTTTCGTGATGATTACCACGATGGCACATTAGAGCAGCTTATAGCTTCGTCATACCCGTTACCTTTGACAGTATTGGCTAAAGTGGCTGCTCATTGGGTGATTACGGGGCTGCCTTTGGTATTAATGACGCCAGTTTTCGCTTTGTTATTAAATTTAGAAAGTTCAGCACTTCTTGCTACAGTGCTAACCCTGTTATTGGGCACACCTTTGCTAAGCTTTATAGGCGCAATCGGTGCTGGACTCACGGTGGGTTTACAAAAAGGCGGCATTTTAATGAGCTTACTTGTGTTGCCTTTGTATATCCCAGTATTAATTTTTGCAACATCTGCTATCGACACCAGTTCAATGGAGCTTGCGTATAGTGGACAGCTTGCAATCCTTGGCGCCATGCTAATCGTTGCGATTTTAGCTGCGCCAATTGCCATATCGTCAGCATTGAAAGTGAGTGTAAGTTAATATGTGGAAGTGGTTACATCCCTACGCAAAAGCAGATCGTGCTTACCAATTGTGTAACACCTTACTGCCTTATTTCGCCGTCGTGACGGTAGTGTGTATGATTGTTGGATGGGTCTGGGGGCTGGCTTATGCACCTGCAGATTACCAACAAAAAGACAGCTACCGAATTATTTTTATCCATGTCCCATCTGCAATCTTATCGATGGGTGCTTATTCCTCTATGGCGATTGCCGCAGTGATCGCATTAGTATGGCAACTACGTAATGCTGAACTTGCAGTGATTGCAATTGCGCCTGTTGGAGCGTGTGTAACAGCAATCGCATTAATCACCGGAGCAGCCTGGGGTAAACCTATGTGGGGCGCTTGGTGGGTGTGGGATGCACGCTTAACGTCAGAGCTTATTCTGTTATTTTTATACTTAGGTGTGTTGTCGCTATACCATGCTTTTGAAGATAAGAAAGCCGCAGGGCGAGCCGCGTGTATTTTGGCCATTGTTGGGGTAATAAACCTCCCTATCATTCACTTCTCAGTTGAGTGGTGGAACACCCTTCACCAAGGTGCCACAATCACAAAGTTTGATACAAAAGCGATTGACCCAAGCATGTTTTGGCCATTAATGGTGAATATTGTTGCGTTTGCTGCCTTTGTCGGGACTGTGACGTTGATCCGTCTTAAAAATGAAATATTACAGCGTGAAAAGCACCGTCCGTGGGTGCGTCAAATGCTTGAGCGAGGTTAATCATGCAGTTTGATTCTTTTGCAGATTTTATTGCCATGGGAGGCTATGGCTTTTATGTGTGGTTGTCATTTGGCAGTTGTGCATTAATTTTACTTGGTATTTTAGTGAGTTCGTTAAACGATACGAAACGTATTTTCTCTTCAGTTAAGCAACAAGCACAACGAGAAGAGCGCATTAAAAAAGCGAAGCAAGAGGCAGGGCAATGAATCCAAGACGTAAAAAACGCTTATTAGCTGTTGTCGCCATCATTTTCGGTGTGGGCGCAACGATTGGTTTGGTGCTATATGCACTACAAGAAAACATTAATTTATTTTATACGCCGAGTGAGCTTGTTGATGGTAAAGGCCCTAACAAAGAAAAGCCGCACATAGGTCAAAAATTGCGTATTGGCGGTATGGTTGTGCCAGGCTCAGTTGTGCGTGATGAATCAAGCCTTAAAGTCAGTTTTAAACTGATTGATACAGGCCCAATGGTGACAATTAATTACCAAGGCATCTTGCCAGACTTATTTCGTGAAGGCCAAGGGATTGTAGCCCAAGGGGTGCTTGTGAATGCCAACGAAATTGATGCGTTTGAAGTACTCGCTAAGCATGATGAAGAATACATGCCTGCGGAAGTTGCTGAAGCAGTGAAAGGTATCAAGCACGAAAAACCGACCTATAACTTAGAAAGCGGTAATTAATATGATCCCAGAACTCGGTTATTTTTCACTCACACTGGCCATGGTGCTCAGTGTCTTATTGTGTATTTTTCCATTGTGGGGGGCTCATACTGGTAATTTACGCCTGATGCGTGCGGCGCCCTCACTGGCAGTGGGCCAGTTTGTGTTTGTACTGCTCTCTTTTGCTGCGCTTATTTATGCCAGTTTAACTGATGATTTTACCGTTTCTTACGTAGCCTACCACTCAAGTAGCACCTTACCTTGGTATTACAAAATTACCTCGACGTGGGGGGGCCATGAAGGCGCTATTTTGTTGTGGTTAGTGATGCAAGCAGGGTGGACTGCGGTTGTTGCAATGCGTTCTAAATCATTGCCTTGGGTATTACGTGCGCGTGTACTGGGTGTTTTAGGCTTTTTAGGCGTGGGCTTTATGCTTTACACCTTGTTAATGTCGAGTCCATTTGAACGATTACTGCCTTATTTCCCTGTTGAAGGGCGAGATTTGAATCCACTTCTTCAAGACCCTGGCATGATTATCCACCCACCATTACTTTACATGGGCTATGTGGGTTTATCAGTGTCATTCGCGTTTGCGATTGCTGCACTCCTTACCGGCAAGCTTGATAATACGTGGGCAAAATGGTCTCGACCTTGGACAATGACAGCGTGGGGCTTTTTAACGTTTGGTATTACTATCGGCAGTTGGTGGGCATACTCAGAACTAGGCTGGGGTGGCTGGTGGTTCTGGGATCCAGTGGAAAATGCCTCGTTAATGCCGTGGCTTGTTGCCACCGCGTTATTGCATTCATTATCGACCACAGAAAAGCGTGGTGTATTTAAGTCGTGGACAGTACTACTGGCAATAGCTGCGTTTTCATTGAGCCTATTAGGCACCTTTATTGTGCGTTCAGGCATTATTGTTTCGGTGCATGCGTTTGCCTCAGACCCTAATCGCGGTATGTTCATATTGGCCTTTTTAGCGATTGTTGTTGGTGGCGGTTTGAGCCTGTATGCACTGCGCGTTTCTCAAGTGAAAAGTGAAGGGCGATATAAGTTTGCATCACGCGAAGTGGCACTGTGGCTTAATAATATCTTTCTCGTTGTAGCGACTTTAATCGTTCTGTTAGGTACGTTGTTACCTATGATCCATAAAGAGCTTGGTTTAGGCAGTATCTCTATTGGTGAACCATTCTTTAACAAAATGTTTGCTATTTTACTTGTTCCATTCGCTATTTTAATGGGAATTGGGCCGCTACTACGATGGAAACAAAATAAGTGGTCAATGCTACAAAATAAGCTTGCGTTATCAGCAGTAGTCAGTGTTGTTGCAACTGCTGCATGGCTGTACTCAAGCTATGATGTAGTGGCGCCAATCACGTTTATAGCCACAACGCTGGCGATATGGATTTTTGTCACAACGTTTGTCGATTTAGTGTCAAAAGTGACTATTCACACGACCTTGTCTGAGGGCTTTAAACGTCTAGGTTTGAGTTATTGGGCGATGGTATTGGGTCATGTTGGTTTAGCATTTGTAATTGCTGGCGTTACCTTAACCTCTGCGTACTCAGTTGAGCGCGATGTATCGATGAAGCCGGGTGATAAAGTCGCGCTTAATGAATACCAGTATCGTTTTGACGGTGTTAAAGCAATCCGTGGTGCGAATTACAGTGGTCATGCAGGTGTGGTGACCGTGTTTAAAAACGACAAGCAAGTAACCGTCTTACATGCAGAAAAGCGTCGTTACGACATTGGCATGCAATTTATGACAGAAGCTGCGGTTGATGCAGGGTTTACTCGTGACTTGTATTTAGCGCTTGGTGAGCAACTTAGCCAAGGCGCGTGGTCGTTGCGTATTTACCACAAACCGTTTGTTCGTTGGATGTGGCTTGGTGGTATTTTAATTTCACTCGCGGGTTTCTTAGTCTTAGGCGATAAGCGTTACCGTCAAAAATCATTGAATGGGGAGGCCGCAGCATGAACCGAAAGTTGTTAGCATTAGCGCCTTTGCTGGTTTTTGTTTTACTGTGCGTATTTTTGTACCAAGGCTTATTTGCTAATCCACGTGAATTGCAAACAGGGCGCATTGGTCAAGCGATGCCTACTTTTAATTTGCCTGATTTAATGGATGAGTCTAAACGTTGGACTGACACTGATTTAAAAGGTGAAGTGTATCTTCTTAACGTATGGGGCACATGGTGCCCAACCTGTTTGGCTGAATTAGGCTACTTAACTGAGCTCAGAGAACAAGGCGTTAAAATTATCGGCTTGTACTATGAGCAAGGTTATGACCCTGACTTTGACGGTCAATTTGATATTAATGCGTTACGTGACGATGTCACGAGTATGCTCAATCGTGCTGGCGACCCATACCAGTTTAATATTTTAGACTTAAAACGCACCTTGGCTCTCGACTTAGGTGTATCGGGTGCCCCCGAAACCTTTTTAGTTGATAAACAAGGTACTATTTTACTTCACCATACTGGCGATATTAACCCGCGTGTATGGCGAGCTAAGTTTGCACCGTTAATGCAGGAGCTACAGCAATGAGGTGGGTGATTTTTTTAGTAAGCTTGCTGATCACGGTGAGTGCTTTTGCAGAGCAAGATAAATATCAATTTGATAATAACGAACAAGCAGCGCGTTTTAGTGAGTTAACGAAAGAGCTGCGTTGTCCTAAGTGCCAAAATCAAAATATTGCCGATTCAGATGCCGTTGTGGCAAAGGATCTCCGTGATAAAGTGTTGGCGCTCGTTAAAGATGGCAAAACCAAAGAGGAAGTGATTGATTACATGATTGATCGCTATGGCTATTTTGTTCACTACGATCCACCTGTTACACCAGCAACTTTAGTGTTGTGGGTGTTACCTGTATTGATTGTGGTGCTGGGTTTTGGCTTTATTGTTTTGCGTCAACGTAAAGCGTCGGTTAAACAAACTTGGACAACAGAAGACGAAGCGTTACTCGCTAAGTTAATTGAACAAAATCAACGTCAGGAGCAAAACTAAATGGCATTAATGTGGGCTTCTTTTGTTTTACTCACACTGATTGCATTGCTGTTTGTTGTGGTGCCGTTTTTTAAACGCGAACGTATTCAACGCCTTGATCACAATGCAAACTCGGAATTGATCCGAATTTATTACCAACGTTTAGAAGAATTGAAAGCTGATTTAGACAACCAGCGTATTGATAAAAATATGCACAGTGAATCGGTTATTGAGTTAAAGCGTCGTTTATTAAACGAGCTTTCGCCAGAAAAAGCACTGAATAGTAAAGGTAATAATCGTATTTTTGCACTAACCGGAACCGTGTTTTTAATTACATTAACGGTTATTTTCTACAGCTACACCGGCAGTCAGCAACAGATTAAAGGCTGGCACGATGCCATGGCAAACTTAAAGTCATATGGTGAGCGTGCAGTAATGCAAAGTGGTGAGCCTTTGACAGCAAATGAGCTACAAGCGTTTGCGTTAGCACTGCGTACTAAGCTTGATCAAAGCGGTGACGATGAAGTGGCTTGGATGCTGCTTGGACGTGTTGCTATGTCGTTGAATGAGTTCGACATGGCGATGCAGTCATTTGATAAAGTGTTGAAAATGAATCCTGATAACAAACAAGTGCTGATCAGTTACTCTCAGGTACTTTTAATGGAAGGCAGTGACGCAAACATGTCACGTGCTGCAACAATGTTATCTCGCGTGCTCAAGGCTGAGCCCACCAATATCGATGCTATTTCATTGTTAGCACTTATTGCGTATGAGCGTAAGGATTGGTTGCAAGCTAAAACTGCATTCGAAGTGTTACTTGCTAGTATGGAGCAAAATGATCCCCGTTATCCAATGATTGCACAGCGTATTGCTGAAATTGATGCACATTTAAATAATGAGCAACAAGTCGCAAGCGCTGGTGCAGTCAATGATAGCAACAGCGAGATTAAAATCACGGTCAATTTAGATGAATCACTTAGCAATAAACAACCTGAAAATGGCACTTTGTTTATTTTCGCAAAAGCAGCCAGTGGTCCACAAATGCCATTAGCTGTTGTGAAAATGACCGAGTATAGCTTTCCACTTGAGGTGACCCTCAGTGATAGTAATGCCATGGTTGATGGTTTAAATTTATCGAGTGTCGATAAAATTATTTTAACCGCGCGTTTATCAAAAGATGAGACTGTGGTAACTTCTAGCGGCGAGTTGGAAGGTAATTCGGATGTCTTAGAGCGTAAAAACGTTAAAGAATACGCGTTGCTAATTAATGAGTTAATACCGTAAGGATAGCCGATGTTTAGGCACAGTATATTTTTTATCTTTTTTGTAGTGCTAGCAGGATGCGCACAAATTCCTGAAGAAAAAGTTGATGAGCGTGACCCGTTACAGTCATTTAACCGTCCAATGTACGATTTTAATATGGACGTACTCGACGCGTACATTCTTCGCCCTGCAGCGGTTGGTTATGTGGCCGTTACGCCTATGCCTGTTAGACGCAGTATTGTGAATTTTACCGATAATATCACTGCACCAACAGACATGGTAAATGCGGGTCTTCAAGGTAAGCCTGGTAATATGGGAATTAGTCTGGCACGCTTTTTAGTCAATTCAACGGTCGGTTTGTTGGGTCTCTTCGATGTTGCTTCATCACTGGGGTTAGAGATAGTGGATGAAGATTTTGGCCAAACACTGGGTGTTTGGGGAGTTGGTGATGGTGCCTACTTAATGATCCCAGGCATGGGACCAAGTACAGCCCGTAATTTAACTGGTGATGTTGTCGATAACGTCGTATTACCAGAAATAGCCCTGACTACACCGCAAACCGTCTTGGTTTTTGTTTTAAAAGCAGTGGAGGCCCGTGCCTCATTGATAAACCAAGAAAGTTTATTAAATGAGTCGCTCGATCCGTATATCTTCGTAAAAGATGTCTATTTTCAGCGCCAGCTCTATGAGCTTCACGATGGCAATCCCCCCATCGAAAAAGAGCCTGATGACTTTGATGAAGACTTCTTAGAAAATCTTTAAAAAGTATCCTATAAAAAATGCCAGCATGAATGCTGGCATTTTTTATGGAGATGAAGCGGGGTGGTATTAGTCGCCAAACACAGCCATTTGTTCATTCGCCCAGTTAACAGCGTCATGGTATGCATCGGGAACTTCTTCAGGCTTCAGACCAAGTGCTTGCTGTATTTCATTGGCATTTTGCCAATTAGCTTGCTCATATTGTTTTACCAAGCGTAAATAACTGGCTAAAAGGCCTTCGTCTTTAAGAAGCGCAACTTTAATGTCGTTTGCCAACGGCAACTTATTCATTACGCTAGACATCTCTTCATCTAAAATAGCGTCCATTAAGGACATCATACCGGTTAAAAATGCCATTCCTGTATCACGGAATTTTCCGTGACTGATTGCCAATAACTCTGCAAATCGAGCACGAGTGAGTGATAATCGAATAAGCTCTGCAGGCTTATCAGCAGCCACTTGTGCAGCAAAAAGTAGCGATAAGAAGCGTTTAATTTCTTCACTTCCCAATACAATAAGTGCTTGTTTAATAGTGCTTATTTCTGCACGGCGTTTAAACGCGGCTGAATTTGAGTAACGTAATAATTTATAAGATAAATTAACATCACGCTCAAAGACTTCAGTGATTTTCTTAAGGTTTAGATCAACACTCGATGTTTCGTATAAAAGCTCAGCAAGTGCCATCTCTGACGGAGGCAGCGTTTTACTTTGTACCATTTCAGGTTTTGAAAAAAAGAAACCTTGGAAATAACTAAACCCTAGGTCGAGAGCAAGTTGATACTTTTCGTGGGTTTCTACTTTCTCAGCAAGTAATTTTATATGAGGGAAAGGCTTTATTGCCTCAATTACCTCTTTAATTGACTCGGCCTCGGAGCTTAAAAAGTCGATTTTAATAATATCGATAAACGGATAAAAATGACGCCAAACAGGTTGATGAATATAGTCATCAAGGGCAAGTGTATAGCCTTTTTCTTTTAAATCTTTGACTAAAGCAAGCAGGCGTTTTCCCGGTTGAATTGTTTCAAGGATTTCGACAACAACGTGGTCTTTACCTAATAACAGCGGATAGCCTTTTTGTAAGGTGTCTAAAGTAAAGTTAATAAAAGCGGGTTTATTGTCGGTTAAATCTTCTAAGCCGAAATTAAACTGGCTCCCTTCAATAAGCCGTGAAGTTGCTTCATCGCCATCGATGTCTGGAAACACATTATCTACACCATCCCGAAAGAGGAGCTCGTAGCCTATGAGTTTCTTTTCCTTATCTAAAATCGGTTGGCGCGCAGCGTAAAAATACATAATTGAAGCAAGTCCACATCTGTTAATTCATTTCCTTCCCGCAATATATTGCATTGAGCTTAAAATAGCATTAGTTAAATAAATTTTATGCGGGAAACGTAATTTTATTCTCTTGTTCAAGACCTTAAGACTAAGATAAATTGTGCTTAAATTCTATAACTTGAATTAAATATCAGAAAAATTGTTAGCAAACCGTTGTTATTGTAAATTATACAGCTCATCGGCTTAATTGGAGTTGTGGGGCACAAGCATGATATAGTCGTGTGTGATACCGGCTTTTATCCCAATAATGTCTTAAAACTAAGTAACTTGCGAGTCATTATTTGGATTAGAAGCCTACATTGATTAATTTTTGGAGGCTGATTTGGAAACAGGAATGATAATTTCGTTAGCATTGTACTTCATTGTTATGTTGGGAATAGGGCTTTATGCCTATAAGCAATCAACTGACGATGTATCGGGTTATATGCTAGGTGGGCGTAATTTATCACCCAGTGTAGCTGCGTTATCGGCAGGTGCGTCTGACATGAGTGGTTGGCTGTTAATGGGCCTGCCAGGTGCAATGTATTTATTTGGTTTAAGTAAAGTTTGGATTGCAATAGGACTCGTATTAGGTGCTTGGGCAAACTATTTCCTCGTAGCGCCGCGATTACGTGTGTATACCGAAAAGGCGAATGACTCGATTACTATCCCAGACTACTTCGCTAATCGATTCGATGATAATAAGAATATTCTTCGCGTTATTTCTGCCATTGTGATCATTGTCTTCTTTACTCTTTATACCTCATCAGGTGTTGTTGCCGGTGGTAAATTATTCGAAAACTCATTTAATATGAGCTACGAAATGGGGCTCTATATCACCACGGGTGTTGTGGTTGTGTATACCTTGTTTGGTGGATTTCTTGCAGTAAGTTTAACAGACTTTGTGCAAGGCTGTATTATGTTTATCTCGTTATTAGCTGTGCCAATTGCGACTTTTACAATGCTTGATCAGCCTTTCATGGACACCTTGGCTAATGCTCGCTATGACCTATTATTAAGCTCACCCAAAGAAACAGAAATTCATGCACTTAACATGATGGATTGGTTTGCAGGTGGCTCGACAATTGCGATTATTTCGGCAATGGCTTGGGGCTTAGGTTATTTTGGTCAGCCACATATTATTGTCCGCTTTATGTCAGTGCGCTCTGTCAAAGATATGCCTACCATGCGTCGTATTGGTATGTCTTGGATGACATTGTCTGCAATTGGTGCTGTATTTACTGGTTTATTCGGTGCGGCTTATATGCTTGAAAACCAAATGCCAATCGACGATAAAGAAACAATTTTCTTAGTTTTATCTGAACTCATTTTCCACCCACTGATCGCAGGTTTTCTCCTAGCCGCAATTTTAGCAGCGATCATGAGTACTATTTCTTCGCAGTTATTAGTGTGTTCGAGCTCTTTGACTGAGGATTTTTATAAAATTTACCTGAATCGCGACGCGTCTCAAAAAGAGTTGGTATTAATTGGTCGTGTTAGTGTGATGTTGGTTGCCGTTTTTGCTATCTACTTAGCTTATGACCGTGATAACTCTATATTAGATTTAGTGAGCAATGCATGGGCAGGGTTTGGTGCTGCATTTGGACCGTTAGTGTTGCTTAGCCTTTATTGGAGACGAATGAACCTACAAGGGGCAATAGCGGGAATGGTTGTGGGCGCTGCGACAGTGCTGTTTTGGATTTATGCACCGATTACGATTGATGGTGAAAAGTTAAGTGCCATTATTTATGAAATTGTACCGGGCTTTATCTTATCAAGTATTGCCATTGTGGTCGTTAGCTTGAACACATCAGAGCCAAAACAAGAAATTACACAATTATTTGATGAAGTTGAATCGTCACTTTAGGACGCTAAGTGTCATTCTTTAGAATGTAATTAAAAAGGGCAACATAAGTTGCCCTTTTTTGTGTTAATTTTTTAACTCTACTTTAAGAGTGACCGGTTACTTTGATGAATAATATCCGCTGCTAAAGTAAGGGATATTAACTGGCTGCTTTTTCTTTTATATCAGCGACTTTATCTGTGTCTGCTGATTTGGCTTTTTTCGGTTTGCTAGGCAGTTCTTTAGCGCCTTTTAGGACAGCCATAAATTGGTCTTTTTCTTTTGCTATTTCAAGGGCTAGAGATTCAATTTGTTGCTCACTTAATGGTACATCTACCTTCTCAAGCATGAGCTCTAACGACTCAGCGATGTCGAGCATTTTATCGTACGCATCAGCTTCTTTTTTGGTAGTAAACGTCATGCGCTCGACTCCGTTTCTTTCTACAACATATTTAACAACAACAGCCATGATTTCTCCTGCATTCAAGCGTGGCATTTGCAGCGTGTAATCGCTACTTTGATTACTGTTTTTATATACAGTAATCGTTTGGGGCCGAATTTGCAAGCTGCGTGTGTGTATTTTTTATGACATTAATTTGACAAAAAGGCATAAATTGACTTTATTTAGTTTGTCACCAAATTAGTGACGAATGTAATGGAATTAGTGTTCGGTGACGAGACTATTTAACAGTCCACGTAAGGACATCATGGAGGAAACAATGAAGTTATTATCAAGTTTACTATTTGCAGCAAGTCTTGCATTACTGCCGGCGACTCAGGCACTCGCTGAAAAACCAGCTGAGTCAGTGCAAACAAAAATTCAAAAAGTGAGTATCAATAAAGCCACTGTAGAGCAACTTTCTCAGTTACCTGGCATTGGTAAATCGAAGGCTCAAGCCATTGTTGAGCATCGTAAGAATCAAGGCCCATTTAAATCAGTTAAGCAACTGAAAGAGGTTAAGGGGATTGGTGATAAATTATTCGCTAAAATAGAAGGAAAAATTTCGCTTTAACTAAATAGTAATTTAAACAGGGCGTCTATTCGCCCTGTTTAAACTCTTGTATCGCTTTTCGCAGGTGAGGTTGAGCGAACATATTTTCAACCGGCGTTGTGATTAATGGGTAGCTTAATCCCGCTAATAATAACCAAGGTAAAAGCATCCAACCTTCAAAGTAGGCAAGGCCTAGAAACAAGGGCGCTAAAAATGCCAGTTTGCACACAGATAAAACGATTTTATGCATTGGGCTTAAGTGGCTCAGTGCAATTGCTATTATCTGCTGACGCTGCCTTACTTTAAAGGTCTTTAATTCAGGAATTTGACTGCTAAAAAAGTAAATCATTACAGTGACTTTTTGACTAGTAAGCGGCTTGCTAAAACCCCGACAAAAACAATTGAATATGCGGCAAAGATGACTTCCATCCATGCGGGCATACTCATTGACGCAAATTGCCAATCAATGTTGCCACAGTCTCCTGTTGCTGCGAAAAAGTGCGGGATCCATTCATGTAGGGGCATGAAACTAGGAAAATTTGGCTCAAACGCACAGCTAAATGCAAATGGATCTGTGTTGTTTTGCATAGCAATGTGCTCTTTTGCGATAAAGTAGCCCCAAATGGCAGAGACTCCCCACGTTGCAAAGGCGATTAATCGGTAGGTTACAGCGTGTGGGTTTATTGCTCCAATGATACCCGCGGCTAAGAGACCAAGCATCGCTGTGCGTTGGTATATGCACATAATACAGGGTTCTAGACCCATATTATATTGAAAAAACAGGGCTGTTATTTCAAATGCGAGTGCCGTTAAGGCTAATAATACCCAAGGGGTTCTTTTGTTTGCTAACTCAGCTAACCAACTCATGAAAAATCTCATTTCTAATTGTTTTCAAGATTATGCTTAGGGACTGCGCAGGGTGCAAGTGCCTGCGATGAATATTCGTAAAAACAACGCAGATAAATAGTAAAGGAGCCAACGGCTCCTTTACTTAATGTGTATGAATGAAGGTTAAACACTCACAGCTTGTAGAGATTCACTTTGATAACAACCCAGTACGCGTGTGTATTGGGTATGCTCTTTTAGCTCTTCTAGCGCTTGTTTTACATGTGCATCATCTAGGTTTGCTTCTAAATCAACGTAAAACACTTCTTCCCATGGATTTCCTGGCACTGGTCGAGACTCTAGTTTTACAAGGTTAATTTGATGGTGTTTAAATATCATTAAGGCATCTGCAAGCGAACCTGCTTGCTGTTTAGTTGCCATAATCAAACTTGTTTTAGTGGGGATTTGTTTAGAGACTTGCAATGGTTTACGTGCAACAACAATAAAGCGGCTGTGGTTTTCACTTTGGTTTGCAAGTCCAGACTTAACAACCTCGAGGCCAACATTTTTACCCGCTTGAGCAGAGCCAATGGCCGCACTATTCGGGTTCTCAACTGCGGATTGTAGCGCGTGAAATGTCGAATCACAGGTTTCATGTTGGATATCACCGAGCCCTTGCACAAAACGACTGCACTGTGCGAAAGGTTGTGGATGCGCATATATTTTATTGATGTGTGAAAGCTCAGTGCCCGGTATTGCAAGTAAACAATGCTCAACACTGTGAGTGACTTCACCTACAATAGAAACTTGGGCGTGTTGTAATAAATCAAAGACTTCATTGATACTGCCCGAACTTGTGTTTTCAATTGGTAACAAGCCAAAGTCGGCTTGGCCATTTTCAACTTTCCCCGTGATTTGCTCAAAGCTCGAGCAGCCTATTTCTATGACCTTACCCGGGCGGCGGCTAAAGTATTTATGACACGCTAATTGGCTGTATGAGCCCTGACCACCTAAATATGCCACACGATGCGTTTCGCTCATTGCATCTGGGTTCAGGCTTTTTTGTAACATGGCCTGTTGATTTAATACGGAGTCTTCCAAAATAGTCTGGAACACATTATTAATGTAGTAGGCGTCTAACCCCAGCGACTTTCCATAGCTTATTAGCTTTTCAAGCAATGCTTGTTCGCGGGCTTCATCGCGAATCGGTTTATTGTTGGCAATTTTATATTCAACAACACTGTGACTAATACGTCGTCGTTTTGCGAGTAATACTAATAAATCGGAATCTATTTCATTGATATCGTGTCGTAACGCATTTAATGCATCGTTGCTCATGTTGGTTTCCTCATTCCAAAACAGTGCACAAACAAAAAAGCCTCCCAAGAGGGAGGCTTTAGCTATTCGGTGAATTTATCTCGCAAACAGTTAAGCCTCCTCTATCTAAAGAAGCTAAAAAACGAAAAATAAGTGCGAGAAATAATGTGTTTCATCCAGTTAATGTAAGAAGTGTCGTTTATAAAGTCAACAGCATATCGAAGGAATTTGCAAAACACATGGATTAGTTATGAAAATTCATCAATCTTCATAAAAAATTTATAAATCTAAAAATGAATCTGGTATATTTGTTTTTGGATAATAAATAATAACAATTATTAATAAGGTAGTCCTGTGGTGTATCGACGCCCGCCATCTCGTTTTGGTGTGAATTCGTTAAGTATGAAGCTATCGCTGCTGATTTCTGCAATTTGTTTAATTGCGGGTATTTGTGCAGCGGCATTAATGCTTAAATCAGAAGAAAAGCAGCTCGTTTTTGAAGAACACGAACTTTTAAAGCATTCGAGTGAACGCTTAAGTCGTCAATTTAACGGCTTGATAAAAACAAAAACAAATATTGCTGAACAAGCGAATAATGTCGTTACTAGCCAGTTATTACTTAACGAGTCTCACTTGCAAAGTAATCACAATGCCGATATTAAATTTGCTGTTGATGGCAGCATACGCAGTACGTCTGCAGATGGACTCTCCGCCGCTTTTATTCCTCAAGATAACTATTCCGCTTTTTATAAAAGGCTGATTAACGATTCCGAGTCATTATGGAAAATAGTGTCACCGACACTTATTCAAGATTTCTTTAATTTTTATTTAGTCAGTAAAGATAATTTTATACGTATCGCGCCACCAAACTGGGCACTCAATGTACCTGCTGAGTTTGATTTTACAAAAGGCGAAACATTTAACTACGCACAAGAAGCATTAAACCCAAGCCGAGAAGCAGTCTGGTCAAAAGTTTACTACGACACCATTTGGCATAAATGGGTGGTGAGTGTATTGGTTCCGGTTTACCACAATAATGAATTTTTTGGTGTCACAGGCAGTGATATTGCGCTAGAAACCTTACTTGCTCAATTACCAATTGGTGATCGCGAGCAACATTTATTTGTGTTTGATGCAAAAGGACAGTTACTTGCGCATCCCGACTTAGATAAATCGACATTAGAAGAATATGGTCGCGAAGGTAAAAAACTACTGACAAAAGACTTTGTTAATGCGGATTTACAAACGCTCGTCTCAGAGACTATTCGTTCTAAATTACCTGAATCTGCAAATTCATTTGTGCAAGGCGGCGAAACACACATTATCAATATTCGTAAAGTAGAAGGCCTTAACTGGTACATTGGTATTTATAAAAAGCGTTCTTCGGCGTTGTCTGCCTTAGAAGAGTTAAAAGTTAAGTTTTTTGGACTGTTTATTTTATATGCCATCTTAGTCGCACTGTTGTTACATCAAGCGCTTTACCAGCTTGTTCTGCGCCGTATCCACTCGTTAGTTAATGCCGTTGTCAGCTTTGGCAAAGGGCAATTGCAAACAGAGTTTCCGTACGCAAATAAAGATGAGATTGGCACCCTCAATGGCTCATTTAAAGATATGGCGATAGAAATCAGAAAGCTAATTGATGGTTTAAATCAGCGTATCAGTGAAAAAGAAATTGCCGAAAAAGCGGCTAACCGATTATCAAAAGCGGTGGCATTCTCTGGAACCGGTGTTGTCATCACCAACCAAGATTTTGAAATTGAGTACGTCAATCCGAAAATGGTTGAGATGACTGGGTTTGAAGAGCGCTACTTTATTGGCTCGCCTTTAATGAGCATCATATCGCAAGAAATGGCCATTTTGGTTGACGACATAGATGTTGATTTAAGAAGCCGAAATTATTGGCGTGGCGATACACTGTTACAAGCCAATGAGCGCCAATCTGTATGGGTGTCATTAAGTATTTCGCCGATTCGTGAAGATGGCGGAAAAATTACCAGTTATGTTGCATCAGCGCAGGATATTTCGTTTGTAAAAGAAAGCCAACGTAAGATGGAGCAGTTAGCTTATTTCGATACACTAACCGGACTTGCCAACCGAACGTTCTTTAGAATGCAACTACGTAAATCGATGGCGCTTGCAGAGCGTGGACATTATGCGTTTGCGTTATTTTATTTTGACCTAGATGAATTTAAGCGAATTAACGACACTTTAGGTCACGATGCTGGTGATCAGTTATTGGTCGAAGTGGCTAACCGTTTGAAAAAACGTTTACGCACAGAAGATACGATTGCCCGACTCGGAGGCGATGAATTTGCCGTACTGTTAAGTGGTATTGAGCATCAAACACATGCAATGGAAGTGGCAAATACGATTCAAAGAACGCTCAATGAGCCAATCAAACTTGGTAATAATGAAGTGATTATCAGTGCGAGTATAGGCATTACAATGGCACCATTTGATAGCCAAGAAGAAGATCAATTACTTAAACATGCCGATTTGGCTATGTATGAGGCGAAAGCAAAAGGACGAAATACTTTCCACTTCTACAGCCAAGAATTAAACGCCGCTGCGAATGAGCGGTTGTTCATTGAAAATGAGCTACGTAATGGCATTCGTGAGCGTCAGTTTGAGGTTTATTATCAACCTCAAGTTGATAGCCGAAATCAGCAAGTGGTTGGCTATGAAGCGCTTATTCGTTGGTTCCACCCTAAAGAAGGCATGATCCCACCGACTAAGTTTATTCCGATTGCAGAGGCAACCGGTTTAATTGTTGAATTAGGGGCGTGGGTTCTTCAAGAAGCGTGTGAGTTTGCTGCGCGTTTAGCGAGTAAAAACCTAAAAAATAATATTTCAATCAACTTATCGGCACGCCAGTTTAAAGACGCTAATTTGGTTTCGACACTCGATAAGATCATTAAACAAACAGGGGTTGAGCCTAAGCGACTTCATTTAGAATTAACTGAAAGTATGTTGATGGGGCATGTTGAAGCGGCAATTTTGCAGTTGCATCAGCTTAAAGCATTGGGCGTATCAATCTCTATTGACGATTTTGGCACAGGTTATTCATCGCTGAGTTACTTGAAACGTTTTCCTGTTGATATTCTCAAAGTCGACCGCTCATTTGTAAAAGATATCCCTGAGGAAACCAATGACATGGAAATCACCGCGGCGATTATTGCTATGGCGCAAAAGTTAAAGCTTAATGTTGTTGCTGAAGGTGTCGAAACGATAGAGCAAGTTGAGTTTTTACAAAACAACAACTGCTATATTGTACAGGGTTACTATTACAGTAAGCCGGTGTCCGAAGCGCAGCTGCCAGCACTTTTTGAGCGCTTGAGCCATATAGAAGACGTTAATTAAAAGGGGGCTTTTTAGCCCCCTGCGATTTTAACTTTAAATTTGAGCGCTTCGAGAATCGCTTTAAGCTTTTCTCGGTCGTCGCCTTGAACCTCAATAATACCGTCTTTTACTGCACCGCCTTGGCCCATTTTACTTTTAATGGTTTTGGCGAGCTTTTTAAGATCATGTTGTTCAGCGTCAATGCCAACAACAAGCATGACACCTTTGCCTTTACGTCCTTTGGTTTGACGTTCAATGCGAAGGAAGCCATCTTTAAACACCTTACTTTGCAAAGGCTTTGTTTCTTTAGGTTGCTCAATGCGTCCAGTGGCTGTTGAATAAACTAGATTATTATCGCTCATAGTGATACTCGTTATAAAAGCTTGCCTAAATGATAACAAATTTCCTCTTAAGTGTTTTAATTTTTGGCTTATTTCTTCTAAGCAGTTATATTTAGATATGTCTTAGAAAAGATTTGTTTATTAGGAGTTTATTATGAGTTTGACGCGCAGCACTTCTGCTGATGGCGCTATTTTAACTGTACAAATCAAAGGAAAGTTTGATTTTAATCTGGTGCAATCTTTTCGTCAGGCATACGCTGACTTAAGCGATAACATAAATAAGATTGTAATCGATTTAAGAGAAACTGATTACATGGATAGCTCTGCGCTGGGTATGTTACTAAATATGAAAAAAAACCTTACGGGAAAAGTTGATAATATTCAAATTAGTAATTGTCAGCCGCAGCTAAAAAAGATTCTGCAAATTTCTCGTTTCGATAAAAAGTTCGACATTGATTAATGCTTAATATCCTGGTTGTTGACGATCTTGCTCTAAATCGTCGCATGTTAACCGTGATGTTAGAGCAACAAGGCTATCGAGTTTATAACGCTGAAAATGGCTTGATGGCGCTAAAATTACTGGCAGAGCACAGTATTGATATTGTGCTACTTGATGTCATTATGCCGGTTATGGATGGCTTTGAAACAGCTGCAATAATAAAAGAGCGTTTTAGCCAAGTTTATCTCCCCATTATTTTTATTACGTCGCTTGAAGACGAAGCCAGTTTTGAACGTTGTTTAGCGGTAGGCGGAGATGATTTTCTTCATAAGCCGTTTCAAGAAGTGATTTTAAACGCAAAAATTAAGGCGCACAGCCGAATAAGAAACTTAAGCCAAAAGGCGCGAGAACAAAATTTACAACTTGAGTATCACCAAAATCAAGTTGAACGCGAACACGAAATCGTTGAGCATATCTTTAATAATGCGTTAGAAAATCAAAAGCTATTTACGCAACACCTCGATTTTCATCTTTCACCCGCTGCCATGTTTAATGGTGACATGTTTCTCGTCGCGCAAAGTCCCATAGGCAGTTTATATTGCATGCTTGGGGATTTTACCGGCCATGGCTTAGCGGCTGCAGTTGGGGCCCTGCCAGTATCACGAGTGTTTTATACCATGGTGAGTAAAGGCATGTCAGTGAGTGATATTGCTGCTGAAATTAATGCTGTTTTGGCTAATTTATTACCTGGGCACATGTTCTGTGCTGCGACAATATTAGAGCTTAGCCATTCTGGACGCAGTTTATCTGCGTGGCTTGGCGGCTTACCTGACACCTATATCATTAACGATAAAGGCGAAATTACACGTACCTTAGAGTCCCAGCATATGGCACTGGGAATACTTGAGGGAGATGAATTTGAACGCGGTCTAATACATATCGAAGTCGAGCCAACCTCACGCGTTGTGATGGCTACCGATGGCATTATTGAAACGGCCAATCCTCAAGGTGATTTTTTTAGCGAGACGCGTTTTAAAGAAGCCTTGTGTTCAAAAGAAAACATTACAACAGCGCAGGTGTTAGAGCGGGTAAATAAATTTGCGCAAGGTAACGAACAACAAGACGATTTGAGTTTAGTGCTATTAAATTGTTTACCTGTTCCTGAACCAGAACAAGCGGCAGAGCCTTTTTCTCCTTTACCGTTTAACTTTTCTTTGAGCCTGAATTCAAAGCAAATAAAAAGCACAGATCCGGTGTTAGAGGTTGTGGATGTGCTCACCCAAGTAGCGGGCTTGAACGCGCATCGCGCAAATATATTTTTAATATTGTCTGAGGCATAC
Source organism: Pseudoalteromonas lipolytica (assembly GCF_900116435.1). Lineage (GTDB taxonomy): Bacteria > Pseudomonadota > Gammaproteobacteria > Enterobacterales > Alteromonadaceae > Pseudoalteromonas > Pseudoalteromonas lipolytica. The sequence continues at coordinate 233,780 of NZ_FPAZ01000003.1, read as the reverse complement.
AATAATGCTTTAGATCATGGGGTGTTAGGTTTAGATTCTGAGATTAAAAATCAAGAAGATGGTTTTTTAGTTTATTACCAAGAAAGAGACACCGCACTTGCCACTCTAAGCGACGCTTTAATTATTATTGATATTCGTTATTGCCCAGATAACTTAGCGTTGTATTTTACGGTGTGTGATTCTGGAAATGGCTTTGCTAAGGCACATGCCTCAGATCAAAGCTTAATGCGAGAGCATGGTAGGGGGTTAAGTTTACTAGGTGAAATAGCCTCTCATATTTCATTTAATGCCGCTGGGAACCAAGTCGAAATTTGTTATCAATTATCCTCATCAAGCACTAGCTCACACTAACAACGCATGTTATGATTCTGCCATTATAGATGTTTGGATGGCTAAATGATTTCAACTTACTTATCAATTGCGCAGCTTGATTTACCAGAAAACCTTGTTGCTGAGCAATTATCGTATCTAGAACAATACCTAGCAGATGCAGAGTTACCAGAAGTACGCTGGCAGTATCAAATCCCTGAATTAGGTGAAGGTGGTGCCTGTAGTCTGTTTGGTTATTTACAGGATGAGCCATTCAAGCTGAGTGATTATGTCGCTAATAACGCAGAGAACACTGCTAAGCTGGCAAAACTACAACAAATTATTGATTTTGTTGTTGAAAAAACTCAGGTGGACTGGTTTGGTATTTATCAAGCGACAGCAACGGATGAAGGTAAGCAGTTATTAAAATTAGTTTACCATGGTGCCCCAAGTCGTCCTTTGTTTCCTATAACAGAGGCCTTTGCTAAAGGCAGTAACAATGTGCAAGTCGCGTTATCTAAGCGTGGCCGAGTTATTAACAATGTTGCTGATTACCTTGCCAAGGGCGGTGAATATTATACGTGTGATCCCAACGTGAAAGCAGAGACATGTTTGCCGCTACTTTCACAACAAAATGAGTGCTTAGGTATTATTGATGCTGAAGCATTTAATAATGATTTCTTTGATAAGCAAACCCTTGCTTTACTGGTGGCTTGTTGTATCAAAATTCCTCAACTCTTGGTCTAATTTAACTAGTAATTAGGCTGGGTTTTTATGTTAAGCTAGTGGCAACGCTAACCCCTATAAAAAGAGATAGTCAATGTTCTCAGAATTAAAACCATTACCAACAGACCCTATTCTTGGCCTAATGGCGGCCTTTAAACAAGACACAAATCCAAATAAAATTGATTTGGGTGTCGGTGTTTATAAGGATGAGCAAGGCAATACGCCTGTACTTAAAGCGGTTAAAAAAGCGGAAGCGTTTCGTTTAGAAAACGAAACCAGTAAATCGTACATTGGCTTGGCGGGTAACTTAGATTACTGCCAAAAAATGGAAAACTTATTACTGGGCGAGCATCCAGCACTATTAGCAAACCGTGTACGCACAGCACAAGCACCCGGTGGTACAGGTGCGCTTCGCGTTGCGGCTGAATTTATCAAGCGTTGTAACAAAGACGCGACAGTGTGGGTAACAACGCCAACATGGGCAAACCACATTAGCCTATTTGAAGCGGCTGGTTTAACAGTTAAAGAATACCCTTATTACGATTACGAGAATAAAGACCTGTTATTCGATGAGATGATCAATACCTTAAAGCAAGTGCCAAAGGGTGATGTTGTGTTATTCCATGCATGTTGTCATAACCCAAGTGGTATGGATTTAAATGCAGAACAATGGAGCACGGTTGCAGACCTTGCTGTCGAAGTTGGTTTTACACCTCTTATCGATATCGCTTACCAAGGGTTTGGTTCAAGCTTAGAAGAAGATGCTGCAGGCTTACGTAAGTTAGCAGCAGCCGTCGATGAGATGATCATTTGTTCTTCTTGCTCGAAAAACTTTGGCTTATACCGTGAGCGTATTGGTGCATGCTCTATCATCGCCAAAGATGCGGCAACGGCCGATGTGTCAAATTCTGTGCTATTAAGCGTTGTGCGTAGTATTTACTCAATGCCTCCTGCTCACGGTGCTGATATTGTAAGCACTATTTTAAGCAGCACTGAACTGACACAAATGTGGCATGATGAGCTTGATGAAATGCGTAACCGTATTAATGGTTTACGTACTCTAATTAAAGAAAGCCTCGCAGCGAAAGGTATTGCGCAAGATTTCTCATTTATTGACCGTCAAAACGGGATGTTCTCTTTCTTAGGCATCAATAAAGAGCAAATTGATCGTTTACAAAAAGACTATTCAATCTACATCGTTGGCTCTAGCCGAGTAAATGTTGCTGGTATCAGTGATACAAACATTGACTACTTTGCTAACGCAGTTGCTGATGTATGCAAATAAGACATTAATGTATGTCAAAAAAAAACCGCACGACGTGCGGTTTTTTTCTATCTGCTGTTTCGCTAATGTAGCCAGCGAATGGCACTGTTGAGCATACTGTTATAGCTATCAAGTGGTGCGCCGATACTGGCAATGAGTATTGTATCTGCTCGCTCACCTCGGTTTATATGTCCAGCAAAGCGTTCGTCGCTGAAATCTTCAGCGCCAGTGCCAAAGGGCTGTTCATCAGATGGGACAATAAAAACTGTCATTGGGCCAAAATCAGATTCAAATACTAAATGCAGGCCTTTTTTACCTTGGAAATCACAAAACGTAAGGTACGTTACTTTACCTGGTAGCTCATCTAAGTGTCCGCCGATCGTGGCAAACTTTTTGTTCACATAGGCAAGATCAATTGCCTCGTGTTTATCAAGCGATCCAATCTCATGGTATAAATGTGCAAAAGCATGTTCACCGACACTGTAGAGAGTATGTTGTTTGTTGGTGACAAAGAAAATACTTACGGCGACTAAAAACGACGCTGCTGCAGCTAAATAAAGGCGCTTAAAGGCGAATCGAGATTTTGCCTCAATAATTGTGTCAAGTGGTTGCTCAGCCGTTTGCTCCTCAGCCGTTTGCTCTTCAGTACGATGCTCCTCAGCGGCATAGGTGTTTTCAATAATGCGTGCGGCAAGGTTTTCGGGCACGGGTACATTTAATGCGCTGTGAATTTCAGCATCAAGTGCTCGCACATCATTAATAAATGCGTGTTTTTCTGTGTCCTGCTCGGCAAACGTTTCAAGGTCCTTATCAATCGTGCTTGGTTCGGCGAGGATGCGGCGGCGAAACTCGAGTTCATCCATTACTTTGATGCTCCTCTAAGTTGGTCATCATCACTGCTTAAAGCCTCTTTAAGCTGGTTTCTGGCACGAAAAAGACGTGTCATAACGGTATTTTTATTTAAATCGAGGATCTCGGCAATCTCATCGCCAGAACACCCCATTACAACTTGTAAGAGTAATGGTTCTCGATATTCATCTGCTAACTTTCCAATCTGTCGTTGGATCACTGTTTGTTCCATTTCAGCGTCTAAGGTTGTGCTTCTTTCATCTACTAGCGTCTCGTTTTCAACGTCGGCGTAGTCAAATTGTTTACGCTCAAAACGACGGGCGTTTTCGCGCCTTAGTATGGTTAAAAGCCAGGGTTTAACCGCGTGCTGATCTTGAAGCGAATCCAAGGCACGCCAAGCTCTCAGGAAGGTTTCCTGCACTAAGTCTTCGGCAACACTTTGATCACGACACAACCAATATGCAAAGCGAAAAAGCTCACTGTGGTAGATATGAACCAGCGCTTCATATCGCTTCTGTTTTTCTGTCATAGTAATTAAGACCTGCCTATCAGAAAAAAAATTTCTGATATTATTCATTATTTTTAATAACAGCTAACCTCAAGATTAGCCGTTATTTTTCATTATTTTATTACTATTAATTGATTTTAATCGTAAAGATTTTTCAATGTCTGATTTTGTGCTGCCGATTTAGGGTGTTTTTCAGCCTGGTTAAGCTGATTAACAATTAGCACTAAATCAGGTTTTTCATGCGATGAACTATAGAGTTTTGCACGTAATTTGGCAATTTCAGTGTTTAATGATTCATCGTTTAGTGTGGCTAACAATGAGTCTAAAGCCCCCGTTGTTTTTCCTGTGTGGTGTTTTGCATAGCGACTTAATGCACTATAAAACGCAGTGTATTTACCTTGCTTAGCTAACTTTTTAAGCTCGGGTAATGAGGATGAAGTCGTCGCTGAAGTGTGCGTTGACTCTCCTGTTGATTGAGGGCGTTTTTTAAAATACAGCACCAGTGTCACTAACCACAGTATGTAACCGGCAACGGCAATAATTATCAGCCAAGTTGGCGTACTTAACTGAGTAACGACAGCAGGTGTGCTGTTATTTAAGCTAGGCGTGGCTGCTTGCTCTGTAGGCGCTGTAACAGCTGCTTGAGGTGGCGTGAGCGGGTTAGTGCTTGGTACGACGGTAATCGAGCGTGCAGGGATTGTTGCATAGCTTATACGATTAATTTTAGTGTTGAACCAAGGCAGCTTGATTTCGGGCAGTGTATACGTTCCCGGGGTTTGCGGTAATAAAGCATAAGAGGCTGTTTGCTGAGAAATGACGCGGCCATCGCGAACAAGGTGATTGTTCTCTTTTTCGTCAGGGTAGCTTCTAAAACCTTGCACTTGCGGCATATCGATATCAGGAAGCTGCTCTTTAGTCACGCCCAGTGCCGTTAAAGTAATGGTGCGCGTAATCGGGGTGCCAACTTCTACAGTGTCATCTTTTGGTTGCCATTGCTCATCAAGGTTAACCAGCTCACTTGGCAACCAAGCACCAGAGTAGTTATCAGGAATCGGTTTGATTTCTGCGTCAATATCTTCGCCCATCGCAGAGATTTCCATTTGGCGATAGTCTTGACGAATACGGCCATTAAACACAGGGGCTGTTATGGTGTGAATGCCACTTTTTTGTGGTTGTACTAAGTATTCACGGGTGATCACTAAATACCGTTTACCGTCAATCAGTTCATAGCTTTCTGATTGCTTGTTAATAGGGGTTAGTTCAGCGTCTGCCATGACTGGTGTCGTTAGGTTACCATCGAGCAGTTCTTTGTTATTGTCTAAGTACAGTTTAACTGTGTAAACACCTGCTTCTTGAACATATAAGTTGTTTGGCTTGAGACTGGTTTTTATAAACGCATCTTTATTTTGCTCTGACGATTGGCTGCGTTTAGAAACGCTAAGTTGAATTGGTTTTGAACTTACACCTGCCACCGTAAAAGCAGGAATAGTGTAGGTGCCTTCCTTACGCGTCATGAGTTTTACAGACCAATTAGTTTGTTTACTAATTTCGCCGTTAATAATGTTTGTGCGTGAGCTCACACTGGTTGGCCCAACGACAAAGTCTTTTAATAATACAGACGTGTCGGGTTGTTCACTGTTAATCGTGTCGTCTGCAGAAATAGTGAGGATAAAAAATTCGCCCGCAAGGACGGGGTTTTTATCAACACTGGCCTGTAGTTGGGTGGCGGCCCAAAGCGGCGCTGCCGCGATTAGCAATAAACAACATAATAATCGCATTACCATGATTTTTCGGCTCCTCGTGGACGACGTTGATAGTTTCGTTTTTGTGCTTCTAACTGCATTTTATTTCTTAATAAGATAGCGGGATCATCAGGAACTTTACGCAGCAACTGATTCAGTTGCTGGGCTTTCTCTTTTTCTTCATTTGTTAGTTCAGCCGCTTGTGCCTGCATAGCTTGTTGTTCAGCTTCTTTTTTAGCTTGTTCATCACTTTGCATCGGCTCTGGCTGCGCGTCTTTTTGCTCGGGTGTTTGCTCAGGCTTTTGTTCACCAGAGTCGGATGGTTGCGCTGATTCAGATTGCATTTCAGGTTTATTTTTTTGCTCGCTATTTGACTCGCTTTGCTCACCTTTCTGATCCGATTGTTTATCTTGCTCAGAGGGTTGTTCACCTTCTTGTTGCTCGCTCTGTTCGCTGTTTTCACCTTGCTGCGAATTATCGCCTTGTTGCTTTTGCTGGTCGTCTTGCTGACCATCCTTGTTTTGTTGGTCAGAATTTTGCTGTTGATCTTGTTGTTGCTGTTGTTGATTTAATAACTGCTCAACAAGTGCTTGATTTTCTTGTGCCTCAGTAAAATCATCTTGTAACTGTTGGGCTTGCTTATAGGCATCAATGGCTTGTTCTAGCTGCCCAGCTTTAGCCAGAGCATTACCGTAGTTATAAAGGCCTGTTGCAGACTTATCTTGGCTAAAAGCATCAACCGCAGCTTGGTAATTACCTTGCTGATAAAGTGCGGCTCCTTTTAGCTGGGTGTTATCTGTATTAACGGCCTGATCAAACTGCTTTTGCTGATAAGCATCCAAAGCGCGTTGATCTTGGTTTTTAAACACTGCTGGTAACTCTGCGGCGTGTATCTGCTGTTGTGGTAGTAGCATAATAAACATAAAACCAAGCACTAGGCTGCTGCTCCGGATTAAAAAGAGTGCCAGTGGCATTAAAATCAGTAAGCCATAAATACCTGCATCGATACGCCATAACGTTTGGCTTTGTTTTTCGTCTTTGAGACGCTCTGCGTTGGCGCTGGGGGCGAAGGCTTTTATGTCTTGGTTACTGGTTTGATATAACGCAAATTTGCCGCCACTGTTACGAGCAATTGCTGTTAAGCGGCTGATATTAAGAGTGGGAATGACGATTTGCCCCTGTGAGTCTTTCAAAAAGCCGCCTTCAGGTAACTTAATGGGGGCGCCTTGTTCTGTGCCAACGCCGTAGACATTTAAGCGGTAGCTCGATTGAGCAGTAAAGCGACTAATATCATCGTGATCGAGTTGATCAATGCCATCGGTTACCAAAATAATGTCACCGTCTAAATACCCGGCTTGCTTTAGTAAATCATCGGCTTTTTCAAGGCCATCAATCACGTTTGACCCTTTGCTTGGCATAATATCTGGACTCAAACTTGGAATCAGATTCGCTAACGTGCTGGCGTCATTAGTTAAAGGCGAAATAGTAAATGCTGACCCCGCATAGGCCACAAGTGCAGTATCACCCTCTTTAAATAGCTCAATCATATCAAGTGCTTTAAAACGCGCTTGTACTAATCGGCTGGGGGCTATGTCGGTACTGAACATTGAGTACGACATATCCATGACGATAACGCGTGCATTTTTTGCTTGAAACACGGGCACCTGTTTTTTCTCAAAGCTTGGGCCGGCCGAAAAAACAATCGCAAGCAGGGTAAATAGCGCCACCAACCAGAGTGGTTGTTTTTGTTTGTTGTGACTTTCGTTCATAACAAATTGTGCAAGGTGCGGTGCAATTAAATCAGCTGGAGCATGCTTTTTATTTCGTACAAATAGCACGCTAAAAATAATCAATGCAGGCAGCAATAACCAAAGTAGGGTAGGGCGAATAAACTCAAAATCCATGCTTAGACCTCCCGTTTAAATTGGCGAATAAAATTAACAAGCAAGGCAAGTGCAATAATGCCCAACGCTGCAAGTAAGGGTAAATAAAACAAGGAGACTTGCGGGCGGAATGTTTGTTCATCACTGCTGATAGGCTCCAGTTTATCGAGCTCTTTATAGATTTGCTGAAGCCCTGCGACATCCTTCGCTCTAAAGTAGAGACCACCGGTTTGTTCTGCAATGCGTTTTAGTAAGCCTTCATCTAGATTACCACCACTCATTCCGCCCATGTTAAATAAGCTAAAACCGCGAGGGTTATCGGAACCTACGCCTATGGTGTACACTTTTATTCCCTCTTCACGGGCAAGTAACAGCGCGTCATCAGGGTCAAGGTTGCCAGCAGTGTTTTGGCCATCTGTTAACAACACCACAATACGGTTACTTTCGTCTTTATTGGCAAACCGTTTTACCGACAGCCCTAAAGCATCACCAATCGCTGTGGCACGGCCAACTAACCCAATTTGGGCTTCGCTGAGCATTTGGCTTACTGTTTTTACATCGCGGGTTAGTGGGGTTTGTAAAAAGGCGGTATCACCAAATAAGATCAGTCCTAAGCGGTCGCCTTGGCGTTGCTCTATAAAGTCACTGAGTACCGCTTTTACCATGGTCAGTCGATCAACATATTGTCCTTGATACGCCATATCTTGCTCTGTCATCGAACCTGATAAATCAACTGCCAGCATGATATCGCGGCCTTCATTTGGTAAGGTAATTGGTTCATCAAGCCATGTTGGATTGGCAATAGCGATAACCAATAGCGCCCAAATTATCCACTCGACTATCGATACCTTGCGGCCGTGGTCTTGTGCGGCTTGATTATTAAGGCCTAACTTAGCAAATCCAGGGATACGCAAACGCAAGTTACCTTGTTGCTTTAGCGGCTTTAAGCGGCTTAATAACCAAGGTAAAGGTAATAAAATAAAGCACCATGGCCAGCTAAACTCAAACATTAATAGACTCCTTGAGTTTAAAATTATTGATGGCATGGCGTAATTTTACACCCAGCTCGGCATGGTTATTGTCTGGTTGATAAAGTTGCATTAATTCATCATAGCTAAAGGTGTCGCCGCTAAGCTGTGACAAACTCTGTGACCATTGTGCCACAGGCTGAGCAGCTAATTGTTCTGTGTAGTAGTGACGTGTTAAGCGTTTTAAAATGATATGCAGCGCCTGCACGTCGTCATCTGCGAGTGTGCGACTTAGTTCAATAGCCTGTTTTTTGGCTTTTTTAAATTGGTTATTTTTATATAACTGCACCAAGCCAATAATCAAAAGCACACAGACTATTGAGATTATTAGCCACCAAATAGGCGCAAGTGGCCACCACGCAACCTCTGCGGGTGCAATGACATCATGTAAGCCATCGAGCGGATTTGTTTGCATTGTTACTTTCTCACTAATTGCAGCTCAAGCGGTGTGGCTGCACTGAATGAAATTAAACTCAGCCCCGATTTCTGTAAGCGTTTTAGTCTTTGAGTAAAAGAGTGCTCGGCTGATTTTGCGAAGCGTTCACGGAATTGTTTGTCCATTAATGGTAGGGCTAAATCTTGGCCATTAGCAGACACAGTGACGGTTTGCTTAAATGCCGGCAGCTGATGCTCAAACGGGTCACTGATATGACAACCAATTAGTTCGCAGTGTCTACTGAGCATTTCAAGCTGTTTAAAGCTTGCTTCATCAAGAGCATTAAAGTCTGAGACAATATACACAAGGCTTCCTGGCTTTGCTAAGTGATTTAATCGTTTGAGATTATCGCTGAATAAGCTGGAAGCTGTTTTGTCGATATTGTTAAGTGCGTTGCTGTGAATATCGCATAAATTATGGCAAAGCTTTAATACTGCTTTTTCACGTGATGTAGGTTTTAGCTCATGATGGCTGTGTTGGTTGAACACCAAACCACCTATGCGGTCACCTCGTTGGCAGGCCGACCATGCTACCAGCGCACTGATATGCGCAGCTTGCACCGACTTTAATAATAACCGAGAGCCAAATAGCATCGAGTTTGAAAAGTCAGTAAAGACAAAAACAGGACGCTCTTTTTCTTCTTGAAACAGCTTTGTGTGGGTTTCGCCAGTACGTGCTGTTACACGCCAGTCGATAGAGCGTATATCATCACCAGCTTGGTAATGGCGCACTTCGGCAAATTCCATCCCACGCCCCTTATGAGGCGCAAGATATTGCCCAGCTAAGCTGTTTTTGATTTTTACTTTGGGCGCAAGTTCAAGCAAGCGAGCCTTAGCTTTGTAATACATCAACTCTTTGAGTGATAAATTAACGCCTTGACTATGACTTGCAGCTAACCACGCCGCTGTATCAAATTGGCTAGACATAGTTTATGGCACTGCAACCAATTCTAGGATGCGACTGATAACGTCATCCTTACTAATACCATCGGCTTGGGCTTCGTAGCTCAAAATGATGCGATGACGTAACACATTGTGAAGAACCGCTTGGATATCATCGGGGGCAACAAAGTCGCGACCTTCAAGCCATGCATGTGCACGGGCACATTTATCAAGCGCGATTGTGGCACGCGGACTGGCACCGTATTCAATCCAGCGGCCAAGTTGTTCATCAAGTTCTGATGCTTCACGGGTTGCAACAATTAATTGCACTAAGTACTTTTCAAGCGGTTCAGCAAGGTATAAGCCTAAAATTGCTTTTCGGGCGGCAAATAATTCGCTTTGGCTAATTTGCTCTGTACTCGCTTGTTTATCAGAAATTGCTTCGCCACGCGTCAGACGCAAAATATCAAGCTCATGCTCAGCGCCCGGGTAATCAATGCTTAAGTGTAATAAAAAGCGGTCTAGTTGTGCTTCTGGCAGAGGGTAAGTCCCTTCTTGCTCTAATGGGTTTTGCGTTGCCATCACCATAAACAAGTCTGACAACGGGTAAGTGTTTTTGCCAACGGTTACTTGGCGTTCTGCCATCGCTTCGAGCAATGCAGACTGCACTTTTGCAGGAGCACGGTTAATTTCATCAGCCAAAATCAGGTTATGGAATAACGGCCCTTTTTCAAAGACGAATTCGCTTGTTTGCTGACGATAGATATCGGTGCCTGTGACATCTGCTGGCAACAAGTCAGGGGTAAATTGAACCCGTTGGAAACTGCCTTCAACGCCTTTAGCTAGCGCGTTAACAGCACGCGTTTTAGCAAGTCCTGGCGGGCCCTCAACCAATAAATGACCATCCGCTAAAATAGCGATTAACAGTGCTTGAGTTAATTGAGGTTGGCCGATAATTTGCGTGTCTAAGTATGATTTTAATTGTGAAAATGCGTTAACTGCCATAATAAAAAGACTGTCCTAAAAGCGTGAGTCAAAGTTCATTTTTGTGAAGCGCCAATAAACACTATTCAGTGCCGATAAATTATCCAAGCGATACTGTGATTGGGGCGCTATCAACAAGTTATAAGGATTCAAAAGTCATAACACAAGTGTTAGACAGAAAATCCTAAAATAGTTCGTTATTTTTTAAGGATTTTTAGCCTAGCATATAAATGGTGCTATTTTTTGTAAATAGGTCGAAAAAAGCCTATGGTTGGTAACTTACTATTGGCATTCATACACGGGTTGTTTTAGAATCAGGAAAAACAAACAGGTCAGACCTGTCAGCGGGAGAGCATAAATGTCTGAGCAAAACATACTTAAAACAGCAAAGGGCGATCGTATCGCTATCGTTAGCGGCTTACGAACGCCATTCGCAAAACAAGCCACAGCATTCCATCATGTACCAGCCCTTGATATGGGCAAGTTAGTTGTCAACGAAATGCTTGAGCGCCTTAACTTCGATAAATCTGAAATTGATCAATTGGTATTTGGGCAAGTAGTGCAAATGCCAGAAGCCCCGAATATTGCCCGCGAAATAGTGCTTGGCACCGGTATGCCTGTCTCTGTTGATGCGTATTCGGTATCACGTGCGTGTGCAACAAGTTTCCAAGCAATTGCCAACGTAGCCGAGTCAATTATGGCGGGGTCTGTGCAGGTTGGTATTGCTGGTGGTGCTGATTCATCGTCTGTATTACCAATCGGTGTGAGCAAAAAATTAGCGGGCAGCTTAGTTGATTTAAACAAGGCGCGTACGTTCGGGCAGCGTTTAAAAATATTCTCTAAATTGCGTTTAAAAGACTTAATGCCGGTACCGCCAGCCGTTGCGGAATACTCTACAGGTTTATCTATGGGTCAAACAGCTGAGCAAATGGCTAAAACGCATAACATTAGCCGTGCTGACCAAGATGCACTTGCGCACCGTTCGCACACGCTTGCGAGCCAAGCATGGGCCGACGGTAAATTAAAAGACGAAGTGATGACGGCACACGTTGCACCGTATAAAAGCTTCATCGAGCAAGATAACAATATTCGTCATAACTCAAGTATTGAAGGTTACGCTAAATTAAAACCAGCCTTCGATCGCCAACACGGTTCAGTGACGGCGGCAAACTCAACGCCATTAACTGATGGGGCCGCTGCGGTGCTTATGATGAGCGAAAGCAAAGCAAAAGCACTGGGTTACAATATTTTAGGCTATGTCCGTAGTTTTGCGTTTTCGGCAATCGGTGTGCACGAAGACATGCTTATGGGCCCAGCCCATTCAACACCCATCGCGCTTGACCGTGCGGGCATCACATTAGCTGATTTAGATTTAATTGAAATGCACGAAGCATTTGCAGCGCAAACACTGGCAAATATGAAAATGTTTGCATCAGATAAGTTTGCCCAAGAAAAGCTGGGTCGCAGCAAAGCGATCGGTGAAATTAACATGGACAAGTTCAATGTGTTAGGTGGCTCGCTTGCTTACGGTCACCCATTTGCGGCAACAGGTGCGCGCCTGATCACGCAAAGCTTACATGAACTTAATCGTCGCGGTGGCGGCCTTGCTTTAACGACTGCCTGTGCAGCGGGTGGCTTAGGTGCAGCCTTTGTATTGGAGAGTGCGTAATGACAGATTCAGTATTTAGTTTATCGGTAGGTGATGACGGTGTTGGCGTTGTGACAATTGATGTGCCGGGTGAAAAAATGAACACCCTGCGCAGTAGTTTCGCAGAAGATTTAAAAACACTATTAAAAGACGCACAACAACAAGCTGTTAAAGGCATGGTATTTATTAGTGGTAAAAGCGATAACTTTATTGCCGGTGCCGACATTAAAATGCTTGATAGTGCAAACAGTCGTGAAGATGCATTAGCGCTGAGCGAGATGTGTCAGCAAGCGTTTTTCGATATGAAAAAACTACCATTCCCAACAGTCAGTGCCATTCATGGTGCGGCGCTTGGTGGGGGATTAGAGTTTGCATTAGCGTGTGATTATCGTGTCTGTTCAGACAGCGACATCACGAAGCTGGGTTTACCCGAAGTACAACTAGGCTTATTACCTGGGGGTGGGGGTACTCAGCGCTTACCTAAATTAGTTGGCCTGCAAAAAGCGCTCGAATGGATGCTAACAGGTAAACAAGTACGTGCAAAACAAGCGAAAAAAACAGGCTTGGTAAATGATTGTGTTCCGCACAGTGTATTACTTGAAGTTGCAAAAGAGTTTGCCCTTAAAGGGAAAGCGAAAGTAAGCAAGCCTAAATTAGACCGTTTGAGCCAATTGTTAGAGTCAAACCCGTTTGGCCGCAATATTATTTTCAAAAAAGCCCAAGAAAATGTGCTTAAGAAAACGGGCGGTCATTACCCTGCGCCTTTAGCAATTATTAAAGCCGTGCGTGCGAGTGTTGAACTTGATCAATTAAAAGCATACAAAACAGAAGCAGAAGGCTTTGCAACGCTTGTTATGAGCGACGAGTCTAAAGCGTTGCGTGGTATTTTCTTTGCAACCACTGAAATGAAAAAAGAGTGGCGTAATGATGACGCACCAGCCATTAGTAAAGCCGCAGTTCTTGGCGGCGGATTGATGGGCGCGGGTATTGCCCACGTAAGTGCTGTTAAAGCGGGTGTGCCTGTGCGTATTAAAGATGTGGCTGAAAAGGGCATTAGTAATGCAATGAACTACAGCTACAAGATTTTAGACAAAAAGCAAAAGCGCCGTATTTTATCAAAAGCCGAGCTGCAACAAACCATGAGCCGTATTACAGGCACGACAGATTACAGCGGCTTTAAACACATTGATATTGTTATTGAAGCTGTGTTTGAAGATTTGGCACTTAAGCAAGGTATGGTGGCCGATGTTGAGCGTGAGTGCCAAGACACCACGATTTTTGCAAGTAATACATCGTCATTACCGATTGCACACATTGCCGCTAATGCTGCACGCCCAGAGAATGTAATTGGATTGCACTACTTCTCACCTGTAGAAAAAATGCCATTGGTTGAAATAATTCCTCACGCTGGCACGTCTGAAGACACCATTGCGCGCGTTGTTAATTTTGCTCGTAAGCAAGGTAAAACGCCGATTGTGGTGAAAGACATGGCGGGTTTTTACGTAAACCGTATTTTAGCGCCGTATGTAAACGAAGCGGCTAATTTACTGCTTGCGGGTGAACCTATTGAGAAGATTGACCAAGCGCTTGTTGAGTTTGGTTTCCCTGTGGGTCCATTAGCTTTACTTGATGAAGTTGGCATTGATATTGGCTCTAAAATTGCGCCAATTTTAGAAAAAGAATTGGGTGAGCGTTTTAAAGCCCCTGATGCCTTTAATCGTTTAATTGATTCTAAACGTTTAGGTCGTAAAACGGGACGTGGTTTTTATCTTTACGACAAAAAAGATAAAAAAGTGGATGAGTCAGTTTACGAGTTATTGGGTGTGACTCCTTCGCCACGTCTAAATAAAAGCGAAATAGCCAAACGCTGTGTGGCACAAATGCTAAATGAAGCGGTACGTTGTTTAGATGATGGCATTATTGCCAGCCCACGTGACGGGGATATTGGGGCTATTTTTGGTATCGGCTTCCCACCGTTCTTAGGCGGCCCATTTAGCTATATGGATAAGCTAGGGGCGGCGCAAGTGAGCTCTGAAATGGCAACATTTGCAAACTATAACCCTATTTTTACGCCATGCGATACATTAAAGGCAATGGCTGAGAATAAGGGGCGTTTTTATCAAAGTGCTGAAGAGTTTGTTGTTGAACAACAGGAATCACACCTAGACCCTGTCGAAGTAACGAAAGAAGTGGTTGAAGATGAGCAAGCCTCAGAAGAGCCAAATGCTGAAACAACTAAAAGTTAAGCTGTGTAGTTAACGAGTGACTTCATACTAAAAGCCCTGTTCCTATTGAACAGGGCTTTTTTGTTGCTGTATTGGCTATAAGTTGTATTTAAAGTAGGGGAGTGATTTGCTATAACAGACTTTATTTAGCAAACGACTAATCACCATGACTCTCACCACTGCGCGATTAACTTTAAGACCTTTAAATGCCGATGACTGGCCATTATTTTATGCATTACACAACGATATTGATGTGATTGAAAAGTGCTTTGATAAACCCTCTGAAGCACACGTACGCGCTAAGTTTAATGAACGCTTAAAGCCTTGGTCACCAGGTGGCAATACGCCGTTGTGTTTGGTGATAGTCGAAACCTGCACGGGCAAAGAAGTCGGGGTGACAGGGTTTACGTCATCCACTGTGCCAAATAGCCAAGAAGTAGGCTATTTGCTACTGCCAAACTTTCATGGCCGTGGTTATGCTACTGAGTCATTAAAAGCGGTGCTTGATTATGCTATTCGCGAACACCGCGTTTGTGAATTTAAAGCCGTGGTCACTGAGGGCAATGTCGGTTCAGAAAAAGTGCTGGAGAAATGTGGTTTTCAGTTAATTGAAAAACAGCCTGATGCTTATATGATAGGGGGTATTTTGTATACCGATCATCATTTTTATTTGAATCGCACTGATCACACCCTGTGATCAGTGCTGATGTAACTAGCGAAGAGGTTAAAGGTGCAACTCAATCGCTTTTCTGTCTTTTTCAGGCATGTTTGCGACCACTAGATTAAACGAATTATCAATCATACGTTCAATCTCCCCTTGTGGTACTGTGCCATCTAAAATAACGGTATTCCATAAACGTTTATTCATGTGATAACCCGGGACCACGGATGGGAAAATATCTCGCAATGCTTGGGCTTCATCAGGATCGCATTTTAAATTTAACCACCAAACAAGGTTACCTTCATCGTCAATTTGGCCTTCTTTTCCCTCTACGAGAGTGGCAAACATTTTATGGTTAACCTTATAAACATCGACATCTTGGCCAAATGGTTGGGTGATCATCACCAATGGCTTTTTCATTAAATATTCGTGTACTGTGTGTTGATTCATGATCCAATCCTTGAAGTCATTTTTCGTAGTTATAAACATAGCAGAATTTTTAAGTTTGGAGATATCTATTTTTATAATTTGCTGAAAACTAGGATAAATAATGCGGGTGATGGAAAACTGCAAATTTTTATTGAACAAAAGCCATTACGTGGTAAATTTCTGTCATCAAAAAACGATAGGAATACACCCATGCCTAAGGCAAGTGAAGTAAAAAAAGGCGCAGCGATTGAATACAATGGCCGTGTTTTAGTAGTAAAAGATATCCAGCGTTCTGTGCCGCAAGGTCGAGCTGGTGGTAGCTTATACCGTATGCGTTTATACGATGTTGTTACTGGCGGTAAAGTCGATGAGACGTTTAAAGACAGTGACATGTTAAAGCTTGCTGATTTGACGCGTCGTGAAGCAATGTTTTCTTATATTGATGGCGAAGAATATGTGTTCATGGACAATGAAGATTACACGCCTTATAACCTTAATAAAGACGCAATTAGCGAAGAAATTTTATTCGTTAACGAAGAAACACAAGGTGTGCATGTCATTGTGATTGATGGCGCGCCTGTTGGTATCGATTTACCTTCAAGTGTAGAACTTGTTGTTGAAGAAACTGACCCTTCGATTAAAGGTGCCTCTGCGAGTGCACGCTCGAAGCCTGCGCGTTTAACTACTGGGTTAACGATTCAAGTACCAGAGCACATTTCAACGGGCGATCGTATTCGTATTAATACTGCTGAACATAAGTTTATGGGTCGAGCAGAAAAATAATTATCAGATCATCTGTAAAAGCCGACATTTATGTCGGCTTTTTTGTTAAGTTAAAATTAGGGCTAAGTTCACTTTAAACATCAGCCTATGTTCCTTTTTTTAGGCTAAAAGGCATTGAAAAAAGACAGGAAAACGCGCATCATGGTTTACTTAACTTATTGCTTTTTAAGGTTCTGCCCTAATAAGCAAAGACGATAATAACGACTAGTAGTAGATTGCATGTTAAACCACGGATTGGAAAACAGAGAGTACGTTAAACTCCCAGAAGGTGTTGATATTGCTATAACACCAGCAGGTGTTGTGGCGCGTAGTTACGCTTATATTATCGATCTTATTATTCGTGGCTTGATCCTGCTTGCCATAGCAACGCTCTTTTCTTTTTTTGGAGACGCAGGCGAAGGCCTTGTTCTTATTGCCTACTTTCTTATATCTTGGGGATACAACATCCTTTTTGAAATGGAAAATGGTCAGACCCCCGGTAAAAAACGCCTCAAAATACGTGTAGTACAAGACAACGGTTTGCCAGCGAGCTTTTCGCAAATAGTGGTACGCAACTTATTACGTCCTGCTGATATGCTGCCTATTGGTTATTTTTTAGGACTCATCGTGATGATGTTTAATACGCGATTCAAACGGATCGGCGATTGGGCAGCAGGCACCTTAGTTATTTATGATGATGAGCTGCAAGAGCGCCCATTACTGCCCAAAGGTGATGTGAGCATTCCTGCTGTCAGCTTGACGACCGAAGAGCAATTAGCGGTGCTTGCTTTTGCTGAACGACACAATGAGTTATCCGCTGCCAGACACCTGGAGATTGCCACTATACTTGCTGAGCCTTTAGCCAGTAATGAAACCGATATTGAGGAGCAATTAGCCAGTTATGCCCGTTATTTTGCTGGGCAACTACACGATAATCATGACCACTCACACGTGGAGAGTCAGCAATGAAACAAACCCAATTTGTAAAATCGAACACACAAAGCTGGGATGAATTCAAAGCGTTATGTGAAATGGAACGTTCAGAGTCGTTGCCCATTCATTTTCCAAATCTGTATCGCAAGATCTGTAATGATTTAGCCATCGCTCAAAGCCGTCAATACAGCCCCATACTCGTTGAACAAATAAATCGTTTAGTGCAGTTAGGCCAAAAACGTTTGTATTTGTCTCGTAGCAATCAGTTTTCTGAGCTATGGCATGTCGCACGAACAGCGTTTCCTCGGGCTCTGTATGAAAACCGTGTGATGTTAGCTGTTAATTTGCTGGCTTTTTGGGGCTTAGCTTTAATTGCCTTTATTTGGGTAAGACTGGACCCAGATGCAGCGTATACTTTTCTAGGGCAAGGTACGTTGCTAAACATAGAAAAAATGTATGACCCAAGTGGAAGTGTGCAATCTGCTGAGCGGGGGGCATCACAAGATTTATTAATGTTTGGGGTGTATATCTACAACAATATAGGGATCGCATTTCAAATGTTTGCAGGGGGAGTGTTGTTTTGTGTAGGAGCTGCATTTTTCTTGTTATTCAACAGTTTTTATTTCGGTGCCATTGCCGCACATATTGTAAATGTTGGGTTTGAAGGACCGTTTTTCTCGTTTGTTATCACCCATGGCTCTTTTGAACTGACAGCGATTATCATTGCCTCTGCAGCAGGGTGCCGAATTGGCTACGCACTCCTTAACCCTGGTCAATTCACGCGTGCTTATGCCATAAAACAAGCCGCACAAAAAGCCTTGCCCTTAATTGTAGGAGCCTTTTTAATGCTGGTGATAGCTGCTTTCATAGAAGCGTTTTGGTCCCCGCGCGATATTGCGAATGAAATAAAATATACAGTGGGCAGTGGGTGTTGGGCGTATGTGCTGTATCGTCTCTATAAGGGAATGCGTTATGGAGCTTAATCGCCTGATTTTTAACCCTCGTAAACGTGATGCTTACGAAACCTTTGATTTAACAGTGTTATTAGTTAAATCGCACTTTTTTTCTTTGTTTTTTATGTATTTATGCATGGCCTTACCACTATTTATAATTGTGGGCGTGTTACTTAATTGGAGCTGGAGTGCCTTTTTAATATGGTGGCTTAAACCTTTATTCGAGCGCCCGATACTCGATTACATGTCAAAGGCGGTTTTTAATCAACCGGTCTCGATTAGCCACAGTTTAAAGTCGTTAAAGCAATTAAAGTTGGCAGAGATGCTAGTGCATTTAAGTGTCTTAAGGTTCAGTCCTAATCGTGCTTTCTTGGCGCCAGTTGAACAACTAGAGCAACTGTCTAAAGAACGAAAAGCGAAGCGCAAACAGCTGTTGTTCGCTTCAACAAAACCCAAACAAACACTTTGGATGCTATTTTGTGTCCACTTTGAATTTATTTTGTTGATGGGGTTTTCTGCATTAACGATTGCATTAGTGCCGTATTCATTTACTGCTGAAGAAGCGATGTATCAGATTTTTGAGGCCCCTGAATGGTTAGAAATTGCCTTTAATGCTTTATATATAGTAAGTATTGCACTCGTTGCGCCTTTATTTGTCACGGGGGGCTTTTTAGCTTATTTACATCGTCGAGTTGAGCTTGAAGGGTGGGATATTGAGCTCGCTTTTAAAAATATTCGCGCACGTCTAGGTGGTGTATTGTGTTCACTGGCACTGCTTTTCTTATCCAGTGTTACTATTGCACCGTCCGCCAGTTACGCCGATGAAATTGATAAACAACAGGTAAAAGAGCAAGTCACAGCGCTTTATAATGAACCTAATGTGATAGAGACAGAAACAACGTGGACGCCTATTTTTGAACCCAAAAAAGCCTCATCGAGTGACTTATCATGGTTATTTAATATTTTTGAAGCCATAGGGCAGGTTTTTGGTGTATTGGGATGGGTGTTAGTGGCGTTATTAGTCATTTGGTTAGTCTATTACTTAATGAAAAAACGCGGTTTTTTTGCCAATTTAAGCCTGCCTGAACGTGCCAGACATAAAGAAGAGCCCGTGATCCCCAGTTTGTTTGCTGAAATTAAAGCACAGGATTTACCTACAGATTTAATTGCCTCGGCATTGCGTTGTTTTAATGCAGGGCAACACCGTTTAGCGCTGGCTTATTTGTTACATTACTCGCTTAGTTGGGCGCAGCAGCAACATCAAGTGAGATTACATCGCTCAATGACTGAGCGTGAATGTAAGCGTGCGATAGATGCCAAAGTACCGACGCATATACACGATATTTTTACGCGCTTGTTTACAGCGTGGGTGAGTGTTGCTTGGGGGCACCAAACACCCGATCTTGATTTTATTGCTCTTACAGAGGAAATAAAAGCAATGACAGCCAGCAAGGAGGAAAGTACTCATGAAGCTTAAATATGTACTGATTGCTGCTTTGGTATTGCTTGGTTTTATTATTGTTGCGGGGGTTGCGTCGCTGGAGTGGGAGAAAAAAGAATTCGAAATAGGTTTTCACTCTGATGTGGCTAAAGATAATTTCACCATGGCGCAGCGATTGTTAAACGCAAATGGCATTAAATGGCTTAAAGATAAACACCTTGCTGCACATGCCGATAGCGAACAAATACGCATTGACCCACACACTATTTTAATTGTCGATGAAGCGGTGCTTGCCGATTCGTATCAATTAGATCAGCAGCTCGCTGAATGGGTGGCTGAAGGTGGGCGATTGGTGTATGTATTGAATCGACAGCGCGATGAGTTGGCACTTGATAATACATTGTTTTTTAATCAACTAGGGATCACCGTTTCAGCGAAAGACAGTGCCTTTGACTATGACTTTGCAATGCTTAAAGAAGGGTCTAAAAACAGCACCTTGGCTATTAATGAAGACACCGTGTTAGCGCTTGAACTAAGCCGTGCATTTACGATTGAACATTGCCCAGGTGTCAGCACAAACACAGAACAGGGCGATACTGTTATGTGTGACCTCGCTTTTGGGCAAGGCCGCGTTATTGTAATGCCGTCATTGGCACCATTTACAAACTATCGATTACGCCACCTTGACCATGGCAGCCTCCTACTTTGGCTTAGCAAAGGGGCTGATAAAGTGACATATGTTCCTTATTTAACATACCCTAATTGGCTGGCAAAAATATGGCACTGGAGCTGGCAGTTTGTTGTGAGCCTTTTATTATTGGTTGTGTTTACAGTGTGGCATATCAGTAGTCGAATTGGTCGAGCCTATGCCCCTGACTTCGATATTAAAACCAGTTTTAATGCGCATATTCGTGCAGTGGCTAATTTCTACATGCAACACGGACACGAAGCGTATTTATGGACAGCGCTTCGTAAAGACTTTAATGCCAAAGTAGAGATGCGAGTCCCTAATTTTAAAATGTTAAGTGATGATAAACAGGCACAAATTATTGCTAATTTAACGCACTTCGACAAACAACAAGTGACTCAGCTGCTTGTAAGTGAATTACCCACGTCACGCGAGCAACGATTAGAATATATCAAACGATTTAAACAATTAAGGAATGCATTATGAGCACGGAACTGGAAAATAAACGCATGAGCTTGATAGATGCCGCGGAGGCTGTAAAACAAGTAAAGCAAAACATTTCACGTGTCCTCGTTGGTCAAGATGCCATTGTTGAAGATGTGCTAACCGTTTTATTTGCAGGTGGTCACGTACTGCTTGAAGGTGTGCCAGGGCTTGGCAAAACTTTACTGGTTAGGGCATTGGCAAAAAGCTTAAACGTGGATTTTTCGCGCGTACAGTTTACGCCTGATTTAATGCCATCAGATGTTGTTGGTCATAGCTTATATGATATGAAGTCGGGTGAATTCAATATTAAAAAAGGACCCGCCTTTACCAATATTTTATTGGCAGACGAAATTAACCGTGCACCCGCAAAAACCCAGTCTTCATTACTTGAAGTGATGCAGGAGCAACAAATAACGATTGATGGTGAATCGCTTTCTATCGATTCTCCTTTTATGGTTTTAGCAACACAAAACCCGCTCGATCAAGAAGGGACTTACCCGTTGCCTGAAGCGGAATTAGACCGATTTATGATGAAAGTTGAATTGGGTTTTCCTTCGCATGAAGCGGAAGTGGAGTTGTTAAAACTTAACACCAAAGTGGTGTCGAATGAATCAACGGTTGAGCAACTGCCAGCAGTACTTGATGCCGCGCGTATTAGTGAAATTAAGCAGCTATGTGCAGATAGGCTAGTTGACGAAAAAATTCTTAATTATGCTGTCGATATTGTTCGTAATTCACGAACTTGGCAAGGTGTATTGCACGGCGCAGGTTTACGAGCATCAATAAACCTGATTAAGGCTGCAAAAGTAATCGCATTGATGAATGGGCGCGATTTTGTGATCCCAGATGATGTAAAATCAGTCGCCCCTAATATTTTAAGACACCGTTTGATCTTATCGGCTGATTTAGAGTTAGAAGGGGTGTCGTACGACGAAGTTATCAATGCCATATTAGCCAGTGTTGAAGCACCTCGCTCATGATTCGAATTAAGCTTAGACCTGCCAAACGCCTTGTTTTACTGCTATGTGCAGTTGTGCTGATGGTGCTTGTCTGTGCTATAGCTGAGCTTGGAAGCGTAATAATGACGGCGTTATTATTGGTGCCTGTCGTGATTACATGGATTGACTTAATGGCGTCAAAGTCGCAGCCGCTGTTATCAACAGAATTGTCGACGAGCCAAAATATGGCATTGTATCGTTGGCAGCCAGTTCAGCTTACTATCAATAACACCGCTAAGCAGCCCCTGCTTCTCGATGCCAGTCTGCATTTAAGTCAGGCCATAGAGCTTGCTGAGCCGCAACAGACGGTATTTTTAACAGCGATGCAGCAAGCACAGCTGAGCTTTAATATTCGTGCTCATAAACGCGGTGATGCTGACATAACCGCTATTGAGCTCAGAGTTGGCTCGTCTTTTGGGCTGTGGCAATCTAGCTGGTTAGTCAAGCAAGAGACTCGGTTAAAAGTGTACCCTGATTTTAGTCGTGTAACCTCAAAGCAACACCTTAATGGCGTAACCAATAAGCCAATTAATGGCTTAAAGTTAACCAAAAAGCGGGGTGAAGGTATTGAGTTTCATCAATTAAGGGAATACCGGCAAGGTGATAGTGTTAGGCAAATTGACTGGCAAGCGACCAGTAAACGTCGTAAATTAATTTCTCGTGAATACCAAGAAGAGCAGAATCAGCATGTGATTGTGATGCTTGATGCATCTAAAAAAATGGCGATTGAAGCAAACGAAGGCACTCACTTTGATCATGCATTAAATGCACTTTTATTGCTCGCTCACACCGTTTTAAAACAAGGTGACTGGTTCAGTATGCAAAGTTTCAATCAAGCCTTGCGTTGGTTACCAGATGTTAAAGGGGCGCAGAATGTCTCGCGGGTGATGAATCATTTTTATGATTTATACCCCGATAATAGCAGCAGTGACTATTTAGTCGCGGTTAATCAACTTATTGCTAAGCGAACTAAACGCTCTTTAGTGCTCTTGGTGACAACGTTAGATGAGCAGAGTATTGATGAATTGCTCCCAGCCATAAAAATGCTGCAAAAGCACCACCTTGTAGCGCTTATCAATATAAATAACCGTGCAGTGGCTGAGGTACTCGATGAGCCAATCGAGAAGTATGAAGATGCAACTAGTTATTGTGCGGCACTTGCTTTACTTAATGCACACAAAGCCAATATGGCAAAGCTTAAAAAGCAAGGTGTCATCGCTATTGATTGTAAGCCTACGCAACTACTGCCACATGTGTTGAATACGTATTTAAATGTGAAGCACTCAGGTGCTCTCTAGCAGGTAATAAAAAAGGCATTGAATTCAATGCCTTTTTTACGTTTGTAACGATTATTTTTGCTTGTCTATTGCTTCGTTGATTTTATATTGAAAGTAAATCACGTTGAAGAAAAAGGTTAAAATACCATTTAGTTTGACAGGCTCATCACTGCTTTCGTTAATTAACTCAGTTAAAGAAGTACGCAGTGAAAAGATAAGAATGATCGCGACAACAAAAGAAATAAGCGACACAACCCCCCCAAGTTCGGGGCTAACTCCCGCAATCGATAAAATAATATTCACCGCGTATAAACCAACATAG
The DNA here is from genome assembly GCF_900116435.1 of Pseudoalteromonas lipolytica. Classification (GTDB taxonomy): domain Bacteria; phylum Pseudomonadota; class Gammaproteobacteria; order Enterobacterales; family Alteromonadaceae; genus Pseudoalteromonas; species Pseudoalteromonas lipolytica. Next base: position 210,347 of record NZ_FPAZ01000003.1, on the reverse strand, counting down.
CCGTAAATTAAACCTTGGCTAACTTGATGTTTAGCGAGTGAATTTGCAAGATTTGTGCGATTTACTAGCCAATAAACACTGTAAATGCCCAGTGTAAAAACACTTAAAAAGAACACGCCCCACGCAGAGAAACGGTCAAAGTTTAAGATTGGTTTATTACCACTGCTGTTTGCATCTGTTAGGGTAGCTTCGGGCGCTTGGTATAGATTGCTGGTTTCATTAGACATAATATATCCTCATATTTTATTGTTTTTTCCTTAGGTGCCACAGGCACGTTCCTATATTATATCCTCGACTTTATTCTGTATATCATTTCACGCATTTTTTAACGCTTTGCAATTGATAGTAATAGAATATAACCCGTCTTTATAGTGGCTATTACAGCTTCATGGTTTAAACCTGTGCTTAAATTATATACACTGCGCGCTGTTTTTAATGAGGTGCTGTGTGCTGCTAATTCTACTGAGTTGTTTATTTGTATTGGTGATGTATTTAGAGTCGCTTTCGAAGGGAATGCCTGTAAAACGTTGGATGTTTTTAGGGGGCGTGCTTGGGCCCATTGCTTGGTGTTTGTTTAATGTGCACTACCGCCGTGCTTTTGTTCGCCATGTTGGCCGTCAGGCATGTGGTTGGCGCCCTTAATTAACGTTTACACTCCTGATTAAACTTGGAGCTGACTTAGTGAGTTGGCTTTTCAAAAATGCGGTAAATTCAGGGTGTGACAATGGTTTTGAGTAATAATAACCTTGCACCGTTTGACACTTTAATTCTTTTAACATCTCTACTTGTTTAGCTTGTTCAACCCCTTCGGCAACAACATGTAACTCTAGGTTGTGTGCGATGGTAACGATTGAGTCAACCATGTTCCGGCCCCGCTCAGTTTGCATATCATCAATAAATGCTTTATCAACTTTAAGCGTGTTTAGTGGAAACTGTTTTAGATAGGCGAGGGATGAATAACCGGTGCCAAAGTCATCCATCGCTAAGTGAATACCTCTAGCGCTTAACGAGCGCATGACTGCAATGGCTTCTTGCGGGTCATCCATTACGGTGCCTTCGGTAATTTCGAGTTCGAGAAAATAAGAGGGCAACTCGTTCTTTTGTAATATTAAATCAATGCGAGTGGTTAAGTCGGGTAAACTAAATTGCTTAGCGGATAAGTTCACCGCAACACGGCCATTAAAGAGGCCTTGATCTATCCAGTTTTTCACATCGCGACAGGCTTTATTTAAGACCACTTCACCAATTTCAATAATTTGCCCTGTTTCTTCGGCAATCGGAATAAAGACGCCCGGGCTTATAATCCCCTTTTTAGGAGTGATAAAGCGGACGAGTGCTTCCATGCCATCGAGTTTACCGGTGTGAATATTCATTTTCGGTTGGTAATAGACTTCGAAATGATCCTCTTTTAATCCGTAGCGCATTAAGTTTTCAATTTGTAAGCGCTTTACCGCCTCACGGTTCATTGTGTCATTAAAGAATAAGTAGCTGTTGCCTTTTTTCTTTGCGTGATACATCGCAGTATCGGCATTTTTTAGCAATAGCTCGGGGGTATTACCGTCTTCTGGAAACAGCACGATTCCGACACTTGAGGTAATTACCAGCTCATGGCCTGCCATATTAAAAGGGGTGGCTATTGCGGCTAAAAATAGTTTAGCCATCCGTGTGATGGTATGAATGTCGTTAGTGCCCGACATAACCAGTGCAAATTCATCACCACCCAAACGATAAAACACATCTTTCTCGCGAGTGAGTTTATTTAAACGCATTGCCAGTTTAGCTAGGAGACTGTCACCTAGTTGATGACCTAATGAGTCATTAATTTTTTTAAAGTTGTCTAGGTCAAACACTAAAAGAGCATGGTGATTGTCTTGCTTTGCGAGTTTTTTTAAATTGGTGAAAAATAAGTTTCGGTTAGGCAAGCCGGTCGTCCGGTCTCTGTTTGATAGGTTATGTAATTGAGACTCCGCTTTTTTACGCTCGGTTTGATCAGAATAAACAACCACGTAATTACAAATTTGATTATGCTCATTTTTAATTTCATCAATTGAAATTTCAATGGGTAATAATTGACGTTGAGCATTTTTAAGTTTGACTTCTTGTTGCCAATGTTCGGTGGCTTTTACGGTGGCTTTAATTTCGTCGACATAACTTTGGTCGTAGCCAAGCAGTGCAAAATCTTTCTTTAAATACTGTTCACGGCTGCCGCCAAACAGAGTTAAAAAGCTCGGGTTTAAATCAACAAGCTTAAAGTTTTTGTCGTAGATAGCAATTGCATCAGTCAGCGATTCAACACATTTAGCAAATAGGTTTAAACGGGCTTCTGTTGATTTTAGCTGTGAAATATCTCTGACAGTGCCTGTCATTCGTAAGGGGTTTAGGTTGGTATCTTTTTCGATAATTTTTCCACGGTCTAATACCCAGTGCCAGCGATCAAAACTATCTTTAATTCGGTAACTTGCTTCGAAAAATGCAGTGTGTTCTGCAAAATGTCTTTTGAGTGCATTTTCAACGTGTGGTAAATCATGTGGGTGAATAAGGTCTCGATTAGGAGGGAAGCCGTTGGCGTTATTCGTATCTGTGGTGTATTTATCGTTGATACGTATTACTTCGCCCGTTTTTATGTTCCAGTCCCATAGGGTATCACCACTGCCTTCTACGGTACTTTTTAGTCGATGTTCAGAGATTCGCAGCTGATGTCGAGAACGCTTTAGTTTGTAAATGACAAATAGCAAATATGGCAGCAAGAGCATCATAATTGTGCTTGGGATCAGCAACAGTGTACTTTGCTCAAGCTCTATCGGGCTTGCAGAAGCAGAAAAAACATCCGCCATACTCATTATTAAAAAAGTAGAAATCATTTTTATTATTTTTATCATTAATGAAATACCTTAATTCGCACCAGATAATTTAATCTAAGCTCACGAACGAGTCAAAGAGAATGAGAAGAAAGGTTGGCTTTTGCTGGTTTTTTGAGCTTTGGCTCACTTAAAAGTTCGATTCTAGGCCGGTTTTCAGAAAAGATCTCAATAATATATTGCTGCATATCCTCAAGACTCAGCGCATCAAGCTCAGCGATCAGTTGTTGTTGCATATTAAACTCAGTATCGCGGTTACCAATTGCCAGCCATAAACGTTGTGAGCGAAGTCGTAAGTTTTTGTCTTTTTCTGCAATATGTGTGACGAGTCCCGCTTTTGTTTGAAGCCATTGCTGCTCATCAACAGTGGGGATCTGTGCGACAAAATTACTAATAAATTGCTGGTGGCGTTTGAGTATCTCATCAGCGTTGTGTTTAGGCGATTGCACATAAAACGCAATGCCAGCGCGTGTGTTGAATGGGGCATAACCAGCACCCACTAAATAGCCAAGCTGCTGTTTTGTTCTTAGCTCGTTAAAGTAGTCTTGATTGATAAGGTGATTAAGCACCATCATTTTAACTTTTTCTGTGGTGTCATCGGTTAATGCTTGGTAATAAAGCACCATCGCGTGGTCGTTGCAATTGAGTGTGATACGTTGGTGTTCTACTTCGGTAACATCGTTTAGTGGCCGTGTTAAATCGATAATAGTGGTACTGCCAGCGAGGTGATCAACGATTTGCTTTTGAAATTTAAGTGCATCGCTGCGCTGCCAATTGCCATGTAAAAATGACTCAACATGCAAGGCTTTAAAAAACTCAGTTCTAAAGCAGTTGAATTGGTGGAAACTGGTATCTTTTAGCGCCTGAGCAAGTGCATTGGGCTCAGGGTTCCACGGCATAATTTGCGCCCCTAAAATACTGAATAGCTCACTGACGGGTTTGTTTTGATTACTGTTACGCCAATGCCTAACAAGCTGTTTTTTATACTCGGCAAAGCGCTTTGCGCAAATATCGACATTAAACAGTGCTTCGAGTAATTCGTTGACTAAAGTGAGCTGACTTGAAGATAAACCGGCTGTGTGCAGTGTAAGCCCTCCCTGATGCGAGGTTAAATGATAGCTCAGCCCAGCCAGTTCGGCTGGATAAAACTGCTCTGCCACACTGTCCATAAAAAGGTCTGCAAACAGGCGCGTTAGCGCCATGTGTTTTACGTCTTTAATTGCGTAGTGAGAATCCATCGCTAAATAAAAATGCCCTTTAGCAACGCGGAAAGTCGCGTCTTGCTTAAACCAAAAATCAAACCCTTCTTGTTTCACAAGTAGTTCAGGCGCTTTTTTGGGAGTGTCTAGCGGTAACAGTTCAACCTCTTTGGTTAAATAAGGGTTAGCGCAAGGCAGACACATTTCAGGTAAGGGCGTGTTTATTTCACTTAATGCTTCTAACCAGCATGGCGATATATCTTCGATTTTATAAGGTGTATTGTACCAAGCGGTAGTATGTTCTGGCTCAACATCGGGGTGAATGAGCACCAATCGCATATTATCTGGGGTTAACCATTGCATCGCAATTTCATGGGCGCAACGATTAAAGCCTTCCATTAAATAATCGCCTTGTACGTAATTTTCTTCATCGTAATGCTGCATGTTAATGCTTAAATTACTAACCCAGTCGATGAGGCGTGCTTTTTCTTGGTTATCAAAGGCAATTTGTAACAGGTTCTTTTTATCTTGATAAAGCCTGGGAAGTTTGGCGCAGTTTTGATTAATTAAACAGATATACTCGAATACCATTTCGACAATATCTTCATAGTATTCAATACCTTCATCTGTAAGAGCTACGCTGATATTAAAATCTTTAAAGTTACTGCCATTAATACCGCCACCAGCAGAAAGAGCATTGATCCAACCTTGTTCTTTTAAAATTGAATACATCGAGCCCTTGCCCTCATAGCCAAGCAAGTGAGCAATAAAACTAACCGTTTTATGGCGATAAAAATCGTCAATGTTGGGCATAGCAAAACTGATGATGAGCTTTTGCATATGTTTGTGCGGTTCAATGTGTAAAACTTTGCCTAAATCTTGTTTGCGATAAAGGGGAGGCTCGATGATCTCTTTACTCTTTGCTTGCCCTTTAATATCGCTAAAATACTGCTTAACCCAGTCAGTCATCGTGGCAATATCGGCGTTACTGCAAATAACTAAAGTCATCCATTGTGCTTGGTAATGACGGTCGAAAAATGCGCGCAGTTCTTCGCTAATACAGCCCTCACGGTCTGCTAATGTGTGTTGATTCCCCACCGAAAACTTAGCAAAAGGGTGTGCTGGGTTTACCGTTTCTTTATGCGCTTGATAAATACGGCGTCCGTCGTCTTTAATTTTTAATTTAAATTCAGCGTCAATTGCATTGCGCTCTTTGGTGGTTTCTTTTGGACTGAGTAAGGGGGCAATAAAAAAGCGACTAAATTGCGCGAGTGCATCTGAAAACTGTTGATTATTGATGTCAAAAAAGTAGCAAGAATGCTCGGTGCCAGTCCAGGCGTTCGTGCTGCCACCTGATTGTGAAACAAAGTTCGAAAAGGCACCAGACTCGGGATATAAATCAGTCCCTAAAAAAAGCATATGCTCTAAAAAATGAGCCAGACCTTGTCTATCAAGGGGATCGTCGAAGTGACCCGCATTAACAGCCATCGAAGCCGCTGATTTTGTTGACTCTAAGTCTTGCACTAAAAGCACTTTTAGACCATTGTCCAGTGTTAGGGGCTGGTATGTTCTGTTATCATTGCGGCTGATATTCAAAAGATTCTCCTGAAAGAATGCGTTAATGTCCTAACAACAGATGATAATCTCAGGAACGCTAAAGGCACAGCAACGAAAATCTACCTGAATATCATAAGCGGATGTTTAATCTATCTTGTGATGATATTCTAATATAGCTAACAATCAAGCAAACTGGCTACTGTTTTATATTCTTTAATTGGTTGATTTTTTATGAAAACAATCTTAATCATGCGCCATGGCGAAGCAACGCCTATGCAAGCAGATGATGCAGCAAGACAATTGACGCCAACGGGTCAACAAGAAGCCAGTAGGATGGGGAAGTGGTTAGCATGTCATTATAAACCAGACGCTTTGTTGGTAAGTCCGTACTTACGTGCCCAGCAAACGGCTGAAAATGCAACACACAATATTCCGTTACTCTACAAAGAAACGTGTCGCGACATTACTCCCGACGGTGTACCACAAGTGGCTACTGATTATTTAGAAACGTTAATCGCGATGCATCCACAGTGCAATACTTGGCTAGTTGTCGCTCACATGCCGATCGTGAGTTATTTAGTTGATCAATTGAGCCCTGGTAATATGCCTATTTTTAATACGGGTGCTGTAGCAGTCATTGAATATGATGAAACGAAACAGCGAAGCCACTACCTAAGTATTCACTCGCCAAATAACGTCGAAATATAGCAGTATGTCTGTTAAATTACTGTCACTGTTAACTATTTAATACATACTATGACAATTGAACGATTACAAACAGGTGCGCGAATGAGCCGCATCGTTAAGCATAACGGCACGGTGTACTTATGTGGGCAGGTGTGCGCTGATGCAGAAAAAGGCATTGCTGAACAAACGCAAACTATGCTCGATAAAGTTGAAACTCTGCTAATTGAAGCCGGTAGCAGCAAAGAGCATATGTTAAGCGCCACCCTCTATCTTAAAAGCATGGAATACTTTGCCGATATGAATGCAGTGTGGGATGCATGGGTACCTGAAGGCCATGCCCCCGCGCGTGCCTGTGTTGAAGCTAAAATGGCGCGTGACGCGCTACTTGTTGAGATTTCAGTTGTTGCAGCCGTTAAGTAACGAGCAACGAATTAACAAGATGATTGCTGATTTTAACCAGCAGTCATCTTGTCAAATTAGTACTTTGCCTGCTTGGCATTTTTGCGATAATGAGGTGGATGCCAATGAATGCGCTGACCTTGTTCTGCAAGGAGTCAAGCGAGCGACCACCTCATCACTGTATTGGTTTGAAGCTAATAACGAGGCGCTCCCTCGGGTTGGTGACTTGGCTATTTTTACGAACTGGCAAGGGCGGCCGCTTGGCATTATTGAAACCACCTCTGTTGTTATCACCCCTTATAATCAAATTACCGAAGCGTATGCCGCGTTAGAAGGCGAGGGCGATAAAAGTCTTCGTTATTGGCAACAAGTGCATTGGCCATACTACCAGCGAGAATTACACGGCACAGCTTATTCACGTCATCCTGAGATGCCCTTAGTGTGCGAGCAATTTCAGTTAGTTTTTAAGGAGTCATCATGAGTTCAAATCCCGTTGTGCTTATTACTGGTGGTGGGCGTGGTATTGGCGCAGCAACAGCTAAACTATTTGCCAAGCATGGCTATGATGTGTGCATTAACTATAAATCAGACCAACAAAGCGCCGAACAAGTTGCCAAAGAAATCGAAAAGCAAGGGGTTAAAGCGCACACCTTTCAGGCAGATGTGGCTGATGAGCAACAAGTAATGGCTATGTTTGCTGCACTTGATAGCACGGTGTCACGCTTAGATATACTGGTTAACAATGCTGCGATGATGAAGCCACAAATGTCACTTTTAGAAATGGACGCGGCGCGTATTAATGCTATTTTGAGCTGTAATGTGACAGGGGCATTTTTATGTGCGCGAGAAGCTATAAAGCGAATGCACAAAGGCAGTATTGTTAATGTGTCATCGGGGGCTTCACGGACAGGTTCAGCGAATGAGTATTTAGATTATGCTGCCTCAAAAGGCGCACTTGATACCTTTACCATAGGCCTTGCAAAAGAAATCGCCAGTATGGGAATTCGTGTTAATGCTGTAAGGCCCGGCTTAATTTATACCGACATGCACCGTGATGGTGGTGAAGCTAATCGCGTAGACCGCTTAAAAAGTAAATTACCACTCGGGCGAGGCGGTGAGGCTGATGAGGTCGCCAAAGCCATTTATTTTTTGGCCTCAGAGCATGCATCGTTTACCACAGGCAGTTTTGTGGATGTATCTGGTGGGCTGTAAGACTTAAAGTAAAATGCTTAACCAAACAGTAAAACTTATAACGCTCAGTGTGGTTGATATGACGACAGCACTTGCGAGCGTTGCTTGATGTTGTTTTATTTGGTTAGCTATTAAATACGCATTCACTCCTAATGGCGACGCACTGAGCAATACCAGTACAGTCATCAAAGAGTGTTCAAGGTTGAAAACCTGAGTTGCAAAAAAGTACACACTACATGGTAAGACTACGAGCTTAATGATGGTTGCGATAAGGGATGCTTGCCAGTTATCTGCCACCTTATAAAACGCTAAATTTGCGCCTAACACAAACAGTGCGCAGGCAATAGCTGGCTTGGCAAGTAAGCTCAAACCATTCACCAAATCGTGATAAAGCGTTACACCCAATAAGTTAATCGCAAGGCCGCTGCTTATACTTAGAACCACAGGATTCAGTAACATATTTTTCGCGAAGGCTCGCCATGAAAAGGTTTGCTGCGATTTTGCACTCAATAGAAAAGTCAGTGTAAACAGTAAAGCGCTGTGAAAGGTAATGATCATAAACACAATCCCAACCATTTGCTGCCCAAGTGCGGCGATAATAATTGGTAGCCCGACTAGTACGGTATTAGAGTAGCTACTACCCAGCGCAAACACGGCATGGCGAGATGCGGCTGATTGCTTATAAATTACATAGCGATCAAGCAAATACCCGAGTGCGTAGATTGCTAATACCGGAATATAAAAGCTTAAAAATCCAGCAATACTAACGCTACTATGTAAATCTGCTTGCGCCATATTGACAAATAAAAATGCCGGAACGCTAATATAAAAAGTAAATTTACTGAGGCCTGCGATGTGTTCTTTCGATAAAAATCGGCTACGACTACTAATGTAGCCACTTAGCACGATAAAAATCAGTGGAAAGATGATCGAAAAAATATGCACTTGTGGCCTTATTAAAGTGACGTTAACGTCGGAATTCGTCACTTTGCGGAAGGTTAATTAAAATAAGTACTGCGCCTTTACCGCCAAATTCAAGCGGGGCTTGGTGCATAGCAATAACATCGGGATGTTGCACTAAATACTGCGGTACTTTGTGTTTTAAAATACGCTCACCAATCCCATGCACGATACACGCGCAGTAGTAATGTTGTTTTTTACATTCGTGAATCAGTCCTGCAAGCTCATCTTTGGCAAGTTCTTTATTTAACCCATGTAAATCAAGGGTTAGCTCAGGTACGTAGTCACCACGACGCAGTTGTTTTGCCAAGTAGGAATCATGCCCTGGTTTGACATAGCTTACAGTGCCGTGCGTATCAATATCTGGCACATATTCGTCTGAAAAGAAAAATTCTGACTGATGTTGCTTTTTTTGCTGGGAAAATTGCTTCGCTTGTGACACTTTAGGCTTGTTAGTAAATCGGATAGTGTCTTGTTTAAATGCTTTGGCACCACTGATACTCTGACGAAATAAGTCTATATCGTCAGTGCTGATGTGATTGTTGTCGTGGGGATCTTTTTTCATGACGGCAGTCTAAACAAAAAAACGCTAAAAATCGAGTAAAAAGCAATTGAAAAGACGGTACAATACGCGTCAGAACAGACTTTGAAAGTTAAGGAACATACATGAACCATTTCCAAATAGAAGACGCAATTTTAGACGAGGCAATTGCTGAACTTTCAACGTTGCACGATTGGTTACGTTGGACAACCAGTCAATTCGCGAGCAGTGGTATTTTCTTTGGCCACGGCACAGATAACGCATGGGATGAAGCGGTCAGCTTATTGCTACCAGCACTAAGTTTACCTGTTGATGCACCTAAAGAGCTAATGCATGCGCGTTTAACGAGCACTGAAAAAAATCGTTTAGCAGCATTAATCGCTGAACGTATTAACGATTGCACGCCAGTGCCTTATTTAACAAATATTGCCTGGTTTGCCGGCATGCCATTTTATGTTGATGAGCGTGTATTGATTCCGCGTTCACCTTTTGCTGAGCTAATTAACAACCGGTTTGCTCCTTGGCTTGAAGAGCCTGAGTCGGTAACCCGCATTCTTGATTTATGCACAGGCTCTGCATGTATCGCCATTGCGCTTGCACAAGCTTTTGAAGACGCGCAAGTTGATGCAGTCGATATTTCGTATGAAGCCTTAGAAGTTGCTGATATTAATATTAGTGATTACATGCTTAATGAGCGTGTATTACCTATTCAGTCAGACGTATTTAGCGGTGTGCCAGGACAAAAATATGACCTGATCGTTGCTAACCCGCCTTATGTTGATGCTGAAGACATGGCCGACTTACCGCGCGAATTCCACCATGAGCCAGAGCTTGGTTTAGCATCGGGCCATGATGGACTTGACGTCACTCGTACCATTTTAGCTGAAGCAGCAGAGCATCTAACTGATAACGGTTTGTTATTTGTCGAAGTTGGTAACTCTATGGTACATATGGATGCACTGTACCCAGGCGCGCCGTTTGAATGGATTGAATTCGAACAAGGTGGCTTAGGCGTATTTGTGATAAGCAAACAACAGCTTGTTAATTATTTCGCCGATTAATAGCGAATTTAAAAGCCGAGCCTTAGGGCTCGGTCTCAGTAGCCAGGAATGAGGAAAGTTAATGGCAGGTAATAGCATAGGGCAGTTATTTAAGGTGTCCACCTTTGGTGAGAGCCACGGCGTTGCATTAGGCGGCGTTGTTGATGGCACACCAGCAGGCCTTGAAATTAGTGAGGCCGATTTACAAATTGACTTAGATCGTCGTAAACCAGGGCAAAGTCGTTATACAACACAGCGCCGTGAAAGTGACGAAGTCAAAATTCTTTCAGGTGTATTTGAAGGTAAAACCACAGGCACAAGTATTGGTTTACTGATTGAAAACACCGATCAACGTTCAAAAGACTACGGTAAAATCGCTGACGTATTTCGCCCAGGTCATGGTGATTACACCTACTGGCATAAATACGGTATCCGCGATTATCGTGGCGGTGGTCGCTCATCAGCTCGAGAAACCGCGATTCGTGTGGCGGCAGGAGCGATTGCTAAAAAATATTTAAAGCAATTTCATGGTATTGAAGTACGTGCATGTTTAAGTCAGCTTGGGCCTATTAAAGCCGAAAACTATAACTGGGATGAAGTAGAAAACAATGCGTTTTTCTTCCCCGATACCAGTAAATTAGACGCGCTTGATGAGTACATGCGTGAGCTTAAAAAGCAGGGTGATTCGGTAGGCGCTAAAGTGAAAGTAGTCGCTAAGAATGTGCCTGTTGGCTTAGGTGAGCCAGTATTTGATCGTCTTGATGCTGAGCTTGCGCACTCACTTATGAGCATCAACGCGGTAAAAGGTGTTGAGATTGGTGATGGCTTTGATGTCGTTGAGCAAAAAGGCTCAGAGCACCGTGATGAGCTGACCCCAGATGGTTTTACATCAAATCACGCGGGGGGAGTGCTTGCGGGTATCTCGACAGGACAAGATATTATTGCGTCTATCGCGCTAAAACCAACGTCAAGCATTACGATTCCGGGTAACAGTATAAATACCAGCAACGAAGCCGTTGAAATGATCACCAAAGGTCGTCACGACCCGTGTGTGGGTATTCGTGCAATCCCCATCGCCGAGGCGATGATGGCGATTACCTTAATGGACCATTTATTACGCCAGCGTGGCCAAAACCCCCATGTAAGCCACGAGCATGGGCCAATCAAAGGCTCAATCTAAAAGTATCTATTTAGAAAAAGTAATGAGCGCGATAGCTTTCAAGCCATCGCGCTTTTTTGTGTTTTAATTTAAAATTTTAACAGAGGCAACAAGCTGTTTTTTTGATCAGTCCATTCTGCAAGTTGAGAGTTCCCGTAGTGCTTTATAGGCGATAAGTCACTAATAGAAACATCATTTAAAAAAGTGTGATTACTGGTTAATACCACCCAGTCAGAGCCCAGAGATTTTAAGCCACGCCCTTGATAACTGTACTTTATTAACGTTTTATCAAAATGCTGGCTGTGTGCTTGTAATACGGGCAATAAATCGATGTGGTTATTGGAAATATGCACGATCAGTACGCCATTTTCATTGAGTCTTTGCCAATAGAGCGACATAGCTTCTCGAGTGAGTAAGTGCGCGGGAATAACATCACTTGAAAAAGCATCAATGATTAACACATCAAATGTTTCTTGATGATTTTTTTGAAGCGCAATTCGACCATCACCTATGGTTACTCTCACATTGGCTTTACTGCTATTTAAATAAGAAAAATAATTCTTTGCCATGTCATGCACTGCAGGATTGAGTTCAAAAAAATGGAGACGGTCACCTTGACCCACAAACTTTGCGAGTACACCAGCTCCTAAACCAATGACACCTATGTTTAATGCGCCCTGTTGTTTTAAAATCGTGAGAGATTTAGCAACACCCGTATGTTGATGATAATAACTTTGACCAAGGAATTGATTATTATCAAGTGGCTCTGCGCCATGGATGGTTGTGCCATCTATTAAGCGCCTTTCTTTTATTGTATTGGTATGAATATCTTTTACTGTGAGGTAACCGTAAAAATTGCGGCTCGTAGCAACATTATACTGATTAAAGTTTACGACTAAGAAACAATAGCATGAGAGCCATACAACAGCGGTTGCAACGAGGGTGTACTTAATGTGTTTATTACCTGTTTGGGTTTTAAATTGGCAATAGCAAATAAAGCTAAAAATAACAGCTAACCCCAGTAGATACTCATCAAGTTGCACGAAAAGTAAAGGAGCAATCATGGTACTGCTAAGTGAACCTAGCACACCTCCTAGGGCAATATAAAAGTAAAAAGTGGTTAATTGAGCGTTATCAGGGGCTGTACTTCTTAGTTCACCATGACACACCATGCAGGCGGTTAATAAGATAGTGCAATACATAATGAGTTGAGCTAGTGCGCTAAATTGGCTGCCAAAATAAAACATTAACAGTCCAGCAAACACTGCAAATACAAACGTATACGCCCACACATAACGCTGATAATTTACTTTATTGGCAAACGTATAACTAAAAGTGAGTAGGTAAATCACCAGTGGCAAGGACCAAAGTAATGGCATTGGTGGAATATTAGTACTGATCATATGTGTTGTTGACACTAACATCGCGGTACTTAAGGCACTCAAAATAATCCAGATCGATTTTCCTTGTGATAGCTTTGCACGATTCGCTAACTGAGGTTTTCGGGCTACTTTAAGGTCTTTTTTTAGCAAAAACGCCATTATTAATAGTAATAAGGCACAGTAGCAGAGTAGCCCAAAAAGCCAATATGACTTTTGCTGCTCTAGCGAAAACAGTAATTCAAATATAAATGGGTAACTCATTAACGCCATTAAAGAGCCTAGGTTTGAAATAGAATACCAATGGTACGGAACATGTCTTGCAAAGGCTTGGATATACCAACGCTGTAAAAGCACACTGGTTGCGCTAAGTAGCATAAAAATAGGGCCTATTTCTCGCAATAAATGCACAAATACAGCGAGAGTTGGAGGCCAATCAGTGAAGTGAAAAATTTCGTTTTGTAAGTAAATAACCAGTGTTGCAATGATAACCAATAACAGGTGAGTAACTACTTGTAATGTAATCGTGTACCGACTGATATAGTGTGCATAAAAATAACCAAGCAATAGCATTGTTTGATAAAACACTAAGCTGGCTGACCAGACAGAGGCACCTCCACCAAAGTGAGGTAAAAGTTGCTTTGAGAGCAGAGGCTGAATTTGAAAAAGTAAAAAAGCACTGATGAAAATAGTGGCGATTGATAAAAGTTTATACATTGTTTTTGTTACCTATTGAAAGATGAAAAAACAATCTATGAGTTTGAGTAAAGCCACAATGGAGTAATGCTTGAGTTTCTCTTAAGAAAACCTTAACCTTTGATTCGTCAATATTTATTGGAGCAGTAAGTGGCGAGTTATCGAATCGGTAAATTTGTGATTGATGAAAGCAGATGTTTAATTTCATCGCAAGAATATGAGCAAGTTGTCGAGCCCAAAGTCATGGATGTATTACATACCCTTTATATTCATCAGGGGAAGGTCGTAAGCCAAGAAATGATCTTCGCTGCGGTTTGGCCTAATTCAATATTTAATCCAAGCTCAGTACAGCGTTGTATTGCGTTATTACGAAAAGCCTTAAAAGAAGATGCCAAGAACCCTCAATTTATAATTACTCATCCAAAACGGGGTTATAGCTTGGAGCAGGTTGAATTGAGCCAATCAACTAAAGCAACTAAAGCAAAAACGCAATGGTTGCCGTTGCTACTCGTGGTACTCGTTTTTACAGGCGTTGTAGTTTGGCAAATGATTGCTGATAAGCAAGCGCATCCAAGTTTTAGTCAATTAATGCCACTGACGTCAAGCGAACTGAATGAATCTAATTTATCTTTATCGCATAATGGTAACCACTTAGCCTTTGTTCGAGGTGATAAAGGCAACCAACATATCTGGTTAAAGGAATTAGCCACAGGTCGAGAAGCTAGGCTCACGAAGTTTGCTGCAAGTTATTTTGCCTTAGGGTGGTCTTCACAAGACAATGCGTTGGCGTTTGTCGAAGCGAGTGAGCATAATCAGTCACTCCAAACTTTATCGCTTGATTTATCGTCATTTGTGGCACGTGAGAAAACGACTGTCAATCGCTTTACCGAGACGACACTGACGAGCCATCATATTTATTGGGGAGCTGGAGAAGTACTCTATTTTATCGAGAAAAATAAACAAAGTAATGACACCCAACTGGTTTCACTGGATATAAACAGTAAACAAAAAAAGCGCTTACTAGCGGCTTCTGAGCAAGATTGGTTACTTGTTCATGCGTTATCAAATGATGGTAGTAAAGTCGCGTTAGGTTTTGAAGCAGGACAAAATAAATACCGTATCGATGTGCTTGAGCTTGCTAGTAATACAGTGAAAACCATTGCAGTAATAGAAAACGGTATTCAAGGTTTGAGTTGGCATCCAAACAATCAAGCGTTATTAATAAGCCAACGTAACCAACTTATAAGTTTAGGTCTTGAAGGTGAGCTGCAGCTTATTCCGTTTAATAATTATCAAATAATTCGCGATGCCCAGTACACTTCATCTGCTGAGTCAATTTTAATGGAATTAGTGAATGTGGATGTTGATATTGTCAGTCAAACACGAACAGATCCAAATACACTTACAAAGCGGGTGGATACTTCCTCGGTTGACTTTCTGCCAGTGTTTTCACCGGATTCAACAAAATTTGTATTTGAGTCACATCGCTTTGGACTAAAACAATTATTTTTGTATGAAAATGAAAAACAGAAATTAGTCTTCGCAAATCCAGATAACGAAGAGCTGTTTGGTACTGTATGGCATAAAAATGGTCAGCAAGTATTCACTGCAAGCAAAGATACCTTATATAAAATTGATATTGTCAGTGGGACCTATGAAGCTATTCCACATCCTCATCACTCATTTTATTTACGCGAAATGTATCATAATGAAGAATCCATTTTAGTCTCTTACCGCGCAAAAGATGGGGTTACATTTCACCCAGCTAAGTTTGATTTAAATGATCTAACGCTGACGCCATTTTCTGGTTCTGGTAAACGCTTGAGTTGCTACGGTATGGACTTAGATGATAAAGACCAGATTTATTTTTCAAATAGTAATGAAGTTTTTCGCATAAATTCTGACGGTGATATTGAGTTAATATGGCAGTCTCAACAAGATGAAATTATTGGAATTGCAGTTGAAAAGCAGCAATTAGCTATCACCCTAGAACAGCCGCATAGTATCAAATATCAAACGATTGATTTAGTTTCATCTAATAGCAAAAGTTGGCAATTAACAGCCCCAAAACAGCATATGCTGATTAATGCGTCACACGATTTGAATGAGTTTTTATACTTAACCGACCCTAAACGTACGCGCAAATTAGTCAAACTACTTTAATATGTTCTATCAGAGACTTAAGTTGCTCAAGGCTGACGGGGTTATGAGCATGATTACCATGCAAAAGCACTATATCAATCACTGGTAAGAGGGGGAGTGTTTCATCGGTGATTTCTTCTACGCTCTTTTGCATACTAATGCGTGCCATGCTCCCTATTGCGAGATTTTGCTCAATTAAACCATGTAAAGCCCCCACAGAGCCGCAGCAGGCGATAATATTAAAGTGTCGCTCTGCTTTCAGTAGACCTTCGATGCTGGCTTGGTGAAATTTACAGTCGCGTTGAAATAAGGCCAGTGGTAAGGGGGTTGCAGGGTTTAATTTAAAAGACGGACTTTTCACCCACACTCCTTGGCTTGATTGTATTAGGTAACCTTCCTCTGAGTTCGGTGAACGGGTCGCAATCACTAAATCAAGTTGACCTTGGTCAAGCTTAGCCCTTAATTCACTGCTAGGTGCGCAGCTAATTTGTATATCCAGCGCAGTATTTAACATGCGCAGTGAATTCACGAGTCGCGGTAAAATTGAACGGGCGTAATCATCAGGGCAGCCAATACGAATTCGACGGTTTCCAGTGCCTGCTTGAAGTTGCTTAAAGGCCTCATCGTGAAGATTAATTAACTGCTTTGCATAACTTGCTAATTGATGACCTTGTTGGGTAAGCACTAACTGGCGTCCTTGCTTCTCAAATAAAGAACTCCCTATGTCTTGTTCTAGTTTTTTCATCTGCATACTTACCGCAGATTGGGTTCGGCAAATCTGTGCGGCTGCGCGGGTAAAACTGCCCGTGTCTACAAAAGCACAAAAAGTTCGTAAGGCATCAATATCCATGATGTATCAGTTTCTCTTATGGGTTGTATAAGAACAATTGGCGAGTAATTCGCATTTTGCTGCTCTATAGTGGTATTAATTTAATCGTTAAGGGATGAAAAATGCAATTATTTATTGGTAATAAAAATTATTCGAGTTGGTCATTAAGAGCGTGGTATTTATTAAGTAAATTCAATATATCATTTACTGAGCAGCAACTTGTTTTAGATACCCCAGACTTTTATGACAGATTAAAAACGAAATTTCCTGTACAAAAAGTCCCTGCATTAATCGACGGTGATTTAGCTGTGTGGGATTCACTCGCGATTTGTGAATACATCAACGATGCTTATCTAAATGGCAGAGCATGGCCTGAAAACTTAAATAAAAGAGCTCACGCAAGAAGTGTGGCTGCAGAAATGCATAGTGGCTTTCTCGCACTCAGAAATGAAATGCCCATGAATATTCGAGCTAAAAGACATGTTGAGCTGTCAGAACACGCAAAGAAAGACATTGCCCGCATTGATGAGATATTTTCGATGCGACCACAATCGTCGTCCAATACATGGCTGTATGGTGAGTTTTCAATTGTTGATGCGATGTTTGCGCCCGTGGTACTGCGCTTTAAAACTTACCAAGTTACATTATCAAGCCCTGCACAAGCTTATTGTGACCAGGTACTATCGTGTCCTGTTTTGAATAATTGGATTGCACACGCACTGCAAGAAACAGATATTGTTACACGTGATGAGGCAGGAGAGAATATTATTTAATCACCGCGCACAAAGCGATAATTTTATGCTTTGTGCCTTTTTCGCAACTTTGTGTTGGTGCATGTGTGTAATTTATATACAAAAGAACGAGTTTAATTGTAAGCTCTTCACTCTATAATGGAACGGTTGCTCTTTATTTAAACACCTCATTACTCGCCTTTTTCCGTTCCTGCGTAGGTATATAATTATGAGCACATTCGGTGCAAAGTTATTAAATCAAGATATGTCAATTGCACGCTACTTTTGTCGGTTCAACTCTATGCAAGTTGAGCAAGCATTTACTCAAAGTAAGCTTGAGCAAGATAAAAAAACTGCACAGTTTCTTGCCTGTATCACCGCCATTATGATTATGCTGGTGACCTATTCCGATAAAATGATAATTCAACCCAACTTTTGGCCCGGTATTGCATTATTTAGCCGGACTATTTCTGTTGCAGTTTGTGTGATCACTGCTCTTGGGGTGTGCTATATCCGGACACCACAGCAATTATCGCAGGCGGTGGCTGCGTTTATGACATTCTTATTTTTTAGTATGCAATTTATGGTGTTCACCTTTGAGCGCCATTATGTCCTGCATATGTTTTTTGATGTGATTATTTTGATCACTATGTATTTCTCTACTTTATTGTCATTAAAGAATGCCACCTTAATCGGTGTGTCTTACAGTGCATTTGCAATTACCGTTATTTATTTTAATAAAGATGTAAGTAGCCATACTTTTTATATGGTTGGGTTGGCACATGTATCCGCTAATTTTGCAGGGGTCGTTATGTCGGCTCATGAGCATTTAATCCGTCGGCAGCTTTTTGTTCGTAACACTCAGCTAAGTCAACTTGCAGATGAAATGAAAAGACAGGCATTTAAAGATGCACTCACACAGCTGCCTAACCGGCGTGCGTTTGATAACAATTATGAGGGATATCAAAAATTAATTAAGCAGCAAAATAAAACGAAACATGTGTGTGTCGTTTTAGCTGATATTGATTACTTTAAACGCGTAAACGATACCCATGGACATGAAATGGGGGATACCGTGCTTAAGCACTTTTCGACTTTTTTAACGAACTCTCTGCGCAGTGCTGATGATGTCTATCGATTTGGTGGTGAAGAGTTTGTCATTGTACTGCCGCTTTGTTCATTAAAAGATGCCACTGCGCTTATAAACGGCATGATAGCAAGGTTAAATGCCGAGGAGTTTAAATTAGGTAGTTGCTCTTTATCGATACAAGCAAGTTTTGGTCTGACCATCATGCGTGAGGAGCAGCAAAAATCAGTGATATCACGAGCTGATTTGGCTTTGTATCAAGCTAAGGAAGGCGGAAGAAATCAATTGGTTATTAAAATTTAATCGATACCAAGGTGCGTTTAATTTAGTCAATAAATTGTAATTATCCAAAGATACTTGTATATATTATCTGTACTTCTTTTTTCTTATATTCATTCAATAAAGAGAGCATGCAAGGAGATGCAGAATGCTATCACGCCATAAAAAAGGCTATAAAATATCAATTAGAGCGAGTGTTCTCTTAGTCTTTGCGCTTGCCAGTCTTTTAACGGGAATTGTGGCGATTAGCTTGCATTATTACTTCAGCGAAAAGTTAGTATTGCACACCAAAGCTCAGCAATTTAAGCAAACAAGCCAGCAGATTGCGGATCATATCACACGTATAAATCAGCGTGCAGATAACACCCTCAGCGTGATGGTTCATGACACACGCCTATTTTCACAAAGCCAAGGTAACTATGAGATTTTTCGAAATTTACTCATAGAGGTGCTTAGTCGCCACACAGATTTTTATTCACTTATTTTAGGGCGTGCGAATGGTGATTTTCTCCAAGTTATTAATCTAAAAGGGTATGCAAATTTACCCGCCAGCTTGAATATAAAAGATGAGTATAAATGGCTGGTCATTAAAGTATCGGGGGAAGGTGAAGAGCGTCGTAAGTCGATGTTATTTTTAGACTCACAACTGACAGTCCGTAAAGCAGAAGAACAACAAACCGATTTTGATCCACGAACGCGAATATGGTTTCAAGACGCAGAAAGTGGGGTTGTTACCAAATCTGAACCGTACATGTTTAATGTTTACCACGTACCGGGTTATACCTATTCGATTAAGTCAGATGATACCGGCGATGTGCTTGCGGTGGATATAGCAAGTTCGAGTTTAAGTGCGTATTTAACTGAGCAACAGACTAAAATGCAGTTTTTGGTTTCCGCCGAAATGTATGTCTATCAGGGTAGTGGTGACATTATTGCCAGCAGTAGAACGCAAAGCCATCAGCATACCTTTGACGATTTATCAGCGCTTATTAAGCTTGATGACCAAAAAACAGGCCTTGCAAATAAGCGTCATCAGTTTGGCAAAATGCTGGATGTACATGAAAATGGGATAGAAAAATACATGTTTGTCGTGCCCTTACCATTAAGCGGTGACATGCAAGCTGATAATGACGATTTCTTCACTGTATTGGTAGCAAAAGAAGATGTACTTGCGGTCATTCGCGAGAAAATTCGGATTTCTATTTTAATAACGAGTTTATGTTTATTACTGCTACTGCCAATATCGTGGTTTTTTGCATCATCAATTGTGAATCCAATTTTAAAGCTTGTTGGTGAGAACAAAAAAATTCAGCAGCGCGAGTATAAAAATGTGTCGACTCTGTCAAGTAGCATTCTCGAAATTCATTATTTAGCCAATTCAATGGTTGATATGAGCCGCTCTATAGAGAAACACGAAAACTCACAAAAAGCACTCATGGAATCGTTTGTTGAACTTATAGCCCAAGCGATTGATGATAAATCACCTTATACAGCAGGGCATTGTGAGCGTGTTCCTGAGATTGGTATTTGGCTTGCGAATGCTGCATCTGATTCAACAGATCCCGCCTTTGCAGAGTTTGCATTTAAAAACGAAGATGAAAAACGTGAGTTTAGACTGGCAGCGTGGTTACATGACTGTGGTAAAATTACCACGCCAGAACACATTGTAGACAAAGGCACCAAACTAGAAACCATTTATAATCGTATTCATGAAATCCGTACACGTTTTGAAGTGTTACTGCGCGACGCTAAAATAAACTACTACGAAAAGCTGCTTGAAAACCCAACATACAGGGAGACACTGCAACAGCAGTTAGACGCTGAAACAGACAAATTACATGCTGACTTTGCTTTCATTGCTACTTGCAATGTGGGAAGTGAGTTTATGGATGATGAGCAACTTGCACGCTTAAAAGACGTTGCGTGTATTAAGTGGCATCGGCATTTCGATGCAACGCTTGGTTTATCGCCTCTAGAAGAAATGCGCTTTGCAGATTTAAAGGGACAACCTTTACCTGTTGAAGAAACGCTGTTAAGTGATAAACCCAGTGACCTAATTACGCACCACAAGGCTGTGGAATACGATGCTAATTTAGGTATAAAAATGTCGGTTCCTGAATACAAGTATAATTTAGGTGAGTTATATAACTTACAAATTAGAAGTGGAACACTTACCGCAGAAGACCGATTTAAAATTAATGAACACGTTATCAGCACGATTCGTATGCTTAATAATGTGCCATTCCCCGAAGAGCTAGCCCGTGTGCCGCGCTATGCATCGACCCACCACGAAACCTTAAAAGGCACGGGGTATCCGCGTAAATTATCAGCGGATGACTTATCGATACCTGAACGAGTGTTAGTACTTGCTGATATTTTTGAAGCACTCACTGCAGCAGATAGGCCATATAAAAAGGCCAAACCATTGAGTGTTGCTATTGATATTTTAGCTAAAATGGTCGATGACGATCATATTGATCGTGACGTATTTAAACTGTTTTTAAGTTCAGGTATTTACCTTGAATACGCAAAACGCTATTTGAGCCCTGAACAAATAGATAACGTCGATATCGCAAAATACCTCTAACCGAGAGGGGTTGTTTTTACTTTAGGCTGAAAAGTCCGTACAATTCGCCTCGTTTTTGGTGCGTTGTTGTAACGCTTTAACGAGATGAATGTAAGCCAGTATGCATCAGATTGCCGATTTAATTGCTATTTTTGACAGCACTTTTTATCAAAGCCATAACACGCGCTTAATTAAAGGTGCTGACGAGCCTATTTACCTGCCTGCAGATGAGCAAACGACTTATCATCAAATTGTCTTTGCGCATGGTTTTTACGCTAGTGCACTCCACGAAATTGCCCATTGGCTGGTGGCAGGTGAAAAACGCCGCTTACTGGAAGATTATGGCTATTGGTATTGTCCAGATGGTCGTGATAAACATCAGCAAGCTGAGTTTGAAGCGGTAGAAGTTAAACCCCAAGCAATAGAATGGGCGCTTAGCGCTGCGGCAGGCTTTGACTTTAATGTTTCGGTCGATAATTTAAATGGCGAACAAACGTGTCGTTTTGCTTTTCAGCAGCGTGTTCACCAGCACCTATTAAGTTTACTAGCGTCTGGTTTTAATCAACGAACTTACGCACTACTAAAAGCACTCAGTGATTTTTATAAGACCCCGTGGCCACTGACAAGTGCACAATTTGTATGGCAACATCCAGGAGAGTTATCTGATGCAGTTTAAGTTAGGTTTAATTGTAAACCCTGTTGCAGGGCTTGGTGGCAGTGTAGCTCTTAAAGGCAGTGATGGTGCTGATACAGCAGCGAAAGCCATGGCACTCGGCGCAGAACCCAAAGCAAATTTACGCACCCGTGCAGCACTTGAAGTATTACTTGCGTATCAAGACTCGCTCATTATATACACCGTTAATGGTGAAATGGGGGAGCGAACAGCCACCCAACTAGGCTTTAATACCCAGGTTATTTATCACAGTGGCGACGTTACGACGCCGGATGACACCGAGCAAGCTGCAAAGTGTCTCGTAGAACAAGGCGTAGACCTTATTTTATTTGCAGGCGGTGACGGAACAGCCCGAAATATTTGTCATGCTGTTGGCGACACTACACCCGTGTTGGGCATTCCCGCAGGCTGTAAAATTCATTCAGGTGTGTATGCTATTACCCCAAAAGCTGCGGGCCGAGTGGTTGAAATGCTTGTAAAAGGTGAGTTGGTGAGCTTAGGCGATGCAGACGTGATGGATATCGACGAAGCCGCATTTCGCGAAGGCACTGTAAAAGCAAAGCGGTATGGTGAAATGCAAGTGCCGAGCGAAGTACGTTACGTGCAAGCGGTTAAAAATGGTGGTAAAGAAACCGACGAGTTAGTGCTTGCTGATATTGCTGCTTATGTGGTGTCTGACATGGATGAAGAGACTTTATACGTCATGGGCAGTGGCTCAACAGTTGCTGCCATTATGGAAGAAATGGGCCTAGAGAATACCTTACTCGGTGTTGATTTAGTGGCAGACCAAGCGCTGATTGCTCAGGATTTAACTGCACAGCAATTACTGGAGCTAACACACGGTAAACCGACTAAATTAGTGATCACCCTGATCGGTGGTCAGGGCCATATTTTTGGTCGTGGAAATCAACAGCTCAGTCCAGCACTTATTCGTGCTATCGGCCGCGATAATATTATTGTGGTCGCAACCAAAACAAAATTACAGGCCTTGAATGGCCGCCCATTGATTGCCGATACTGGCGACAGTGAGTTAGACGATGAATTAAGTGGTTATATTAGAGTAACCACAGGTTTTAATGACCATATAATGTATGCAGTAGGTCATCAAGATGGGCTGCACCCAGAGGAGAGATAACCATGAGTTTAGTAAATTATATTGATGCAGCGCAGCAATATTTTGATGATTTAGTTGATAAAGCAACCGATGATGAGTTATTTGCTGGTGGCTATTTACGAGGCCATTTTGATTTGGCGGTAGGGTATGCGCAAGTTGAAGAATTAAACTTATCAACCGACGAGCTTAATAACCAAGTCGAGTCGAGCCTGGTTAAAGCATACCGTAATGGGGAGCTTAACGAAGATGATAAAGCATTAGTTGTTCGTTTATGGGATGAAGTAAAAGCATTAGCCTAATCGGTGTTGATGTTATTTAAATAAGCGGCTTTGGCCGCTTTTTTTATATAGTTTAAGTACCCAAATCAGATAGCTTAGTTAACTTAAAATTTACCTCTTAACGCGGATGCGATAAGGTAAGCAAGAAATTTTTCTAGGGAATTCGAAAATGAATAATAACAATGATGTGCAGGCACCAAGCGGAGCAATCGCACGTTTTTTAAATACCATTGAAAGGGTAGGCAATAAGCTTCCTGATCCGGCCATTATCTTTTTAGTGGCCATGTTACTTATTTGGCTGCTGTCGTGGCTTTTTTCGGGCATGACATTTGACGCCATAGACCCACGAACAGGCGAGGCCATTGTTGTCCATAATTTGTTGGCGGGTGATTCCTTAGCCACCTTTTTATCGTCGATGGTAAAAACCTTTACAGGCTTTGCTCCTTTAGGTGTTGTGCTTGTTGCAATGTTAGGTGTTGGGGTTGCTGAGCATTCAGGCTTTATCAATACGGGCTTAAAACTAATGCTAAAAGTCACTCCTAAGCAGCTATTGACCCCGTCTATTATTTTAGTGGCGATTGTTAGCCACACCGCAACTGATGCTGGCTACGTGTTAGTTATCCCGCTTGCTGGGGTTATTTTTTATGCGATGGGTCGTCATCCTCTTGCGGGTATTGCCGCGGCTTTTGCGGGCGTGAGTGGGGGCTTTAGTGCCAATTTCATCCCATCAGGTATCGATCCATTACTGCAAAGCTTTACCCAAAGTGCAGCACAAATTATTAATCCTGATATGGCGATTAACCCATTAAATAACTGGTTTTTCACCTCAGCTTCAAGCTTATTCATTATTCTATTAGGCTGGTACATTACCGATAAAATTATTGAACCACGCTTACAAAATACCCCACTTGATGGTGACACCGAAGACTTACCCGCTTTTGATGAAGCGCGTAGCGATGAAAAGCGTGCGTTTTATATTGCAAGCACAGTGATGGTAGCAGGCCTTGCTTTACTTTGGTTTGTATCCGCTCCCGCAGACTCAGCTATGCGCAGCCCCGATGGCTCGCTGACTAACTTCCGTTCACCTTTGATGCAGTCTATCGTGCCACTAATTTTCCTACTGTTCTGGATACCTGGTGCAGTTTATGGCTTTGTGGTTGGCACGTTCAAAAGCTCTAAAGACATGATTGATGCCATGAGTAAAGCAATGGGCGGCATGGCGTATTACATAGTAATGGCGTTTTTCTGTGCGTTATTTATCGCGGCCTTTAGTAAATCAAACCTAGGGGCATTACTGGCAATTGAAGGTGCACAGCTGTTAAAAGCCATGCAATTACCCAGTTCTGTAACCGTGATTGGTATTATTTTCTTAACTGCGTTCGTAAACTTGTTTGTGGGTTCAAGCTCGGCAAAATGGGCATTACTTGGGCCTATTTTTGTGCCTATGTTAATGCAATTAGGCATATCGCCAGACTTAACCCAAGCAGCGTACCGTGTGGGTGATTCAAGCTCAAACATTATCACCCCGTTAATGCCTTACTTCCCATTGGTTGTCGTGTACTGCCAGAAGTATGTTAAAGGCACAGGTATCGGCACCTTAATTGCCATGATGCTGCCGTACTCTATCGCGTTCCTAATCGGCTGGAGTATCTTCTTACTAGCATATTGGGGCTTAGGCATCCCACTCGGCCTACAGTCAAGCTACGTGTACCCAGCGGGATCATAACCATAAAAATAACAAAGCCTCAGCCATGCTGAGGCTTTTTTGATGTAACCTATTAGTAGAGGAAATCGTGTGAAATTTAATGTTGAGTGGCAATAGCTTTGGAAAAAACTTACTAAGACTTTTTAATTTTAATACCTGTTATTTTTATGTTTATCATCCGCTACTTCCAAAGTGGGATGAGTCTTGAGAGCACATTTGAACACATTACTGCTTATCAATTACCCTTTTTCTTCTTTTGCATTTTTTTAGGTTCGCTTTTCTTGGCATTTTTAGTATCAACCTTAATTAAATATACAGCGGTTGAAATCGGTGATGGTTATCTCAAGGGAAGGAATTATTGGTTTATTAAAAAACGTATTCCAATCAAGTTTATATCGAAGCTTTACTTATTTCGAGACAACGGTATTGAAGCCGTCGTGGCAGATGCAGGGCAGTATGGCAAAGTTTATATTCTACCC
Organism: Pseudoalteromonas lipolytica; assembly: GCF_900116435.1. Taxonomy (GTDB): domain Bacteria; phylum Pseudomonadota; class Gammaproteobacteria; order Enterobacterales; family Alteromonadaceae; genus Pseudoalteromonas; species Pseudoalteromonas lipolytica. Next base: position 184,798 of record NZ_FPAZ01000003.1, on the reverse strand, counting down.
ATACCGAAAATTAGATGAATTGATTAAATACCTTGAAGATAATAGTGAATTGATGGCAGGTAGTTAAGCCGTGACTTTAAAAACTGAATGGTGATAGCTGACAGCTTTACTTCAGACACAAAAAAACCTTGTCACTCTCATGACAAGGTTTTTTTAGTCGTTAGCTTTAAACGCTTAGTTAGCTGTGAAGCTTACTGGACGACGCTCTTTACGAGGGCCGCTACGTTTTTCACCACGGTCTTTGTCTTTGAAGCTACGCTTTTTATCACTGCGCTCACCTGCTGGGCGTTCGCCGCGCTCTGGGCGCTCAGAAGCGGCTTCAGCTTTGGTGAGTGTCATTCCCATTGGGCGTTTACAAATAAACACTTTTTGGAAGTGATCAAGCACATCTTTAGGCATGTTTTGCGGTAATTGTACCGTACTGTGACTGTCGTGCAGACGAATGTCACCAATAAACTTGCTTGAGATATCTGCTTCGTTAGCAATCGCACCAACGATATTTTTAACTTGTACACCGTGCTCACGACCTACTTCGATACGGTATGTATCCATAGGACCCATGCTGCGGCTGTTACGTTCACGCGGCTCACGCGGTTTACGTTCGCGAGCAGGGCGATCACCACGGTCAGCACGTTCGTTACGACGGCGATCACCACCGCGTTCTGTACGTTCGCCACGCGGTTGAACTTTAACTTCTTCAACCTTGATTGGTGATTGTTGCTGCGCTAAACACAGTAAGGCACCTGCTAAGTCTTCGAAGCTTAGTTCAAGCTTTTCAGCCATGTTGGCCGCTACTTGGTTAAAGAACGTGATGTCTTTATTTTCAAGTGCAATAGTCAACTTGTCTTGCAATGCTTTGATGCGTTTTTCTTCAACAACTTTCGCTGTTGGTAAATCTACTTGTGCAATTTCAGACTTCGTATGACGAATGATATTTTTAAGTAAATAACGCTCGTTGTGTTTTACGAAAAGAATCGCTTTACCTGAACGACCCGCACGACCTGTACGGCCAATACGGTGAACGTAGGCTTCAGAGTCTTGTGGAATATCGTAGTTAATTACCAAGCTTAAACGGTCAACATCTAGACCACGTGCTGCAACGTCGGTTGCAATTACGATATCAAGTAAACCACTTTTCAAACGCTCTACAGTGCGTTCACGTGCTTGTTGGTTCATGTCACCATTAAGTGGTGCGGCAGAGAAACCTTCGCGCTCAAGTAATTCAGCTAATTGTACTGTGTCATTACGTGTACGTACGAAAACAATCGCACCATCGTATTCTTCAGCTTCTAAGAAGCGCACGATCGCTTTGTTTTTGTGTACGTGTGCATTCCAAAATACTTGTTCAACAGTCGATACTGTTGAGTTACGCGCTGAAATATGAACTTGCTCAGGCTCGTTCATGTATTTGCTGCTGATATTTTGGATTTGCTTAGGCATGGTTGCAGAGAAAAGACATGTTTGCTTTTCACGCGGTGTTTTTTCCATGATGCTTTCTACATCATCAATGAAACCCATGCGTAACATTTCGTCCGCTTCATCAAGAACAAGGGCTTGTAAGCTCTCGAATTTGATTGTGCCACGGTTAATGTGGTCGATTAAGCGGCCTGGCGTTGCAACAATGATTTGCGCGCCACGACGAAGTGCACTTAATTGGATGCTGTAGCTTTGGCCACCATAAAGGGCTAAAACTTCTACACCACGAGTATGCTTAGCATATTGTTCGAATGCCTCAGCTACTTGGATCGCAAGTTCACGCGTAGGCGTTAGAACAAGGATCTGTGGCTGTTTCACAGACGGGTCAATATTATTTAGTAATGGCAGTGCAAATGCTGCTGTTTTACCTGTACCCGTTTGCGCTAGTCCCAGTACGTCCTTTCTTTCTAGCAATAACGGTATACATTGAGCTTGGATTTCAGATGGAGTCTTGTAACCTAGCTCTTCAACTGCTTTTAAAATTGCAGGAGAAAGATTTAAAGATTCAAACGTGACTGGTTCTGACATTAATACGCCTCAACGAATTTAAAGAGGCGCGCATTGTATAGGAAATACAATGCAATTGCTTGTATAAATTACAACTAATTTGTATGTGGTTGATGTTGGTCATAATTTAATCAGTTGTAATTTACCAAAATCAACCATGTTTACAATTTATTGATATAACCCTAAATTTTCTTTAGCGTATGCTTCGAATTCTGTGAAGCCACCAATGTGAGTTTGGTCAATAAAAATTTGTGGAACGGTTGGGCAAGGTTTGCCAGCAGACTTTTCTAAATCTGCTTTGCTGATACCTTCTTTAATAATATCGATGTAGCGAAATTTAAAATCCTCACGCTCGTTCGCTAGTTTTTCTGCTACGTCTTTTGCGCGTACACAGTATGGACAGCCCTCACGGCCAAAAATTACAGTCAACATATCGCTCTCCTCGATGTAAGTGTGTTGGTCTAGTTATCATATTAACGAATTAGATTCATAAAAACAGTGCATAAAATCGATTACTCTATTCTGTTTTGTCTCTGAGTGCCTCTTAAGTCACTTTCGTGTTCGTATGCGCAGCCCAAGTTCTGTGGAATACCCCATAGAATGAGCTGTAATCGCGAGTTGCTCATTAATAACATAATACGTTGGGTAGGCACTGACTTTATAATCTTGTCCTGTATACCGTGTCCCTAATAAAACGGGCATCGTTAAGTCTAGTGAATCTGTAAACTGCGTTATCTCGTCAATATTTTCATAATCAAGGGCAATGGCAATCGCATTCAGTTCGCCTTGTTGATAGGCTTTTTCGAGATTAGGCATACTGTAGCGACAAATACTGCACCAAGGGGCAAAAAAATACAGCACTGTGTTTGTGCCTTTTAAATCGGCAATGGTGACGCGTTGCTGTGGATTGTCGAGTGTCGCTAAATTGAAATAGGGGGCGGGAGTGTGGTCTGTTGGTAATAAATTTCGTTGCTGAAATAGCGTAACGGCATACAAGATGATAGCCATCAACAGCAAGTTTTTAGTCAAAGCGACTATTTTTTTTAAAACTGAGGGTATTTTTTTCATTTTTATTTTGTACGTGCTTAGCCCTTTAAAATCAACTTATTCAGACCAGAATAAGCCTCAATAAATTTCAAAAAGAGAAAAAAATTGCAATTTTTTTTGTAAAAAATCTTGAAAAGATTTTGCTTGCCCATAAATCGTTTAGTGAGGACGCCTGATGGGTCCCAAACAAACCAAAGTAATTGAAATTTATATAATTAATTTAACTTTGTTAGCACTTGTTCAAAAGAAGAGTACTAACAAAATATCGCTTAAATATGAGGATATTATTATGCGTACAGTAGACTTATCACCACTTTATCGTTCATTCATTGGCTTCGATCATTTAGCATCATTAATGGATGCGGCAGCACGCACAGACAAGCAGCCAAGTTTTCCTCCATACAACATCGAAGCATTAGATAAAGACAAATACCGTATCACTATGGCCGTTGCCGGTTTTAGTGAAAGTGAACTGACCATTGAGTCAGAAAACAATACATTAAAAGTCAGCGGCACAAAAGCTGACAAAGAAGACAATGCAGAGCGTAAGTTTATCCATCAAGGAATTGCTGAGCGCAACTTTGAACGTAAGTTCCAACTAGGTGACCACGTTAAAGTACTCGGTGCAGACCTTGAAAATGGACTTTTAAGCATTGATTTACAGCGTGAAATTCCTGAAGCACTCAAACCACGTAAAATTGAAATTGGCAGTGGTAAATTGCTTGAGAATAAGTAATTAAGCTGTAATCAGCATTGTTTCCCCTTGTTATTTGTTAGAAGTAGGCCGCCTCATTTGAGGCGGCCTTTTTTATAATTTCTCTAAATTATCGACGCACCACTTTGCGCGTTTGAGAGTGGCTTGTTGCTGCGATTCATCTTGTTTATACCAGGTGTTATAAATCATGCCTATACGCGGATTTTTGCTAAGCAATTGTTCGTGCTCTAGCATGAAGTTCCAATATAAACTATTGAAAGGGCACGCATCATCGGTGGCTTTTTCTTTCACGTTGTAATGGCAATCCTTACAATAGTCACTCATTTTATTAATGTAATTACCGCTTGCGGCATACGGTTTAGTGGCAATTAAGCCGCCGTCTGCAAATTGACTCATGCCGCGAGTGTTGGGCATTTCAACCCATTCGATAGCATCAATATAAATACCTAAATACCAAGCATCGACTTCATTTGGGTTTATGGCTGTAAGCAAACAAAAGTTACCCGTTATCATCAAACGTTGAATATGATGAGCATAGGCGGTGTCTAAACTTTGCTTAATTGCATGGTGCATACATTTCATTTTAGTGTTTGCGTGCCAAAAATAGTCGGGCAGGGCACGCTTTGCGTCAAGGGCATTTTTGTTGGCGTAGTCAGGCATATTTTGCCAGTAAATACCACGCACATATTCGCGCCAGCCCAGAATTTGTCTAATGAACCCTTCAACTTGGGCAATATCAATTTTTTGCTGCTGTTTTTCAAAAGCCTCAATCACGCGCTTAATAACCTGCATTGGGTGCAGCATTTTAGTGTTGAGAGCAAACGACAAGCGGCTGTGATATAACGACCATTGGTGCTCAGATTGACAGGTCATCGCATCTTGAAATTGCCCAAAGTGAACTAACAAATGATCGCAAAAAAAATCAAGAAGCTGCTTTGCTTCATAACGTGTTGTTGGCCAAAGTATCGAATGATTGCACTCTCCAAATGTCGTTATGTTATGTTTTTTTATGCGTGAAAGAATGTCCTTAACATCGTGCCCAAAGCACAGTGGTTCAGGAATTGCGTTGAGATCATGTTGTTTTAACTTGTTTCTATTTTGTTGATCAAAGTTCCACTTGCCTCCGACCGGTTCATTGTTTTCGTCCATTAATATATTGAATCGTTTACGCATTGCGCGATAAAAGAATTCCATTTTTACATGCTTGTCTTTTTTAAAGTGTTGGCATATATCATTAAAGGGAAGTAAAAAATGCTCTGTGTCGTATGCGGTAATCGCACACTCACTGTTTTCTGAGAATGCCTGTAATTGCTGTTTGAGTCGGTATTCATCGGGATACTGGTATTCAATGCGTTTACATTGGTAGTGTTTCGCTAAACGGGTAAGAAGGGCGGGTAATGATTCGTCATCTTCTGTGTCATCTAAGGTAAGATGTAGCACATTAAACCCCGCGCTTTTTAGCGCCTTTGCAAAGTGTTCCATTGCTAAGAAAAAGGCGGCAATTTTTTGTGTATGATGTTTTACGTAATCGGTTTCTTGTTTTAGCTCAGCGATGACATAAAGAGTGGTGTGCTGATCTTCATCTTTATACCAGCTGTGGCTAGCATTGAGTTGATCGCCAAAAATAAATCGCAAAGTAGAGTAATGCACAATAGTAAACCCATGATAATTGATTTAAATTACTACGTAATACCGCTGAATTTAGATCGTGTTGGCCCACAACATGCTTACAGAAACACAGGATAAACAACAGGGACGATATTATGAAACCACGCTTCTTTACTTTATTTACACTGGTTTGTTTAGGGGTCACTTTGAGCAAGGCGGCCAACGCGGCAATTTATCAATGCGAAAAAAATGGCATTGTTGAGTTTAGCCAACAACCTTGCGGCAAAGATGCAAAGTTGATCACCGTTAAAGAGCAAAACCCCACATTATTAGGCTCGCCAAAACCTGTTTCTGAATCAAGCGATGTAACAGCAGAGATTGATAACTATATTCGATTAAAGCAAATAGACGCCAAAATTGCAGAACACAATAATAAAATAGACTCTTACTCAGAACGGATGAACAATGAAATTGCGGCATTAAGCAGTCAAGCCGATGCGCAACTGCACAATTTGGTCGGAGCAAAAAAAGAAGCCGCCATAGCTAAACAGATGTCTGCCGTTTCAGAACGTTATAATTTATTGATCAACAATGAGCAGCGTAATATAGACAGGTTAAGCACAGAAAAAAGCCAGTTAGTTTTGCAAAGTAACGATACAGAACAGAATGAAATTGACCATTTTATTCGTAGTGAACAGATTAAACGTGAAATCGCAGAGCACAAAGACAAAATTGACCGTTATCATGTTGAGCTAAATCAACAAATTAAGCGCCTTGAGCAACAAGCCTCTACCAGACCGACTAATCTAGTCGATGCGAGTAGCGACCAGGCTTTATCAGACAAAATGTCTGCGGTGACCAGTAAATTTAATACACTCATTGCTGTTGAGCAGCGCCAAATCGATAGACTGAATAATGAACTTACTCAATATTAATTAGTGTCAGCCCTCAACTATGAACTAAGCCGATTAGCGCAACGTGTATTGATTGAGATTACATTACTGTAAGCAAACAAATAGCTTTTAACAATGTTGGAAAATATACGAATTGCCTGTGACCACGCTTGTTTTAGGTGGCTGTTTAAGCCTCTTTGCTGGGACTCCAGCGTGTCGAAAAATGCGTCACACAAATGGTCTATATCGTGACTTGATACATTCAAAAAGCTTAGGTTGTTTGCTATATATTGAATGAAAGGCATCACCAAAGGTAAGTCATCAAGGTGTGACACAACCTTATTAAGCGCACAAAATAGTATATAGCTTCGTTTGCTTACACTCTCTTCGCTTGGCATCGTCATTGTTAGATTACGCTGGCTCAAATTGTGGTAAAAGGTGTGCGTAAATTGATGGAAATCAGGTTTTAGCAATTCAACATTCTGTTGTAAAAGCCTTTTTTGAAAAATAGATAGACTCATAGGAAAATCGCTTAATAGCCAACACTATAGTTTGTTCTTCTTATAGTGTTAACTATAGACCTATTTTTTCGGAAATAGGAAATTTTATGACAAGGTTGTCATTATTTTTTTCGTAAAAAATTGTCCAACTAATTCATGCCCGAAGGTTGCTAATTGAGCGCTACATGCTTATAATAGCCGCCATTGACTTGATGTGCTTGCCACTCAAGCAAACGATATTAAGTAATTTACTTGATATCCATTGGCGCGGGATGGAGCAGCCTGGTAGCTCGTCGGGCTCATAACCCGAAGGTCGTCGGTTCAAATCCGGCTCCCGCAACCAAATTCATGTTAAAACATCGTAAGTTGTCTTTAACATGCACAGTAATTTTTTACTGTATGAAGTCGCGCATTCTGGGTAATGCGCGTTTTGCGTTTAGGCTATTTAGTTTAATTTAGTCAGGTAATTGACCGCAACCAAGCTTGGCCCTAGGCCACACAGTTTTATGCTTTAGGTGTGACGCCCCGCTTGGTTCGGGGCGTTGTTGTATCTGATCTAGCATGATTTTATGAATCATTATTAAACTCAGTATTTCAGGGCTATATGCCCTTTTTTTGTTTGTATGGAGGATTTTCGTGACAAAACTTGAGCAAGATTTAGTAGCCATGCTCTCACCAGCCGTTGAAATGTTAGGCTTTGAGTTACATGGTCTTGAGTTTGTGCAAGCTGGTCGCCACTCTACATTACGTGTTTACATCGATCATGATGCAGGGATCACGGTAGACAATTGTGCCGACGTAAGTCGTCAAGTTAGCGCAATCTTAGATGTCGAAGACCCAATTACAAACGAATACGATTTGGAAGTGTCGTCTCCTGGTGTTGATCGTCCATTATTCAAACAAGATCACTACGAGAAGGCACAAGGAGAAGAAGTACGCGTGCGTACTAAGCTTCCACAAGATGGTCGCCGTAATTTTAAAGGCGATTTAGTATCAGTTAGCAGTGATATGATCACACTTTCAGCAGATGGGACTGAGCATATGATTATGCTAAGTAACATTGAACGTGCGAACATCATCGCAAAGTTTTAATTCGAGTGCGAAGGAATAGGGCAAGCGAGGCATAACCCATGGCAAAAGAAATATTATTGGTTGCTGAAGCCGTCTCCAATGAGAAAGCGGTTCCAAAAGAAAAGATTTTTGAAGCGTTAGAGTTCGCATTAGCGACTGCAACAAAGAAAAAACACGATGGTGAAATTGACGTTCGCGTATCAATTGACCGTAAAACAGGTAATTACGATACATTCCGTCGCTGGAAAATCGCTCCTGTGCAAGAAGATGGTTCACTTGAGCACCCGTATAGCGAAATCACGCTTGAAGCGGCACAAGTTGAAGACCCTGAATTGCAAATGGGTGATTACGTAGAAGAACAAATTGAGTCAATTAAGTTTGACCGTATTACAACACAAATGGCTAAGCAAGTTATCGTACAAAAAGTACGTGAAGCTGAGCGTGCACTTGTTGTTGAAGAATACAAAGACCAACAAGGTGAGTTAGTAACGGGTGTTGTTAAAAAAGCAACGCGTGATGCTATCGTACTTGACCTTGGTAACAATGCAGAAGCGGTTATTTACCGTGACGACATGCTACCGCGTGAAAACTTCCGTCCGGGCGACCGTATTCGTGGTCTTCTTTACGAAGTTAAACCTGAAGCGCGTGGCGCACAGTTATTCGTAACGCGTTCTAAGCCTGAAATGCTCATGGAGCTATTCCGCATTGAGGTGCCAGAAATTGGCGAAGAAATGATTGAATTACGTGCAGCAGCGCGTGATCCAGGTTCACGTGCGAAAATCGCTGTTAAGTCAAATGACAAACGTATTGACCCAGTAGGTGCCTGTGTAGGTATGCGTGGTGCGCGTGTTCAAGCGGTGTCTACTGAACTTGGTGGCGAGCGTGTTGATATCGTACTTTACGATGATAACCCAGCGCAATTCGTTATTAACGCGATGGCACCTGCTGAGGTAGCATCTATCGTGATGGACGAAGACACGCACTCAATGGATATCGCTGTTGAAGCTGATAACCTAGCGCAAGCAATTGGTCGAAATGGTCAAAACGTTCGTCTTGCTAGCCAGTTAACTGGCTGGGAATTAAACGTAATGACGGTTGATGAAATGCGTGCGAAAAATGAAGCTGAGTCAGACAAGTTAATCAACTTATTTACTGAGTACCTAGATATCGATGATGAGTTTGCAACATTACTAATCAACGAAGGTTTCTCAACCCTTGAAGAAGTTGCTTACGTACCAGCATCAGAGTTTTTAGAAATTGATGGCTTAGACGAAGAAACAGTTGATGTTTTACGTTCACGTGCGAAAGACGCACTGACAACCAAAGCACTTAAAACTGAAGAAAGCCTAGAAGGTGCAGAACCTGCAGAGGACTTATTAGCCCTTGAAGGTTTAGAGCGTCACCTTGCATTCGTTATGGCAAGTAAAGGTGTTATAACATTAGAAGATTTAGCCGAGCAAGGTATCGACGAGTTAGTTGATATCACTGAGCTTTCAGAAGAAGAAGCTGGCAAACTAATTATGGCTGCGCGTAACATTTGTTGGTTCGCAGACGAGTAATTTATTAACGGAGGTATTACACACTATGGCAGAAGTAAATGTTGAAAAACTAGCCGGAGATATTGGTACAACTGTTGATAAGTTACTACAGCAGCTTGAGCAAGCCGGTATTTCTAAAAAAGCAGGTGATATGGTGAGCGAGGCTGAAAAGTCAACGTTACTTGACCACCTTAGCAAGCAGCATGGCGGCACGGGCTCGGAAGGCCCTGCTCGCATGACTTTGCAACGTAAAAGCAAGAGCACACTGAGTGTGACTGGCTCTACAGGTAAAGCAAAGTCTGTACAAGTAGAAGTACGTAAAACACGTACTTATGTTAAGAAAAGCGCCATTGAGCAACAGCAAGAAGAAGAGCGTTTAGCTGCAGAAGAAGCTGCACGTAAAGCAGCAGAGCTTAAAGCCCAGCAAGAAGCTGAGGAGCTAAAAGCGAAACAAGAGGCAGAACGTAAAGCGAAAGAAGAAGCTGAGCGTAAAGCCAAAGAAGAGGCTAAACGCAAAGCTGAAGCTGAGCGTAAAGCGAAACAGAAGCAGATGACCCCAGAACAAAGTGCTAAGTCTGAAAAAGATCGCGCCGAAGCTGAGCGTCTGCAAAAAGAAGCAGAAGAGGCCGCATTGAGAAAAGCTGAAGAAGAAGCGAAACGTCAAGCAGAAGAGGCAAGAAAGCTAGCTGAAGAAAATGAAGCTCGCTGGAAGAAAGAAGAAGAAGAGCGTAAGCAGCGTGAAGAAAGTGCTGATCACCACCTTACGACTTCAACTTATGCACGTGAAGCAGAAGATGAGTCTGATGCTCGTGAAGAGCAAACTGCTCGCCGTGCTAAGAAAAAGAAAAAAGGTCCAGCAAAAGAAAAATTTGTTGCACCTAAAGGTAAAAAAGGCAAGCTTAAAGCGCCTACATCGTTACAGCATGGTTTCCAAAAACCAACCGCAGACGTTAAAAATGAAGTTCGTATCAGTGAAACTATCACTGTTGCTGAACTTGCATCGCGTATGGCTGTTAAAGGTGCCGAAGTTGTTAAAACAATGATGAAAATGGGTGACATGGTTACCATCAACCAAGTGATCGACCAAGAAACAGCACAGCTTGTTGCTGAAGAAATGGGACATAAGGTTATCATTGTTAAAGAAAATGAATTAGAAGAGAAAGTGCTAAACGACCGTAACGAAGAAGGCAAAGCGCTTCCTCGTGCGCCGGTTGTGACAGTAATGGGTCACGTTGACCATGGTAAAACGTCAACACTTGACTACATTCGTTCAGCGAAAGTAGCATCAGGTGAAGCGGGTGGTATCACTCAGCACATTGGTGCTTATCATGTTGAAACAAATGGCAACATGATCACGTTCTTAGACACACCAGGTCACGCCGCATTTACCTCAATGCGTGCTCGTGGTGCAAAAGCCACTGATATCGTAATCCTTGTTGTTGCAGCAGATGATGGCGTAATGCCACAAACTAAAGAAGCGGTTCAGCATGCGCGTGCAGCTGGCGTGCCTCTAATCATCGCTGTAAACAAAATGGACAAAGAAGGCGCAGATCCAGATCGCGTTAAAAACGAATTAGCACAGCTAGACGTTATTCCTGAAGAGTGGGGTGGTGACACGCAATTCGTCCATATCTCTGCAAAAACAGGTTTAGGCATTGATGACTTACTTGAAGCGGTATTAATGCAAGCTGAGATCTTAGAACTAACTGCACCATCAGAAGGGATGGCTGCGGGTGTTGTAATCGAATCACGCTTAGATAAAGGCCGTGGTCCAGTTGCATCTATCTTAGTTCAGTCTGGTACGCTTAACCAAGGCGATATCGTACTATGTGGCCTTGAATACGGCCGTGTACGTGCAATGAAAGATGAGAACGGTAAAGACATTAAGTCTGCTGGCCCATCTATTCCTGTAGAGATTCTAGGTCTTTCTGGTATCCCTGCTGCAGGTGATGAAGCAACGGTGGTTAAAGACGAGCGTAAAGCCCGTGAAGTTGCTTTATATCGTCAAGGTAAGTTCCGTGAAGTGAAACTAGCGCGTCAACAAAAAGCGAAGCTTGAAAACATGTTTACTAACATGACTGAAGGCGATGTTTCTGAAGTTAACGTGGTACTTAAAGCGGACGTACAAGGTTCAATTGAAGCAATTGCTGATTCATTAACTAAACTATCTACTGATGAAGTTAAAGTGAAGATTGTTGGTTCAGGCGTAGGTGGTATCACCGAAACTGACGCAACACTTGCAGCAGCCTCTAATGCAATCGTTGTAGGCTTTAACGTTCGTGCCGATGCATCAGCACGTAAAGTGATTGAATCAGAAAACCTAGACCTACGTTACTACAGCGTAATCTACAGCCTGATCGAAGAAGTTAAACAAGCCATGTCTGGTATGCTTGCACCAGAATTTAAGCAAGAGATCATTGGTCTTGCTGAAGTTCGTGACGTGTTTAAGTCACCTAAGATTGGTGCTATCGCAGGTTGTATGGTGACCGAAGGTATCGTTAAGCGTAGCGCACCTATCCGTGTACTTCGTGATAACGTGGTTATCTATGAAGGTGAGCTTGAATCATTACGTCGCTTTAAAGATGACGTAGCTGAAGTTCGTAACGGTATGGAATGTGGTATCGGCGTTAAGAACTATAACGATGTTAAAGTTGGCGACCAAATCGAGGTGTTCGAGACGGTTGAAGTACAACGTTCACTTTAATTTCGTCTAAGTCACTATTATAAATGGGGGCTAAGCCCCCATTTGTGTATTCGTAATTAAATTAACTTATTTATATACATCAATAAGTTATAATTTTAGAGTGAAGTATAATGAGAGAATTTTCTCGCACTGATCGTGTTGCACAGCAAATTCAAAAAGAGATTGCTGTTATTCTTCAACGCGAAATTAAAGACCCGCGCTTAGGTATGGTAACGGTGTCTGCAGTTGAGGTATCTCGCGATCTTTCTTACGCAAAAGTATTTATTACAGTATTCAATACTGATGATGAAGATAAAGCCAAGCAGAGCGCTAAAATCCTAAATGAAGCAACGGGTTATATTCGTTCTTTATTAGGTAAACGCATTCGTGCGCGCATTATGCCAGAGTTACGTTTTGTCATTGATAACTCACTGATGGAAGGTATGCGTATTTCAAATTTAGTGGACTCGGTTATTCGTGAAGATAATGCAAAGCATGTCAACGAAGATGATAGCGAAGAAGGCACTAAAGACTAATGGCTAGACGCAGTAAAGGCCGTGCAATTGACGGCATTTTATTACTTAACAAGCCGCAAGGTATCTCGTCTAATAAAGCATTGCAGCAAGCAAAGGGCATTTACTTTGCACAGAAGGCTGGGCACACCGGCGCGCTCGATCCGCTTGCAACAGGCATGCTGCCGATTTGTTTTGGTGAAGCAACTAAGTTTACCCAGTTTTTGTTAGACACGGACAAAACGTATGTCGTACGCGCTAAACTTGGGGAACGTACAACCACCTCAGATTCGGATGGCGAAGTTGTTGAAACGCGTCCAGTAGCGGTAACTCGTGCTCAACTCGAGCAAGAGATCGCAAGTTTTTTAGGTGAGTCGGACCAATACCCATCAATGTACTCAGCATTAAAATATCAAGGCCAGCCTTTATATAAATATGCACGCGAGGGCATTGAGGTACCGCGTAAATGCCGAAAAATTAATGTGTTTAGTTTAACGCTTGATGAGTTTGATGAAGCAAATAACGAAGTGCAAATGACCGCCCATGTATCGAAAGGGACGTATATTCGCACTATTGTGGATGACCTTGGTGAAAAGTTAGGGTGTGGCGCACACGTTATTATGTTGCACCGAAGTGCTGTTGGTCATTATCCGAGTGATAAAATGGTGACGCTTGAGCAACTTGAAGAAAAATTGCAACAAGCTAAAGCCGATGACGTTGCACCGTCTACTTATTTAGATGCGCTTTTGTTACCCATGGATACCGCGTTGGTTGACTTACCTGTGATTGAAATTAGTAAAGAACAAGGTATGGCATTTAGCCATGGTCAAACCGTGGTGATTGGTAAGCCCGTGCCTGATGGTGTGGTGAAAGTTATGGCTGATGGTATATTCATTGGCACAGGCGAGCGTCATAAAGACGGTCAACTAAAATCAAAGCGTGGTTTATCGAATCAACTGCCTGAGTAAAGATTACCTTGTAGTTATTGCTAAAGCTGGTAGAATACGCCCGCTCAATCGTTTTGGCTGAATTAGTGATCGGCTAAGACACAATTTAAATTAATTTTTGGAGTTACTATGTCACTAAGCAATCAAGAAAAAGTTGAAATCATTGCTAAATTTGCACGCGCTGAAGGCGACACTGGTTCACCTGAAGTACAAGTTGCACTTCTAACGTTCGATATCAACAAGCTTCAAGGTCACTTTGCTGATCACAAGCACGATTTCCACTCACGTCGTGGTCTTCTTCGCAAAGTAAGCCAACGCCGTAAACTGCTTGATTACCTTAAAGGTAAAGACATTGCACGTTACACTGCGTTAATCCAAGAGCTTGGCCTACGTCGCTAAGAACTAGATTACGAGAAAAGGGGCTATATAGCCCCTTTTTTTGTGCGCGTATGAAAGGTATACTAGCGCACAACTTAGTAGCACAGGTTGCTAAGTGTTTGAAAAATCATCATTGCCAATTGTAGTACTTAATTGATTTTACTTAAGGTTAATTAAGTACTGTAATTGGTACTTTGATGGACTATTTTTACCAATTCAGAGATGCAGTCTACGGGCTAATTTTTCTGAGTTGCTTCTACATTTAAAGGACATTTTTAAGTGCAAGCAATTATTAAAGAATTTCAACTAGGTCAACACACTGTGACACTAGAAACAGGTGCTATCGCTCGTCAAGCTGACGGCGCTGTACTTGCAAGCATTGGCGACACTTCAGTACTTGTTACTGTTGTTGGTAAGCGTGATGCACAACCAGGTCAAGACTTTTTCCCACTAACAGTTAACTACCAAGAGCGTATGTACGCTGCGGGTCGTATCCCTGGTGGTTTCCTTAAGCGTGAAGGTCGTCCTAACGATGGCGAAACACTTATTGCACGTTTAATTGACCGTCCAATTCGTCCACTTTTCCCGAATGGCTTCGTAAATGAAGTACAAGTTATCGCGACAGTTGTTTCTGTAAACCCTGAAATCCAACCTGATATGGTTGCAATGATTGGTACATCAGCAGCGCTTGCAATTTCTGGTATTCCATTTAATGGTCCTATCGGTGCATCACGTGTTGGTTTCATCAACGGCGAATACGTTCTAAACCCAACGTTAAAAGAGCTTGAAGAAAGCCAACTTGATTTAGTGGTTGCGGGCACAGACAACGCGGTATTAATGGTTGAGTCTGAAGCGAACGTGCTGTCTGAAGATGTTATGTTAGGCGCTGTTGTATATGGTCATGAGCAATCTCAGGCTATCATCAACGCAATCAATGAGTTCAAAGCAGAAGCGGGCAAGCCTACATGGGATTGGACTGCACCAGAAAAGAACGTTGCACTTGAAGAGAAAGTAGCTGAACTTGCTGCTGATAAAGTGGGTGAAGCATACCGCATCACTGACAAAGTAGCGCGTAAAGAAGCGTTAGGCGCAGCTAAAGACGCTGTTATTGAAGCGCTTTCTGCTGAGCTTGCTGAAGACGAAACACTTGATACTCAAGAAGTAAGTAAAGTATTTGGTTCTTTAGAGAAGAAAATTGTTCGTGGCCGTATCACTGCCGGTGAAAAACGTATCGATGGTCGTGAACCAGATATGATCCGTGCACTAGACGTAATGACGGGTGTATTACCGCGTACTCACGGTTCTGCTATCTTCACACGTGGTGAAACACAAGCACTTGTTACTGCAACGCTTGGTACAGAACGTGATTCACAGTTAATTGATGATTTAACGGGCACGCACAAAAACCACTTCATGCTTAACTACAATTTCCCTCCGTTCTGCGTAGGTGAAACAGGTTTTGTTGGTTCACCTAAGCGTCGTGAAATCGGCCACGGTAACCTAGCTAAGCGTGGTATCCAAGCTGTAATGCCAACACTAACTGAGTTCCCTTACTCAATCCGTGTTGTATCTGAAATCACCGAGTCTAACGGTTCATCTTCAATGGCGTCTGTATGTGGTACTTCTCTTGCGTTAATGAACGCGGGTGTGCCTATTAAAGCCTCTGTTGCAGGTATTGCGATGGGTCTTGTTAAAGAAGAAGAAAACTTTGTTGTTCTTTCTGACATCTTAGGTGATGAAGATCACTTAGGTGACATGGACTTTAAAGTTGCGGGTACTTCAGACGGTATCACTGCACTTCAAATGGATATCAAAATCGAAGGTATCACACAAGAAATCATGCAAATCGCGCTTAAACAAGCAAAAGCTGCACGTTTACACATCTTAGGTGTAATGGACGAAGCGATTTCTGCTCCTTCTGAAGAGTTATCTCAGTTCGCTCCACGTATCTACACGATGCAAATTCCGGCGAAGAAAATTGCTGAAGTAATTGGTAAAGGTGGCGCAACGATTCGTCAACTTACTGAAGAAACAGGCACAACGATTGAAATCGAAGACGATGGTACAATCAAAATTGCAGCAACTGACGGCATTAGCGCAAATAATGCAATCAAGCGCATTGAGCAATTAACAGCAGAACTTGAAGTAGGCACAATCTACACAGGTAAAGTTGTTCGTATCGTTGATTTTGGTGCATTTGTTAATATCCTTCCGGGTAAAGATGGCCTAGTGCATATTTCTCAAATCAGCACTGAGCGCGTAAACAACGTTACTGATCACTTAAGCGAAGGCCAAGAAGTACAAGTAAAAGTACTTGAGGTTGACCGCCAAGGTCGCGTACGTTTAAGTATCAAAGAAGCGATGGCACCGGCTGCTGAAGAAACAGCAGAAGCGCCTAAAGACGCTGAATAAGGTTTGATTTTCCAGTAATTTACTGGATACAAGAAAAAGGGGCTGTTTAGCCCCTTTTTTTATGCTTTAATGAAACTCAATCGCTTCAACTTTGTCTACAGAGAATTCAGGTATTAAGGACTTTAATGATTTTTAAACACTTAGCATTGACAGCTGTGGCTATTTTTTCTTTAAGTGCATGTCAAACAACTTCTCAGCCTGAGTCAGTCCCTATTGTTAATGTGCCGTTTACCGCACCATTAGCGTCTGATTTTCGAAATGAAATTACCATAGCCCGTTATTCAGAGCTGCTTAATCGCACCGATTTAAGTGCAGAACAACAAGCAAAACTTTATTATGATCGCGGTGTGTTATTTGACAGTTTGGGCATGTCGACATTAGCGCGTATAGACTTTAATCGGGCCATTAAACTAAAGCCTGATTTAGCAGAAGTGTATAACTTTTTAGGTATTCATCACACGCTTATGCAACAGTATGAGCAGGCGTATGAGCTTTTTGACTCGGCGCTGGAACTCAATGAACAGCATGAATATGCTTATTTAAACCGCGGAATTGCGTTGTATTATGGAAATCGTCCATTATTAGCGCAAGACGACTTACAGCAGTTTTTAGACCGCTCACCCAGTGACCCTTATCGTGTTTTATGGCTTTACCTAGCACAAGCGGACGCTGACAAGCAGCAAGCGCTGATTGATTTAAAAGCCAATTCACAAGGGGTTGACGAATCCCAATGGGGTTATCAATTACTTGCATTGTATTTAGGCGAAATCAGTGAGTTTGAATTCTTATCAGGTATTATTGAAGGGGTTACTTCTGAGCAAGAGTATGCGCATCGTTTATGCGAGGCGTATTTCTATTTAGCTAAATTACATCAAGCAGCAGGTAATGATTACATTGCGGCTGATTATTTTAGGCTTGCCCTTGCAACAAATGTGCATGAGTTTGTTGAATATAAATATGCGCGTCTAGAGCTTGAGTTAATGGCTGGTGAAGACGCGAGCTAATGTTTACCTGATAGGCGGGTTATTACTGAGCTTGAGCACTCTCTCAAGCTCAGTATCTGACTTCACGCCTTCGTATCTTTATTATTTTAATAAAACCCCAACACGTGCTGTGGCCATTTACTATTTGGCTCCCACTGTTGTAAGTTCAAACCTTACCCTTGTTGACAATGTTCAATTACGGCAACTCGCTGAACTAGGTGAGTTAGATGCTCACTACCAACTTGCATTACGCTTTCTACAACAAGGTAACCCTGCGGCAGCTAAGCTGTGGTGGCAATCCGAGTTTGATAATTATGCTGTGAACCAACAACAAGCCTTAGCAGACAACTTGATTGCTCAGCAGCAGTGGCAGTCAATTGAGTGGTTGTGGCAAACGAATCGTTTGCCACAAGGCGATGCGAGGCAAGCTTGGTTGTTACGCCAGCGCTCGGGTGCAGAGTATATACACGCAGATTTTGCAAAACGTCACGATTTTTCATTGTCATTACACACAGTGAGTGTCATGCCACAGTGTAAATTTAATGTGTTGATGTTGACTGATCATCATGCAGGAATTAATGCACTGAAATCATTTAAACGTTTTTACCAAGCTAAACCAGAGCCAGAGAAGAATAGTTTTTGCTTTAGTGAAATTGTCTACGTTGGCGATCAGTTTTCTTGCCGTAATCATGATATGGCACTTCAGTGTAATTGGGAAAACGCTGTTGCATACAATTGGCCTGCAGGCTTTGACTTTATCGTAATGATGTCAGAGTCAGGCGCGGCAAATGTGGTTGGGGGGATTATGCATATTAATTCTCAACAGAGCTATAAAGTGTTTTTGCATGAGCTAATGCACTTTAATGGTTTTGAGGATGAATACCCACTTCCAGAGAAAAAACAGCAGTGGTTGTGTAAACAGCAGGGTCAAGTGGCGCCTAATTTATTCATTGCCAATGATGTATTGCCACCAAGTGGTTGGCAGAAGAGCCGCGCATGCAAGAATTCAATGGCGTATAAACCCAGTCCTAATTGGTCAATTATGCAATACCAAACAATGGCGTTATCACAGCAATACAGACAACTTTGGCAAAAACAAATTAACCAGCCCTTAACAAAGCCGATAAGGTTTATTGATTACTTCACGTTTTTAGGTGTAAAGCCAACGATAACAACAGCTTCAAGCTTGGATAAATTTTCTGACTAATCGTAGAATTATTGCTATTTTAACATACAAAGCGGTTAAAAAGTGTGCGAATAGGCTGCTCTCCTATAGACAAAATAGCACCTAATCAGTATAACTATACGCACTGTAAGCTTTTTTTGAAGCCAACTTTTAACCATCCAAATGAACAGTACGCACCTAACTATAACTAGCAGCGGTATTGATATTCTTATGACACAAAAAGGCTCCTTATTATGACTTTGCTCTGGATACCCCTGTTATCCTTAATCGGCAGTGTTATTTCATCCTGCACTTCAAAACTAACGCGAAATCAAAGTACGGCTTTGACCATGTTAGCGCCTTTGATTGCCCTTGGAATTGTATTCTCGTTTACGCCTGCGGTTTTTTCTGGCGAAATAATCCGTTATAGCGCGGACTGGATCCCGCTACTCAACATGCAAGTTTCATTTAGGCTTGACGGCCTAACCTTGCTGTTTCTGTATATGATATTAGGCATTGGTGTCTTGGTCATATTCTATGCTCGCTATTACCTGAGCAAAGATGACTCTTTACCGAAGTTGTACTGCTATCTAATGCTATTCATGACAGCCATGGTTGGCATTGTCATGTCAAATAACGTGATTCAATTATGGCTATTTTGGGAGCTAACCAGCATTAGCTCGTTTTTACTAATTAGCTATTGGTGGGATAAGTCAGAAGCACGTAAAGGTGCGCGCATGGCATTGGCAATTACTGGTGCAGGTGGTTTAGCGTTATTAGCGGGTTTATTACTCATCGGCGATATTGTTGGTAGTTATAATTTAGATGTTATTTTAGCCAGTAAGACACTGATTCAATCGCATGATTTATATGAAGTGGCATTGGTACTTGTGCTGTTGGGGGCGTTTACTAAATCGGCGCAATTCCCATTCCATTTTTGGTTACCGCATGCCATGGCAGCGCCAACACCTGTGAGTGCGTATTTACACTCGGCAACCATGGTTAAAGCAGGGATCTTTTTACTCGCCCGTTTTTATCCTGCCTTATCAGGAACCGATACGTGGTTTATTTTGGTTGCTATGACAGGGTTATCAACGTTGCTTGTTGGTGCTTACGTTGCGCTCTTTAAGCATGATCTAAAAGGGCTGCTTGCCTACTCAACAATTAGTCATTTGGGCCTTATTACCTTATTGCTTGGTTTAGATACAGAGCTTGCGACTGTGGCCGCTATTTTTCATATTATTAACCATGCGACATTTAAAGCGTCTTTATTTATGGCCACCGGTATTATTGACCATGAAACGGGCACGCGCGATATGCGTAAACTCAATGGTATGTGGCGTTTTATGCCATATACCGCCACATTAGCAATGGTCGCAGCAGCGGCAATGGCGGGTGTGCCACTACTGAACGGCTTTTTATCGAAAGAGATGTTTTTTGCAGAAACACTGCATCAACAAGTGCTTGGTTCAATGTCATGGTTAATCCCTGTTTTAGCGACCGTTGCAGGTGCGCTCTCAGTCGCTTATTCGGCGCGATTTATTCATGATGTCTTTTTTAATGGTGACCCAATTGATTTGCCAAAAACGCCTCATGAACCGCCGCGCTATATGCGAGTACCAATCGAAATATTAGTCGTAGTGTGCATATTAGTCGGTATGTTCCCGCATTTTGCGGTCAGCGATATTTTGGCTTCAGCGTCATTTGCCGTTTTAGGTGATGCGGCGCCAGCCTATAAGTTGTCTGTTTGGCATGGTTTAAACCTTCCGCTGTTAATGAGCTTTATTGCGACCTGTTGCGGTATCATCATTTATGTGCAGCGCAAACACCTGTTCCATTTCCAAGCATCGCTCCCCACGCTGAATGCTAAAAAAGGATTCGACCTTGGCTTGTACAGTGTTATTAAGTGGTCGCAACAGAAAGTTAATCGTATCGAAAATGGCTCGCTGCAACGCTATGCTTTTGTGATGATTGCGGTGGTTCTTTTATGTGCAGGTTGGCCACTGTTTGAAATGCGCCAACTAGCAGGGGCAAGTGAACTAACGCCGATTGATTTTCATAATGCGATAGGGGCCGGCTTATTAATTATTGGTGCGCTGGCAACTGTTATTTGGCATCGCTCTCGTATGATTTCACTGATCATGATTTCAATCGTGGGCTTAATGGTATCGGTCGCATTTACTCGATTCTCGGCACCTGACTTAGCATTAACTCAATTAACGGTTGAAGTAGTGACTGTTATTCTACTGATGCTTGCGCTGTTTTTCTTACCACAGCGCACACCAAAAGAATCAAGCTCATTACGCATGTTACGTGACCTAGGTATATCTTCTGCATTTGGTGTTGTTATAGCGAGTATCTGTTATGCACTCCTAACTAGACCGCTTGAGTCTATTTCAGACTTTTTTGTGGCAAATGCAAAAACAGGCGGTGGGGGAACCAACGTTGTAAATGTGATCCTTGTTGATTTTAGGGGATTCGATACATTAGGTGAAAT
This sequence comes from Pseudoalteromonas lipolytica, assembly GCF_900116435.1. Taxonomy (GTDB): domain Bacteria; phylum Pseudomonadota; class Gammaproteobacteria; order Enterobacterales; family Alteromonadaceae; genus Pseudoalteromonas; species Pseudoalteromonas lipolytica. The sequence goes on along the minus strand of NZ_FPAZ01000003.1, from coordinate 163,866 downwards.
CACCGTGTTAGGTATCGCTGCACTGGGTATTTATAAACTATTAATTAACTTGCCATTATTTATGCCAGCAAGTGACAGTGAAGGGCGACCTTGGGCACGTGAACGATACCCCATTTTACTTGCCAGTATTTCACAAAGCTTATTACCGCTTGCGTTATTGGTGTCTGCGTACATTTTCTTGCGTGGTCATAACTTACCAGGAGGCGGTTTTATAGCGGGATTAGTGACTGCGATTGCCTTTATTTTGCAATATATGGCTAACGGTTCTAACTGGATTGCGGCACGTTTTGATGTGAATTACCGTAAGATTATCGCTTCCGGTATTGCCATTGCCTTATTCACGGGGTTAGGAAGTTGGGTGTTTGGGCGTCCATTCTTAACAACATGGTTTGATTATTTTGATATACCGCTAGTCGGCAAGACAGAACTTGCCAGTGCTATCATGTTTGATTTAGGTGTGTATTTAACTGTTGTAGGTGCAACGCTGATGATTTTAGCAAGTTTAGGAAAACTCACTGCTGATACACCCAAGCAAGAGGTAAATATTTAATGGAAGTATTGTACGCATCATGCGTGGGCGTGCTTGTCGCGTGTGGAATTTACTTAATTTTAAGAGCACGAACCTTTCCGGTGGTGCTTGGTTTAACCATGTTATCGTACGCGGTAAACCTATTTTTATTCTCATCAGGCCGTTTAACCATCAATAAAGCGGCTGTGCTTGGCAGTGGCAGTGAATATGCCGATCCGTTACCGCAAGCGTTAGTATTAACGGCCATTGTTATTGGCTTTGCAATGACAGCCTTTGTGGTGATTTTATCTATTCGTGGTCGCGCAGATTTAGGTAACGACCATGTAGACGGACACCTGGTTAAATCGTCGAAGGAGCAAAAATGATCCAGCATTTAGCTTCATTGCCTATTTTAATCCCTATGCTAACAGGCGTTATACTTTTAATGCCGCCCTGTGGGAAAAACCTCTATATTCGCCGTGTTATGTCGGTGATTATGGCTGTGATCACCGTGCTCATTAGCGCTGGTTTATTAGTGTATGTGAATGATACTACGCCACTTGTGTATGCTATTGGCGATTGGTCAGCACCATTTGGTATTGTATTAGTGGCCGACAGATTAGCGACATTGTTAGTGCTTTTAACCAGTTTACTGGGGGCTGTTGTTGTACTTTATAGCTGTGCCGGAGATGACAAAAAAGGCAGTTTTTTCCACCCATTAGTGCACTTTTTGATCTTAGGTGTGAATGGCGCGTTCTTAACGGGAGATGTCTTTAACCTGTTCGTCTTTTTTGAAGTATTGCTCATCGCCTCATACTCATTATTAATGCATGCCGGCGACAAACACAACACCCGAGCTGCGTTGCAATATGTGATTTTAAATTTAATTGGTTCAAGCGTGTTCCTGATAGCATTAGGCGTGCTCTACGGTGTACTAGGCACATTGAATATTGCTGATTTAGCCCAAAAAGTGCCTTTGCTTACAGGGGATGATGTTTATTTAGCAAAAATAGGTGGTTTGTTGCTTATTGTCGTGTTTGCGTTAAAAGGTGCGTTATTACCGCTGCACCTATGGCTGCCGAACACCTACGCAAGCGCATTACCGGTTGTGGCTGCACTCTTTGCTATTATGACTAAAGTGGGTGTATACGCCATGCTGCGTGTATACACCGTTATTTTTGGTGATAATGCAGGCGAGCTTGCGCACATGGCTCAACCGTGGTTATGGGGTTTAGCACTTGCTACCATTGTAATGGGGGCCATTGGTGTCCTTGCCAGCCAAGACTTTAGAAAACTGGTGGCTAATTTAGTCATCGTATCAGTCGGTACGTTAGTGGCACTTGTTGCGCTTCAAAATGTAGCGGCAACTGCGGCATTACTGTATTACTTAGTGCATTCGACTATCGTGTGCGCCGCGTTGTTTTTACTTGCTGACTTGGTCGCGCTTCAGCGTGGTAAAGTTGCAGACCGTTTAGTTGCAGGACGCGCTGTCGCTCAACCATTTTTGTTGGGGATTAGTTTTGTGATAGCCGCGCTTACTGTTGTGGGTATGCCACCGCTGTCGGGCTTTGTGGGTAAAATTTGGATTTTAAAGAGTACCCTAGATAGCGAAAAAGCCATGTTATTTTGGCCTATTTACCTTTTAGCGAGTTTGGCTGTTTTGGTGGCTATTTCTCGTGCAGGTACAAGCTTGTTTTGGGATCATAAACACAAAGACAGCGATGCAATAAAAGGCGTCAATGCACACCCACTGAAAGTGATTGCATTAATGACGCTATTAATTTGCTCGCCGTTGATGGTTATTTTTGCTGGGCCAGTGTCTGAATTTATGTTGGCGACCTCAGAGCAACTGTTCGACATAAACAGTGGTATCAATGATGTTTTACATGGAGGCCAGTAAATGCGGTTAGAAGCTCGTTTTCGTTGGCTACCTACGCCATTTCGCAGCGTATTATTATTTATTGTGTGGCTGCTGTTAAATAATAGCGTGTCACCTGGGCACCTATTGTTGGCTGCTTTCTTTGCTATCACGATCCCGTGGATTACTTTTCCATTTCGTGACCCGCAACCGTTAATTGTAAGACCGGGGCTGGCATTTAGACATTTATTGTTAGTTTTATACGATATTGTCACAGCCAATTTGCAAGTTGCACTTTTAATTTTGGGACCAACTAAAAAGTTGCGTCCGGGGTTTGTTAAAGTGCCTCTCGATTTAAGTCATGAAATGCCAATCACAATTTTGGCAAGCACCGTGTCGCTAACCCCAGGTACGGTAAGTGCTGAGGTGTATCCTATTCCTGAATCACTTGCGGAAGGGGAAGAAGTACAGCAACGCTATTTGTTAATTCATGTCTTGGACTTAGCAGATGAACAGGTGTTAATTAATACGATTAAGCAGCGCTACGAAGCACCGCTTAAGGAGATTTTTCGATGCTAGATACGGTTTTTTTAATTGTTTACGCCATGATCGCAATATCGTTATTGCTTAACTTGTGGCGTTTGATTGCGGGGCCATCAGTGCCTGATCGCATTTTGGCTCTTGATACTATGTTTATCAACACCATCGCATTGATCATTCTGTATGGGATGAGCATGGATACAGGGCTTTATTTTGAAGCGGCTTTACTTATCGCCATGTTGGGCTTTGTGAGCACCGTAGCTGTATGTAAGTACCTGCTACGCGGCGATATTATTGAATAAGGTAACAGATGATGAGTGAGTGGATTGTATCAATCTTATTATTAATTGGTGGTTGCTTTATTTTAATAGGCTCAATAGGGTTAGTTAAAATGCCTGATTTCTTCATGCGTTTACATGGGCCAACGAAAGCAACAACATTAGGTATGGCATCGTTACTCATTGCTGCCATGGTTTATTTTACTTACACCCACGATGGCGTGAGCGTAAAAGAAATTTTAATTTCTATCTTTTTATTAATTACTGCACCTATCAGTGGCTACATGCTCATTAAGTCGGCAATACATCACAAGCTACGGGCTAAAGAAGGCACGAAGGGCTTAGATAATATTGAAGACGATTAATATCTGAGCACACAGCATTGTGTGATCTGCGATGGTGGCTTTTATTGCGCTCGTAGATCGCATAAAATGCCCCGTCATTAAGCACACTAGGTAAATATGTCATTATGCGAGTAGCACTTGGAGTAGAGTACAACGGCGCACGTTATAGTGGTTGGCAGCGCCAGTCACATGTTAATAGCGTACAACAAGAAGTAGAAACTGCGTTGTCGCGCATTTGTAATCACCCCGTTGAAATAGTCTGTGCTGGCCGAACTGATGCTGGAGTGCATGGCACTGGGCAAGTCGTGCACTTTGATACACACGCAGAGCGTGAAATGGTCGCGTTTACGATGGGCATGAATACCTTACTGCCTAAAGATATTTCGATACGTTTTGCAAAGCCTGTTGATGAAGATTTTCATGCTCGCTTTAGTGCGACGGCGCGTCGATATCGTTATGTGATTTACAATTACACTTATCGTGGCGCAATTATGAGCGAAGGGGTGACACACTTTCATCACCCATTAGATGAAACTAAAATGCAAGCAGCCTGTCAGTATTTAATAGGTGAGCATGACTTTACTTCGTTTCGCGCATTGCATTGCCAAGCGAATACGGCAAATAGAACGATTCATCACTTGTCTGTAAAACGTCAGGGTGACTATGTCGTTATTGACATTAAAGCCAATGCATTTTTGCACCATATGGTGAGAAATATCACGGGCTGTTTAATGGATATTGGCTTACATAAGCATGAGCCAGTGTGGTTAAAAGAATTACTTGATTTAAAAGAGCGTGCAAAGGCAAGTGCCACTGCAAAAGCGGCGGGACTGTATTTAGTGGACGTGGATTACCCTGAGCATTTTGGTATTCCTAAAACCCCATTAGGACCTTTGTTCTTACCTGATTCAGATAGTTAACTGCGAAAGGCTCACTACTAAGACCAGTTTTTTATATCGTCTGCGGGTAATTCATGTTTTAATTGAAAAAATCTGTCTGCTTATTTCTTGTGTAAATTACTAAGTGGTATTTCACTTTAGCAGACTGCGACACAGAACAGTATTAAGAGAGTTGCAAATGAGTTGGTTAGAAAAAATCTTACCTAAAACGACTAAATCGTCAGGTCGTAAAGAAATCCCTGAAGGGGTTTGGGCTAAGTGTACAGACTGTGATTCAATTTTATATAAAGCAGAATTAGAAAAAGCACTCAATGTATGCCCTAAATGCGATCACCACATGCGTTTAAGTGGTCGTAAGCGTCTTGAAAACTTTTTAGATGACGCTGACCGCCAAGAAATTGGTGCACAGCATGAGCCAAAGGACGTTTTAAAGTTTAAAGACTCTAAAAAGTATTCAGATCGTATCACGCAGGCGCAAAAAGTAAGCGGTGAAAAAGACGCACTTGTTGCAATGAAAGGCCGTTTAAAAGGTATTCCAGTCGCTGCTGTTGCATTTGAGTTCTCATTTATGGGTGGTTCAATGGCGTCGGTTGTAGGTGCACGCTTTGTTGATGCTGTTGACCAATGTTTAGAGCACAACATGCCGCTTATCTGTTTCTCTGCATCGGGCGGTGCGCGTATGCAAGAAGCATTAATGTCATTAATGCAAATGGCTAAAACAAGTGCAGCTTTAGCTAAAATGAGCGAAAAAGGCTTGCCATTTATTTCAGTATTAACAGACCCAACGATGGGCGGTGTATCTGCATCACTTGCCATGTTAGGTGACGTTAATGTCGCTGAGCCAAAAGCATTAATTGGTTTTGCAGGCCCACGCGTTATTGAGCAAACAGTACGTGAAACGCTTCCAGAAGGTTTCCAACGCAGTGAATTCTTGTTAGAGCACGGTGCAATTGACATGATCGTTGACCGTCGTGAAATGCGTGACACCCTTGCTCGCATCCTCGCAAAATTTATGAACTTGCCTTCTACCGAACAAGAGCATAGAGTAGCGTAAATTTCAGCTTAACTGATTACACGCTATGACAGAAATCCTTCCTAGCCAATCATCGAGCCTTGATGATTGGCTTTGTTATTTAGAAAGTATCCACCCTGCAAATATTGAGATGGGCTTAGAGCGCGTTGCACGCGTTGCTAATCAAGTCGATTTACTCAATAGCCCTAGCAAAATTATCCTTATCGCAGGTACGAATGGTAAAGGCACGACTGCGCGTTGTCTTGAAAGCCTTCTTCTGGCGCAAGGCTTTAGTGTTGGTACGTATGCTTCTCCTCATTTAATTCGATATAACGAGCGAGTGCGTATTAACGGACAAGAGCTGGACGATCAATTTCATGTTGATGCGTTTGATATGCTCGAAAAAGGCCGAGGTGACACGTCACTGACTTATTTTGAATATGGCACCTTAGGCGCGTTAGCTATCTTTAAACGCCATGCTGTTGATTACGTGCTGTTAGAAGTCGGGTTAGGTGGACGATACGATGCAACAAATATTGTTACACCGCATGCCTGTGTGATTACTACCATCGACCTTGATCATAAAGAATACCTAGGTGATACACGTGAGCTTGTCGGTTACGATAAAGCCGGTATTTTTCGTAACAATACTCCCGCAGTTGTTGGCGATTTAAATATTCCTCATACGGTTACCGATTACGGTAATGAAATTAACGCGGATATGGTGTTATCTGGCCGTGATTTTACTTTTGCCGAGGACGCTGACGGGTTTAATTGGCAGTATCAGGGAAATAACTGGCGCTTTGCAAAGCCTGCCATCCCTTGTCAAAACGCTGCAACTGCACTGACGTTATTAAGCAAGCTTGCACTTTTACCACGTGAGCAGCAGGTGCGTGAGTGCTTGGCAAATTTAACGGTAGAAGGGCGCTTTCAACAATTAAGCGACACACCACGTGTTTTTACCGATGTTGCACATAATCCTGAGTCAGCACGTTATTTAGCGCGCAAATTAAGCGTGTATAAAGATCAAGGGTTTAAAATTCATGCATTAGTCGCTATGCTTGCAGATAAAGATAAAGTGGCTGCGATGTCGGCCGTGGTAGATGTGGTTGATGAGTGGTCATTAGCGAGCTTAGATTGTTTTCGTGGAGACACAGTTGAAAATCTAGCGAAGGCACTGGCTGAGACACCATCGACAGCACCCAGCACGCATTACCCCAATGTAGAAGCTGCGCTGGATAAAATAGTGCAAACAGTCGATGCGAACACCTTAGTGATTGTGTTTGGTTCGTTTATCACTGTGGCTGCAGCCATTAACTACTTTAAAAAATAGAGAGGAATTCGGTGAACGCAGGGTTTATTAATCGCTTAGTAGGGACCACCATTGTGGTTGTAGCGGCTATTGTCTTTATTCCAAATATTTTGGATGGAGAGAAGGTTCATTACACAGACGGCTTTAAAGCGATCCCTGAACGCCCAGAGTTCACGACGATTGACTTACAAGAGGCGATTGATAATAAGGTCGCCTCAACAGAGCAGCCCTTAGCAGCGCAGGTAGAAGATATTCAGGCTGATGACGCAAAGCTTGCTTCAGACCACGTTAAACAAATCGATGAACCCGCCAAAATGGTCGAAGCATCGACAGACGACACCGTGACTATTGCTAAAATAGAGCCTAAAGCGGAAGTTAAAACGCAAGTTAAAGCGCAGCCTAAGCCTGCTGAAAAAACAGCAGAACCGGCACGCAAAGCCGAAGAAAACTTGACGCAAATGGCTTATGTGATTCAACTCGGTAGCTTTTCGCACGCTCCAAACGTTAAATCACTGCAAGAAAAGCTAAAAGCAAACGGCTTTAAAACCTTCACTCGTCCAATAAAGACCCCTAATGGCACTTTAACAAAAGTCTTTGTGGGTCCGTCACTGAATAAGAAAGAGCTTGAGAGTAAACTGCCCGAGTTAAAACAGCTAACCAAGTTAAATGGCAAAGTTACTCAGTTTGAAGTAACAAAGTGATCTAATCTAAGTTGCACGCTTTCATACCAATGCGCTTATTTAGTCCATTAAAGTGATTTAGTCTAATTGCGGATTGGTATAACCCCTTAACCCCCTAACGAATCCTGTAACAGCGACAAGGGGGCTTTCACCGAACGGGTGGCGATACAGCTCAAGTATCATTTAAGTTGCCACAACACCGTACAGCCCCCCTTGTAACGTGCCAAAGGGCATGGCTAAAACATGTTTTTACTGCCTTGTTGATTTAGCCAAGATATCACTATTGTCTGCAATCAATGCCTTGTCTAAATACGTTTTATATCATGCTGAAATCTTGCATCTACAGGTGGTTTGGGTATAGAATGCGCCCCAAATTAACGACTAGTTGGTTATTATGATCTGGGTTGATTACGCCATACTTGGCATCATTGCACTGTCTACCATCATTGGCTTAATACGTGGCTTTGTAAAAGAAGCAATGTCATTAGCTGTATGGGCTGGCGCATTTATCATCTCTAGCTTGTTTTACCAATATTTAGCATCCTTCCTAACAAGTATTTCAGAACCCCTTTTAAGAAATGCTGCCGCAATAGCCATATTATTTTTTGCGACACTCCTGTTAGGTGGATTACTAAACTATATTTTAGGTGAGCTTGTACAACGTACTGGTTTATCTGGCACCGACCGTGTTTTTGGCATAGTGTTTGGTGCGCTTCGAGGCGTGTTGGTCGTGAGCGCGTTACTCTTCTTTCTTGATGCTTTTACCGGTGCACCTAATACGCATTGGTGGGGCAACTCTATTTTGATTCCAGAATTTGGCTTTGTTGTTGAGTGGTTCTTTTCGTACCTCGAAAACAACTCAAGTTTTTTAAATTCTGTAAACCGTTAATCGGCGAGGATAAATTTAATGTGTGGTATCGTTGGCATAGTCGGAACTTCTCCTGTTAATCAGGCGATATATGATGGCTTAACTGTTTTGCAACACCGCGGTCAAGATGCAGCTGGCATCATTACCATTGAAAACAACACGTTTAGCTTACGTAAAGCCAATGGCCTAGTTAAAGATGTATTTCATACCCGTCATATGAAGCGTCTACAAGGAACGATTGGTATTGGCCATGTTCGCTACCCGACAGCTGGTTCATCTAGCTCGTCTGAAGCGCAACCTTTCTATGTTAACTCGCCATTTGGTATTGCACTTGCGCACAATGGTAACTTAACAAATGCAGAAGCATTAAAGCAGCAATTATTTTCAGAAGCTCGCCGTCATGTTAATACAACATCAGACTCTGAAATCTTACTTAATATCATGGCGCATGAGTTAAGTAAGCCAAATAAATTAAAGCTTGAAGCACAAGACATTTTTGATGCTGTCACTGAAGTAATCAATAAAGTAAATGGTGGCTATGCAACAATAGCAATGATCATCGGCCACGGTATTGTTGCTTTTCGTGACCCGAATGGTATTCGTCCGTTAGTATTTGGTAAGCGTGAAACGGCAAACGGCACAGAATATATGTTTGCATCAGAAAGCGTTGCATTAAAAACAGACGGTTTTGAGTTTGTACGTGATGTTGCGCCAGGCGAAGCGATTTATGTGACTGAAGACGGTCAGCTTTTCTCTCAACCTTGTGCTGAAAAAACGAGTTACTCGCCTTGTATTTTTGAGTTTGTTTACTTTGCACGCCCAGATTCAAACATTGACCGTATGTCAGTGTATGCAACGCGTGTCAACATGGGTACCAAACTCGGTGAAAAAATTGCACGTGAATGGGCCGATAAAGACATTGACGTTGTGATCCCTATTCCTGAAACATCATGTGATGTCGCACTGGAAATTGCTTCTGTACTTAACTTGCCATACCGTCAAGGTTTCGTTAAAAACCGTTATATTGGTCGTACATTTATCATGCCTGGCCAAGAAATGCGTAAAAAGTCAGTTCGCCAGAAATTAAATGCGATTGACCGTGAGTTCAAAGGTAAGAATGTACTGCTTGTAGATGACTCAATTGTACGTGGCACTACCTCAGCGCAAATCGTTGAGATGGCACGTGAGTCAGGTGCTAAAAATGTATACTTTGCTTCAGCAGCGCCTGAAATACGCTTCCCGAACGTGTACGGTATTGACATGCCTTCGGCTGCTGAGCTGATTGCGCATGGCCGTGAAGTAGAAGACATTAATGCAAGTATTGGTGCAGATGGCCTAATCTATCAGTCACTTGATGACTTAATCTCGGCAGTAAGCCAAGAGAACCCTGAAATCACACGTTTTGAAACATCGGTATTTGATGGTCAGTATATTACGGGTGATATTGATCAGGATTATTTAAACCGCATTGACCGCTTACGTAATGATTCAGCGAAATCAACGCGTGAAAATGCAATGTCGTCAGGTTTAGAGTTACACAATCAAGAAGAGAATGGTGCTGATTAATTAGCAACTCGCTTGAATAATAAAAAAGGAGCTTGCGAGCTCCTTTTTTGTTTGTGGAAAGAAAGGATTTAATTCTCGTTAGGTAAACATAGGATGGACAATGCCGTTAGTCCACAAAATAGCAGTTGCAGCTAAAATAATAACCAATAAAATCAGTCCGCATGTGACCACTGAACTGGCATAAATAAAACCTCGCTCCTCAGGGATATGCATTAAAATGGGCACCCCTGTGTAGAGTAAATATACCGAGTAAGCAAGCGCGACCAAGCCTACACACACGACAAACCACAGCTCGGGTAGAAATGCAGCAAGCGATGACATAAACACCGGTGTTGCCGTATACGCAGCAAGTTCCAAAGTTTGTGTAAAGGTCGGTTTTGCACCAAACGTAACGGCCATCCAATGCGCAAGGTAGGCCAGCGCAAATACGCCTACTATTAGTGCAAAATACATCGCAACAGCGATAAGCAATGCACTATCATGGGTCAAAAAGACTGCCTCACCTGAGCCAATGCTCCAACCCAAATGAACTGAAGAGTAATACCCCATAATAGAGGGGATACACGCGATAAGTAAGATATGTGATAAGCTGTAACGCAAGCTTTCATGCCGGTTATCAATGGTTTGCCACTCTTCGAGTGGATGAGCATATAAGCCCCATAGATGGTTTAGAATCATAATTGTTGCCCCTGTAAAAAAGGAATATGAGCTGTTTTATTTTTGTACAGCTTTGATTAAGTTATGGTTCACTTATTAAATCTTGTCAAGAAGCTGAAATAATCGAATACTCAGTTAAGATGTAACTCTTTAGTGCATATAAGAAATTACTTTTGCCCTGATTTGGGTCATGGAGTGAAATGATATTTATGTGGTAAAATGCACGCTTGTTTGACGATGAGAATAGAATCAGTGCCTTACTCTGCATTATTAGCCCCGATACAGTCATTTTTGCAATGCGAAACACCCGATGAGTGGATTGTTGCGGCAACCAAAAAAGAAAATTTAGATATCGTATTAATCGATCACTTAATTTGTGAATTAAAAGCGGCACAGAGTGCGATGTTTTTAATTCGTAAGTATGCGGTTGATAAAGAAAGTGCGGATGCGTTACTTGAGTGGTTAAAGCCCTTTGAAACACTTATTTATAAGCGCGACGGCGATTGGCGTGAGCTTGCAGATAAAAACAAGCTGACTAAGTCGATGATCCCAAAGTCGGATTCACCTTATGGGCAAGATCTCATTGATAAAATGGTCATGCTTATTAAAGAAGAGCTGCATCATTTTTATCAAGTGCTTGAGATTATGGATGAATATGGCATTGAGTATAAAAGTATTACCCCATGTCGTTATGCCAAAGGGATGCTGCGCCACGTAAAAACTTACGAGCCAGATGCCTTAGTTGATAAGTTAATTATTGGTGCCTACATTGAAGCACGCTCGTGTGAACGTTTTGCCAAATTAGCGCCGCATGTTGATAAACGCTTAGGTGATTTTTATATTTCATTGCTGCGCTCAGAAGCGCGTCATTACCAAGACTATTTAACACTTGCGCAAGAGATCTGTGAGTTCGATATCAGCGAGCGTGTCGAATTTTTTGCGCACATTGAAGCTGAGTTAATTTCAACGCCTGATGACGATTTTAAATTTCACAGTGGGGTGCCTGCTTAAGGCATCTCAGTGCGAATAAATGGTGAGTAGAAGGCTTGTTTTTCTTTGTCACTTAGATGATAACGATTAAGGATTATTTCTGCTTGGCCATTGTTAATTATTTCGACCAAGCCTTTTTCTAATTCGTTTTGAAATTCAATTGATTGAGGATGGCTTTTAGCTGAAATGATATAAAGTTGATGAGTCGCAATATTGGGTTTTAACGCGGTAATAACCACATCGCTGTTTTGTAATTTACTATTATGTGCGAGCCAGTATTCAGCCACTTCTTGCGTACCTGCTACGAGGTCAACCCGTTCTTGCTGAAGCAAGTAAAGGCTTTCAACTAAATCACGTGTGGTTGTAATACCTAATGTTGTGTTGTTCGTAAATTCTTCACTACTTACATAATCTTCTCCTTTACTTATCGTGTAAGGCAGGAGAGATTCGAGAGAGCCATCGTATCGAATTACGGCATCTTGGCGCTTAAACAAAACAACATTGGCAAAGCCAAGAGGTTTTGAATAATAAAATACTTTGGCTCGCTCTTCTGAGTAAAAAGCACCTAGAACAGCAATGTGCTTATGTCGTTTGGCTAATTTAAGTGCCCGAGCCCACTGTGTATATTCAATGACGGCTTTTTTATTTTGACTTTTTAAAGCGGCAATAACCACCTCATGAACCCAACCCGGTTTTTCACTATTATCGATTAGAAAAGGTGGGAAAGGCTCTGTGACTAACCGCCAAGTTTGGCTATTGAGTGTAAAGCAAACTAGTAAGCAGCACAGGCATGTTAATCGTGTAATCATAAAACGGCACGCTTTAAACGGAGACTCTGTTCAAGCATAGCTAAAATTCTTACGATTTAAAGGGGGTGTGGACGAGTTCTTGATTGTTGGGGGTTACTCTTAAATATGAGCCTTGTTCATACCAGTCACCTAACACAGTACGAATTAACGTTTTACCATTAACAGTGTAATGATGAACATTTGGGCGGTGTGTATGACCGTGGATCATATTGGCAACGTGGTGCTTTTTGAACATGGCAAGAACAGCTTCTTCGGTTACATCAAGAATTTCGAGTGCTTTACCTGCTTGGCTTTGTTTTGACTTTTCGCGGGCGTTACGGGCAATTTTCTTTCTGTACCATAGTGGCATCGCTAACATGAGCTTAGGCCACCACCAACCACGACTTTTTTTACGAAACTTTTGATATTCAATATCTTGAGTACACATTTCATCGCCATGCAGTAGCACCGTCGGCGTGCCATATAAATCAATAACAACCTGTTCAGGCAGCAACGTCATATTGGCGCTGTTGGCATAGCCGTCACGCATAATAAAGTCTCGATTGCCGTGTATGAAAAAAAGCTCAGTACCACTTTCAGCTGCTTGTCTTAAGTGTGCAGCAACACGTTCTGAAAGTGTCGTTTGATAGTCATCACCAACCCAAACTTCAAAAAAATCACCCAGAATATATAGCGCATCTACGTCATCATTAATAATCTTCTCATCAAGAAAATCAAAGAATGCCGCAGTGATATCAGGGCGGTTTTCTGTTAAATGGAGGTCGGCAATAAAATAGCTCTGTTTCATAGTCACTCGCAAAAAAGCGGGCTTAAGCCCGCTTATAAAGACTCACCGCTAGCTTAGCTAACAGTTACTTTTTCGATAATTACATCTTCAAGTGGTACGTCTTGGTGGAAGCCTGCGCTGCCAGTCGCAACACCTTTGATTTTGTTTACGATGTCCATACCTTCAACTACTTCTGCAAACACACAATAACCCCAACCTTGTGAGGTTTCGCTGCTGAAGTTTAAGAAATCATTGTCGTTCACGTTAATAAAGAACTGTGCAGTCGCTGAGTGTGGATCAGGCGTACGTGCCATGGCTAATGTACCAACTTTGTTTGCTAGGCCATTGTTTGCTTCATTTTGAATAGGGTTATTAACTTCTTTTTGAACCATACCTGGCTCAAAACCACCGCCTTGAACCATGAAACCATCAATTACACGGTGGAAAATAGTGCCGTTGTAAAAGCCTGCGTTTGCATACTCTAAAAAGTTTTTAACAGTGTTTGGTGCATCGCTTTCGTGCATTTTGATGGTGATATCACCAAAGTTTGTGTGTAGAACAACCATGAGGTTTCCTATATCTGGTTTAATAATGCCGTTATTTTATAGCACTTAGCTAAGATTAACAAAGTGCTTGTTGAGAAGATTAACAAAGTGCTTGTTCAATTGATAAAGCGCTAGAGCAGTGGCTTTGCAAGTGTTACCATAGAGAATCTCGAAACACCGTTAAGGACATTTTATAAATGGTACAAATTTACAACACACTTACACGACAAAAAGAACAGTTTAAACCCCTTGTTGATGGCAAAATCGACATGTATGTGTGTGGTATCACTATTTATGATTACTGTCACATTGGACATGCGCGTACTTTTGTTGGCTTCGACGTTATTGTCCGTTACCTGCGCCACATTGGTTACGACTTAAAATATGTCCGCAATATTACGGACGTTGATGACAAAATAATCAAGCGTGCTCATGAAAACGGTGAGTCTATAAATGACTTAACAGTCCGTATGACTAAAGCGATGCACGAAGACTTTGATAGTTTAAACATGCTTCGTCCTGATGTTGAGCCAACGGTAACCAACCACATGGATGAAATCATCGCCATGGTTGAGCGTTTAATAGCGAAAGGTCATGCTTACGTAGCAGCTGACGGCGATGTATTGTTTGATGTATCAACATTTGAGCAATACGGCGCACTTTCACAGCAAGACTTAACTATGTTGCAAGCGGGTTCGCGTGTTGAAGTTGCGCAAGATAAGCAAGATCCGCTTGATTTCGTACTTTGGAAAAGAGCCAAGCCAGGTGAGCCTTCGTGGTCATCGCCATGGGGTGAGGGTCGTCCTGGTTGGCATATTGAGTGTTCGGCAATGAGCTCTAAACATTTAGGTGAGCATTTTGATATTCATGGGGGAGGATCAGATTTACAGTTCCCTCACCACGAAAACGAAATTGCTCAATCATGCTGTGCAAACAACGGTAAGTACGTAAATACCTGGATCCATACAGGCATGGTGCAGGTAAATAAAGAGAAGATGTCTAAGTCATTGAACAACTTCTTTACCGTACGTGACGTACTAACAGAGTACGATGCTGAGTCGGTTCGTTATTTCTTAATTTCGGGTCATTACCGCAGCCAACTTAATTACTCGCAAGAGAACCTTGAGCAAGCACGTTCTTCATTAGAGCGCATTTACACGGCATTACGCGGTGTAACACCTGTTGAGTGTGAATTAGCCGACAATGAATACGTTACAAAATTCAGAAAAGCAATGGACGATGACTTCAATACACCTGAAGCTTTACCTGTGTTATTTGAATTAGCAAAAGAGCTTAACCGTGTGAAAGACAGCGATGCAGAGCAAGCTGGAAAATTAGCTTTTGTGCTTCGTAGTATTGCCGAAGTATTAGGTGTTGCGCAGCAAGACCCAGAAGCCTTCCTACAAGGCGGTCAAGACGATGACGAAGTAGCACAGATTGAGGCCTTAATCATACAACGTAATGAAGCCCGCGCTAACAAAGATTGGGCCGCTGCTGATGAAGCACGTGATGCGCTAAATGCGTTAGGTGTGGTGCTTGAAGACTCTGCTGGAAAAACAACGTGGCGTAAAGCGTAAACACTAAGCTAAAATTGAAACCGACAAAAGGTTGCCATATTGGCAGCCTTTTTTGTTTTTAGTTTTTTATTTTTAAGTATTGACCTCAATAAAGGTTGAGGTTTTATTTTATCGCTATTGTGCATTTACAAGGACTTACATTGAATATTTTTCTTGCCATGATCCCCGCTTTTTTATGGGGTACAACTTATGCGGTGACAAAATATGCGACCCCTGATTGGCCGCCGTTATTATTAGGTGCGTTACGCGCATTACCCGCAGGGTTACTTTTATTATTAATAAAACCAAGCTTTCCTCGCGCGCGTCAATGGCCCAGCTTACTCGTTTTAGGCGCTATAAACATCGCCCTGTTTTTTGCGTTTATCTTTATTATGGCGATTAATCTTCCTGCAGCAATTGCAGGTGTTGGCATGGTGTCGGTCCCCGTGGTCGCACTTTTATATGCATGGATAGCAAAAGGACAGCGACCTGCAAAGCCTCAAGCTATTAGTGCAGCCGTATTAGTCGTGCTTGCATGGTTATTGTTCGACCCCGCTTATGTCGCTTTAAATGCACTGGGTGTCGGTGCTTTATTGGGGGCATTACTGACGATTGTGATTGGCAGTACCCTTGTACAAACCTTATCAGTCAGTATTCATTGGTGGGTGGTGCTTACATGGCAGTTAATTATTGGCGGTACTATTTTATTACTCGCTGCGGTCATAGACGGCAGCTTCATTAATCCAACAAATTACCACAGCGTTTTTGAGCCTATTTCAACGCTACAATACAGTGCATTATTTTGGCTTATTGTGCCCAATACAGCGATTGCCTATATTTTATATGTATGGTTACTTGGGCGTATGAGTGTGGCTGAATTTTCGTTTGGCACGATTGCGAATCCAATTGCAGGGATCATCTGTGCAATTATTTTATTAAATGAGCAATACCAACCATGGCAGTATCTGATTATGTTTACGATGATTATTTTTTCGGTGTTGCCGCAAATGCTAAAACTTAAACGCGTGTAAACGTATTCGTTTCACAATAAAAAAGGGTTGCCATGTGGCAACCCTTTTTACAATCAATCATTATTAGCTGTGATATTTTTCACATGCTTCAAGGGTGTTCTCAATGAGGCTTGCAACAGTCATCGGGCCGACACCACCTGGCACAGGCGTGATGAAGTGCGCTTTTTGTTCGGCAATATCATATTGAACATCACCCACAAGTTTGCCAGATTCAAGGCGGTTAATACCTACATCAATGACGATAGCGCCTTCTTTAACCCAGTCACCAGGAATAAATTCTGGTTTACCTACAGCCACCACCAATAAGTCTGCACGACGCACATGAGTTTCTAAATCTTGCGTGAATTTATGACACACCGTTGTTGTACAACCGGCAAGCAGTAACTCAAGTGACATAGGACGACCAACAATGTTCGATGCACCAACCACAACCGCATGCATGCCTTTATAACGCACACCCGTAGAGTCGAGTAGGGTAATAATCCCTTTAGGTGTACAGGGGCGAAGTGCTGGCATACGCTGTGCTAAACGGCCAATGTTATAAGGATGGAAACCATCAACATCTTTATGAGGGGTAATACGTTCAAGAATCTTCTCTGCATCAAGACCTTGCGGCAAAGGAAGTTGAACTAAAATGCCGTCTACTTCTTTGTCTTCATTAAGTTGATCAATTAATGCGAGTAAGTCTTGCTCTGTCGTGTCGCCAGGTAAATCGTAAGATTTAGAAACAAAGCCGACTTCTTCACAGGCTTTGCGTTTTGAACCTACATATACTTGGCTTGCTGGATCTTGACCAACTAACACGACTGCGAGTCCTGGAGCACGTAAACCGTTTGCAACACGCGCTGCAACTCGTTCTGCCACATTACTGCGTACTTGTTTAGCTATTGCCTTACCATCGATGATGTTTGCCGTCATGGGTGACCTTTCATTGGGGTTAGTTAACTTGATACTGATACATCAAAATATGATCATCCGAATAAGGGGCATGGATATAACAAACACGTTTGTTTGATCATATTTTATTATGCTGCGTATTTTCGCAGAAAAGCTGCATAGCGCCAAGATGCAATATGATATAAAGCGTCTATTTATAAAAAAGAGTTCAAATTTTAGCTTATATTTGCAATATTTAACCATTATGAACTAAAAGTGACCGATTGAATTATTTTCTTAAAAAAATGTTTGACCTGACTCGGCCAAATCACTATTATGCACCCCGTTGTTAACGAGGTCACTCGCAAACAATAGTAAGCATCGGCGATTAGCGCAGTTTGGTAGCGCACTTGGTTTGGGTCCAAGGGGTCGCAGGTTCAAATCCTGCATCGCCGACCACTTCTTCTTCAAGAAGCGGTTGCTTACAGGCAAACTTTTGAAGTTTTCGATGCGCCCGTAGCTCAGCTGGATAGAGCAACGCCCTTCTAAGGCGTTGGTCGAAGGTTCGAATCCTTCCGGGTGCGCCATTTGAAAATATGTAAATGCCGTGGTGATTGTAGCTCAGTTGGTAGAGCCCCGGATTGTGATTCCGGTTGTCGTGGGTTCGAGCCCCATCAGTCACCCCAATTTACACACAGTATCGGCGATTAGCGCAGTTTGGTAGCGCACTTGGTTTGGGTCCAAGGGGTCGCAGGTTCAAATCCTGCATCGCCGACCACTTTCACTGTGGTTGTATTTTTAAAACTTCTCTTTATATCGGCGATTAGCGCAGTTTGGTAGCGCACTTGGTTTGGGTCCAAGGGGTCGCAGGTTCAAATCCTGCATCGCCGACCACTTTCTACTAGTATATTCATCTTGGTAATCTGAGCGTTTCATGCGCTAAATTAATACCGTTTAGTCATTCCCTTTTTAAACATTCTGATTTAATTAATCACCTTACTTTGCTGATAATTTTACGTTCGTTTTTTGTTCGTTTAAACGCTGATTGCCGCTATATAGACCAAATAATTGCCCCCTAGACTCGACTATCAAAAATATTAGGTTATAATGCCGCGTCTATTGTTTAACATAGTGCCCATAGGGGCAGAGCAGCAATGGTATCTCATGGTTACAATGCGTCGTTTTAAGTTGAATTTTTCAGCGTTAAAACTTGCTATCACTCATGGAGATCACCTTGTTTGTAAGGAAGGCGAACAGTCGCCAAAATTGAAGATTGAGGTAAATCATGCAAGTTTCTGTTGAGACGACTCAAGGCCTTGAGCGCCGTCTGACCATCACCGTTCCTGCAGAGAACGTTGAGACTGAAGTAAAAAAACGCTTACAACAACTGTCTAAAACCCAGCGTATCGATGGTTTCCGTCCTGGTAAAGTTCCAGCGTCTATCATCAACAAACGTTACGGTGCTGCAGTACGTCAAGAAGTTGCGGGCGAATTAATGCAACGCAACTACATCGAAGCAATCGTTTCTGAAAAAATCAACCCAGCGGGTGCACCAACTTTCGCACCAAAAGCGTTAGAAGCAGGTAAAGATTTAGAATTCGATGCAACGTTTGAAGTGTACCCTGAAGTTGAAATTCAAGGTCTAGATAAAATTAACGTTGAAAAACCAGCTGTTTCTGTTACTGACGAAGACCTAGCTAACATGCTAGAAACGTTACGTAAGCAACACGCATCGTGGACTGAAGTTGACGCTGCTGCAGGTGAAAAAGATCGTGTAACTATCGACTTCGTTGGTTCTATCGATGGTGAAGAGTTTGAAGGCGGTAAAGCTGAAGACTTCCCTCTAGAACTTGGTCAAGGTCGTATGATCCCAGGTTTCGAAGACAACATCGTTGGCAAAAAAGCGGGCGAAGAAGTTGTTGCTGAAGTAACATTCCCTGAAGAATATCACGCTGAAAACCTAAAAGGTAAAGCGGCTTCTTTCACTATTACTGTGAAGAAAGTTGAAACTCAAGAGCTTCCTGAGCTTAACGAAGAGTTCGCAACTAAATTCGGTGTTGCTGAAGGCGGCGTTGATGCACTGAAAGAAGAAGTTAAGAAAAACATGTCACGTGAGCTTGACCAAGCGGTTAAAGCTAACGTGAAAGACCAAGCTATCAAAGGTCTTTTAGCGAACAACGAAATCGACGTGCCAAAAGCACTAGTAGATCAAGAAATTGATGCTCTACGTCAACAAGCGGCACAACGTTTTGGCGGCAACGCTCAAAACATGCCTGAGCTTCCAGCTGAGTTATTCCATGAGCAAGCTGTAACTCGCGTTAAAACTGGCCTATTACTAGGTGAAGTGATTAAAGCGAACGAGCTTAAAGTTGATGACGCAAAAGTTGAAGAGTTAATTGCAACAGTAGCTTCTGCATACGAAGATCCAACTGAAGTAGTAGAATACTACAAAGCAAATGATCAACTAATGCAGCAAATGCGCAACGTAGCGATGGAAGAGCAAGCAGTTGAAGCTATCCTAGCTAAAGCAAACGTGACTGACGTTGAAAAAGCATTCGACGACATCATGAATCCACAGCAAGGTGCTTAATAAGTCATTGACTTAAGCTCTCGCTAGCGATTAAATGGCTCGTGTTACACTGTATTTATACAGCGTACTCGGGCCATTTTAGTTTGTGGTGGCCAGTTTCACCAAAACCAACAATACTTATGTTAATGCGCAACATTAAACATAAAGGATTGAAAATACATCTTTGTGTTCGCATATACTTAAATAGATTGAAAATACGCGTAAATTAACATTAGTATAAATGTGCTTTCCTTATAGTAAGGATGAGTCGCAGCGGATAAGGAATTAAATAAGAATGAACAGCGGTATGATAGACCCTCTAAACGCATTAGTCCCTATGGTTGTTGAGCAAACAGCAAAGGGTGAGCGCTCATATGATATTTACTCACGTCTTTTAAAAGAGCGCATTATTTTCTTAACAGGCCAAGTTGAAGATAACATGGCAAACTTGATTCTTGCGCAAATGCTGTTTTTAGAGTCAGAAAATCCAGAAAAAGATATTTATCTTTATATCAACTCGCCAGGTGGCTCGGTCACTGCAGGCATGGCGATTTACGATACAATGAATTTCATTAAGCCAGATGTCAGTACTATTTGTGTTGGTCAAGCGGCGAGCATGGGAGCCTTCTTGCTATCAGGTGGCGCTAAAGGCAAACGTTTTTGTTTACCTAACTCGCGTGTGATGATTCACCAACCACTTGGTGGTTTCCAAGGTCAGGCGTCTGATTTCGAAATTCATGCTCGTGAAATTTTATCAATTAAAGATAAGCTAAATCGCTTGATGGCTGAGCATACGGGTCAGCCGTTAGACGTGGTATCACGCGATACCGACCGTGACAACTTTATGAGTGCAAGCGAAGCGGTTGAATACGGTCTCGTTGATTCAGTATTTTCTAGTCGCGAAACAAAGTAATCTGAATAGCTAATGATATCGTATTATTAGCTATCACCCTTTACTATGCGAAAACTTATATTCTTTGATATAGTTAACCATAGTGAATTAGCAGCAGTTGCGTGCTGCTGCCAACGTAAAAAATGAGGTAGCTGAATGTCTGACACTCCTACAGACGGCGACAAAAGTAATAAATTGTTATACTGCTCTTTTTGTGGCAAAAGCCAGCATGAAGTTCGCAAATTAATTGCAGGCCCTTCAGTATACATTTGTGATGAATGTGTTGAGCTGTGTAACGATATAATCAGGGAAGAGATCAAAGACATTGCGCCGAAACATAGCGCGTCTGATAAACTGCCTGTGCCGAAAGAAATTCGTAATCACTTAGATGATTATGTGATTGGCCAAGACCACGCGAAAAAAGTACTGTCGGTTGCGGTATACAATCACTATAAACGTCTTCGTAATCAAACCATCAACGCTGATATTGAACTTGGTAAAAGTAATATCTTGTTAATTGGTCCAACAGGTAGTGGTAAAACATTACTTGCAGAAACGATGGCTCGTTTACTTGATGTGCCATTCACTATGGCTGATGCCACAACACTAACCGAAGCCGGTTATGTGGGTGAAGACGTCGAAAATATTATTCAAAAATTACTGCAAAAATGTGATTACGACGTCGAAAAAGCGCAACGTGGTATTGTTTATATTGATGAAATTGACAAGATTTCTCGTAAATCAGACAACCCATCAATCACCCGCGATGTATCAGGCGAAGGTGTGCAACAAGCACTTTTAAAACTGATTGAAGGCACGGTTGCCTCTGTACCACCGCAAGGCGGTCGTAAGCATCCGCAGCAAGAGTTTTTACAAGTTGATACGTCGAAAATCTTATTTATCTGTGGGGGTGCATTCGCAGGCCTAGATAAAGTGATTGAGCAGCGTAGTCACAAAAATACGGGTATTGGCTTTGGTGCTGAAGTTAAACAATCATCTGGCAGCCGCAGCTTAAGTGAGACATTTAAAGATGTTGAGCCTGAAGATCTGGTGAAGTACGGTTTAATTCCTGAGTTCATTGGTCGTCTACCGGTTGTTGCAACGTTAACAGAGCTGGATGAAGCCGCACTGATTCAAATTCTAAGCGAACCTAAAAATGCTTTAACTAAACAGTTCTCTGCATTGTTCGCAATGGAAGATGTTGAGCTTGAGTTCCGTGAAGATGCTTTATCAGCGATTGCGCACAAAGCAATGGAGCGTAAAACAGGTGCACGTGGCTTACGTTCAATCGTAGAAGGTGTATTACTTGATACCATGTATGAACTTCCTTCGATGGATGATGTAAGCAAAGTGGTAATTGACGAAACGGTTATTAAAGGTGAGTCAGACCCAATTTTGATTTACCAAAGTGGTAATCAAGACAAAGCGGCATCTGAATAAATTTGAAATAGTTCAAAATTTAAGCAGTTAAACATAAAAAAGGAGCCAATGGCTCCTTTTTTTATAAATATGTTGAACTTTCCCTTACATATCCCCATATACTTGAGTAATCTTTAAAATAAATGAAGTGCGAAGAGAATATAATGACGCTTGAGAGAACAGATCGAGTTGAAATCCCCGTGTTGGCACTGCGCGATGTAGTGGTATACCCGCACATGGTGATCCCGCTATTTGTTGGTCGTGAAAAATCAATAAAATGCTTAGAAGCGGCGATGGACAAAGACAAACAAATTTTCCTAGTGGCGCAAAAAGACGCCTCTGTTGATGATCCGCAACAAGATGATATCTACCGTGTTGGTACCATAGCCACAGTACTTCAGTTATTAAAGCTACCTGATGGCACCGTTAAAGTGCTTGTAGAAGGCACGCAGCGTGCGAGCGTCGAAACGTTTTTAGATAACGATGATTTCTTCGTTGCTGAGGCGCAGTTCATTGAATCAAGCCACATTGATGAGCAAGAGCAAGATATCTTTATTCGTAGCGCTATTAGCCAATTTGAAGGCTATGTGAAACTCAATAAGAAAATCCCACCTGAAGTACTAACTTCTGTGTCGGGAATCGATGAGGCTGCACGTTTAGCAGATACGATGGCAGCGCATATGCCACTTAAAGTGCCAGAAAAACAAAAAGTACTTGAGATTTCTAATGTAACAGAACGTCTTGAGTACTTAATGGCCTTGATGGAAGGTGAGATAGACTTACTGCAAGTTGAGAAGAAAATTCGTACTCGCGTTAAAAAGCAGATGGAAAAATCGCAGCGTGAGTACTACCTCAACGAGCAAATGAAAGCGATTCAAAAAGAGCTTGGCGAGCTGGATGATGTACCAGATGAATTCGAAGCAATTAAAAAGCGTATCGAAGAATCGGGCATGCCAAAAGAAGCGCAAGAGAAAGCAAGTGCTGAACTTGCGAAGCTGAAAATGATGTCGCCTATGTCGGCAGAAGCCACCGTGGTTCGTTCATATATTGATACGCTTATCAATGTGCCATGGAAAAAACGCTCTAAAGTGAAAAAAGACTTAGCGGGTGCGCAAAAAATTCTTGATACCGACCATTACGGTTTAGACAAAGTCAAAGAACGTATTATTGAGTATCTTGCAGTACAACAGCGTACTAATAAATTAAAAGGCCCAATTTTGTGCCTCGTCGGTCCACCGGGTGTGGGTAAAACATCACTAGGACAGTCTATTGCGCGCTCTACGGGTCGTAAATATGTTCGTATGGCTTTAGGTGGCGTACGCGATGAAGCTGAAATACGTGGTCATCGTCGTACTTACATTGGTTCAATGCCAGGTAAGTTGATTCAGAACATGACCAAAGTTGGGGTTAAAAACCCACTGTTCTTATTAGACGAAATCGACAAGATGTCTTCTGATATGCGTGGTGACCCAGCTTCAGCATTGCTTGAGGTATTAGACCCAGAACAAAACAGCCATTTTGCTGATCACTATTTAGAAGTCGATTACGATTTATCTGATGTAATGTTTGTTGCTACATCAAATAGCTTTAATATTCCGGGTCCATTATTAGACCGTATGGAAGTAATTCGTTTATCGGGCTACACCGAAGATGAGAAGCTAAATATTGCCAAGCAGCATTTAATTCCAAAGCAAGTTAAGCGTAATGGTCTTAAAGATAGCGAAGTTGAGATTGAAGATAGCGCCATCATTGGCATTATTCGCTACTACACCCGCGAAGCTGGTGTGCGTAATCTTGAACGTGAAGTGTCTAAGCTGTGTCGTAAAGCAGTGAAAAATATTTTGCTTAATAAAGACATTAAGAAAGTCACCATTGACGAAGACAACCTAGAAGAATTCTTAGGTGTGCAGCGCTTTGATTACGGTAAAGCAGAAGATGGCGATCGTATAGGCCAAGTAACGGGTTTAGCGTGGACTGAAGTAGGCGGAGACTTATTAACGATTGAGTCAGCCGCAGTGCCTGGTAAAGGCAAACTAACGTACACGGGATCGCTGGGCGATGTGATGCAAGAGTCAATTCAAGCAGCAATGACTGTGGTGCGTAATCGCGCGGATAAATTGCGTATCAATAGTGACTTTTACGAAAAACGTGACATACATGTCCACGTGCCTGAAGGTGCAACACCCAAAGATGGCCCAAGTGCGGGTATTGCCATGGTGACAGGTTTAGTATCGAGCTTAACGGGTAACCCGGTACGTTCTGATGTTGCCATGACGGGTGAAATCACTTTACGTGGTGAAGTACTTCCAATAGGTGGCTTAAAAGAGAAACTTTTAGCAGCCCACCGTGGCGGTATTAAAACCGTTATTATTCCAAAAATTAACGAACGTGACTTAAAAGAGATCCCTGATAACGTTTTAGAGGGTCTTGAAATTCACCCAGTTACATGGATTGATGACGTTTTAAAGATAGCTTTGAAGCACCCAGTAGAGAGTTTTTCAGTCGAAACTGAAAAAAACCAGTAAAAAACAGCAAAAAAGTGCTTTTAGGGGCTTTTCAAATACAAAGGGTATGATAAGTTAAGCACTAGTTTTCAAGCCTAGGCCTTATGTGGCCTAGGGTTGAGAAAAATATAATAACCTGAGCATAAACTTAACTTGCTCATAAATTTTCAAAACAGTGATGTTAATTAAAAAAACAATCGCTCTTGATAATAACAATGAAAGAGGATGATATTGTGAATAAATCTCAATTAATCGATCAAATCGCAGCTGATGCTGACATTTCTAAAGCGGCTGCTGGTCGTGCACTAGATTCATTCATCGAGGCTGTTTCAGGCGCTCTTAAAGATGGCGATTCAGTGGCGCTAGTTGGCTTTGGTACTTTCTCAGTACGTGAGCGTGCAGCGCGTTCAGGTCGTAACCCACAAACTGGTGAAGCTATCCAGATTGCAGCAGCAAACATTCCTTCTTTCAAAGCAGGTAAAGCGCTGAAAGACGCAGTAAACTAATCAGCAAAAGATTAGTAAGGTGAGAGATACCTAATCACACTTAAATTGAATTAGGTAACTTAGCACCAGTTACTTCAAGTGAAAAAGCGTATCTGGTAAGATACGCTTTTTTTACATGAGCAGGGTTAATTTGTACCTGATCAGAATAGAGATAGATAAATGCTTGAGAAAATCAGAGAAGGTTCGCAGGGACCTGCAGCCAAAATTATTTTAGGCGCGGTGATTTTATCTTTTGCTTTAGCTGGGATCGGTGGTTATTTAGGACAAACCACAGAGCAACCCGTTGCAGAAGTAAATGGAGTTAAAATTAGCCAAACCGAATTCAGCCGTGCTTATCAAAATGAGCGTAATCGTTTAGAGCAACAATTTGGTGAATATTTTGCGCAAATCGCAGCCGATCCAAATTACATGGCACAAATCCGCCAAGGCGTAATTGACCGTTTAGTACAACAAGAATTGCAAACTCAACTAGCGGCAGAATTAGGTCTTCGTGTTAGTGACGAAAGTGTTCGTAAAGCTATTTTAGAAATGCCTTACTTTCAAGTGGGTGGCCAGTTTAATAACGACCGCTATCTACAAGTACTTCGTCAAATGAACTTTCAACCAGATACTTTTAGAGAGTATCTACGTGAAGATATGACGCGTAGCCAACTTGTGGGTGCTGTTGCAGGAACTGATTTCGTATTAGAAAACGAATTAAACAATAGTGTTGCACTTCAACAACAAACGCGTAGTATCGATTACCTTGTTGTTACTAAAGAGTCGTTACAAGAAGGCGTTGAAGTAAGTGAACAAGAAATTGCTGATTACTATGACCTAAATCAACCGCAGTTTTTAGCACCTGAGCAAGTATCAGTGAGCTACATTGATTTAAATGCGGCGAATCTGAGCCTAGATTCAAGCGTGTCAGAAGAAGATGTAAAAGCGTATTACGATCAAAATAGCGCGCAATATATTGAGCCAGAAAAACGCCGTGTTTCACATATCTTAATTGATAATAGTGAAGACGATGATGCTGCAAAAGCGAAAGCAGAAGAGTTACTTGCACAACTTAAAAATGGTGCAGACTTTGCGCAGCTTGCTGAGTCGTCATCAGACGATGTCGTGAGTGCTGAGATGGGCGGTGATCTTGATTGGATAGAACGCGACATGATGGACCCTGCGTTTGAAGAGGCAACATATGCACTTGCAAACAAAGGTGACATTTCTGATGTTGTAGAATCTGAGTTTGGTTATCACATCATCAAACTGACAGATATTCAAACACAGCAAGTAAAACCTTATGCTGACGTAAAAGGCGAGTTACGTGCTGAGCTGGAGCGTTCTAAGAAAGTGAATGCTTTCTATGAGAAGCAAACAGAAATGGGTGAATTAGCGTTTGAAATCTCTGACACATTAAACGATGCAGCAGAAGCGGCAGGTGTTGAAGTTCAAAAAACAGAGCTAGTAACGCGTAACGCATTACCAGAGCCACTTAATAACCCACAAGTTATTGCGGCAATTTTCTCTCCAGAAGTGTTAGAAGATCGCATGAACTCAGAAGTGATTGAAGTGGGTGATGAGCATGCTGTTGTTGTTCGAGTGAATGATCACAAACCAGCAACGACGAAGCCACTTGCAGATGTTTCAGAGCAAATCAAAGCGACGTTAGTTGCGCAGAAAGCATCTGAACTTGCTAAAGATAAAGCACGCACTCTGTATGCAGATATTGAAGCAGGTAAAAGCTTAAACGATATTGCGGCAGCTGAAGGCTTAGAAGTTCGCCAAGAAGCGGCGTTAGCACGTCAAGCGTACACCGTTTCACCCGCTATTGTTCAACAGGCATTTAGAATGGCACACCCACAAGGTGCACCCGTGACAGATGTTGTTGATTTAAATAATGGTGACTCTGCGATTGTTGCGCTTAAAGCGGTGAATGAAGCTCAAAGCAGTGATATTAATGAGCAACAAAAACAAAACATCACAATGGCGCAAGTAAATAAAAACTATATGGTATTTATTGCTGCACTCAAAGCGCAAGCTGATGTAAAAGTACCTAAAGCTGCTCAACCTTCAGAGTAAGCTATTAGTTAGCTAAATGAAGAGGCGCCTTATGGCGCCTTTTTTGTCGTTTAAAAATACCAATGGTTTACATCTCAGCGCAGGCAAAGTTCATCAATTAAGTAATCAAGGCTCTGAAGCGCTTCATTTTATTGTCACTTCAACATCCCCCAGTCACGGTGATAGAGTCGAAGTGTCGCTCAGATGAGGCTTGTGCTGTTACTTAGCCTTGATGGGCCAAGATTGCGCGCTTTCTTAATACCAAAGTGCATTAGCGAATGCTGCATTCATGGCTCACGCCATTCCTACCTCGATTTGGAATCGTGCCGAGTGTAGGAGGCGTTTTAACGCTGAATAGCAACTTCTACGTGGCTCACGCCATTCCTACCTCGATTTGAAATCGTGCCAAGTGTA